>NZ_NFLJ01000024.1 GCF_002160865.1 Massiliimicrobium timonense
CCCCTCGCATACTATCTAAGATAGGTTGTATTAACATATAAATGTAGCGCCGTATACGAGACCCGTACGTACGGTGCAATGAGAGGGGCGAAGATTAATTTCTTCCCTCTACTCTATTAAAATAATTTCTGGTAGACATAGATTTAAAAAAATAGTAAAGTATTCTTACATATTTTATGTTATAATACATAAGTTAGTGGAGGTGAAAGCATGGCATATGAAGTTATTCTTGATGATTTTCAAGGTCCATTAGATTTATTGTTGCATCTAATTAAAGAAAAAGAAATGGATTTAGAAACTTTGGAGGTTTCAGTTATTACTGATCAATATCTTGCTTATATTGATCAAATGGATGCCAAGCAATTAGAAACAATGTCAGAATATTTAGTTATGGCAGCACAGCTAATTGAGATGAAAAGTAAAATGCTTTTACCAGCCCAAAAGATTGAATTAGAAGATGACTATCAGGAAGATCCAAGAGAACAATTAATCAAACGATTAATTGAATATAAAAAATATAAAGATGTCTTAGATGAATTTAAAGAAAAATATGAACAAAGACAATATATTCATACCAAAGCACCTGCTTTTATGGATGAATATGTTATTGATACAACTGATATGATTCCAGATCATTTAGAAGTTTATGATTTAATAAGAGCAATGCAAAAAATGTTTCAAAGAAAAGCATTACATGCTCCTTTAGAATCGAAAATTGCACGTGTTGAAATATCTATTGATGAACGCAGTGATCAAATTAGACAATATTTTCGTATACATAAAAATCAAAGAGTAAAATTAGAAGATTTGTTTGAAGAACCTACAAAAATCTTCTTTGTGATTACGTTTTTATCCATTCTTGTTTTAGTCAATAAAAATGAACTGATTATTGAACAGGAAGGTAACTTTGAAGATATATATTTAAAGGAGAGAACTTGATGGACAAAAATGAAATATTAAGTGTCATAGAAGGTATGTTGTTTTTATCAGGAGATGAAGGTATTACCATTAAACAAATAACTTCTGTTTTAAAACTTAATAAAAAAGAAGCAACACAATATATGGATGAATTAATTCAAATAGAAAATGAGAGAACTATTAAAGGATTTGAAATAGTGAATTTTGGTGGTGTTTATAAAATGACAACACTTGCCAAACATCATGAATATTATCAAAGAATGATAGAACAAAGTGAAAATACATTGTCTAATGCAGCCTTAGAAACATTAGCTATCATTGCTTATAATCAACCGATAACACGTGTCAGAATTGAAGAAATACGTGGTGTGGGTTGTGATGCAATGATTAGAAAACTAGCAGCTAAGGCTTTGATTAAAGAAGTTGGGAGAGAAGATACACCGGGAAAACCTATTTTATATGGTGTGACTGATGAATTTATGGATGCATTTTCATTGACTTCCTTAGATGAATTGCCTGAATTAAAAGAAATGAAGGAAGATTTTGATCAGGAAGATATTTTTAATACAAAATATACAGAAGAATAATATTGTAGGGTAGGAAGATATCATGGCATATATTTATGCAATTTCAGATATTCATGGAAGATATGATTTATTAAAGAATGTTGTTGATGAATGGGTTCGTTTTGAAAATGGTGATCAATTGATTTTAGTTGGTGATTATATTGATGGTGATTGTCATGGAAATTCATGTCTGACACTGCAATATATTTATCAGCTACAAGTTGCATATCCTCAACAGGTGATTGTTTTACAAGGAAACCATGAAGAATGGTTACTATCTTTTTTAGAAGATCGTGAAACTTATCTGGATACGCACATAGATATGTCTTTTTCAACGTTAGAAAGTTTTACAGGTGAAGATGAAATGACATCCATCTATCAACGAGCATCTGCTTATCATCAAGATCGTTTCTCTATAATAGAAGATATGTATCATCAATGCCGTGAACTGATATGTCAAAAACATGCTTCTGTTATGAACTGGTTAAAACATTTACCTTATTATTATGAAAATGATCATCAGATCTTTGTGCATGCTGGTATTGAAGTCATTGATTATCAACCAGAACTATGGAAACAGGTATCAACAGTCAATACCTATTTGATGAAATATCCTGCCTCGCAAGGACAGTTTTATAAAAAAGTCATTGCTGGACATATTGGTACACATCAAGTAACTCATCAATCTGATTTTCATCAGATCTGTTGTTTAGGTGATTTTATATATTTAGATTCTTCTGTGATCACAACACAATTTTTAAATGTTTTACAATATGATTGTCAAACATGTCGTTATCAGGGATTGATCAAAAAAAATCAACAATGGCAAACATATGATATAGCTCATTTTAACAAGTGATAGGATATTCTATCACTTTTTATTGACTTACAAGTTACTCTATGCTAACATTTGGATACTTCGGTTAGATAAGACTAACAAAAAAGGAGAGTATTCATGTTTGACAAGAGATTATTAAAAGAAATGCCAAATGCAAAATCATATATATGGAAACAGGTATTTTGTCAATGGATAGCTTTATTGATGAATATTGTGTTGACGTTATTGATATGTGTTTTGTTTATACAGTTGTTTGATCAACAACTTTCCATAGAAAAAGTTGTTTTGATTTTACTTGTTATGATTGTATCTTTGATGATACGAGCTTATGTTTTAAAAAAGGCAACTTATTATTCTTTTAAAGGAGCAAGTCTTGTGAAAAAGACTTTAAGACAGCGTCTTTTTGAAAAAGTTTTAAGTTTAGGAAGTCATTATCAAGATCATGTTAGAACAAGTGAATTGGTTCAATTATCAGTGGAAGGTATTAATCAGTTAGAAACTTATTTTTCATTATATTTACCACAATTATTTTATAGTGTTTTAGCACCAGTCACATTATTTGTTTTGACAGCTTTCTTAGACTGGAAAAGTGCTTTGGTTTTATTTGTCTGTGTTCCATTGATTCCTGTTTCGATTATTTTCGTACAGAAGTTTGCCAAAAAACTGCTTTCTAAATATTGGAACAGCTATACAACACTAGGAGATAGTTTTTTAGAAAATCTTCAAGCACTCACAACATTAAAGATTTATCAAAGTGATGCCTATAAACAACAACAGATGAATCAGGAAGCAGAGAATTTTAGACGTATTACAATGCGTGTCTTGATTATGCAATTAAATAGTATCAGTATTATGGATATTGTTGCCTATGGAGGGGCAGGGTTAGGATGTTTTTTTGCGATTACACATTTTCAAAATCAGACTTTATCATTGTTTGGTGCATTGTTTATTGTTTTGATGTCTTTTGAGTTCTTTATTCCATTAAGACAGTTAGGCTCTTTCTTCCATATTGCGATGAATGGTATTGCTGCGAGTGATAAAATTTTTAAAATCTTAGATTTGCCTGTATCATCAGATGGTCAATATGATTTAGATACTTCCTTTGATATCAGACTTGAACATGTTTCTTTTCAATATGATGACAAAAGACCTATTTTAAAGGATGTATCTTTACATATTCAGCCACATCAATTTATTGGTATTGTTGGAGAAAGTGGTTCAGGAAAAAGTACAATAGCCAAGTTAATGATGGGCTATCACCGTTGTTTAGAAGGATATCTTTATATGGGTGATTATCAACGTAGTGACATTCGTGATGAGAGTTTTATGGAACATGTGATGTATGTGACACATGATCCTATGATATTGAAAGGAACGGTTAGAGAAAATCTAAATATGTTTTCACAATATTGTGATGAACAGTTATGGGATGTATTAAAGCAAGTGCGTTTAGATGGCTTTTTCCATGAACAAATGGGATTGGATACGCCATTATTAGAAAATGGAAGTAATTTATCTGGTGGACAAAAACAACGATTGAATCTTGCCAGAGCATTACTTAAAGACGTAGATGTTTATATTTTTGATGAGGCCACAAGTAATATTGATGTAGAGAGTGAAAATCATATTTTAAATGTCATTGAGACATTAACACAAACAAAAACTGTTATTTTCATTACCCATCGTTTACAAAGTGTGATTCATTGTGATGAGATTTATGTGATGCAACAAGGGGCTTTGGTAGAACAGGGAACACATCAAGAACTTATGCATCAAGAAGGGATTTACCATCATATGTATCAAAGTCAACAGGAATTGGAGGTGTATAGCCATGAATAATGTACAATTGATATGGAAAATGTTAAAACTTGTCAAACCATTAACCCTTCCAATGTTAGGAGCTGTTTTGTTAGGTGTTTTAGGTTTTCTTTGTGCGATTGGCATTCCCGTTATAGCGGTGATGGCTATTTTACAGACAACGGGGATGTATGCACACTTTCCTCTTTCATGGGTTTTAGGTATTTTGCTATGTTTGGCAATACTAAGAGGTGTACTTCATTATGGTGAACAGGCATTAAATCACTATATTGCGTTTAAACTTCTAGCGATTATACGTGATCATGTATACACGGCATTAAGACGTCTGGCACCAGCCAAATTGGATGGTAAAGACAAAGGCAACTTAATTTCTATTATTACCAATGATATTGAGTTACTTGAAGTTTTCTATGCTCATACGATTTCACCAGTTTTGATTGCTTTTTTCACATCCTTGATTTTATTGAAATTTTTTGCTCATATACATATATTCGCTATGATGATTGCTTTGATTGCTTATTTGATGATGGCTATTGTGATTCCCTTTTATGTCAATCACAAAGGGCAGGAGATAGGGCAAAAGAATCGTGATGAAATTGGCAATATGAGCAGTTTCCTATTAGAAAGCTATCGTGGTTTATCAACACTTTTGCAATATCGTGCTGGAAACAAACGTCTTGAACAGATGAATGAGCGTAGTGATTGTATTGAAGATATGCAAGGACAGATGAAAAATATTGAAGCTACACAAGTTGTATGTTCACAATTGCTGATATCTATCTTTGCTTTCGTTATGTTTATCGTGATGTATATTTTCTATTTACAAAATCAAGTCAATGTTTATCATGTCATAACGGCAGTAGTACTGATGCTTTCAAGTTTTGGACCAGTGATGGCCTTGTCTAATCTGGCAAATAATTTACTTTCTACATTAAGCAGTGGTCGTCGTGTCATGGCCATTTTAGAAGAAAAGGAAGCTATCTGTGAAGTGACGGGACAGCCTCATATATCATTTGATGATATCCACGTTGATGATGTGACGTTTGCTTATCAACAAGATGATCCTATATTGCAGAATCTTCATCTTCATTTTGATAAAGGAAAAGTGACAGGTATTATTGGAAAGAGTGGTAGTGGGAAATCGACTTTATTAAAGTTGCTTATGCGTTTCTATGATCCTCTTCGTGGTGTGATCCAAATAGGTCAAACCCCTTTAACAAATATCAATACATCTAATATGCGTCATATGTTTGCTTATGTGACACAGGACACTGTGTTATTCCATGATTCGATTGAAAATAATATTAAAATCGCAAAATTGGATGCCACAAGTGATGAGATTCAAGCAGCCTGTCAAAAAGCCAGTCTGCATGATTGGATTATGTCCTTACCTGAGGGTTATCAGACACCTGTCAGTGAACTGGGGTCATCATTATCAGGAGGAGAAAGACAAAGAATTTCACTTGCAAGAGCATTTCTTAGCCAGGCAGAATGTATTTTATTGGATGAACCAACAAGTAATTTAGATGTTTTAAATGAAGGGATTATTTTAAAAGCATTACAAAATGAAAAAGAGAGAACCATTATTCTTGTTTCTCATCGTGAATCGACAATGAAAATTGTTAATCAAACAATCAAAATGGATCAGGGCAGGGTCAGCTAATGAATATTGAAAAGAAACGACAAAGAGAAATGAAAGTTGTGGCTTTGATGATTCATTTATATTGTTTACATCATGATGATATAGATGAAAAGACTTTAGTCAATTATGCTTTGAAGCGTATTGAAAAATGTCCCATGATGAAAGACAAAACATTTTGTAGTCAATGTCATATTCATTGTTATGAAAAGAATATGCAAAAGCAAATCAAAAAAGTCATGCGTTATAGTGGACCGAGAATGATTTTTTATCATCCTTTGTTGGCTTTACGTCATGCTTTGAAAATTTAGGAGGAAACGTATGCGTTATATTTATTTAATGATAGGAATGATTAGCTTTGGTCTAGGATTTATTGGGATTGTATTGCCTATATTACCAACAACACCCTTTCTTTTACTAGCTGGCTTTTGTTTTGCAAGAAGCTCTAAGCGTGTGCATAACTGGTTTGTATCTACAAAGGCTTATCAAAGACATTTAGAACCATTTGTTCAAAAAAGAGCAATGACTTTAAAAACAAAAATCTGTATTTTAAGTCTTGCCAGTTTCATGCTTGCTTTTCCATTGTTTTTGACAGACTTATGGTGGTTAAGAGTTTTTATTATTGGATTATATATTTTTAAATATTATTATTTCCTTTTTAAAATCAAAACAATCAAGTTAGAACACATATAAAAAACACATCCGAAGATGTGTTTTTTATATGGTTTAATCATCAATAACTGTTACGTTAGTAGCTTGAGGTCCTCTATCTCCTTCAACAATATCAAATTCAACAGTTTGACCTTCCTGTAAAGTTTTAAATCCTTCAGCGTTAATAGATGAGAAATGAACAAAGATATCTTTGTCATGCCCTTCCATTGTAATAAAACCATAACCCTTATCAGATTTAAACCATTTCACTTTACCTGTACTCATGTATGAAGTACCTCCTTAAAAGATTTCGCAAAAAACCAGTACTTCATTTTTAAACGACTAATAAATCTTTGCTTTGAAGAATAACTAATACTTTTAAAAATACGTGCTATGTTCCTTTGCTTTTTTATTATAACATAGACTTGATTGTGGTACAAGTTCTTGTTGACAATAGAGTAAAATAGGGTATCATTTGATTAGAGGTGGTTAAAAGATGTTAGAAAAATATGCTGAATTAATTATTAAGCAGGGTGTCAATTTACAAAAAGGACAGGAACTGTTAATTGAAGCTTCTATCGATAGTTATCCCTTAGTCCGATTATTAACAAAACAGGCGTATGAAGTGGGAGCTAAAGATGTCATTGTGAACTATCGTGATGAAGTGGTGACACGTTTAAGATATGAAAACTGTGATCAAAAACATTTTGAAGCAGTTCCATCATATATTAAAGAGTTGAGAAATGGATATGCTGCAAGACATGTGGCGTTGATTTCAATTGAATCTGAAGATCCAGAAAATTTAAAGAATATTGACCCTTTAAAAATACAAACTTGGAGTAAAGCTGTCAGACAGGCTTGTCAGCCTTTTTATGATGCATTGGATTTAGGGATTAATCGCTGGTGTATTGTAGGTGCACCAAGTGTTGGATGGGCGAATAAGGTCTTTCCAGAAATGAGTGATAGTGAGGCTGTTGAGGCTTTATGGAAGGCTATTTTTAAAGTCACACGCTGTGATCAGGAAAATCCTATTGAAGCATGGGAAGAACATCGTCGTTCATTTGAAAGACGTGTTCAAATCTTAAATGAAAAGAAAATCAAATCTTTACATTATTTTAATAGCTTAGGAACAGATTTAACAATAGGAATGAATCCGGATTATGTTTTTGCTGGTGGAGGGAACTATACAACGGATGGTATTTATTCTTTCCCTAATATCCCTACTGAAGAAATTTTTACGTCACCAGATTTTCATAATGTCAATGGTGTCGTTTATAGTTCATTACCTTTACACTATCAAGGACATATTGTTGATGAATTTTCTTTGACTTTTGAAAATGGACGTATTGTAGATTATCATGCTAAAGTAGGAGAAGATGTTTTAAAAAGCATTATTGAAACAGATGAAGGAAGTCATTATTTAGGTGAAGTGGCTTTAGTACCTTATGATTCTCCTATTCGTCAATTAAATCTGATTTTCTATAATACATTATTTGATGAAAATGCTTCTTGTCATTTGGCTATTGGCAAAGGATTTGGTGAATGTATTCATAATGGTTTAACCATGAATAAAGAAGAACTATATCAACATGGTATTAATGATTCATTGACTCATGTTGATTTTATGATTGGGACAAAAGATTTATCTATTGAAGCGACATTAGAAGATGGATCAACATTGACTGTTTTTAAAAATGGGAACTTTGCATTTTAAAATTGACAAATATCCAGAATTTCTTTAATATGTTTTCTTGGAGATGTGAGGAGGATTGTCATGTCAGAATTGAAAGAAGAAGTACAAAAGCGTAGAACTTTTGCGATTATATCGCATCCAGATGCGGGAAAAACAACTTTAACAGAAAAATTCCTTCTTTATGGTGGTGCGATTCAAGAAGCCGGAATGGTCAAAGGGAAAAAACAATCTAAACATGCGGTGAGTGACTGGATGGAAATTGAAAAACAAAGAGGGATTTCTGTTACATCCTCTGTTTTACAATTTAATTATGATGGGTTCTGTATTAATATCTTGGATACACCGGGACATCAGGATTTCTCTGAAGATACTTATCGTACGTTAATGGCAGCAGATAGTGCAGTCATGGTCATAGATGGTTCTAAAGGGGTCGAAGATCAGACACGTAAATTATTTAAGGTTTGTGCCATGCGACATATTCCTATTTTTACATTTATTAATAAAATGGATCGAGAAGCGAAAGACCCCTATGAGTTAATGGAAGAAATTGAAAGAGAATTAGGTGTGGAAACATGTGCCATTAACTGGCCAATTGGTTGTGGTAAGGAATTTAAAGGTGTCTATGAACGCCAAAACAATGAAGTCATTCGTTTTATTCCTGTACAAGGTGGTAAAAAAGAAGTTGATGTTGAAATATGTGATGTTCAAGATGAATCTTTAAAAGAACAGCTAGGAGAAACATTATATCAACAATTACAAGATGATATTGAATTGTTGGATGGTGCAGGTGCTCAATTTGATCTTGAACGTGTGCGACATGGTGAATTATCACCTGTATGTTTTGGTTCGGCCTTAACAAATTTTGGAGTAGAACCTTTCTTAAAACACTTTTTAGAAATGACAACATCACCATTACCTCGTATGAGTAATATTGGTGAAATTGATCCGTTTTCAGAAGATTTTAGTGCCTTTGTTTTTAAGATTCAAGCGAATATGAATAAGGCACATCGTGACCGTATGGCTTTTATGCGTATTTGTTCAGGAAAGTTTACAAAAGGTATGGAAGTTTTCCATTATCAAGGGAATAAAAAAATCAAACTGAATCAATCTAAGCAATTAATGGCAGAAAACCGAGAAGAAGTAGAAGAAGCTTATTCGGGTGATATTATTGGTGTTTTTGATCCGGGTATCTTTTCAATTGGTGATACTTTATGTCCAGCAAAAAATAAATTTGCCTATGAAGGTATACCGACATTTGCCCCAGAACATTTTTCAATGATTCGTAATAAAGATACGATGAAACGTAAACAGTTTGTTAAGGGTGTTGAACAGATTGCTCAAGAAGGAGCCATTCAGATTTTTACTGAACTAGGTGGCGGTATGGAAGAAATCATTGTAGGCGTTGTTGGTGTTTTACAATTTGAAGTTTTATCATATCGTTTAAAGAATGAATATAATGTGGATATTATTAGTACACCACTGCCTTATCAATATATTCGCTGGATTAAAAATAAAGATGTTGATTTTAAAAAGTTAAATCTTTCTTCAGATACAAAAAAAGTACAAGATTTAAAAGGACAATATCTTTTATTGTTTTCTAATGAATGGGGTGTTCGTTGGGCAACTGATAAAAATCCTGATCTTGTTTTAGCTGAATTTTCACAGAATTAATGATACTCCTCGAGTATCATTTTTCTTTTTTAGCTATTTAAAAAGTGATAGAATACATTTAAGGAGGTGTCACCTGTGGCTAATGAAGGAAAGCGTTGTTATTGTCGATGTATTCAAGATATGCGTATGCAAATAGGCAAAGAAGAATTGACGATTTTTCATCACAACCAGATTTATGCATGTATGGTTCGTACAGGTGACAAGGAGGTTTCTTTTTATAAGATTTATGGGGAAGAATTTTCTTTAAGTTGCAGTGAAACAGAATTTAAGGAATATTTTCGTTTTGTCAAATATAAATCATCTGATGAGAAATTGTGATGTTTCTTTGTTTTTTATGAAAAATATGTTATGATGTCGTAGAAAGGGTGATGACTTTGTCAAAAAAGACTTTTGAAATTTCAAATATTCAATCCGTTGAAGAATTAAATCATTTAAGTTTAAAACTCAATGAAAAAGAACAAGTTTCGCATATTAAAGTCAATAAAGATAGTATTGTTTTTCATTGTCTTGATATTGATGCTTTATTAAGTTTAATCCAGAGTGTGAATAAAGACTTTGTTGTAAAAGAAGTGATTGATGGGAAAAAACGTGAATATGATTTTGCCAAAAAGAAAGAACGTCAATATTATTTCATGTTTAAAAATATGTTAACAGAAGATGATATTTATGTGCTGGTTGAAAGAATTGAAAAAGATCGTAGATATCATGATGTGCATTATGATGGACAAAATAAACTTTTATTATTGAAATCTAGTCAAAGAGATGTTTTAAGTCTGTTAAGAAAAGAATTATTTAAGATTAATCCATCGGTGGAGATTATTGAACATCACCGACCTATCCGTTCACAGGATGTTTTCAATCAAAAATTTCTTCAGATGTATATACGTATTGGTATTTTGCTCGTTGTTGTTGCTTTAGCATTAGTTACATCTAAAGATGATACAATTATGACACCTATTTTATGGTTAATCACAGTCATTTTATTAGGTATGCCTTTACTCAAAAAAGGATGGGGAGATCTTTTATCTAAGAAGTTTTTCAGTGAATCATTACTTGTTTTTATCGCTATGATTTTTGGTGTTATTTCTGGGGCATATATTGAAACATGTGTGGCTTTAATTGTCTATGAATTATCGACGCCATTTTTAAACAAAGTTCTGGAACGTTCATTGCATAAGATTGATAATGCTGTAGAAATGCCGGAAACTGGGATGCGTTATCAAGATGGACAAACAGAAAAGGTTTCATTATATGATGTTGAAATTGGTGATATTTTAATTGTAAAACCGGGTGAAACAGTGTCTATTCCCGGAACGATTGATAAAGGTGTTTCAGCCATCAGTACTTATTCAAATACAAGTACATATGAACCGGTTGTAGTAAAAAAAGGCAGTCATGTCAGCAGTGGTGATGTCAATGTGGGTGAAAGTGAGCTTTATGTACAGGTTGATGAAACTTATGAAAGTTCTAATTATATGAATTTAATGAATATTGCCAGTGTAGCTCCTGTCTATGAATCAAAAACTGAAAAATATACAAAACGACTGGCAAAATTCTATACTCCAGTTATGGTTGCTTTGGGATTGTTGTTAGGTATTGTTTTACCACTCATTCAATTTGAAGAATATGGTTCTTATATTCATGTTGGAGCTGTTTTCCTTGTGATATCGGGAGCTTTATCAAGTGATCAGGCAACATCTTTAGGAATGCTGGCAGGTTTTGCAAAAGCTTTTCAACATGGTATTATTGTTGAATCATCAATGGGGTTAGATTCTATTAATGCAGCACAGACGATTGTTTATGATCGTTTTGATGGTGTGGAAGTCACAAATGAGGAATTAAATCTTTTTAAGAAGCTTTCACATATGGGAAGAACACTTGTCATTTATAATGATGGACCTGTGGCATTGGAAGATGATCAGTATAAAATTTATAATGATTTAACAAATGCTCAAAAATTAGAAAAAATGGAATCTATGACAGCACCTGTTGTTTATATTGGAGATACTTTTAAAGATATTGAGCTTTTACAGAAAAGTTATGTTGGTATTTCTCGTGGAGGATTAGCTGATCCTAAAGTTGTTGAAAATAGTGATATTGTATTGATCGATGCTGATTTAAATAGGGTTTATGAAACATTTGTAATCGCAAGAAAGATGCGTACTATTGCGGTTGCAAATAATATTTTGACAGTTGTGGTGAAAGTCGCAATGCTTATTACAGCCTTAAGCTGGACGGTTGTCCCTTTATGGGCTATTGTATTGATTGAGATTTTATTAAAAGCTTTTGTTATGCGTAATTCAACATGTATTTTATAGAGTAGACATGTCTACTCTTTTTTTGGAGGTGAAATGATGAAATTTGTGATTGCTCCAGATTCTTTTAAAGAAAGTATGAGTGCTATCGAAGCCAGTTTACAAATTCAAGAGGCTATTCATGATTATGATGCCTCTTTTATCACTCAGTGTCTGCCTATGGCTGATGGAGGAGAAGGAACGCTTGAAACATTAATGAGCAGTTTATCGGGACAGATCATGATGTATGAAGTGACCGGTGTCTGTTTTGAAAAACGCTCTGTACCTATAGCGATTATCAATGATTGTGCCATTATTGAATGTGCCAAGGTATGTGGTTTAGAATTACTGGATGAGCAACATAAAAATCCTTATCTTACAACAACTTATGGGTTGGGTGAATTAATTTTAAAAGCATTGGATTTATCGATGTCACGCATCATGATTTGTTTAGGAGGTAGTGCAACAAATGATGGAGGAATAGGATTGCTGATGGCTTTAGGTGTACAATTTTTAGATTGTCATCATCAGCCTGTCATACCAACAATGAAAGGTTTAAAAGATATTGAATATATTGATTGGTGTGGTTTGGATCAGCGATTAAAAGATGTTGAATTGATAGGTGTATGTGATGTGTCCAATCCTTTGTGTGGAAAACAGGGAGCAACTTATGTCTATGGACCACAAAAAGGATTGCATCTTGATGAATGTGAAAGCATTGATCAGGCTATGCAAAGATATGCTCAACTTATAGAAATATCTCAACCTAGCTACCAGTCATTTCCCGGTGCAGGAGCAGCCGGAGGACTGGGATATGCTTTGTTGTTATGTGGAGGACATTTAGAACGAGGTTTTGAAGTGGTTAGTCGTATTTCTAGGCTGGAAGATGCTATTGCATCATGTGATTGTGTCATCGTTGGTGAAGGAAAAATGGATTACCAGACACAATATGGAAAAACGCCTTATGGTGTTTTACAGATAGCTAAAAAATATCATAAAAAAGTTTATGCTTTTTGTGGACGTGTTGAAGATTTAGATGTCCTTCAATCATGGGGATTTGAAAATGTATGGTCTATTACTCCAACATCGATGCTCTTAGCTCAAGCTTTACAGAAAGGAAAAGAAAATTTAAAACAATGTGTTTTTACACATATGGAGGAAATGCTTCATGGAATATAAAGTCAATAATGATACAACATTACTTTCCTTTTTATTGGAACAGACATCTAAAAAGAGAAATGAATTAAAAAATCTTTTGAAATTTGAAAGAATTTATGTTGATGGACATATTCAAACACATTATGCATATCCTTTAAAGAAAGGACAAATCGTTTCGATAGGGAAAAAGAAGGCGGAATTACCTTTTCCTATTGTTTATGAAGATCAGGAAATCATTGTGATTGATAAGCCTTGTGGATTATTAAGTGAAGCAACGGATAAAGAGAGTCAAAAGACAGCTTATATGATTATCAAAACATATTTATCTAAGAAAAAAGAAAAAATCTTTCTTGTGCATCGTTTAGATCAATATACATCTGGTCTTTTAATGTTTGTGAAAAGTCAAAAACTTTATGATTTACTGACGCATCACTGGAATCAATATGTCAAAACAAGGGGATATGTGGCGATTGTAGAAGGACATATGAAAAAAACACATGGAACGATTGATAATTATTTATGTGAATCAAAAACACAGAATATTTATATTACGAATAAACGTCATGGCAAAAGAGCTATTACACATTATCGTGTGATTGCCTCATCATCACAATATAGTTTATTAGAAATCTATTTAGACACAGGACGTAAAAATCAGATTCGTGTGCATCTTTCTTCTTTGCATCATCCTATTGTCGGAGATGATAAATATGGAGCTTCATGTAATCCTATCAAAAGATTAGGCTTACATGCTCATGAGCTGATGTTTATTCATCCACTGACACAAAGAGAAATGCGTTTTGTATCACCAACTCCACAGGTTTTTGAAAGTTTATTTAAAAAGAGAAAATAAGAAAAATATGGTTGACAGATAAGAAAAAATACATTATGATATACAAGTAAATGAAAAGTAGTGGAAAGAAGAAGTGCCTACTTCTCGCCTGAGTGTTGATGACGCTAGGCTTATGTCACTAAGATGAATATCTTAATGTCAATTTGTGGGTACTTTATGTGCTCACTTTTTATTTCAACTACACATATATAGGAGGTGGCTATTATTAGCAAGTATAACAATCAATCAAATGACGATTTAGTGAATGAAAAGATTCGTTTCAAGGAAGTTCTTGTGATTGATCAAAATGGTGATCAGTTAGGGGTTATGTCACGTAATCAGGCTATTAATGTAGCTTATGATCAGGATTTGGATTTAGTCTGCGTAGCACCAAAAGCAAAAACACCTGTATGTCGTATTATGGACTATGGAAAATATCGTTTTGAACAGCAGAAGAAACAAAAAGAAATGAAGAAAAATTCTAAAACAGTATCTTTAAAAGAAACACAATTATCTCCAACAATTGATGTTCATGATAAGAATGTGAAATTAAAGAGAACATTAAAATGGTTGGAATCTGGTGATAAAGTAAAGATTGCAGTACGTTTTAGAGGAAGACAACTCGCTCATATTGATATTGGTCAAAAAATACTGGATGATTTCGTCGCTGAATGTGCAGATTATTGCGTTATTGAAAAACCTGCCAAATTAGAAGGGCGAACATTAACTGCTATATTAGCACCAAAGAAAAAATAACAGGAGGATATTGGATTATGCCAAAAATGAAATCTCATAGTGGACTTAAAAAACGTTTAAAAAGAACTGGTTCAGGAAAATATAAACGTGGACATGCGTATGTTTCACATTTATCTCATAACAAAACTCATAAACAGAAGAAACATTTAGCAAAAGCAACTTTAGTACACCCTTCAGATATGAAACGTATTAAATCAAGATTACAAGGGTAATGAATAGGAGGATAAAAAATGGCAAGAGTTAAAGGTGGATATACAACAAGACGTAGAAGAAAGAAAGTCTTAAAATTAGCCAAAGGATATTTTGGTTCTAAACATGCGTTATATAAAACAGCTCATGAACAAGTCATGAACTCTTTAGAATATGCATATAGAGATAGAAGAAATTTAAAACGTGAAATGAGAAGATTATGGATTGCACGTATTAATGCAGCTGCAAGAATGAATGATATTTCTTATTCAAAATTAATGCATGGTTTAAAATTAGCAAATGTTGATATTAACAGAAAAATGTTATCTGAAATCGCTATTGCTGATCCTGAAGGATTTACAGCAATCGTAGATACAGCTAAAAAAGCATTGGCTCAATAATGAAAGAGGGAAACCTCTTTTTTTGTTTTTTTATGAAAATATGGGGAATAATTTTTAAGACTCTTGTGATGAAATTAAAAAGATGTATAATAGAGAAACAGGAGGTTTTCAAATGGTTGATATTGAAATGTTAAAGCAGTTGAGTTTAATCAATGGTGTATCTGGATATGAAAAGCATGTGACAAGATTCATGAAATCATATCTATTAGATATTGTAGATGAAATTCAATATGATGGTTTAGGAAGTATTATTGCTTTAAAAAGAGGAAAGATGCCTTTGAAAGTTTTATTGACTGCTCATGTTGATGAAATTGGATTTTTAGTGAAGAATATAGATGAACATGGATTTATACAAGTTCAGCCTGTAGGTGGATGGAATCCACGTTATTTACCATCATCTTTAATGAATATTGAAACACGTGATGGTCACAATATAAAAGGTGTCTTTGCTCTTAAACAACAGATTTCTAAAGAAAAGGCACTCACTATTGACGATATGTATTTAGATGTGGGAGCTTTGTCTAAACAGGATGTCTTAGATATGGGAGTTGGTAAAGGTGATCCTGTAACACCTGTATCACATTTTATACAAAATGGAAAATGTCTATTATCGAAAGCATGGGATGATCGTGTTGGGGTCGCTGTTTTGATGGAGGTTATGAAACGTCTATATAAAGAAAAGATTGATCCAATGCTTTATGTAGCAGGAACAGTACAGGAGGAAGTTGGACTGCGAGGAGCCAAAACAGTTGCTCAAATGATTCAACCTGATTTGGCTTTGGCAATTGATGTGACGTTTTCATATGACTTGCCTGGTGGAGAACAAAACGATGTTCGCTTAGGTCAAGGTGTAGCTTTATGTGTGATGGATGGCAGTGTCATTGCTCATACAGGTTTATTAAAACAGATTGAAGATATTTGTCAAAGACATCAGATTCTTTATCAGTTAGATATGGATTTGGCAGGTGGTACAGATTCTGGTGAATTAAGTAAAGCTGGTTCTGGTATTATGAATCTGACAGTTTCCATTCCAACACGTTATATGCATTCGCATTATACAATGGTTCATACTGATGATTTTGAGGCGACTGTTGAAATGCTTGTTGCTTTTTTAAAGGAATTCGATGAAAAAATGTATTTAGCAATGTTGGAGGATAAAAGATAATGGGAGCTTTAATTTTAGAAGGTGGAACTTTCCGTCCAATTTTTTCTAGTGGTGTGATGGATGCTTTAAATGATCATCATATTGATTTCCCTTATGTGATAGGTGTATCAGCTGGTATTACCGATGGTTTTTCTTATGTTTCTAAGCAGCCAAAACGTAATTATGATATCTTAATGAATCATCGTCATGACAAGCGTTATGTTGGTTTACGCAATTATATCAGTGATAAAAGTTTATTTGGTTTACGTTATGCTTATGAAACAATTCCTCAAGAGATTTATCCTTTTGACTGGGAAACTTTTTTAAATAATCCTGCTCAAATTAAAGTCGGTGTCACTAATGTGGAAACAGGAGAGTGTGAATATCTTGATGGAAAACAATTAGATCAGCAATGTACAATGTTGAAAGCAACATGTGCGATTCCTTTTGCTTTTCCGGTGATTTCTTTGAATGGTAAGAAATACTATGATGGTGGGATTTGTGATCCTATTCCTGTTAGAAAAGCACAACAGGATGGTCATGATAAAATGTTAATTGTTCTAACTAGACCAAAAGGGTATCAAAAGTCATTATCAAAAGCAAATATGATTGCGAGTCGTTTATTGAAAAAGAAATATCCTCATCTGGTTCAACCACTATTAACAAGACATCTTTTATATAATGAAACAATTGCCTATTGTGAAGAATTGGAAAGACAGGGACAAGCCCTTATTTTAAGACCGAATGAAGCATTTCAGATTGATTCTTTTGAAAAAGATTTAAAAAAGATTGATCGTCTTTATCATTATGGATATCAATTGGCTTTAGAACATTTAGATGAAATTCAAAAGATTTTAGAATAGACATTATTTTGACATTTTCACACAATTTTAAAATAATATTAATGTAATTGTATATTATGATAATCATATAAAAAGAAATCATCAAAGAAAGGAAAGATAAATGATGAAACATATGAATAAAAACAAGCTATTTAAAATCTTTGTTGTATTATTGTTGATTGTATCACTAGGTTGTAATGGATTTTTAATGTATAAAGTTTTAGGAGGAAATCAATCATCTGGATCTTCCAATTCAAATGCGACAGTGCAAAAGGTAAATTATGATGTTCAATCTGATTTGACAGAGGTCATTGAAAGTGCGAAAACATCTACAGTCGGTGTGGCAGTATATCAAAACAATCAATTGGCTGGTAGTGGTAGTGGTGTCATTTATAAGGTTGATGGAAAAACAGTTTATGTCATTACGAATCATCATGTCATTGAAAATGCTCAATCTATAGAGGTCATTTATTCTAATGGTGAATCTGTGAAAGCAGAATGCTTAGGTAGCGATGAATATGGTGATATTGCTGTATTAAAGATGACAGTTAACTTTGAAGTTTCTGCTTTTAAAGTAGGAGATTCAACTTTATTAGAGGCTGGAGAACCTGTTTTAGCTGTAGGAAGTCCATTAGGTATTGAATATGCGGGAACTGTCACACAGGGTATTGTTTCAGCTCCATCAAGAACTGTTTCTGTTGATTTGAATGATGATGGACGTGAAGACTGGGATATGAATGTTATTCAGACAGATGCGGCTATTAATCCAGGAAATAGTGGAGGTGCATTGGTTAATGCAGCCGGGGAACTGGTTGGTATTACTTCAATGAAATTATTGTCAGAAGAAGTTGAAGGAATGGGCTTTGCGATTCCAATTAATGATGCTTTAAAGCTGGTAGAAGAAATTATTGACACAGGAAAAGTCAATCGACCAACAATTGGGATTTCAGCACTATCTTTAGATAGTTATTCTTCATATGAACTCTATATGTATCGTATTCAGACAAATTTGAATAAAGGAATCTATGTCGCTGATGTACAAAGTAATTCTCCTGCCAGCAAAGCAGGTATTCAAGCTGGAGATGTTATTACTCAATTTGATGGTAAAGATATCGAATCTTATAAAGATTTCTTAACACAGCTTTATTCTAAAAATCCCGGAGATACGGTGAAATTAACGATTAATCGTAATGGTTCGACATCTTCTGTCAATGTGACATTGGGTTCTTCTTAAGGAAAGATAAAAGTTCTTTCCTTTTTTTTGTAAAGACTATATAATGGGTGTTGGTGATGATATGAATAAAGAAATCAAAAAACAACTTATCTTATCATTTGTTTTATTAACCTTTGTTGTAGCAACACTCTTTTTCTGGTATCAGAACTTTATATTCCATACTTATGGTGAAAAAGTTGATTACCAGTATTGTTTATATGCTCAAAATGAAGAATGGCAAATTGCAGGATATGAGTTTTATCAAAAAGGGAAAACACAAGGATATGGACATGCCCGTTTGACACCTTTACAACCTCAACTTTTAAAGAAAAATGATGAAATGACAGTGACACTTCATCTAAAAAATCATCAGCCTTTCATTCAAACAATAAAGATTCAAAATGATAATCAAGTTTTACTTTTAGAAAATCAGACAGGACAGAATATCTTTAGTGAAAAAGATCTTCAAAATGTTCAATTACAAATAGAAGTCAAACGTCAAAAGAAATCTATCTATAATCAAACATTATCTATGCAAAAACAAGATATCATGACATATACTTCAGCAAATAAAGATTATACATTAACCAATGTATATGTGACTGAAAATTGGTTAAAAACAGGAGTCTTTTCAAGTAAAGATACAAAACTTGCCCAAAAGTACCCGTATATGATTGTTGATTATATGTATTCTACTGAACAGAATCAAGAAGTGGATATTAATGATTATGAAAGATTTGTTTATTTAAAAGGAAAAACTGAAGATTTTTTAAATGATCAGGTGGAAGGAATTGGATATTATGATGGTCAAGGATCATTATTTGATATGCAGTTATGTTGTGTAATAACATTAATGAAAAGTGAAGATGATCTCAATCCTTATACTTTTACATTGCCTCTAAATCCCATTCAAAAAGGAGAATCATGATGAAAGCGGGAAGAAAAGATAAAATGACGTTATATATGTTGAGAAATGCTTTTTCAACTTTATTGATTGCTTTTGTTTCTTTTATGATTTCTTTGATTTCGTATTATGAATGTTCATTTGTTGAAGCATTAAGGCGTTTATTTTTTGTGAATATTTATACAACATTATATTTTTTATTGTTGTGGCTATTGAATTATATGATTTTTGAAATATCAAAAATCATATTTGATACTTATGAAAATATTCTGACATATAAATTTATTCTTGTTTTATGCTTGGTTGCGATTATTTTGTTTTTTGTTCCAATGTTGGATTTATTTCAATGGAATTTTATTTTCTTATGTCTGTTTATTGCATTAAGACAAATAAAACAATTATATATTCATAAAAAAAGACCATCAAATGGTCTATAACAGTGTACTGAGATTTTGCAGGAATTTTTGTTTGGTTGTGGCATCTAATGAATTGTAATATTGTTCAAAGAGGACACCTAAACCAACAAGGATTGTTTCTTCTTTAGAGGCAATGCCCTCATCAATGGTTTCCTGCAACTGAGTAGGGGTGAATCCTTTGAGATTCATTAAAAGTGCTTCACGCATTTTTGATCAGTCCTTTCTTATATAATATGGGAGAATTTATTGATTTTATTCAAGGAGATTTATGAAAGAATATCAAATACAGATAAATGATGAAACTATTGTCTATCAGTTGACTTATAAACATATGCAAAATATAAGAATGCGTGTACGAGATGGACAATTGTTGATTAGTGCACCTTATGGGACATCATTGACATATATTGAACAGATGATTCATACTTATCAAAAAAGAATACTGACACAAATACATGCTTTTCAACCTTATTATCAATATAATGATGGTGGATATGTTTTGATTTTTAATCAACGTTATCGTCTAGTTGTCAGGGATATAGGTGTTAAACGTTGTCAATGTCATGGTCATGATTTGTATGTTTATCATTATGATATACAAGGTTGTGTGGAAAAAGAATGTTATCGTATATTATATGATTATATTGAAGAAAGAATGATTGATTATCTGGCTCATGATTTTGATTTGGATATGCCACGTATTGAAATCAAAAAATATAAAAGTCGCTGGGGAAGCTGTTATTATAAGGAACAGCGTGTTTCTTTTCATTTAGGATTAGTTCATTTAGAAAAGGAACTGATTGATTATGTGATTGTTCATGAGTTATGTCATTTTCTTTATCATGATCATTCTGCATCATTCTATCATGAGATAGCAAAAAGATTGCCACATTATCAGATATTACAAAAACGCTTAAAGGAGAAACATACATGATTACATCAATTCAAAATGAAACAATCAAAAAAATAATGAAATTGAAACAAAAGAAATATCGTGATGAATATGATTTGTTTTTAGTGGAAGGTTTTCATTTGGTTGAAGAAGCCAGAAAAGCAGGGTGTATTCAAACATTAATAACAACACTTGATGAAACGTTTCCAGAAGATACTCTTCATGTTCATTCAAAAGTTATGGAAAAAATAGCTTTTACAAAGACACCACAACCTGTTATGGCTGTTTGTAAAAAACAGCATCAAACTTTAGATACATGGAAAGAACGTTATTTGTTATTGGATAATCTTCAAGATCCGGGTAATTTAGGAACTATTATTCGCAGTGCTCTAGCACTTGGTTATGACCAAATCATTATGTCACCTGAAAGTGTTGACCTTTATAATGATAAAGTTATTCGTGCTACACAGGGGGCTTTATTTCAAATGCCACTTTGCCAAATGGATTTATTAGAAGCTATTGCTTTATTACATAAACAAGGGGTTGGTGTATATGGAACATCATTACATCAGGCATTACCTATTGATCATTATCAGCCTCAAAAACAAATGGCATTTGTTTTAGGAAACGAAGGGCAGGGTGTTTGCCAGGCTGTTTTAGATGCCTGTGATCATACATTATATATTCCTATTCAAGGGATTGAATCTTTAAATGTTGCGATTGCTGGAGCTATTGTTATGTATCATTTTCCTAAAATTTAAGAAAAGATTTGCAAAATAATAAACATATGATATAATATTTTGTGTTTAGAATCGATGAAAAGGAGTAGTAGTTGTTGATACTTTTTAGAGAGTCTATGGGTGGTGGAAATAGACAGGTTAGGCAATGAACTCGCCTTGGAGATACAAAGATGAAAAGAGTAGTCTTTGTCGTTAACTGCGTTAAAGTTTTGAGAGCATATATGGATGTCATATATGAACTAAGGTGGTATCGCGATCAAGTCGTCCTTAGAAGGACGGCTTTTTATATTATAAGGAGGGATAAATGATGCCATTTGATCATCAAGCCATTGAAAAGAAATGGCAAAAATATTGGGATGAACATCAGACTTTCTATACTGATGTTTGGGATTTTTCAAAACCTAAATACTATGCTTTAGATATGTTTCCATATCCATCAGGACAAGGATTACATGTTGGGCATCCTGAAGGATATACAGCGACAGATATTATGTCACGTATGAAAAGAATGCAGGGATATAATGTTTTACATCCAATGGGATTTGATGCTTTTGGATTACCAGCTGAACAATATGCGATTAAAACAGGAAATCACCCTGAAGGATTTACACGTCATAATATTGAAACTTTTACACATCAGTTAAAGATGTTAGGTTTTTCATTTGATTGGGATAAATGTATTTCTACTTGTGATCCTGATTATTATCATTGGACACAATGGATTTTTAAACAGCTTTATGAAGATGGTTTAGCTAAAAATGTGGATATTCCAGTGAACTGGTGTGAAGAATTAGGAACTGTTTTAGCTAATGATGAAATCATTGATGGAAAAAGTGAACGTGGGGGATACCCAGTTATTAGAAAGAATATGAAACAGTGGGTTATTGATATTCCTGCTTATGCTGAAAAATTATTGGCTGGTTTAGAGGATGTTGATTGGCCTGAATCTACCAAAGAAATTCAAAGAAACTGGATTGGAAAATCTATTGGCGCTCATGTGCATTTCCAAGTTGATGGACATGATGAACAGTTTACTGTGTTTACAACACGTTGTGATACGCTTTTTGGCGCAACTTATTGTGTGTTAGCTCCTGAACATGAATTGGTAGCTAAGATTACAACACCACAACAAAAAGAAGCGATTGAAGCCTATGTGAAAGTCTGTGCCACAAAATCTGAATTAGAACGTACTGAATTAAATAAAGATAAAACAGGTGTCTTTACTGGTGCTTATGCGATTAACCCAGTGAATCAAAAGAAAATACCTATCTGGATTTCAGATTATGTTTTAGCAGGATATGGAACTGGTGCTATTATGGCGGTTCCTGCTCATGATGATCGTGACTGGGAATTTGCGAATAAATTTGGTCTTGAAATTATTCCAGTGCTTGAAGGTGGAGATGTTACAAAAGAAGCATGGACACAGGATGGAAATCATATTAATTCTGATTTCTTAAATGGTATGAATAAAGAAGATGCTATTGAAACAATGATTCAATGGTTAACTGATCATCATTGTGGTGAAAAGAAAGTGAATTATCGTTTAAGAGAATGGATCTTTGCACGTCAAAGATACTGGGGAGAACCAATTCCAGTGATTAATTTTGATGATGGCACTTCCGTTGCATTATCAGATGATGAATTACCATTGATTTTACCACCATTAGAAGATTACTCACCTTCTAAGAGTGGGGCATCACCATTGGATAAAGCTACAGACTGGGTGAATGTCACTGTGAATGGAAAAGCTGGAAAACGTGAAACAAGTACAATGCCAGGAAGTGCGGGAAGCAGCTGGTATTATATGCGATATATTGATCCACATAATGATCATGCGATTGCTGATAGAAAGTTATTGGATCACTGGTTACCAGTTGATTTATATGTTGGTGGACCAGAACATGCTGTTGGACACTTATTATATTCTCGTATGTGGAATCGTTATTTATATGATAAAGGATATTTGTCACATCCTGAGCCATTCCAAAAATTATATCATCAAGGTATGATTTTAGGAACAAATGGTGAAAAAATGAGTAAATCTAAAGGGAATGTCATTAACCCTGATGATATTGTTCAAACTTATGGGGCTGATACATTAAGAGTTTATGAAATGTTTATGGGACCTTTGGAAGCAAGTAAACCATGGAGTGAAACAGGTGTTGACGGTGCTAGAAAATGGTTGGATCGTGTGTATCGTTTGATTGTGGAATCTGATAAATTAAGTGATGAAAATGATCATTCATTAGACTTTGTTTATCATTCTACTGTTAAAAAAGTCACTCATGATTATGAAACATTAGGATTTAATACTGCTATTTCACAAATGATGATTTTTGTCAATGAAGCTTATAAAGCTAAAACTGTTTATCGTCCATATGCTGAAAACTTAGTCAAAATGTTAAGCTGTATCGCTCCACATGTCTGTGAAGAAATGTGGCAGTTACTTGGACATGATGAAACATTAGCTTATGAGCCATGGCCAACATATGATGAAGCGATGTTGGAACAGTCAACAATTGAAATGGCTGTACAGGTTAATGGAAAACTTCGTGCTAAAATCACTGTGAATAAAGATGAAGATGATGAAGTCGTGAAACAGGAAGCTTTAGCTCAAGATAATGTAAAAACACATACTGAAGGAAAGAATATTGTGAAAATTATTGTCGTGAAAAATAAGATTGTCAATATTGTTGTGAAATAAAAATATTGATTTATAAACATGGAATGAAGAGAGAAGTGAATTTCTAAAAGTTAAGGTATCTTAATTGCAGAGATTCACTTTTTTAATGTTCAATTATTGATAATAAAAAAACGCTAACTTTTCAGTTAACGTTTAACAACAGCATTGACAAATAGACTGATTGTTTATAGGGGCTTGTCTGATGATTACTTGACCATTTGTTTCCATAACAGCATCTTCATTGATGATTTCACCAACACTGTCAACCGTAATTGTTCCTGATTTGACATTTTTAATAGAATCAACATGTCCTTTGATTGTTGCCTGTACATCAGAATATTCAAATGCTAAATCGCAATCAATCATTTCACAATCAATGAGTTTCAAGTTTTCACAATAACATAATGGTTGTGTTCCAATGATCTGACAGTTAATGAATGTGACATTTTTTGAAAACCACCCTAAATATTCACCTTTGACAACAGAATCTTTAACGATGACGTTACTGCTATGCCAGAAGGCATCTTTTGTATCTAAATAAGAATTTGTAATTTCTAAGTCATGCATATACTGGAAAGAATATTTTCCTGTAAATTTCAAATGATCAATTTTAACATGATGACTATGAAGTAACATATATTCAGAATGAATTTCACTATCTTTAATAGAAATATCCTGGCAGAACCAGCCAAACTCTGGTGATTGAATCTGACAATTTGAAATAATTGTATCACTACATTCTCTTAAAATTTTTATACCTTGAATATCACAAGAATCAATCAAACCATGATGAGAATACCAGATAGGAGCTCTTGTTAATTCATCTAAAGAGCTATGAATTAATTCATAACCCTGTACATGCCATAAGGGATAACGAAGCGAAAAAGTACAATGATCAACTCTGATTTGTCTTGTTTCTTTCAAGACAGATTCTCCATCTTGAGGACCAGCAAAAGTACAGTTTCTCACTTCAGTATTTTGTATGTTGTATAAAGCTCTTTCTTCATCAAAAGTTTGATTTTCAATAATCTGTTTGATTTGCATGATATTGACCTCCTTTAAGAAAGCTTATGCTTTATTTTGAATATTTTTTAAAGTGTAAATCAGATAATCAAGATGATCAATTTTCTTTTGTTTTTGATGCACTTCATCTAGAATTTCATATCTTTTCTTTTTTAAAAAAAGGAAAAGAAATTCAAAACGATGATTTTCAAAGTCATCAACAAATTCTTGAACTTGTTTGGATGAACATCCCATATCTTCTAAACTTTTTTGAATATCTTCTTTGGTAAGCATTTGAATCATATGAAAGCCTCCTTGACTATATTCTATATATAGACATTATAAAAATCAAATACTTATAATGGATAGTCAGCTATGCTTTTGAGGTATTTATATGGATATATGTTGTCTGATTATTTCTTTTTTAAGGTGTTCATAAAGTTCATATGTAGATATGCAATCTGCTAAAGAACGGTGTTCATTTGTGGAAAGCCCTAAAAATTCTACCATGTCTGTTAAACGATGATGGGGTATTTGAGGATAAACCTTTCTACAAAATTGAACCGTATCCATATATTCATTAGATAAATTGATCTGAAAATGATTCGCAATAAAATTAAGATCGAAAGCTGTATTATGTCCAATAATTGGATCGTATCCAAGAAACTGCAAAATGTCATCTTGAACAGAAGAGAGAACAGGCATATCCTCTATCATTTGATTATCAATGCCAGTGAGTTGAGTGATAAAAGGACTAATATTCTGTTGGGGATTGATTAACTGGCAATAACGTTCAATGATTTCCTTGCTTCTGACCTTTAATATTCCAATTTCAATAATTTTATCTTTTTGCCAAGTTAAACCTGTTGTTTCGATATCTATAACACAATAATCATCAATGATTTTTTTAACATAATAACCTCTTTTATAATATTGTTTTTGATAAGCCATTGTGATCACCTCAACTCTATATTTAAATCTATTCAATATAAAAATACAAATGAATTTATAAAAAAGTACAATCATCAGTCAAATCATGTTATAATGTTGCACGGTATCACAACAGGAGGTCATTATGAAATATATACATCAGTTTCTTATTATTATGTTGATTTCATTTGTAGGAGAATTATTGAGTTTTTTACCATTACCCATTCCAGCAAGTGTTTATGGATTGTTGATCATGTTAGTTGGTCTTTATACAAAAATGATTCCATTATCAGCAATAGAAGATGTTGCAGATTGGCTGATTTTGATTATGCCTGTTTTATTTGTTCCATCTGCTGTTGGTTTAATGAATGTCAAAGAAGAATTATTTGAAAACATAGCTGTGATTATGATTGTTCTTGTTATAAGTACAGTCATTGTGATGGTAGTGACAGGGAAAGTTGCACAATATATGATAGAAAGGAAAAATATCAATGAATAATTTATTGATTGAAACATCTTGTTTTGGCATTGTATTAAGTTTATTAACATATTGGTTGGCTGTTCAAATAAGAAAGCGATGGTCTTATTCTCTTTTGAACCCATTATTAATCAGTGCTTTTTTGACTATCTTTGTTTTATATGTTTTAGATATTGATTTTCAGACATATAATCAAGGAGCACAAATGATTACATATTTATTGACTCCATCAACTGTTTGTTTAGCGATTCCTTTATATAAACAAACACAAGTACTGGTTAAACATTTTGGAGCTATTATAGTAAGCTTATTATGTGGTTGTCTGTCTGGTTTGATGAGTGTTATGGTTCTTTGTATTTTGTTGAAGACAAGTGAAACAGTTTTATATTCTTTGATGCCAAAATCTATTACGACAGCGATTGCTATTGGAGTATCAGAATTGCTTGGTGGTCATTCGACAATGACAGTAGGTGTTGTCATTTTAACAGGAATTTTTGGATCAATGATTGCTAAAACGATTTTTAAAGTTTTCCATATCAATCACCCTGTTGCACGTGGATTGGCATTAGGAAATAGTGCTCATGCTATTGGAACAGCGAAAGCGATTGAGTGGGGTGAAATTGAGGCAGCAATGAGTAGTTTATCCATTGTGATTTCAGGTATATTCACTGTGTTTTTAGCGCCTATGATGATTCGTTTATGGATATAAAAAAGTTCTATGTTTAAGCATAGAACTATTGATTTAAAAGATCATAAAATGATTTTAAGCGTTGACAAGATTGATTGAACTCTTCTTGTTCTTGTGGTGTCATGCGTAATTCAACAATTTCTCTAACACCACTACGATCAATGATGGCTGGCACACTGATAAATAAATCATCCTGACCATATTCGCCACGAAGCAATGTTGAAACAGGTAAAATCTGGTTTTCATTATGTAAGATTGTGCGAATAATACCAACTGTACTTGAGGCTATACCATAACAAGTATTCCCTTTACGATTGAAAATTTCCCAACCAGCCTGAATTGTATCTTTTTTCATCTGTTGATAGGGTTCTTGTCCTAAACGACTCTGGTTATCTTGAACAACACTATAAATATCCTTACCACCAATACGAACAGTTGACCATGGAATCATTTCACTATCTCCATGTTCACCAATGACCATCGCATGAACACTGCGAGGATCAACTTGGATTTTTTGGGCGATGAAATATTTTAAACGGGCTGTATCTAATGTTGTTCCTGTTCCAATAACCTGATTAGCGGGTAAACCAGAAAGTTTATAAGCATAATAACTCATTAAATCTACAGGGTTTGAAACAACAATCAAATGTCCATCAAAATGATGTTCTTTAATTTGAGTAATAATACTTTTCATGACATTTAAAGATGGTTCTAACATCTTTAAACGGTCATTACCACTTTGAGGGGTTGGAACACTTGCTGTGATGATAACAATTTGAGCATCTTCACAGTCTTCATATCGTCCCACTTTGACATGTGTATTACGATTCATATATTCAATGCTTTGAGATAAATCTAAAACTTCTCCTAAAACTTTCTCTTCATTTAAATCAATCAAAGCAATTTCATCACATAGACCTTGATTAATCAAACAAAAAGCAGTACTGACACCAACGTGTCCACATCCAATAATGACAATTTTTCTTTTTTCTAATTTCATTTCTTTTCTCCTCGTTATAAGTCTAAAATGATTATATCATAATTCATAAAATTGTAATGAAATATGATAAAAAGTTTTCAAAACCTGAAAATAAAACGTGTATTTGATAAAAATAAGTATACTATATGTGGGAGAGGAAATTTATGGAATTAAGTCTTTTATTAGCTCAAAATATTTTTGGATTATTTCTTATTATTTTTGTAGGATATTTAACTGTAAAGTGTCGTGTACTGACACCAGATGATAGTAAAGTGATTTCTAAAGTTGTTTTATATATTGTTTGTCCTTGTACAATTTTAAATTCTTTTCAGATTGATTTTACAAATGAGAAGCTGACGGGATTGATTTTATCTTTTATTGGGGCCATTGTCGTTCATTTGATTTTTATTCCATTAACAAAATTATTGGGACAGATCTTTCATTTTATGCCTGTAGAAAAAGCAACGCTTATTTATTCTAATGCTGGTAATCTGATTATACCTTTGGTAGCTTCTATTTTAGGGGAAGAATGGGTTTTATATACAAGTGGATATATGGTTGTTCAAACTATTTTAATATGGACACATGGGAAAAATCTGGTTTGTAATAAAAAGCAGTATGATTTTAAAAAGATTATCTTGAATGTGAATGTTATAGCGATTATGTTAGGAATGATTATGTTTATAGCACGCTGGCATTTTCCAGCGCTGATTCATGATACAGTCAGTAGCGTTGGTTCTATGGTAGGGCCATTAAGTATGCTGGTGATTGGAATGTTATTAGGGAATATTGATATTTTATCTATTTTTAAAGAAAAAAGAGTTTATGGTATTTGTTTTTTGAGATTGATTGTTTATCCTTTGGCTGTGATTTTGGCGTTTCGTTTGCTGGGATTACAAAATTTTCATCAGGATGCTTATCAGATATTGTTGATCAGTCTTTTGGCTGCGAGTGCTCCTGCTGCTGCAACAATTACCCAATTTGCCCAGTTATATGATAAACATCCAGGCTATACGAGTATCATGAATGTTATGTCTGTTATTTTTTGTATTATCACAATGCCGATCATTGTTTTTATTTATCAAATTTTATAAAAGTTAATATCTAAGACATAATTATGAAGGATAATGGTGTATTGTTGGAGGAAGGGTTATATGAAAAGAATTCAAATTAGTCATAATATTGTTGATGAAGATTTATTAAAAGAAGTGAAAAAATACATGATTGCTCCATGGCAAAAATATTTATTGTCATTAACAGGGGGGATTTCATTAATTTTAGGTATTATAAATGTCGTTAATCAAAATATGTTACAAGGTGTTGTTTTATTGGTTTTAGGTGCTGTGTGTATTGGGGAAATTTTCTTTTTAATTCATAGTCATTACAAAGAAATGTTAAAATTGATGAAAGAAGAAATTGATGAACAGAAGATTACATATACAATGAGTTTTGGAGGAGAATATGTCGTTGTACATAATTGTCAGACATCTATTGATAATAAGATTCCTTACTCTCATCTCAAAACTTTATCACAGACAGAACATGCATATGTTTTATTAGCAAAGAAAAATGAAATCATTATTATTCGAAAAGATTGTTTAAAAGTAAGTATTCGTGAATTTATAGATTTCTTGAAACAAAAAGATACAAAAATAAAAAAATGGATCAAAGCATAAAAGTCGTTTCTATCAAATGACTTTTTTGTTATAATAAAAAAGAAGGTGAAAGAAATGAAAATTCAAATTATTCAAGGTGATATTACTCAAATATCATGTGATGCCATAGTCAATGCTGCCAATAATAGTTTATTAGGTGGTGGAGGGGTGGATGGTGCTATTCATCGCAAAGCTGGACCTGAATTATTGGCTGAGTGTCGTTTGTTGCATGGATGTGCGACTGGTGATGCAAAAGTCACAAAGGCTTATCATTTACCAGCACGTTATGTGATTCATACAGTTGGTCCGGTTTATCGTGATGGACAACATGATGAAGCCAAACGATTACAGTCTTGTTATATACGCTGTCTGGAAAAAGCTGAAGAATATCAATGTCAACATATTGCTTTTCCTTCAATTAGTACAGGGGCTTATCGTTATCCTGTATCACAGGCAGCTACAATTGCGATAGAAACGCTTAAAAACTATCCATGTCAATATGTCAAAAGAATAGATATTGTTTGTTTTGATAATTATACATATCGTACATATTGTCAGTTATTAAAAAAAGAATAATAAAAGTGCATATGATTAGCTATAATAAATAAGACATGGTACAATGGTCTTGTCATGAAAGGAGAAAGAGATTATGAAATTATATGTATGTCCAGTTTGTGGAAATGTAGTAGAAAAAATTGTTGATAAAGGAGTACCAGTTGTTTGTTGTGGAAAACCAATGGTAGAATTAACAGCGAATACAACAGATGGTGCATTAGAAAAACACGTTCCTGTATTATCTATAGATGGAGATAAACTTCATGTAAAAGTTGGTGAAGTTTCACATCCAATGACTGATGAACATTTAATTACAACAATCATTGCTGTATTCAACAGTCAAGTTTTACGTGTAGATTTAACATCTGCTGATCAACCTGAAGCGGTATTTGCAATTGGTGATTATAAAGGAACAATTGAAGTATATGAATACTGTAACTTACATGGATTATGGAAAGCAACAATTGAAGCATAAATCATAAACAAGGAAACTTATCATAAGATAGGTTTCTTTTTTTTTAAAGATACTGTCAGGAAATATTTTTAAATATGCTATAACATGATGGAAATGGCAGAATTTTCATGTTTTAGATAAAATGATAAAGATATGAGTTGTTGAATTGTTAAATAATGGGCGGTATTTTCATTTTTTATACGATTAAATGTGAAAAAATCGAAAAATATTAGACAAAACTATAGACGTTTGTTACAATAAGCGTTGTTATCATATATGTTTGGGAATTGGCCCAATCGTTTCTACCCCGTTACCGAAAATAACGGGACTATGATAGACGCTTTTTTATGTGTCTATCTGTAGATAGACTTTTTTTATTGGAGGAGGGACTTGAGTGAAGAAAAAAATGCATTATCTTCTTTTGGTGCCTTGTTTGGTTTTACTGATTGTATTTTTGGTGATGCCATTGATTCAAATCATTTTACCAACTTTGTTTCCTGAAGGAAGTGGCTTTAGTTTCACGAATTATTTATCATTTTTTCAAGATGAATATTATATGACAATCTTCATTAGAACTGTTAAGATTGCTTTGATTTCATCTCTTGTTTGCATGATTTTAGGTGTACCCACAGCTTATTTTATTTCTCGTTGTGATAAAAAATGGCGTGGTATTTTAATGGCAATTTCTATTTTTCCAATGCTTACGAATTCAGTTGTCAGAAGTTTTGCATGGATTAATATTTTAGGTAAAAATGGAGTGATTAATAATTTTTTAATGTCAATAGGGGTTATAGAAGAACCAATTACAATGTTATATACTGAGTTTTCAGTTTTAATTGGGACAATTTATTTATTTTTACCTCTTATGATTATCACTTTAGTGGGTGTTATGGAAAATATTGATAATGATATGATGGAAGCAGCAGAAAGTTTAGGTGCGAATCGTGTTAAAGCTTTTATGAAGGTTGTCTTACCACTAAGTATTCCAGGTATTATTGTTGGATGTGTGCTTGTTTTTACAGGATCACTCAGTGCTTATACAACACCTCAGTTATTAGGTGGACCAAAGAATCTTGTTTTAGCAACCTTTATTTCACAACAGGCATTAAGTTTAAATAACTGGACAGCAGCCAGTGTTTTTGCAGTCATTATGATTATTACAACATTAATTGTTATGAAAGCATTAAATGCGATTGCAGCGAAATTGGATAAGCGAGGTGAAGTCTAATGCGTAAACATAAAGGATTGATGGTTATTTCTATTTTGGTATTTGCATTTTTGTTTATACCTCTTATCATTATTGCTGTGACAGCATTTGGCTCAGAAAGTACGATTACTTTTCCTATACATGGATTTTCATTACAATGGTTTGTGAATGTGTTTGAATCAGAAAGCTTTATGAGTTCATTAGCATTAAGTGGAGAAATTGCTTTGTTAGCAACTCTACTTGCTTTGCTTGTAGGGGTACCTGCAGCATATGCATTAGCGAGATATAGTGTTATTGGAAAGAAATTTTTAAAGAGCTTCTTTTTATCCCCAACAATCATTCCAGGAATTGTTGTCGGATATGCTTTATATCAATATGTGGTTTTAACATTGAATTTTCCTGTTTTTGAAAGTTTATTATTAGGACATTTTCTTGTTGTTTTACCATATGTGATTCGTATTGTTGGTTCTTCATTGGATCAGTTTGATTTTGCGATTGAAGAGGCAGCTTTAAGTTTAGGATGTCAAAAAGGTCAGGCTTTCTTTAAAGTTGTTTTACCTAATATTACATCAGGAATCAGTGCAGCTTTTATGTTGTCATTTATTAATTCATTTAATAATATACCTGTATCTATGTTTTTAACAGGACCAGGAGTGACAACTTTACCTACAACATTAATGAATTATATTGAATATAATTATGATCCAACTGTTTCAGCAGTTTCTGTTTTATTAATGGTAGCAACGATTGTGATTATGTTCATTGTTGAAAAAACATTAGGAATTTCAGCACTTGCAAAATAGGAGGAGTTAGAATGGCGTTTTTAAGCTTAAAAGATATTGCAGTTGCATATCATCAGAAAAATTATATTTTACAGGGGTTAAACTTAGATATTGAAAAAGGAGAATTAGTCTCTTTGCTTGGACCTTCTGGTTGTGGAAAAACAACAACTTTACGTGTGGTTGCAGGATTTATTGATCCTCAGGAAGGAAACTTCATTTTAGATGGTGAAGATATGACAAAGGTTCCTGTTCATAAAAGAAATTTTGGATTGGTTTTCCAAAGTTATGCTTTGTTTCCACATTTAACAGTTAAAGAAAATATTGCGTTTGGATTAAAATTAAGAAAAATGGATAAAGCTCAAATGGAAGCTAAAATCAATGAAGTTGTTGAAGTTTGTGATTTGGAAGGATTAACAGATCGTTTACCTAAACAATTATCAGGAGGTCAACGTCAACGTGTTGCTTTAGCAAGAGCACTTGTCATTGAGCCAAAACTTTTATTACTAGATGAACCATTAAGTAATCTGGATGCGAAATTACGTATTCAAATGCGTGTTGAAATTAAAAGATTACAGAAAAAATTAGGAATTACAACGATTTTTGTTACACATGATCAAGAAGAGTGTTTCTCTATTTCTGATAAGGTAGCAGTTATGAATAATGGTGTTATTGAACAATACGATACACCTGAAAATATTTACTCTCGTCCAAAAACAGAGTTTGTTGCAAGATTTATAGGATTTGAAAATTTCTTTGATTTAACAAAAGTTCAAGATCACCAATATCAAAATCAAAATGGTGAAATCATGAAAGTGGACAATGATGGCGATTTAGAAACATGCAAAGGGACAATTCGTCCTGATGATATTGAAATCGTAACATCTGCTGATAAATATGATAATATGATTACAGGAAATGTTACAGTGAGAACATTCCTTGGAAAGAGTTATCAATATGAAGTGGAAACACCTATTGGTAAACTTGTTGTTAATGGTGGAAATGCAACAGTTTATAAACAGGGTGATACTATTCAAATGCATTTACCAGCAAATAAAATTGTCTTAGTTTAGGAAAGGAAGGTAGAAAAAAGTGAAAAAATTATTAGTTGGTTTAATGGCTGGAGCTATGGTTTTAGTAGGATGTTCTAGCAACAGTGGGAGTGATACTCAAAAATTAGTTGTATCAACATGGGGATTAAATGCTGATATTGTACAAAAAGATGTTTATGAACCATTTGAAAAAGAAAACAATTGTGAAATTGTTGTAGAAGAAGGTGGAACTTCAGATCGTTACACAAAATTTGCTAATAATCCAAATTCTGATGTTGATATTATTGAATTATCTCAGGCAGAAGCACAAAAAGGATATGCAGCTGATTTATTTGAAAAATTAGATTATAGTAAAATTGGAAATGCGAAAGATTTAATTGATGCAGCGTCTAAGCTAAAAGATGATAATGGATATGGTGTTCCTTATACTTTAAATAGTATTGGTATTATTTATGATAAGGAAGCAACTGGATTTGAAATTAAAGAATGGAATGATTTATGGGATAGTCGTTTAAAAGGTCAAATTTCTATTCCTGAAATTACAACAACTTTTGGACCAGCAATGGTACATATTGCAAGTGATTATAAAGGTGTAGATATTACATCTGATAATGGAAAAGCTGCATTTGAAGCTTTAGAAGAATTAAAACCAAATATTGTGAAAACATATACAAAATCTTCAGATTTAACAAATATGTTCAGTGCTGGAGAAATTTCAGTTGCTGTTGTTGCTGACTTTGGTGTAAGTTTAATTCAAAAAAATAATGAAAATTGTGAATATGTAGTACCTGAATCAGGAACATATGCCAACTTTAATACAATTGAAGTGAATAAAAATTCAGACAATAAAGATTTAGCATATAAATATATTGATTGGCGTTTAAGCAAAGATTTACAATATAAAGATGCTGTTTCTGATTTGAATGAAGCACCTACAAATAAAACAGTTGAATTAACTGAAGAAGAAGCACTTAATAAAACTTATGGTGATGTAGCTGCTAGAGCTAAAGTTATTGATTTCAAATTTGTCAATCCACTATTAGAGGATTGGGTTGATCAATGGACACGTATTTTAAATAGTTAGGAGATATTGTCATGAATCAACTCATCAAAAACGTACAGGTTTATAATACATTTACACAAAGTTTTGAAAAAAAGAATGTTTATATTCAAGAAGATAAATTTTATTATATTTGTGATGATGAACCACTTGAAAGTCAAGAAGTGATTGATGGACAAGGTAAGTACATGATTCCTGGGTTGATTGATATTCATATGCATATTGAAAGTTCTATGACAGTTCCTGGTGAATTTTCCAAAGCAGTATTACCTCATGGGGTCACAACAGTGGTTGCTGACCCACATGAGATAGCGAATGTTTTTGGAATACGTGGAATTGAAACGATGATATCCAATGACACAACATTGGATATTTTTTATGGAATTCCTTCTTCTGTTCCTTCTACCAATGAACATTTGGAAACAACAGGAGGAAAAATAGATGTAGATGATGTCAAACAGCTTTTAGAGAATCCTCGTATTTTATGTTTGGGTGAAGTCATGAACTTTAAAGATTTGGTTGGTGGGCAAGATACACTCATTAATCAGATTATTCAAGCCTGTCATGAAAAAAGATGGCAGTTACCTATTGAAGGACATTGTCCTAAAATTACGGGGCTTGATTTAGCACGATATATTTATCAGGGGGTTGATGCAGATCATACCCAACAGACACCAGAATCCATTGTTGAAAAGATAAAAAATGGCATGTTTCTGGAAATTCAAAGAAAATCAATGAATGCAGATACGATTCGTACATTGGTAGAACATCAATTTTATGAATATTTTGCATTGGTGACGGATGATGTGATGGCTGACCAGTTAGAGCAGGGACATTTGAATCTTTTGGTCAAATTAGCTTATGATTTAGGTATGCCAATTGAAAAAGCTATTTATTGTGCCACTTATACACCAGCTAGACGTATGCATATGATTGATCGTGGATGTATTGCCCCAGGGAAAATAGCGGATTTTATCTTATTGGATGATTTATATTCTTTTTCTATTGATAGTGTGTATAAAAAAGGACAATGTGTTTATCATCAAACAAAACAAATAGAAATCCAAGAACAACAGTCACACTTTCCACAAGAGTTTTACCATTCACTTTATGCCAGACAAGCAAAGAATGAAGATTTTATGATACCATCATCAAAAAAAGAAGTTCTTTGTCATGTTATGGAAGTACAGCCACATTCCACTTTTACAAAGCATCTGCAAATGAAATTACCAGTCAAAGATGGCTATGTAGATTATCAAAGTGCTGGACTTTGCTTATTGACTATTTTTGAAAGATATCAAAAAAATGGACATATTACACATGCTTTGGTGAAAAATACATTACAAACAAAAGGTGCAGTTGCGACAAGCTGGGCACATGATCATCATAATATCATGATTTTAGGTAATAGTATTGAAGATATGGTTATTGCACAACATCAGCTTCTCCAACAACAAGGTGGATATCTGGTTGTTCAAAATCAAAAAATTCAAGCCAACACTGTATTAAATATTGGTGGTATTGTCAGTGATCAGCCATTAAAAGAATTAGCTCAAGATTTACGACAAGTCAGAAAAGCGATGGAAGATTTAGGATATGTTCATGATAATGTGATTATGTCATTATCCACATTATCTCTACCTGTTTCACCAGAACTGAAAGTGACTGATTATGGGATGTTGGATACTTATCATCAGATAATTGTGCCACTCATGGAGGAAAGTTATGAGAACGTTGATTAAAAATGTAACAATTTTAACAATGAATGAACATTTTGATGTCATTGAAGATGGACAAATGCTCATTGATGATGAAAATATAATTGAAATAGGGAAAACATGTATACAAAAATATGATCAATGCATAGATGGACATCATGGTATTTTATTACCAGGTATGATTAATATCCATACGCATCTAGGAATGATTCCTTTTCGTGGGCTAGGTGATGATTGTCCTGATCGCTTACGTCGCTTCTTATTTCCATTGGAATCCAAATATATGACTGCTGATCTTGTTTATCATAGCTCCAAGTATGCTATGGCTGAAATGTTGTTGTCAGGGATTACAACATTTATGGATATGTATTATTTTGAAGATGAAGTCGCAAAAGCAGCTGATGAAATGAAAATGAGAGGTTTTGTTGGAGAAACGATTGTTGATTTCCCTAGCTGTGATAGTCAAGAAGCTTATGGGGGATTAGATTATTGTCGATGGTTTATACCTCGATGGAAAAATCATCCATTGATTGTTCCATTTATTGCTCCACATGCAACAAATACAAATGATTTAGAACATCTTCAGCTTGCTCATCAATTGGCAACACAATACAATGTGCCTTTATCATTGCATGCCAGTGAATTGGATTATGAGATGGATTATTTCCAAAAAGAGTATCACATGACACCAACAGCATTTTTAGATCATTATGATTTATTGGATCAAAATGTTATTCTAGCGCATTGTATTCATATCAATAATGATGATATAAAGTTAATTCAAAAAAATAAGAGTGGTATTGCACATTGTTTGGTTTCTAATTTAAAAGCAGCAAAAGGAGTTATGCCTTTAAAAGAACTATTAGAAAATGGCGTGAGTGTTGGTTTAGGGACAGATGGACCATCAAGTGGGAATACTTTAGAGCTCTTTTCAATGTTGAAAATGATTGCCTGTGTTCATAAAACTGTGAATCATGATCGTGGCGCATTTCATGCACAGGATATCCTTTCTTTAGCAACTATTCATGGTGCAAAAGCCTTACATATTGATCATCTGGTTGGTTCATTAGAAGTGGGGAAAAAAGCAGATTTTATCATTGTTGAAACAGATTCAGTGAATATGTATCCACTTTATGATCCTTATTCAGCACTGGTTTATAGTGCCAATCCAAGCCAGGTAGATACTGTTTTTGTCAATGGAAAATGTCTGGTGCGTCATAAGGAATTACAATTAGAAAAACTTTCTGATTTGAAACAAAATCTTCAAAAGGCATCTCAGACTTTTTCGAAAAAAGCTTTAGAATATGCCAAAGAAATGCCAGATGAATAAGACAATTTATTATTATCAGTATCCATTTCCTATTGGGAAAATAATGATTGCCTGTAAAGATCAAGCCATTATTTATTGTGGTCAACCAATCCTTTTAGAAAATGGTATTTATGAAAACACAGATTGTTTAAAAAATATAGCCAAGCAGATTGAAGAATATTTTCAAAAAAGAAGACAATCTTTTGATTTTCATTATATATTTTTAAAAGGAACAGCTTTTCAAAAGAAAGTTTGGCAGGCTGTTATGGACATTCCATATGGTCAAACAAGAAGCTATCGTGATATCGCTGAAAAGATTGGACATCCGCGGGCTTATAGGGCTGTTGGAAGTGCTTTGCGTGAATGCCCATTTTCACTGCTTATACCATGTCATCGTGTCATTGGTTCATCACAAAAATTAGGTGGCTATGGAAAAGACATTGATGTCAAGATATTTTTATTACAACTTGAACAAGCAGACTTGGTATCCTGAATGGATTATGCTAGAATGGATATAAGGTGGTGAAACAATGGAGAAAATATCTATATCACAGTTTGATGATGTTTATCATTTATTTCAGCGATCTTTTGTATTGGAAGAGTTAAGACCCTATGAACAGATGAAAAAGTTATTTCAACAAAATCTATTTAGCATTTATGCAAAATATGAACATAATGAGTTACAAGGGGCAATGATTGTATGGGAATTGGAAAATTGTGTTTATTTAGAAAACTTTGCAATTGAAACAAAGATGCGTGGTCAAGGATTAGGAACATACTTTCTACAACAATTTTGTTATTTATATAAAGATAAATTCTTATTTTTAGAAGTAGAAGTTCCCCATGATGAAATATCTCGAAAACGTATCCAGTTTTATGAAAGAATGGGATTTGTTTTAAATCCTTATCAGTATATACAACCCACATTTAGAGAAAATGATCATTCAGTTCAATTGACATTCATGACATATCCAAAGGTCATGGATGATCAACAATATCAAATGATAAAAAAAGAAATATTTAAAGTTGTTTATCAACAAAAGGGAGAATTATGAAAGCGTTAGAAGAAAAAATTATTAGAGAAGGTATTGTAAAAAAAGGAAATATTTTAAAAGTCGATAGTTTTTTAAATCATCAGATTGATGTTGCATTTTTAGATGAAATGGGAAAAGAGTTTCAAACACTTTTTCAAAAACATCCCATTAATAAAATTTTAACGATTGAAGCCAGTGGTATTGGTGTAGCTGTCATGACAGCCAGACATTTTCAAAATGTACCTGTTGTCTTTGCAAAAAAATCAAAATCATCAAATATCTCTGATGAATTATATCATACAACAGTAGAATCATTTACACATCAAAATACAAATGATGTTGTGATTTCAAAACAGTATTTAAATGAAAATGATCATGTCTTAATTATTGATGATTTTCTAGCCAATGGTTGTGCAGTTTTAGGATTAATTGATTTGATTCATCAAGCTGGGGCAACTGTAGAAGGGATTGGTATTGTGATTGAAAAGGGATACCAAAGTGGTGGAAAGAAGATTAGAGAATTAGGCTATCATTTAGAATCTTTAGCTATCATTGATCATATGGATGATATCAAGGGAGAAATTGTTTTTAGATAGAAAATATCTCAGAAATGGGATATTTTTTCTTTAAATATTGAATAAAATTTCATAATCATGTATCCTATTGTTAGAAATGGAGGGGTTTGATGAGTAAAGTTGTAAAATTTGGGGGTTCTTCTTTAGCGGATGCTACCCAGTTTCAAAAAGTATATAATATTATTAAAAGTGATCCAGAAAGACGCTTTGTTGTGCCAAGTGCACCCGGAAAAAGATTTAAAGAAGATACAAAGGTCACAGATTTGTTATATAAGATTTTTTATGCGAAAACAAAAAATGAATTTCATTTATACTTTGACCAAATGAAAGAGCGTTTCTTAGATATTATTGAGGGTTTACAATTAGATTTGTCTTTAGAAGATGAGTTTACGATTATTCAAAAAGCTTTAGAAAATGGTGTTAGTGAAGACTATGTTGTGAGTCGTGGCGAATATTTAAATGGTCGAATATTAGCAGCTTATCTAGGTTTTGAATTTATTGATCCTAAAGATGTTATATTTATTGACCAAGAAGGACGTTATGATGTCAAAAAGACGGATGCGATTCTTTCACAAAAACTATCTGAAACACCCTATGCTGTGATTCCTGGCTTTTATGGTTCACTCAATGATGGAAGTGGTAAAATTAAGGCATTTTCAAGGGGTGGATCTGATGTAACAGGCTCTATTGTTGCGAAAAATGGGAAAGTAGATTTATATGAAAACTGGACGGATGTATCAGGGTTTTTGATTGCTGATCCTCGTATTGTTAAAAATCCAGATGTGATTGAAACTATTACATATAAAGAATTAAGAGAATTGTCTTATATGGGGGCTTCTGTTCTTCATGAAAATTCAGTCTTTCCTGTACGTAAAGAAGGAATTCCTATTCATATTAAAAATACAAATCGTCCCGAAGATCAGGGAACACTCATTGTTGAAAGTACTTGTCACAAACCAACACATGTGATTACAGGAATTGCAGGAAAGCAAGGTTTTGCGACAGTCATGATTGAAAAAGATATGATGAATTCGGAAATTGGTTTTGGTCGTAAAGTTTTACAGGTTTTTGAAGATCATCATCTTTCTTTTGAGCATATGCCTTCAGGAATTGATACGATGACAGTTATTGTGAATACGGAGGAATTTATTGATAAGGAACAGGATATTTTAGCAGGATTACATCGTCAAGTTCATCCAGATTCTATTGTATTGGAATCAGATTTGGCTTTGATTGCGGTTGTGGGTAGAGGAATGAAAGCCAGTCGAGGAACAGCAGCACGTGTCTTTAAAGCTTTGGCTAAAGAAAATATTAACATTAAAATGATTGATCAGGGATCAAGTGAGTTAAATATTATTATTGGGGTACGTAACTGCTATTTTAAACCAGCTATTAAAGCTATTTATCGTGAATTTATTGTCAATGAATAGAGGATTGTTATGAAAGTTTTAATGTTAGCTCCATTACAAAAAGAAAACTTTGAACGCATTGAACAATGCTTTTTAGAAGATAACTTTATATATGCCTCAACAAAAAGTGTGACACAAGTTATGGTTGATCAATGTGATGTCATTGTGGGCAATCCACCTTTATCACTTGATCTGCATCGTCCACATCTGCAGGCTATCTTATTAAATAGTGCTGGTAGTGATGCTTATGTTAAAGAAGGGATTCTATCACCGCAGACACTTTTAGCTAATGCCTCTGGTACATATGGCTGTGCTATTGCAGAACATACTCTGGGAATGATTTTTGCGATTAATAAGAATTTTAAGACATATGTTCATCAGATGGATCAAGGCTTATGGCAACCTCATCAACAGGGAAAAGAACTTTATCGTCAAACTGTTGTCATTGTTGGATTAGGGGATTTAGGTTATACGATTGCAAAACGCTTAAAAGCATTTGAATGTTATATCATTGGTGTTAAACGTAGAAAATCTAAATGTCCAGATGTGTTGGATGAAATTTATACAACTGAATCCTTAGATGATGTTTTACCACGTGCAGATTTTGTGGTTTTAGCTTTACCACAATCCTTACAAACATATCATTTATTTGATAAAGAAAAATTATTACGTATGAAAAAGGATGCTGTTCTTATTAATGTAGGTAGAGGCAGTGCTATAGCAACTTCTGATTTAATAGAAGTCTTAAATCGTGGACATCTTTATGGTGTGGGATTAGATGTTTTAGAGGAAGAACCTTTACCACCAGCACATCCCCTTTGGAAACAGGAACGTGTCTTATTGACACCACATGTATCTGGAGGATATGTTTGGGAGAGTGCCAGACATTATTATACAGAACTTGTGATTAGAAATCTGCATCATTTAAAAGCCCAAGAAGAACTTGAAAATCTTGTTGATTTTGAAACAGGTTATCGTTATCATACAACTCTTTGATAAGCTATATCATGATTGATATAGTTTTTTTATCATTTCTTTTGCATCTGACAAAAATATGTGTATAATGATAATATACCCCGCGGGGGTGTAGGAGGTGTTATATGAAACAGAAATATGATGTGATGGGGATGACATGCAGTGCATGTAGTGCTCATGTTGATAAAGCAGTGAGGCATCTGGATGGTGTTCAAGATGTCAATGTCAATCTTTTAAGTAATTGTATGGTCGTTGATTATGATGAAAATAAAGTCAATGATGCTATGATTAAAAAAGCTGTTGAAGATGCAGGATATAAAGCAGCTTTGGAAACACAAAGTGTTCAAGCACAAAAACAAGAAGAAACAGTTGATGATAAGAAAAAATCTTTGATTCTTTCTTTTGCCTTTTTGATTCCTTTGTTTTATATTTCAATGGGACATATGATGGGAGCACCACTACCATCTTTCCTTGTTGGTGAAAGCAATATGATGGTTTTTGCTTTAACACAGCTCTTTTTAACTTTGCCAGTTATGTATATCAATCGTGGTTATTTTCAAAGAGGTTTCAAATCATTATGGCATCGTAGTCCTAATATGGATACATTGATTGCGATGGGATCTTTAGCAGCAGCGATTTATAGTATTTATGCTATTTTCATGATGGGTTATGATTTGGGGCATGGACAGATTCATCAAGCTCATCAATATATGATGCAGCTTTATTTTGAATCAGCTGCAATGATTTTAACACTCATTTCATTAGGAAAGTATTTAGAATCACGCTCTAAAAAGAAAACAACTGAGGCCATTGAAAAGTTGATTCATCTGATGCCATCTGTGGCGACAATCTTAAAAGATGGTCAAGAAAAAGAAGTCGCTATTGAAGATGTTCAAGTAGGAGATATTGTTGTTGTTAAATCAGGGCAAAGCATTCCTTTGGATGGAGTCATTATTGATGGGCAGACTTCTATTGATGAGTCTATGATTACAGGAGAAAGCTTGCCTGTTGATAAAACTGTCAATGATCGTGTGATTGGTGCGACAATGAATGTTGAAGGTTATATTCAAGTTCAAGTGACACATACAAGTCAAGAAGCCACTTTATCACAGATTATTGAACTGGTTGAGGAAGCAAGTTCTTCTAAAGCTCCGATTGCTAAACTGGCAGATCGTATCAGTGGTATTTTTGTTCCTATTGTCATTGTGATTTCATTGGTTACTTTTATCTTATGGATGACACTGGGACAGCAGACATTCCATTTTGCTTTGACATGTGCCATTGCAGTCTTGGTCATTTCATGCCCATGTGCCTTAGGATTAGCGACGCCAACGGCTATTATGGTAGGGACAGGAAAAGGTGCACAGCTAGGTATTCTAATCAAATCGGCAGAAAATCTGGAATTATTATCTAAAGCACAGAGCATCATTTTAGATAAAACGGGAACTATCACTCAAGGGAAACCACAAGTCACACAAATCGAAGCATTGCATATGAGTGAAGATGAACTGTTGACACTGGCGGCTTCTATTGAAAATTCATCACAACATCCTTTAGCCAAAGCAATTGTTGCCTATGCAAAAGAAAAGAAGATTTCTTTGCAGAAAGTGGAACAGTTTGAAATGTTATCGGGTAAAGGTCTTAAAGGATGGATTCATGGAAAAATGATTTTATCGGGGAATCAGCGTTTAATGAAAGAACATGATATTGATTTGTCACCCGTTGAAGCATTGGCACAGCAGTTATCAAATCATGGAAAGACACCACTTTATTATGCTTATGATGGTCAAATCATTGGCTTGATTGTTGTTAGTGATGTTTTAAAACAAACAAGTGCAAAAGCTATTGAACAGCTTAAGGCAATGGGATTATCCGTTTATATGTTGACAGGTGATAATCGTTTGACAGCCAATGCTATTGGAAAAGAACTGGGAATTCAAGTGATTGCTGAAGTATTGCCACAGGATAAAGAAAAGCATATTCGTGATTTACAGGCACAGAATCAACGTGTGATCATGGTTGGAGATGGTATTAATGACGCTCCAGCATTGATGTGTGCTGATGTTGGTATTGCGATGACTTCAGGAACGGATATTGCGATGGATTCTGCTGATATTGTTTTAATGAAAAATGATTTATTAGATGTTGTCAATGCAATTGAATTGAGTCATGCTGTGTTAAAAAACATTAAAGAAAATCTATTCTGGGCTTTCTTCTATAATGTGATTGGCATTCCTATTGCAGCCGGATTGTTTTATCCATTCTTTGGCTGGTTATTAGATCCTATGTTTGGAGCAGCCGCTATGAGTTTAAGTTCAGTCTTTGTTGTCAGCAACGCCTTAAGACTAAGATTTTTTAAACCAAAATATCAAAATCAAATAAGAAAACAGGAGGTTAATCAAATGGAAAAGAAAATGAATATTGAAGGAATGATGTGTCCTCATTGTCAAAAACATGTATCACAGGCATTAAATAGTATTGAAGGTGTCAAAGCAACAGTTGATTTAGAAAATCATTGTGCTTATCTTCAATTAGATCATGACATAGAAGAAAGTCTATTAGTCAAAGCTGTTGAAGATGCAGGATATAGTGTAAAGGGTTTTGAATAATGAAAGCTGATCAAAAGCAGATTACACGTTTACTAAAAACTGCCAGAGGACAGATTGATGGTATTATCAAAATGATTGAGGATGATCGTTATTGCATTGATATATCTAATCAGATTATGGCAACTCAAGCTATTTTAAAACGTGCAAATAAAGAAATTATTGGTGCTCATATGCAACATTGTGTTCATGATGCTATTGGCAGTAAAGATGCTGATTTAAAAATTGAAGAAATGATGAATATCATTAATCAGTTAATGAAATAATGAAAAATCAAGACTGTTTATTGCAGTTCTTGATTTTTTTCTTTATACTCAAAGTAGGAGGCATTGATATGAAACAAGGAGTTTTAATGCAGTATTTTGAATGGTATTTACCTTCTCAACCATTTTTATTTCAAAAGATACAGGAAGATGCAAAACATCTTCATGATATAGGTATAACAGCTTTATGGTTACCACCAGCTTATAAAGGTATGGCAGGAAGCAATGATGTTGGTTATGGTGTTTATGATTTATATGATTTAGGTGAATTTGATCAAAAAGGAAGTATTCCTACCAAATATGGCACAAGAGAAGATTACTTAAAGGCAATTCAAACATTACATCAATATCATATCCAAGTTTATGGGGATATTGTTTTCAATCATAAGATGGGAGCCGATGGTTATGAAGATGTCAAGGCAAGTGAAGTGAATCAAAGAAATCGTTATGATGTAGAAGTTCAGGAAGAATGGATTCGTGTACCAACATTATTTACATTTCCTCAAAGACATCAAAAATATAGTGATTTTACATGGGACTGGACTTGCTTTGATGGAATAGACTATGATGCCAAAACGAAGCGTCATGCAACTTTTTTGTTTCAAGATAAAAACTGGGATACACAGGTTGATGATGAAAATGGAAACTACGATTATTTAATGGGAGCTGATTTGGATTTTTCTAATCCTCGAGTTGTAGAAGAACTGGAAAGATGGGGAAAATGGTATTGGGATACGACTCATCTGGATGGATTTCGTCTAGATGCTGTAAAACATATTCGAGCTTCATTCTTTTGCCATTGGCTTGATTGTATGCGTCAATATACTCATCAAGAGTTATTTACTGTTGGTGAATATTGGCATGGCGATGTTCAAAAACTGCTTCATTATTTAAAACAGGTAGGTGGTAGAATGTCACTTTTTGATGTACCTTTACATTATCATTTTTATGAAGCATCACATAGTTTTGGCGAATATGATATGTCTAAAATATTTGAAGGAACGCTTGTTCAAAAGGCTTGTATGAATGCTGTAACGTTTGTGGATAATCATGATACACAGCCCCAGCAAGGTTTACAGTCATGGGTGATGGATTGGTTTAAGCCTTTGGCTTATGCACTTATTCTTTTAAGAAAAGATGGTTATCCATGTGTTTTTTATGGTGATTATTATGGTATTGCAAAACCGGTTATCAGAGGGCAAAGTGAAATATTGGATAAACTTTTATATTTGAGAAAACATTATGCCTATGGTCAACAAAATGATTATTTTTATGATCGTCATATCATTGGCTGGACACGTGAAATGTATGGATTGGCTTGTGTCATGACCAATCAAAAAGGTGGGTCTTTAAAGATGTATGTGGGGACATCTTATTGTCATCAGATTTTTTATGATTATTTAGGTCATCATCAACAAAGAGTTGAGATTGATGAGCAGGGATATGGTGTTTTTCCAGTCAATGATGGCAGTGTCAGTGTTTATATCATGCAAAAAAGTGGTGATTAAAAATCACCACTGTAAACTTAAATAGAGAAATGTTGACATCAATGTTAATGTCACTGCGATATAAAAAAGAAAAGATAAACGTTTATATAAATCATCTGGAAGATTTTTCTCTTTTGCTTTTTGAATCAACTGATAGGCACTTATGAGAGGAATGAGATTAATTAAACTCAATGGACTACCTAAACAGGAAATGATGGACATCATTAAACCAGAAAAATAATATTCTTTGTATATCATATCACTCACATCCTTTAATGTTATTATAGGCATTTTTATAAGAATATAAGTGAAATCTATGTTAAATTTATCTAAAGATTATAAAAACAATCTCTATAAAATAAAGATTGTTTTTAAGCTTTTTTCGCTTTTCTTTTTCG
>NZ_NFLJ01000025.1 GCF_002160865.1 Massiliimicrobium timonense
TCTTTTTTCCTATCTTTATTGACGTGTTTACTGTTCAGTTTTCAATGTCCCTGTCGCCCTCTCTCGAGTGCTCATCTATAATACCATCTATCCCTTACCTTTGCAAGTCTTTTTTTCATTTTTTTTCGTTTTTTTATCCCTCTTTTTTCAAAAATTCTATTTTTTATTGATTTTATCAATGTTTTTTTGTTATTTTTTTAAAAAAGGATATCTATTTCAAACAAATATCCTTTACAAATAGATTCTTTTACTTTTTATAATGAACAGCTGCACTTATTGCAGATATTAATGTTGCACGTAATTGTCCTTTTTCTAAAGCTTCAACACCACAGATTGTTGAACCACCAGGCGAACAAACTTGATCTTTTAAAACACCGGGATGCTGTTGTGTTTTTTGTTGCATTATCGCTGCCCCTGCCAAAGTCTGTGATGCCAACTGATAAGCTAATGCTCTTGGCACACCCTCTTTAACTGCACCATCAGCTAATGCTTCAATCATCATATAAACAAACGCTGGTCCACAACCACTTAATGTTCCTGCTGTTGCCATCAAATGTGACGGTACAACTTCAACACAGCCAATTGCTTCAAACATTTTTCTTACGAATTCAAATTCTTCTTTTTTAAGTGAATGAGGTTCTTCAATCAACGACATCCCTTGCTCTACTTGTACCGGCGTATTTGGCATAACAAAAATATGTCTTGTTGAATCATCCAATAATTGCTGATATTTTTCAAAATCATAACCTAAAACAATGGAAATCAGTGCTTTTTCCTTCAACTGTTCCTTATAAGGAATTAAAATCGATTCAACAACCTGTGGTTTAACACCTACAAATACAAACGCACTTTGATTGATAATCTGAGCGATATCCCTAGCCGTTTCAATACCCATCATATTCATTTTTTGAACCATCTTTATATCAATATCATATCCTATACAATCATATGGTTTTAAAAAACCAGATTGAATGATACCTTGTGCAATAGCTCCTGCCATATTACCAAAACCAATAAAACCTATTTTTTTCATCTTAACCTCCAAATAAAGAAAAGCTAACACATCTGTTAGCTTATAATTTTCTATTTCTTAAAAATGCTGGTACATCATCATCGTCATCATCTTCATACATTGATGGTTTCACAACGGATTCAAATGAAGATGTCTGTTTAACTGGTGCAGGTTCTTCTTCATCTTCAAATCCAGTCGCAATAACAGTTACAATAACTTGATCATCTAATTGTTCATTAATAGCAACACCTAAAACAGTATTGACATCATTACCTACCGCTTCTCTAATTGTTGCAAGAGCCGTATTTGCATCATATAAAGTAATATTTGTTCCACCAGTAACATTAACAATTGCGTCTTTTGCACCTGCAATAGACACATCTAATAATGGTGATGAAATAGCACGCATAGCAGCTTCTTCTGCTTTATTTTCACCATCACTCATACCAATACCAATAAGTGCAGAACCACGATCTTTCATAACTGATGAAACATCAGCAAAGTCAAGATTAATAAAAGCAGGAATAGCAATCAAATCAGTAATTGTCTGTACCCCTTGTCTTAATACATTGTCTGCTTCTCTAAATGCTTCACCCATTGGTTTACGACCAATAGCTTCTAATAAACGATCATTAGAAACAACAATAATAGAATCCACATTTTCTCTTAATTCAGCCAAACCACTTTTAGCCTGTCTTAAAACTTTAGGTCCCTCAAAAGTAAAAGGCGATGTAACAACTCCAACCGTTAAAGCACCTAATTCACGTGAAATTTTCGCAACAACAGGTGCCGCTCCCGTTCCTGTTCCGCCTCCCATTCCAGCAGCAATGAAAACCATATTAGCTCCAGATAAAGCTGTTTTAATTTCTTCTTCCGTTTCTAAAGCAGCCTTACGTCCAACTTCTGGATTACCACCTGCCCCTAAACCATGAGTCAATTCTTTACCTAAAACAATCTTATTTTCAATATCAATCCCTTTTAAAATTTGAGCATCAGTATTAGCTACATAGAAATCAACACCTTTGACTCCATCTTTTGCCATTCTTGCAACTGCATTGCAGCCACCACCACCAACACCAATGACTTTAATTTTCGCAACTTGAACAAAATCTAAATTCCCATCCATATTTCTATCCTCACTTTTATATTAATCTTCTTCACTAAATAAATTTTCAATTACTTTCGTCAATTTTCCCTTTTTCTTTGTATCTGAACTATAAGCAGTCTTTGTTTTCGTTAATCCTTTAAAACGAATACTCATCGTATTAGAAATATCTGGCAAAACGAGTGACGAATCTATTTGTCCAAAAATTTTCAAACGATCATTCAGATAATACATCATACCAAGACAAGAAACAAATGACATATCACGTGCTCCAATGGTATCAGGGCGATAGGTTCTGACAGCACTATTTAAAACTTGTGTTGCAACCTCATCAATAGCCGGTAATTCTCCCCCGCCACCAACAATCACTGTTTCATAACTTCTACCGTCATTAATGACTTCTATTTTTGTCTTAATGACTTCCATAATCTCCTGAACACCTTCAGATAAGACATGCGCCAAATCTTTTTGAGTAAAATGCTTTTCCACATCATTTTGACTTGTTGTATGTATAACATCTTCATCTCCAATACGAAGATCACATGTTCCATATTTCACTTTATATAACTCCGCCTTATCCATAGGAATTTGCCATGATGTTGCTATTTTTCTTGTCAAATCATAACCACCCACATGAGCCTGTGCAATATATTTTAAATAACCATCTTCAAAAAAAGCAATCGTTGAATTACGATATCCAACATCAATTAAAATTGCCCCTTCTTGAAGATAAACATCATCAAATGCTTCCTTTGCACAAGCATAAGCATTAATTGTAATATCTAAAACTTCCACCCCAGCTTTTTCAACAGCGTTAATATAACCATATAATAACTTCTTTCTTGAAGTAATAACTAATGATTCCACTTTCAATGATGCTGATTTTTCACCAATTGGAATATCTTTCATTGATTTCGTATCCAAATAAAACATTGCTGGAATGACAGAAATAATTTCCTCATCTTCTTTTAAAGCAAAACGTTTGGAAAGTTTTAAAGCACGAACAATGTCCTCACTTGTAATTTGATCCAAAGGAGAATTAACTTTTGTAATCCCATCACTTTGATAGATATGGGCATGAAAAGACGGTATACATAAAGCCACTTTTGAAATCATTGCTCCCAGAGATTTTGATGCTTCATCAATAAGCTGTTTAATTTCACTGACAACAACAGGCATGTTTTCAATTTGACCTTTACGAATTCCATGACTAGTGATTTTCTTGGCAAAAAGCACATTAATATTTGCACTTACAACCTCACCAACAAGCAATTTAACCGTTGCACTTCCTATATCTAATACAGCATAGATATTCTTCATATACGCTTCTCCTTCAAAAAAATACTTCTTTACTATTGTAGCATAATTTTAATCATAAGAAAATATATAAATGACGAAAAAGAACTCATCAAGACAAAAAATAATGCATTTTAAAAATGCATTATTCACAATCTTTCATATAAACATAATTTCCCTCAAAACTAAAGACACATTTATTTTTAAATGCTTCTTTATTTGCCACATAATCATATCTATTATTGAGTTGATCAGCCATATCCTCAATACGTAAATATAAGATTTTTCCATCATCCATAATAAATTTCAAACGCGTTTCATCAGCTTTTTGAGGATCATACAAAATATCACTCGTCTGACTTTTAACAATTTCTGGAATCTTCACATATTCTTTAGCAAACTGCTTTAATAATTTTAAATCTTTAAATTGCGTTATACGTGGTGTTGCCTGCAACGAGGTAATTAAATCTTGATCTTTCGTTTCACTGACATTACCCAATTCATCAATAACATATGTCTTTTTACCAATAACACAATAAGCGACCTTTTGAGCCTCCTCTATTTCAATACGGACGGACCCTAGTAACGATTTGGTAACTCTCACCTTTTTAATAAATGGTAATTGTGAAATTTCATCTTCAACATGACCTGTATTGACAAACAAAAGCACATCTCCTTTATGAACAGAAATGGTATCCAAAATTTCTTCTTTTGAAACTTCCTGCTGTCCTTCAATCACAATAGTTTGCACACGGGAATAATCACTTATAAAATATCCTGCAACTAGCAACAACAACAAAAGAACAATAACAATTTTAATTTTACGTTTTAATTTTTTCTTCTTTCTATTTTTTCTTAAAAGCTGAGTCTGATTTTCATCATGTTCATTAAAATAGTATTGTTCTTTAGCCATATCTTTCACCTACTCCCAATTAATTAAAATAACCTCTTTTTCCAGTTCCACACCGAAACGATTAAATACCGTTTTTTCAACCAATAAAATCAAATCCAATATATCTTTGGCACTGGCATAGCCATTATTCACAATAAAATTAGAATGTTTAGGTGAAACCTGTGCTCCACCAATTTCATAGCCTCTTAACTGGCATTCATCAATATACTGCCAAGCAGGTTTTTCATCAGGATTTCTAAAAATACTTCCAGCACTGGCAAAATTCCAAGGCTGTGTTGCCATACGTTTTTCTTTACGTTTATCTAAAACCTGCATAATATCTTTAGGATCACGTGATGTCATCGTAAAAGTTGCTTCTATCAATACCCAATCTTTATGTTTTTGTAAGATGGACTGACGATAATTAAATTGCATCTGCTCACGATTTAATGTCATAAGCTCACCTTTTTCATTCAATATCAAAGCCGATGTAAAAACATCACTTATACAATACTTGTAAGCTCCAGCATTCATATAAACGCCTCCACCAATCGTTCCTGGAATACCACCCATAAATTCAAAACCTGATAGTCCCACTTTAGCAGCTTCATATGCCAGATAAATCATACTGACTCCTGCTTGAGCTCGTATTTCCACACCATTAAAATGGACTTTATTTAAATTCTTTAATGAAAAGATAACCCCTTCATATTCTTTATCAGAAAACAACAAATCTGATCCTCTCCCAATAACCATATGTTTAACCTGGTGTTCACGGCAATATTGTATTCCTCTTTTTAACGCTTCAATATTTTCAATATAAATAAATAATCTGGCAGGACCTCCTACTTTAAATGTTGTATGTTTATATAAAGGTTCATTTTCTAAAATTTCACCCAACTGTAAATCAACTAAATCATAAAATATATTTTCAAAATCCATGCTTATTTCCTTTCTAGTGTTTTCAAAATTTCTTGATATATATCTTCACAAGCATGTGGTTTTCCTAATTGACATGCATGAGCCTTGAATGATTGCAATAATGCCTGATCTTTTAATAATTCTCTAACCTCTTTTACAAATCTTTCGGCACTGAGGTCTTTTTCTAAAATCATACGTGCCGCTTTCGCATTCACTAATTCCATAGCATTATATTCCTGATGATTTTTAACGACATAAGGACTTGGAATAATAATAGAAGCCGCACCTAAAGCCGTAATTTCAGCTAAAGTTGTTGCTCCAGCACGTGATACAATAATATCACAGCTGGAAATCAGACTAGGCATATCATCAATATAACTAACAAGATGAATAGAATCTTGAAGATCACCTAATTCATTTTTCATCTCATCATAATAATTTTTTCCAGTGACATAAATCACATCATAATCATCATATTGCATTTGACGTAATGCTTCTTTCATCACACGATTAACAGATGATGATCCCAAGCTTCCCATCACAATCACAACTGTCTGACGATGAGGAGGAATCTGATAAAGATCATGAATATCTTTCAGTTTTTGATGAGCAACAACACTTGCTCGAGGATTCCCCAATAAAACAGTTTTATCACTTGGGAATTCATTATACGCTTTTTCATAACAACATACAATCTTATTCACTTTTTTTATTAAAACTTTATTTGTTAACCCAATAATTGAATTCTGTTCATGAATCATTGTTGGAATTTTAAGTTGGGATGCCGCCATGACAATGGAAGCACTTGGATAACCACCAAAACCAATCACAATATCCGGTTGAAATTCTTTTAAAATCTGTTTTGACTTTTTTAAAGATTTGATAAAAATGAAAGCATTTTTTAATTTTTGAATTGGATTTCCTACTAATCCTTTAACAGCTAATCCACGATATTCATAACCTAATTGTGGAACAACCTGTGATTCTAAACGATCTGTTGTTCCAACAAACAAAAATTCTGCATCTTGATCTTGTGTTTTTATATATTCAACAAGGGCTAAAGCAGGATACAAATGTCCACCTGTTCCCCCTGCACTCACAATTATTTTCATCTCTCACCACTCCTAGTTCTCATTATAACACATCCCGACAAGATTTCGAGATATTAATTAAAATTCCTATACTCATTAATGTAATAACTAAACTTGTGCCACCATAGGACATTAATGGTAAGGTTACACCTGTAACAGGAAAAAGTCCGACAACTACGCCTAAATTAATGAGTGTTTGAATACCCATCATCGAAGTTATACCAATCATCAAAAAACTTCCAAATAAATCCGGAACGTTCTGACTGATTTTCAACATCGTTTTCAACAAACTCGTATAGAGTCCTATTAAAATAATACCCCCTAAAAAACCAAATTCTTCAGCAACAATTGCAAAAATAAAATCTGTCTGTGGTTCAGGTAAATAAAAATGTTTTTGTATACTCTTATCAAAGCCAACACCTAAAAGTCCTCCCGGTCCAATTGCATATAAAGCCTGAATTGCCTGAAAACCACTTCCTAATGGATCTTGAAATGGATTTAAAAAAGAAAGAATACGCTCCATACGATAGGGAGCCGATAAAATCATCACAACAATTCCTATCACACCAATAATACCTAAACCAACAAAATAACGAAATGGAAAAGGTGACACAATCATCATCACAATAATACCACATGCCATAACAATACCACTACCAAAATCCGGCTGTAACATAATGAGTAAAAAGCCTAACCCCATTATCAATAATATCTTAAAACTATAACGAATTTTTTTCATCTGATAATAATGTTTTTCAATATATACCGCTGTATAAATAATTATTCCTATTTTAAACAATTCACTTGGCTGTAATGCAAAAAAACCTAAATGAAACCAGCTGCGACTACCGCCTCTGACAACACCAATTCCCGGGATTAAAACAAGAATCAATAATACAAAACAAATCATTAAAATCAAACGATAATATTTTTTATACAAATGATAATCAATACGTGATGTCACAAACATAGCTATAAACCCTAAACAGGCAAAAATAACCTGTCTTTTGATATAATAAAAAGCATCATCATACTTATAAAATGCCCAGATATGTGAAGAAGTATAAACACTTATTAAACCAATCATAACAATGATCACAGTTAAAGCAACAATTTTCTTTGTTTTCACGGTGACACCCCCATCATTTCACTATATGAAAAGAAGCATCAAAAAAGAAGATACACCAACGTATCTTCTCACTTACTTAAAATCATGAACAATCTCTTTAAAAACCTTTCCTCTTTCCTCATAGCCACTAAATTCATCATATGAACTTGTTGAAGGTGACAACAAAACAATATCCCCCTCTTTAGCAATTTCCTTGGCTTTCATCACAGCATCTTTCATATGATCCACAACATATGTTTGAGGACAGTGCATTTCTTTTGCAAATCTTTCCTTAGCTTCACCAAAACAAATTAATGACGAAATACAAGATTGATAAGTTGACATCTCAGATAAATCCAACCCTTTTTCATGACCACCCATCAATAAAATCACAGGCTGATCAAAAGCCTTCAAAGCAATAATAGCAGCATCTGTATTCGTTGCTTTAGAATCATTATAATATTTCACACCTTGATATTCTCTTACAAATTCTATGCGATGTTCAACTCCCTGAAAAGCAGCTAAACCTTGATGAATATCTTCCAGTGACACATGACTTAAAGCACAGGCAATAATCGCAATCATCATATTTTGAATATTATGTTTTCCAACAATCTTGATTTCATTTAAATCAATCACATGCTTTCCCTGATAATAAATAGCCTGATTTTGAATCATACAATCTGCTTCTTTGCTTAACGAAAAAGTCACTCTTTTAGCAGATACTGGATATTTTGTTAAATAAGATTGTAAAATGTCATCATCTAAATTTTCAATAAAATAATCATCCTCTGTCTGATTCATATAAATACGTGTCTTTGATGTATAATATTCATCTAAAGAAGCCATATAATCTAAATGATCAGGTGTTAAATTAATAATCGTAGAAATATGCGGATGAAACTTAGCAATATCTAGCAACTGAAAATTAGACATCTCCAAAACAATATCATACCCACTATGATTCATGAGCTGATTCTTTAATACTAACGAAGAATATGGAGTTCCTACATTCCCTGCCAGACAAACCTCGTGTTTTGCCTGTCTTAAAATCGCATCAATTAATGTGACTGTTGTTGTTTTTCCATTTGTTCCTGTAACCGCAATATAATTTTGCATTTGAGCCACTTGATAAGCCAGTTCAATTTCAGTGTAAACAGGAATTCCTCTTTCTTTTAATCTCAAAACAAAAGGTTTATGATAATTAATACCCGGATTTTTGACCACAAAATCAAAATCTCTTTCAAACAATTCATCAGGGTGTCCCCCCACAATCATTTCAATACCTCTTGCCAGATATTCATCATAACAATCAATATGATCCTTTGCTGCAAATTCATTCACTGTAATCGTGGCATGCATTGCATCAAGCAGTTCAACTGCAGCCCTGCCACTTTTAGCCAATCCTAAAACTAAGACTTTTTTCCCTTTTAACATATTACATAACTCCTAAGACAATCCCAATAATTCCACAAATAAACCCTAAAAACCAAAAAGAAATCACAACTTGCTGTTCCGTCCATCCCAGCATTTCAAAATGATGATGAATTGGTGCCATCTTAAATACACGTTTTCCTCTTGTTTTAAAGGATACAACTTGAATGATAACAGATAGTGTTTCAACTAAGAAAACCCCACCAATTAAAATAAACAATAATTCTTGACGTGTTAAAACAGCTAAAGCTGCTAAAAAACCACCAAGCGCTAACGATCCTGTATCACCCATAAATATACGTGCTGGATGATAATTAAAGCACATAAATCCAAGCAATGTTCCAACGACTGCCATAGCATAAATAGCAATTTCATAATCTTTATTCATAATCGCAAAAATAACAAAAACAGAGATAGCTATCATAGATAGTCCTGTTGCCAGACCATCCAACCCATCTGTTAAATTTACAGCATTGCTGCCAGCAGTAAACATAAAATACACAAGAATAGGATAAAACCATCCTATATCTACTTCAATATGTAATAAAGGAATGGAAATAGCAGTATCAAATTGAGGAATAAAGACTTTCGCCAAAATATAAAATGCGATAGCAACCACAGATTGTAAAGCATATTTATATAATGGCTTTAAACCATCATTTGTCTTTCTCACAACAATCAAATAATCATCAATAAATCCTACTAGTCCAAATCCTAAAAAAGCAAATGTCAATAAATGAATATACGGATTTTTTAATGAAGTCATATTCAAAATATAAACAACAATGATTGCACATAAAATAAAAACAGTTCCCCCCATTGTTGGGGTACCACCTTTGGCTTTATGTGATTGTAGTCCTTCTTCTCTTTCAACCTGTCCAAACTTCAATTTCTTCAAATAACGGATCGCTTTAGGCATCACTGCCACAACAACAATAAAGCTCACAAGAAAATTCAAAACAATTTTTAAAAAGACCATATTAAACATAATAAGACTCCTTTACCTCTTTTATCTTTTACAATATACCATATTTTTCATACAATAACAACAATCAAAAAGAAGCCATCTTTATTTATAATTATCATTATTTATTGACTTAATATTTTTTTATTATTTTCTTTATCTTCAATCCATTTTCTATATAATGTTGTCTAGGAGTGAGAAAAAAATGAAAAAAGCCTTTAGCAATGAATTATATGTAGAACTACAATCAAAACATATCCAAGAAAGAATTGAACAATTCGACAACAAGCTTTATTTAGAGTTTGGTGGTAAACTTTTTGACGATACCCATGCTTCACGTGTTTTACCCGGTTTTGAACCCGACAGCAAACTCAAAATGTTATTAACTTTAAAAGATAAAGTAGAAGTCATCATCGCTGTTTGTGCAAAAGATTTGGAAAGACATAAAATGAGAAGGGATTTAGGCATTTCTTATGATGATGAAGTGATACGATTAATCAATGAATATGAACATGTCGGTTTATATGTTGGAAGTGTAACAATCACACAATATCAACATCAAAACTCAGCTGATACCTTTAAAACCAAATTAGAAAAACGTGGTATTAAAGTCTTTATGCAATACCCTATTGAAAACTATCCTCATAATGTTGATCATATTATTTCTCCAGAAGGTTTTGGTAAAAATGATTATATTATCACAACGAAACCTTTGGTCGTGGTGACAGCACCGGGTCCCGGTTCAGGAAAAATGGCAACATGTCTATCACAGTTATATCATGAACATTTACATGGTATTCGTGCTGGATATGCAAAATTTGAAACTTTCCCAATCTGGAACTTGCCTTTAAAACATCCCGTGAACTTAGCATACGAAGCTGCTACAATTGATCTCAATGATGTCAATATGATTGATCCATTCCACCTTGAAAAATATGGTGAAACAACCGTTAACTATAATCGTGATATTGAAATCTTCCCTGTATTAAATACAATGTTTAAAAAAATCTTTGGTGAATCTCCTTATGCTTCTCCTACTGATATGGGTGTCAACATGGCAGGCTATTCCATCATTGATAATGAAGCCGCTAAAGATGCCAGCTGCCGTGAAATTGTTCGTCGTTATTACCACGCTCAAGTAGATTATCTGATGGGAAAAATCAATGATCAGTCATTAGAAAAAATGCAAATGCTGCTCTCTCAAGCAGGGGTAGATGCAAAAAATCGTAAATGTGCCATTGTAGCTAGAGAAGTAGCACAAACACGTCAGGGTCCTGTCTGTGCAATCGAATTAAATGATGGACATTTAATCAGTGGAAAGACATCATCATTATTACGTGCATCAAGTGCTGCTATGTTGAATGCATTAAAATATCTGGCTGGAATTGAACAGGACATTGAATTGATTTCACCAACGATGTTACATTCTATTCTTTCTTTAAAAAATGATTACTTAAATATGAAAACACCTCTTTTGGATATTGATGAAGTCTTACTGACATTAACAATTGCTTCAGCTCAAGATCAAAATGCAAAAAAATGTCTGGAAGCTCTCCCTTTATTGAAAGATTGTGAAATTCATTCAACTGTCATTTTAAGTAATAAAGATACGGAAACATTAAGAAAATTGAATATGAATTTAACTTGTGATCCTAAGCATGCAACAGCTTAGGATTTTTTTATTAAAAAAACCTCTATTGAGGTTTTTGAGTCATATATGAATATTCTTTTGCGACACTTTGATACAACTGAGAGAATGTATAATTGACATTATGTTGTGTTAAAACAGCTTTATAAGGAATAAAAGGAATTCCTTTCAAACGAAATAACTGCAATAATAATTCAAGTTGATTATCTTTTTGAAGGGCAAAAAATACAAATGGTTCCTGCATCATTGTAAGAATAGATGATTGAGATTGTCTTTGATATCCCTCTAAATGTAGTAAGTATCCCATTGTCTGATGAATATCATGAGGATCAATTTCATCTATGGCAATATCCAAATCCTTTCCAATACTTTGTATTTTTGATTTGATGTATTCTGGTAAACGATAAACTAAAATAGTATCTTTCATATAAAATCCTTTCTTTTTATTGTTGTAAATCTCCTAATTCTGTTTCAATTTTTTCATTAGCCATCAACTGATCAATGTAATCACTAGCCTGTTGAATAGATAATTCATGAGGAATAATAACGGATGCATTCATACCCAGTGAATAACAAGGCATGGAAGCACTGTCTCCTGTAATTTGATAAGATTGAATATCCCAATCAGGCATATCTGATAGCTGCATAGAAACTAAAGCATTCATCTCATCACTCAGCATATTTGTTTCTATACTCTGGCTAACAGTATCTAAAACATCTGAAAAAGAAGTTAAAATAGCTGGTGAACAGACCTTTTTGACAATTGCTGAAATCATACGCTGCTGATTTCTTCCTCTAGCGAAATCTCCATCAATAAATGATTTTCTTTCTCTTACAAAAGCTAAAGCCTGTTTTGCATTCAAATGATTTTCTCCCTCTTGAATATGATACCCACCAATCTTCGTCGTAAACGCCTCTGATGAATTCACCGTAATACCACCTAAAGCATCTACAATATCCATAAAAGACGTAAAGTTCATACGAACATAATAATTAATATCTTGATCAATGATATCGGCCAAAGTATCAATACTCTCCTGTAAGCCATACATACCAGTATGCGTAAATTTATCATATTGACCATTACGATGTAGTGGATAATAAATATCACGAGGAATACTAATAAGTAAAATCTGTTGTGTCACAGGATTAATACCAACCAGCATATTGACATCACTACGTGAAACAGTCGTTAAATCACCATATTCGTCATTTCCACTGACATAAACCAAAAAAGGTTTTTGCGTCACATCGACACTTTTTGCATTCACAGCTGCTTCATCACGTTTAACTTGATAAATAACACGTGTTTCTTCATTAAAATGCTCTTTTTCCTGTTCAACTAGACTTCTAAAAGCTTCATCTAAAATAATTGCATCCACATCTTTTTGATAAAGTTTTGTGACTAACTGATGGAAATCAGAGGAATCATCCAAAGATATCTTTCCCACCTCAGCTTCAATTTGATCAACTGTATAATCCATCGTTGATTCATCTACATATGATACATGTGAAAGCAAATGATCTGGCAATTGATGTTCATTTTTAATAACAGAATCTTTTAAGACAATCACAGAAATAGCACGTGTCTGAAATTGTTCTTCAGCTAATAAATCAACAACCTGTCCTGTCTTATAAATATAAAACGAACCTACAGCCATCAAACAACTTAATAACAAACTTAAAAATTGTGTCAATAAAGAACGTTTACTTCCTTTTTTCTTATAGAAAATCAAAAAATATTCTCCAACCATTAAAATAACCAGAACAACTGCTGTGGCTATCAAATACTTCATAGGTACAAATTGAATAAAATACATTGTTGATAGTAAAACAATGGACATTAAAAACTGAATACTATATACAATACGACGTAAATATTTATTATCTATTTTTTTCATAACGACACATCCTTTTTGTTAGAGTATCATATTTTGACATTTTTCGCAATGAGTTGTATCCATTGACATTTGCATTTATCCAAAAAATCATGTAAAATATTTCCCTATACAAATCCAAAGGGGTGATGATATGAACGTGAATACAATCTTAAATTATGTTGATCTACGTGGTGATTTACTCACGACACAATTTCCTTATAATGAAATAGATGCCTTAATTTTCAGTGAACTGGCTTATGTCAATTTAGATCAGATTATTGAACCCTTACATCAACCTCCTTTATGGCTGGTCTATCAAAAATATGTCCAAAGGAATCAATCATTATCTGATCAGGAACTTCAAAAAATTCAGATTCCCAGTCATGAACTTTTTGAAAAAATGGCTTCCGCTCCCCGTTATCAAAACATTCGTATTCTTGATTATGTTAATGATGTCAATAAAGAACTTGTCAAACAATTTTCAGCATTGGCTTTATTATTAGAAGACGGACGTATTGTGATTGCCTTTCGAGGAACAGATGATTCATTAATTGGATGGCATGAAGATTTTTTGATGTTATGTGAAAAAACTGTTCCTGCTCAAGAATCATCAGTGCATTTTGTAGAACATATCGCTAAACTCTCAATACCATCTTCACTTCTTGTTGATTTAAAAAATCCTTTTATAGATGCTTCATTATGGCAACGTTTCAAAAAACATTTTCAATATCAAAAACGACGTCCACTCTGGCTGGTCGGGCATTCCAAAGGAGGAAATCTCGCTATTTACGCTGCTTGTTTTTGTCAGACAAATGCTCAAAAACGCATTTTTCAGGTTGATAACTTTGATGGTCCGGGATTCCATGACGAGATTTTAAAATCATCTGCTTATCGTCAAATGTTGCCTTACATTCATAGTTACATTCCTCATTATTCTTTTTTTGGCATTGTTTTAGGACATGAAGAAAACTATACAGTTGTCAAGAGTCATGAAACAGGAATGATGCAGCATAATGCTTTTTCATGGCAGCTTCAGGCCCATCATTTTGAAGTCGATGAACTATCATATGAAAGTGTACAGTTTGCAATTAAAGTCATTCTCTTTTTAGAAAAATTAAGTTTAGAAGAAAAACATCAGTTTGTTGAAGCTATGTTCTCTCTTTTTGATCGTTTAAATATCTATAATTTTTCTGATTTATCACATATTTCCTACAAACATATTATGAGTGCCATCAAAGAAATCACCTTATTAAAACCAAAAACACGCAACATGCTTTTAGAAGTCTTACATATGCTTTGGTTAGAAGCCAAAAAAATAAAGAAAGGATAGCTTCCTTTCTTTTCTTATAAGTCATCTTCAATGGCCGCTGATTTTGCATAAGCTGTTGATTTTGCTTCAAAAAAATCTGTTTTAATCAGATTCGCCTGACTATATAAACTTACCCATTGCATTGATTCTGGTTCTTTATCATAACCTTCAAACAAAGGTTCAAAATTTAAAGATGTCGCACGTAAATTTCCCAAGTAATGAATATAATCACTGACCATCGTCATTGTTAAACCTTCAATACGATCACCCAATACATACTGTGCCCACGCTATTTCTTCTTCTACACCACGAAGAATCATACCACGATAAACCTCTTTTAATTCATCTGTAAAAAGCTGTGGTTCTTCTTTCTGGAGTTCTAAAATGATATTTCTAAATAACCAGAGATGTGTATTTTCATCACGATTAATATAACGAATTTCCTGTGTTGATCCGGGCATTTTTCCCATACGACCTAAATTATAAAAGAACATAAACCCACTATAAAAATAAATACCTTCTAAAATATAATTCGCCATTAACGTTTTCATCAGATGAAAAGAATCTGGACTATCAATAAAAGCATTGTACTGTTCACCAATAAACTGATTACGTTTGAGTAAATGCTCATCATATTTCCATTGATAAAGAATTTCATCACGCTTTGCTGGGGAGCAAATTGTATCTAACATATAACTATAACTTTGTGAATGAACAGCTTCTTGAAATGCTTGAATCGTTAAACAGAGATTAATTTCATTTGCTGTTATATATTCACCAATATGTGGTAAGTTGGCTGTTTGTAAAGAATCCAAGAAAACAAGAAAAGATAAAATTTTATCATAAGCTGTTCTTTCTTCATCCTTCAACAAACGATAATCTTTTATATCCTGTAAAAGATTAATTTCTTCTGGAATCCAGAAATTATTCATTGCTTGACGATACCAGTCATGAACCCACTGATATTTCATATGATTAAAATCATTTAAATTCGTCGTATTCCCATTAATCATACGACGTTTTTGCACATCAATATCTCCCTTTTCATTAAACAATGCTTTTGTTTTTAATTCCATATTTCCTCCTTATGCACTGCATGATTCACATTCTTCAATCTCTAGAGATTGACTTCTCACATAATAAAGCGTCTTAACATGACACTCACTTGCTAAAATATATAAATCCAAAAGTTTTCTAAAAGTAAAATCCTGTGTCATATAAATATTCACAGACTGTGACTGGTCAATATGACGCTGACGAATACCTGCCGCTTGAACAATCCAGTTTTGGTCCATATAATGAGCATTTTTATAAAGCCAGAACGTTTTTGGATTCAAATCTGGAGCTACACGACGCATCATGCTACCTTTCTTTTCTTCAATAAAAAATTTCTTCATGATAGGATCAACTGCCGCCGTTGTGCCAGCAATGATAGATGTAGATGACGTTGGAGCAATTGCCAAACAATATCCATTACGTAACCCATACTGATGAATGTCCTTCTGTAATTTTTGCCACATTGAAGAATGATAATGACGCTTTTGAAAATAAAGTCCGGTATCATAATCACTCCCTTGAAAATAAGCATAACTTCCCTTTTCTCTAGCCAGTTGACAAGATGCTTCTAATGTGTAGTAATTGATTTTTTCATATAACTGATCAACAAACTGTAAATGTTGTTCACTTTCAAAGGGAATGCCTTTTAAACTCAATAAATGATGATAACCACTTGTTCCTAAACCTATGGCTCGATATTGATGGTTCGTTATTTTGGCATAAGGCAATGGATAATAGTTTAAATCAATGACATTGTCTAAAGCTCTCACTGTTGTTTGAATAACATGTTGTAGTTCCTGTTCATCATCTACATTGATTCTTCCTAATGTCAACGAAGCCAGATTACATACCACAAAATCACCTGGTTTTGTCTTTTCAACAACAATACTTTCTCCATTGACTTCAACAATTTCTTTCCCTAAAAATGTCATAGCTTTCATATTTTGAGCAATTTCAGTACATAAATTACTACAATAAATCATTCCTTGATGATGATTAGGATTCATTTCATTGACTTCATCACGATTAAAAGCAAAAGGTGTTCCCGTTTCCACAAGTGAACGAATAATCAACCTCACAACTTCCTTAACACTCATAACTCTTTTAGAAATACGTGGATCTTGAACACATTCGTCATAACGTTGTTCCCATTCTTGACCATAACTATCTTCAAGGTGATAGCCCTTCACTTCATAAATTTCATGAGGGCACATCATATACCATGAAGCATCAAGATTTTCCTTAGCCAATTTCCAAAATAAACGTGGAAAACAAACTGCCGGAAAAATATCATGAGCTTTCATACGATCATCTCCATTATTTGTTCTGATCTGTAAAAATTCTGGTAAATCTTTATGCCAGACATCTAGATAAACAGCGACAGCTCCTTGTCTGACACCTAACTGATCTACAGCAATCGCTGTATCATTAACAAGCTTCAACCAGCGTACAATTCCTCCAGCAGCTCCCTTATAGCCACGAATAGAGCTTCCATTTGCACGGACTTTTCCAAAATATAAGCCCATACCTCCACCATATTTAGAAACTTGAGCAAAATGATCTAAACTTTGATAAATACCTTCCAAAGAATCTTCCACAACATCAATAAAACATGAACTCATCTGATGGAATGGCTTTCTGGCATTCGCCATTGTTGGTGTTGCCATAGTTATTTTTAAAGTACTTAATACATCGTAGAACTGTTTAGCCCATTGCACACGTTTTTTTTCTTTTATAGCAAGATGCATCGCTATGCCCATAAACATTTCCTGAGGTGTTTCTAATATCTGATGATGATAATCATGAATCAGATAACGTTTATATAAAAGATCAAGCCCACTATGATTAAAGAATTCATCACGTTCATCATCAATATAGGTCTCTAATTCTTGAATATCTTGTTTATTGTAATGTTCTAAAATATAAGCTCCATAATATCCTTCTTGAGTCAAATATTTGATTTTATCATAAAAAGTCAAAAGATGAAGCTTTTGTATATGACTTTCTACTTGTTGATGAATATCAAAAGCCAAAAATCTTCCCGCAATCATCTCCCATTGAGGTTCTTCGACACTAATCATTTCATCACTAACTAAAATAAAGATTTCTATGGCTTCATGAAGCGTCATTGATTCATGATAATAAGCCATCCATTTGTCATAAAGACGTTTGAAATGATCATTATCTTGAAAAAAGTCCTGATTCATTTTTTCTAAAGTAGATTGAAATTTTGAATCATGAAAAGTTTGATCAAAAAATTTAATGATTTGTTCATTTGTATTCATTATCTTCACATCCTTGTAGGCATTCTAACATAGCGAAAAAACTTTTGACTACTGATATGCCCATAAAAATGATGACATCATATGATTAGCTTTTTTTAAAAATCTATGATAAGATAATGCTCTAATGGAGGTTAATATGTTACATATACTAGAACATTCTTTACATGATTTAATACCAATGATTCCTTTTTTATTTTTAACTTATTTATTAATGGAATACATTGAACATAAAAATAATCAGAGATTTGAAACATTTTTAATACGTGCTCAAAAATTAGGACCTTTGATTGGAAGCTTTTTAGGCATTATTCCTCAATGTGGATTTTCAGTTATTGCCAGTGGATTATATATGAACCAAAGCATCAGCTTAGGGACATTATTAGCTGTTTTTATTGCGACAAGCGATGATGCAATTCCCATCCTGATTGCCCAGCCCCAACAATCACAGACGCTTTTAATGATTATTATTTTAAAAATCATTGTTGCGATGATAATTGGTTATCTTGTTGATGGATTGGTTCATTCCCATCATCTACGCCAAAACCATAGTCTACATGATGTTCATGAACATTGTCATGAAGAAGAACATGGTCATGGTATTGTCTATTTAGCATTGATTCATACTGTTAAAATTTTTATCTTTGTCTTTATTGTCAACTTTGCCTTAACATGGCTGATGGAAGAAGTTGGCAGTCAGACATTGAATTATTTATTTGTTCATGGTTCTTTATTCCAACCCGTTTTAACAGCCTTAGCTGGATTTATTCCTAATTGTGCCGCCAGTGTTATTCTTTCTCAGCTTTATCTTGACAATGTCTTAAGTTTTGGGGCTTTATTTGCTGGATTAATGACCAGTGCAGGATTAGGTATACTCGTTTTATGGCGCATGTATGATAATAAAAAAGATATTTTGAGAATTATGTTTATTATGCTTATCAGTGCCACACTGGTGGGTATGCTTTTACAGGTATTTTAAAAAACGCATCATCGTGCGTTTTTTATTTTTTATATTTATTGACATCTTCCAATAAAAATTCATGACTTTGCGGTTGTTTTCTTTGAAATTCCTGAAAACCATGTTGTGCCATTGCTTCCACTTCTAAAGCCAGTTCACGTGAAGACATACGACGAGCACCTCGTCCAATCACAATAGATTGTTCTAAAGCATCCGATGTTGCGACAACAACACGATATTCACTGGCAAGTTGATGCGTCACACGTTCAATATACATATCCGCTGTCTGGGCTTCTTTTGTATAGACGACATGAACATTATGACGTTTTTCCTGATGTCCCAGATTTTGTTTCACTTGATAAGCATCAAACACAATAATTAATACGCATTGTTTATACCCTTGATAATTTGCTAAAATATCAATCAAACGTTCACGAGCAACTGCTAAATGCGTCTTTGCAAGTTCTTTGAGTTCAGGCCACGAATGAATCACATTATATCCATCCACAAGCAGACATTCTGGTTTCATCTGTACCTGCATAGAAGCTTCATAAGCAGGTGTTCGATAATAATCATCAGCCAGGCGACGTTTCACAGGTCCATAAGTTCGTTCAAAAATAGCATCCAGTTCTTCATCTTCATTTTGATATGATTTGAATTCTTGAGATATATTCTGACTTTTTTTGCTTTTTGTATATTGATAAGGAAGATGCATATAGTTTTCAACATCCTGCCACTTGACATAAAAACCAGCTCCATGTTGACAAAATACAGAACCTGTTGGATATTTTTGATCTGTTTCACTATCATAATGTTTGTCTTGAATGACTTCAGTAGAATTATGACAAGGAAAATATCCCTTTAATGAACAAGTCATACGACCTTTTCCTTTTGTCAAAGCGATGATTTCCTGTTGATAATCTTGTAGACACGCAACAGGTCCTTGCCCATATAAATCAATTCTATCTCCATTGTCTTCCATTGTCACTTTTGTCTGTTTCTTTTCCATATCATAAAGAACACGACTTAAGGCTTCTTTAGGAATTTGAATATGAATATCATAATAAGGTTCTAAAAGAATCGATTCTCCTCGCTTTAAACCATGACGAATCGCACGATAGGTTGCTTCACGAAAATCTCCACCTTCGGTATGTTTTTGATGGGCCTTTCCAGCCAGTAAAGTGATTTTCATATCTGTTACTGGTGCTCCTGTTAAAACTCCACGATGTTCAATTTCTTGAAAATGTGTCATAATCAAACGTTGATAATGCAAGGGCAAAGTATCCGTTGAACACTGACTTTCAAAAACAAGACCACTGCCACTCTCTAATGGTTCCAGCAAGACATGAACTTCTGCATAATGACATAAAGGTTCAAAATGTCCCACACCTTCAATTGGCTTGGCAATCGTTTCTTTGTATAAAATCTCACCATGATCAAAATGAACATCTTCATGAAATCTCTCACGAATCATATTTTGTAAAATCTCAATCTGAATTTCTCCCATTAATTGAATATAAATATCTTGTGTTTCAGGCATATAAGAAATATGTAAAGTCGGATCTTCCTGAGCTAAAATCTGTAATTTTTGCATCATCACATGTCGATCCGTTTGTGGTGATAAGACCATACGATAATTCATATAAGGAACCATTACTGGCTGTATCGTTGTCTGATGATTGAAAGTCATACCCGGTAAAAATGCTTTTAATCCTTTCAAAGCCACAACATCTCCAGCTTTGGCTGTCATCATTAAGGTATATTTTTCACCATTATAAAGACGAATCTGATCGACTTTTTCATTTCCAATCACTTCTTTGACATGAATGGAACCACCTGTTAATTTAACATGTGTCAAACATTGTCCTTGTTCATGAGTGACTTTAAAAACAAAACCATCTAATGTATCAGGATAAACTTTTTCTAAAGTATATTGATCTAACATATCAAGAAATGTTTCAACCCCTTGATTTTTAAGGGCAGAGCCAAAGAAAACAGGAAAGATTTGTCTTTGTTGAATACTTTCTTGAATATGTTGAAGTGAAATCTTTTGATTTGTCATATATTCTTCTAATAATGTATCATTGACTAACGCTATATTTTCAAAAAGCTGATTTTCTGGTAAAGAAAAATCAATACAATGATCATGATATTTTTGCGTTAATTCTAAAAGAAGTTCTTCTTGATGATAAGTTGTCTGATCCATTTTATTGACAAAAATAAACGTTGGTACATGATAATGCGCAAGTAATTGCCAAATTGTTTCACTATGTGATTGAATTCCATCCATCCCATTCACAACAATAATAGCATAATCTAATATTTGTAATGTTCTTTCCATTTCGGCTGAAAAATCAGCGTGTCCAGGTGTATCCATCAAAAGAAATTGCGTATTCTTCCACTCGAAATAAGCCTGTTTAGAAAAAATCGTAATGCCACGATGACGTTCTTGTGCATCATAATCTAAAAAAGTATCTTGATGATCTACACGCCCTAATTGACGAATCTGCCCTGAAAGATATAACATGCATTCACAAAGCGTTGTTTTTCCAGCATCAACATGTGCTAATATACCAATCACTGTCTTTTTCATATTGACCTCCTTTTAAAGAAATATTATACACTATTTTTTTCGTAAATACATCTTTTCATGTTATCAAAATATGTTAAAATAATGACGAAAGAAGGGATATGATGTTTTTAAGATTACATGTGATTATTTCCAGTGAAAAATCAGAAGATGAAAAGCTGATTAAAGATTTACTTTATCAAATCAAACCAAATCTTTCTATCTCTCCTGCCAGAGAATATGCCGGATTAAAAGACCATAGTGAATTTTACGCAACTGGAGATATCACAGCTTCAGAAGTTCAACCATTATTAGATCAATTGAATAACGACTGGGATGGTGAACAGGATGATTGTATCTGTTATGGTTTCAATACAAAAATGTTTCATCCTCTTGTTTATTATCTTGGATTTACTTTATTTCAGTAAAAAAGTTTTAGGCATTCCTAAAACTTTTTTGCTACTTCAAAAGAATTTCACCGTTACTTTCAATAATCTCTTTATAACGGTAATAAGAGTTTTTAATATGACGTTCTAATGTCCCATGACCATCATTAAAACGATCAACATAAACAAATCCATAACGTTTTCTCATTTCACCTGTTCCAGCTGAAACAACGTCAATAGGTCCCCAATATAAATATCCCATTACTTCTACACCATCTAATATAGCTTCATGAACATAATGTAAATGATCTTCCACATATTTCATTCTAAAAGCATCATCAATATGCCCATTTTCATCAAGCGTTTCATCCAAACCAATCCCATTTTCAACAATAAATAATGGTAAATGATAACGATCATATAAAACATTTAAAATATAACGTATTCCTTTAGGATCAATAGGCCATGACCAAGGTTTTGGTGAACATCCTTCCAGATAAGGATTTTCCTTACCAGTGATTCCTCCAGTATCTCCACCATTCGCATAATCCTGATCATATGTTGAAGAACGATAATAACTCAATGAAAAGAATTCCACTGTATTTTCTTTCATTAATTGAAGTTCAACATCATTCATGATTGGTTGAAAATCATGTTCACGCCAGACACGTTGAACATAACCTGGAATTTCTCCAAAACAGAAGGCATCACCAAAATAGAAATTAGCCATTCTGACTGTATCATATGCTCCCCATACATTATCTGGATTACAATTGTAAGGATATGTTGCGACAGAAGATGATGTCAACATACATCCTACCTTGGCCTGAGGATCAATATCATGACAAAGTTTCACAGTCCATGCATTCGCAACACAAATATGATAATAAGCCTGCCATTTATCTTCAAATGTTGTTGAACCAATAGGATCATCTGGATTTTCTGGGTGTAATGTCAATACACCTCCTGCCACTAATGGATTGTGCATCATATTATTGACTTCATTGAATGTTAGCCAGTATTTAACTTTCCCTTTATAACGCTGAAATACTGTTGTTACATAACGTTTCCAAAAATCAATTAAACGATGATCACTCCATCCACCATACTCTGTAAGAAGATGTAATGGTGTTTCATAGTGACTTAAAGTGATAACAGGTTCCATATGTAATTCAAGCATTTTATCAATCAAACGATCATAAAATTCCAATCCTTTTTCATTAGGTGTGTCTTCATCTCCATTAGGAAAAATTCTTCCCCACGCAATTGAAGTTCTAAAACAATTGAATCCCATTCCAGCCATCAATTCAAGATCTTCTTCATAACGATGATAAAAATCAATTGCCTCATGGCTTAAGTAAACTTTTTTTGGATCTAAGCACATCTCATATTTTTGTAAATCCTTATTCCACTTTATACCGGGATCCTTAGACCCAATACCAACCATCACATCTGTAACATTAGGGGCTTTTCCATCTTCCAGCCATGCACCTTCACACTGATTGGCTGCAACAGCGCCACCCCATAAGAAATTTTTAGGAAAACTCATTTTTTCATTACCTCCTTGTTATAATTATTGTACTCCTTTTTTGATAGAGATGATAAAAATTTCAAAAAATGAAATATATATAAAAAAGCCGATACAATCGACTTTTACATAGATAAAATTTCCACTCCAGTTTCTGTAATCAGTATAGTATGTTCCCATTGTGCTGATAAAGAACCATCATCAGTATATGCACTCCAGCCATTAGGGCCAATATGAATATAACGTTTTCCGGCATTAATCATCGGCTCAATCGTAATCACCATTCCTGGAACAAGCAGTGTTGTCGGATAGTGAGGATCAAAATGAAGAACATAAGGATCTTCATGCATGGACAACCCTACACCATGTCCACAAAATTCTCGGACAACAGAATAACCATGTTGATGCGCATGGGTTTCAATCGCCCTTCCAATATCACTAATCGTACTTTTAAAAGGACGAATAGATTCAATCCCCTTATAAAGACATTCTCTTGTCACTTCCACAAGTTGTCTGGCTTCTTCACTGACATCTCCAATCATAAACATACGAGAGGCATCCGCATAATACCCCTTATAACAAGACGTTGCATCAACATTAATAATATCTCCCTCTTTTAAAACAACCTGAGCATCAGGAATACCATGACACACTACATCATTAATAGAAGTACAAATACTTTTAGGATACCCTTCATAATGGAGATCAGCAGACGATGCATCATGTGCTTTTAAATATTCTACAGTCATATCATCTATCTCCTGTGTTGTCATTCCAGCTCCTATATGACTTTCTATATAATCCAGCAACCCACTATTAATCACTGCAGCCTGTTTAATTCCTTCAATTTGTTTTTCATTTTTAATCATCTTATGTTGAGGAATAACATATCCCTGTCGTTTTAAATAACGTAATCTTTCATCAAATTTCTGATGACATTTTTTATATTTTTGATGACTTCCACACCAACATTCATCATTACCTAATCTTTTCATATAATCCTTCTTTCGTTAAATACTACTAACGAATAGTTTAAACCTCTTTCTATCACTTGTAAACAAAATCAATAAAAAAATCAGATATCATCTGATTTTTTTATTGCCTTAGTGTGTTAAGAGATTGATTTAATAACATGAGATAGTGAGAATCTGTTTGAAATAAGGCACTTTTTTGAGCTATTGTCAAAAAGAACTGACAAAGGATGATTGACAATAGCCATATTTATTCTAACAAAACCTATCATAATATAAATCATTTTTCTATAAATTTTACCTTAAGATTATGTAAAACTATTATCGAAAACTCGTACATAGTAGCCACACAATGCTTTGAATTAATAAAAACGAATTATATCAAATATGCAAAGAAGTCAATAAAATTAACAGAAAATGTAAAAAAATGAAAAGTGTTTACAAAAAAAACACATTTGCGGTATTATTTGAGTACGTAAGATCTCGAGTTACCCATGCGGACTCGAGATTTTTATTTTTTAATCAACAGATTGATATCTAAAAAAAGATATGTACACATCTAAGGCAAAAGATTATGGAAGCTGATACAAAATTAAACAATTACATAAATAAAAAAATTAACAAGGAGAAGCAGCCAAAATTATTAGTTAACTGCTTTTTTGACCCTTTAAAATCGATAAAAAACAAAAAATCAGCAAATTTGAATACCCATTTTGATTATTTCGTTCATATAAAAAAAGCGAAAAAACACTGATAAAATCAACGTTTTTCGCATTCATTCAAATGGTCTCCCCGCACGGGATCGAACCGTGGACCCTCTGATTAAGAGTCAGATGCTCTGCCAGCTGAGCTACGGAGAGATAATCGACTTATATATAATACACTAAAGCTTATAAAAAATCAAGATATTTAAATGGAATATTTACATAATATTTGATATAATGTTACACATAAAGGTGGTGAAATAATGTATAAGCAATCTATTCAAGATATTCAATTAGTAATCATTCCTTTAGATGGTACTATTTTTAACCTCAATCGATATAGATATAATTACACCCACCATTTTTGTGAAAGTCATCATCTTGATTATTCACTCGATGATTTTTATCATCACCTTTGTAATATGTATGAAATGTATAATGATACCCCAGTTGCTAAAATTATGAACGAGGGACTTTATAATGCTAAAATAGAAAGAGAAATGATGCAGTATCTTACATATAAAGGACTCAAACCTAAAGAAGGATTTTTAGAACTGACAGAATATCTTCGTCAAAAGAATATTCCTATTGCTGTAATATCGACACATCGCTATAAAGATGCTATCAAATATTTAGAAATGGCTCATTTAAAACAAAAAGTCGATTATATCATTGGTAGTGATATGGTGAGTATGCCTTTACCCGGTAAAGAAATGCTTGAAAATGTTTTACAACATTTTCAAATCAAACCTGAAAAGACTTTAGTTATTTCTTCATTTGAAGCTTTAAATAAAGCCAGTTATCAACTTCATATGAATATCCTTTTTTGTGAAGATTTAAAAGCTGCTAGTAGCTATGAAAAAGAAACATCTTATCAGACATGTCATAATCTTTTTGATGTGTTTAATACTTTATTATTTGATAGATACAATGAAATGGATATGTATTCATCACTTCTAGGAATGCATAAACATATGTCAAAAAAAGAATTAGATTCTGTCAAAAATAAATGGGAAGAAGATTATCCAAATGATTCACAATTAAATCAAATTGTGAATCAGACTTATGCTTATCATTTAGCTCATTTGAATGAACCTGTTGTCAAAGATGGCAGTGTCTATATGCAAAAAACACGTTCCAGAAAAACTTTTCGTTTTGATGATGAAAATGAACCTGATGATACTCCTTCTAAAGAACCAGTAGAAAACCTTATTGATCAAGAAGAAAATAAAACGCAGCCTGTACAAAAATCATTTTCTTCTTTAAATTCAAAAGAAGAAGATGAATTAACTGCATTATTATCTCAAATTAATCATAAGAAAGATACGGATGTTTTGATTGATGAAAACAATCAAGACCATATTGAAAACGAGGATGAAGATGAATACGATGAAGAAACATCTTTTTCATGGATTGATTTTATTTTTAATTTTATTTATATTATTGCAACTTCATTTTTAATTATTTTTGTAGGTATTATTATTTATATAGCATTACTTCCTCAATTTGAAAATCCAAACATGTTTTTTCAGATTATTACTGTCATCTTTCAAGGATATTATACTATGATTGAATCATGTTTTAGAGTTTTCTTTAATAGCTTACATACCCTAATTCCTATCATTCCAAATTATCAAGATTACCTCATAAATAATCAAATGTTTTCTTTAGATGGCATACAACTCTTTAATATCTTTATTTTTCAAATTATCCTCATGAGTTTTATTAAAATCATTATTTATATTTTAAGGAGAGATTCTGACAATGAAAACCATTCTTCATAATATCCATCGCTATGATCTTCGACTGTCATTTTATATGACTCAGCTTTATCATCACCATATCCTCAATCATTTCATGAAGTGGATCAGTTTTTGTGGTAATTATGGTATGATATGGCTTTTTGTCGCTTTGATGACTTTCATCAACCCTGCTTCACGTTCAATGTCAATACATCTTCTCATTGCTTTGATTGCTTCAGCACTGATTGGACAAATTTCTATTAAATCACTTGTTCAAAGACACCGTCCCTGCCATTTATATCCTCATATCTCATTGCTTGTTCCAACTCCTCATGATTCTTCTTTCCCTTCCAGTCATACAACTTCTGCATTTGCATGTAGTACGATTATCTTTCTTTTCTACCCATCTTGGGGTATTCTTGCTTATTTGTTTGCCTTTTTAACAGGAATTTCAAGAATCTATCTCTTTGTTCATTTTTTAAGTGATGTTATCTGTGGTATGCTTTTAGGTATAGGTATTGGTGTTTTCATTTATTATATTTAGAAACCTGCAGGTTTCTTTTTTTATAAAAAAAGGATCTTTGATCAACAAAAATCCTCAATTACAATAAAAGCATACACATAGAAATCATATTGTTCATCATATGAGATAAAATAGGGACATAAATATTATTGTTTTTTTCATATAAATAACTTAATACAAATCCCATAAAACAATATGAAAAAATCTGTATCCATTCCGCTGTATTTCCATTAAAGACAGCACTCATAATATGAATAAAACCAAATATAAATGATGAAATAAGATGAGCCATTTTGGGATTCCATTCATAAATCCAGCCAAAGACAATACCTCTAAATAACATTTCTTCTAAAATAGGTGCTAAAACACAAGAAACAAAAATCATTAAAGCCGGATAAGAAGTTGTAATAGATTCTATAAACTGCTGATTTTCACTTGCCTGATTTCCACCTAAAGTCATTGTGATTAAACCACCAATGATTTGACATGCATAGATAAGCAAAACACCTATAATACAACCCTCAATAAGATACTGCTTTAAATTCTTTTTAAAATCTCGCCATTGTTCTAGCATGCTATCTTTTAATAACCAACCTGCCAATCCTAATAAAAAGACATCAAAGATCAAATTTAAATAGGCATTCAGCTGATTATAATCAAATTCCAGTTGAAACTGTATAATAACAAATTTAAATAAAGCACTTAAAATCAATGAACCACAATAAACATAAAGAGGCAATATCACAAGCACAAACATCCACTTAGCTTGGGTTGGTACTCTCCTTGTAAAATGTTGATTAAACATATTGGTCATCTCCATTATAAGTATTTGTTTGTTCATAGCGATGATAAGCCAGTTCTTCAAAGAAAATCGCCTGTGCTAAATGAAAACGAGGTAAATAGCTATAAACACTGATAACTCCTGCAATAATTGCCGCTATTAAAGAACCTAAAACAGGTAAAAAAGACAATAGTTCTGCAATAAAACTTTGAATAATAACCATTAAAAAGATCCATCCAAAAAATGAAAGATATAATTTAAAATATTCAAAAATATGTCCTTTCATTAAAGAAAATGAAGCTTTCATAGCTTTTAAATTTTTCATATGAAATCTTTCTAATAAATAAGGCACTGCAAAAAGATATGAAGATACAAAGAATAAAATAATCAACAATACAAAATAACAGAGTACAAACATTGATAATGTTTGTGGAGAATGTTTGAGAATATATGACAATATATAAGCATAATTTCCTGTTAAAAGCATTTCACCAGAAATTCCCTGTAACGACTGTGATAGAAATACACCTATAATCACTAATAAAATATAAGCAACAATAAATAAAACAGCCATCATAAATATATTGATTAATATATATGTAGAAAACAATTCTTTAAAACGTTTGAATCCTACAAAAGCATCATCATCTTTTAATGACTGAGATTGATTTCTTACCATTTTTAATGAACTCACAATATAACCATGTGAAACCGTTAAAAAAGCAATACTCATAACTAAATAAAGTAAACGAGATAATATATCTTCTCCAATGTTAAAGATATTTGGAATTAATTCAAGTAAAACAATCATCAACAAAATACGCATATATTGAGATCTATTCATATTTTGAATTTGACTGGCTCTTTCTTTTATCATTTTTATATTCATTTTTATCACTCCTTAATTTCCAACATTATATCATATCTCTTATTTAATGTCTAAACTTGTTTTAATCGCCTGATTTACCTTTTCCATAAAAGATTGAGATAAAACTCCTAGACGCTCATCTATTCTTTTTTTATCAATGGTACGTATTTGTTCTAGAAGAATCACAGACTTCTTTTCTAAAAAAGGTGTTTCAATGATGACATGTGTTGGTAAATCATTTTTGGTCATTCTTGAAGAAATAGGTGCGACGATAACCGTTGTAGAATACTTATTACCTTTATTATTCTGTAAAATCAAAACCGGTCTATATCCACCTTGTTCACTACCAATGACTGGTGATAAATCTGCATAATATATTTCTCCCCTATTCATATTGTCCTCCTATCATACAAATAGTATATGAATAAGATAAGAAAAATATGATGATATAAAATAATAAGAATGCTCAAAATAGGCATTCTTTATTTCCACTGTTCCATCATAAAACGAACAATATCTTGTGTATATGTTGTTTGAGGCTTGGCAATCATCTTATGAGCAAAAGATTGAATATCATATCTTTGTGGATGATTCAAAGATTCTATAAGAGATTTTGGGCTTTGAAAAATAGTTCCCGGTAAATCATGTATATAATCAATATACATGCTACGTTTTCTCATATATTCTTCATAATCAAATGCATAAAAAAACAAAGGTTTGTTTAATAATGAGGCTTCAAATATAACCGCCGAATAATCTGTAATAATGTAGTTTGCAACATGGAAAAATTCTAAAGAAGTATATTGATGATCTTCGATAATTCTAGAATCATGAATATGAAATGTTGTTAATGGATGCAATTTTAATACAAGATGATATTGATTAAAATCTATAACATCAATAAGCTCTTTAATAGCGTTATAGAGTAAGTGGTCATCTTTTCTAAAAGTAGGAGCATAAACAATGATTTTTTTATTTGACTGACATAGTTGTGGATAAGTTTCTAGTATATTCTGGCTTATAACCTGTTTATGGTTCTCATCAATTAATAAATCAGTTTTGGGTAAAGGGAAGACTTTGACTTGAGATAAGTCTACATGAAATGCATCAGCAAAGAAAGGTCTTGTATATTCACTGCTAGAAAAAACATAAGTATAATTTTTATGCATTCTCATTAAATGAGCAATCTTTGAACTTGATCCTTCTGGTTGGTCTAAAATGCTATATCCAAATTTTTTAAACGCACCTAAAGCGTGCCAAATTTGAATGACGACTAAGTTTGAACGTTGTTTTAATATACATACAGGAATGCAATAAGTATCTAAAATAACCATTTTAGAAGTTGCTATATGATACATTTGTTTTAACATATGAAAACAATATAAAATATGATTTTTCATTCCTTTTTTTAACATTTTTGCTAAAACAACATGTTGAATATCTGGGTTTATTTTTTTTGTTTCATCTATAATCATTTGAAAATCCAAAGGTGTCACATCCATTTGACGTGATATATAAGTTATCTTATTTTGAACTGGTAAACATTTCATAAAAAAATACAAAATATTTAATCCAAAAATACCAATATTAACAATAATACTCATGATTTTCCTCCTAATAATTGTTCTACAAAACGCTTTGTAGATTTTCCATCACAAGATGACATAAATTTTTTCTGAAATTTTTCCTTTTTTTGAGAATAATCATTTGGATTTAAAATAGCCTTCTCTAGTTCCTTTTGATTTTTAACAACTGGACCATAAGTATATTCTTCATAAGGATAAAAGAAATCTCGTGCTTGAATATATTCTTGTAAATCATAAGCAAAGAATATAGTTTGAATATCAAGTAATGATGCTTCAAAAATAACAGATGAATAATCCGTTATTAATATATCTGTTATAAACAATAAATCATTAATTTCACGCATTGAAGTCAAATCAATATAAAATTGAGGATCTAAAGTTTCTTGATATTTGTTTTTAATAAATGGATGTAATTTGATAATACAAACGTAATCTTCACCTAATGATTGTTGTAAAGATGAAAAATGTATTTGACTAAAATCATAATAAGCCTTATGAATATCGTTACCTCTAAATGTAGGAGCAAATAATATAACCTTTTTTCCTTTTAACATTGGATATTTATCATATAAATCTTTTTTGATTTGCTTTTTATAATCTTTGTCAAAAAAAATATCTGTTCTAGGAATTCCATAACTATGAACATCTTGAATATCCATACGAAAAGCTTTTGCATAATCTTTTCTAATACTTTCACTACTTACAATCGTATCTGTATAATGACGATGTGTCATAGAAAAACGATCATGATTTTGTTTTCTAGCAAAACCTACCGTTTTAAATGCCCCTACCGCATGCCAAACCTGTATCAATTTTGTCTGCTTTCTTAAAGGTATAGGATAAATAATGGGATAAAAATCATCTATGAGAATATATTGAGAAGTCGCCATATCTTTACAGATTGATTTTTTATCATGTTTCATCAAACTTGATTCATATAAATGTTTCTTGATAATATAACTTTCATCCAAAGCCTTCTCAATAAAATTAAAATTACCAGTCATTGTATTTCGAGAATCTGATAAAAACAAAACCTGTCTTGGTGTTATTCCATACCTCATTCTATACCATATATATATAAGTATATAATCTAAACGTCGAAGAACTTGTAAAACCATTTTTATATAACTTTTCAAAATCATCACCTGCTTTTATGCATTATAACATATCTTTTCATAAAAATAAAAAAATTATAAGTCATTTTCACATAACCTATAACTTTTTGAGATTTTCTTTTAATTTCATACAAAGCTTCCATATCCTTGAATAATAAAGGGCATAATAAATATGATATAAAAAGCCATGACCTCGTGTATATATATGACGATTAGTCATTTGATATTGTGTTAGTAAAAACTGATGTGGAGTAAGTGTCATAACATCTTTAAAGTCTTGATAATCTTTTTTGACATAGAAATAATCTTGATTTAATTGTTGTGAAATTTGAAAATCATGAATAAGACTTTGTTGTAATTTGATATATATTTTCATAAAGGATTGCACCATTGATTGTGTTTTTAAAGAATACAGCATACCATTAATAAGTCTATTGTCAAAAGACTGCTTAATTTCTGTTGTAAAATGAATATCATTTTTTAAATCTTGATATACTTGATAATAAGCTTGATAACTACAAAAAACTGTAGAAGATGCTTTACCCGTTAAACTTTGCGTATTATTAATACGATAATGCATTAATGGTTTATCAACAACAGTAATACACTCTGCCAAAAAATAAGACATCATGGAAAAATAAGTATCATTTGCTTGTTTAAGATTTTGAAATCTTAAATGATGTTTTTCTATAAAAGATCTTTTCCACATCTTATTCCATGGAACATTTGTAGAAAAATTAAAGATATAACGAGGATGGGTCTTTTTAGAAAAAGGAATATGATCTGGTAACATCTCTTTTTTTAAATATGTTCCTGTCTTAATGATCGTTTGAGTCAATGAATCATATCGGTTAGCTGCGCATACACATAAATCAGCCTGATCTTTTTCACATTTTTTATACATACATTCAAGAGCATTCTTTTCAAATAAATCATCAGCATCCCAAAACACTACATACTTCCCTCTAGCAATATTCAACCCATTATTTCTCGCAACACCTGCATACTGATTTTGTTGTGTTAATACAATTAATCGAGAATCTTTATTTTGATAATCTTTTAATATGGATAGAGATTCATCAGATGAACCATCATCCACACAGATAATTTCAATTGATTTTAAAGATTGTCCAAGAATAGTATCTAAAGTATCCTTTAAATATTGCTGAGCATTATAAACCGGAACAATCACACTGACTTTAATTTGATTCACTGATAAATCCTCCTTTTCATCTTCTTTAAATATGCAATATTTTCTTTACATTTCTAATACGTCTTTTGATGAAATTTTTTGTTTTTCGAATACGTGCACTTGTATTCATCCATTTATAAGCAGCTTTAGGATTTTCAATAATACGTGTTATTTTTTGCCATTCTAACTTCGTAAAATCTTCTTCACGCATTTCTTTTAAGTTCATCGCTTCTTTAAATTCTTTTGAAAGTTGATATAAATATTCTAGACGGAATTCTTTTGCGATACGTCCATAATTCCAAAAATAATTTCTGACACGTTTTAAGGAATATTCATAAATAAAGTATTCTTTTAACTGTGGATTTCTATCTAAAAATTCATGAATAAATTGATATTCTTCATTCATACAATAGACTTTTGATTTACTATTTACAGAAGAATTAGGATTATCTCGACGATTCATATAATATGGTCTATTCACAAAATACATTCTTTCAGCCCATGCAAACGTTTGAAACCAGAATCCATTATCTTGAAACGAAGCTCCCGGTGTTGTATTATGTCTGATATGATATTTTTCAAGCATTTCTCGTTTATAAATCCCACTCCATGTATTGAGAATATATCGAAAAACTTGTGGATGCTCTTTAGGATTAACAATCTGGTTATAACCTGTTCCATCTTTAGATAACTGATTATAAGTTGCTATAAGAGTTCCATTCTTATATACAAAACGATAAAAATCAGCTTTAATCACATCGAGATCATTTTCATGAGCAATTTTGTATAAGTCTTCATACATATGTAAGTCTACATAATCATCTGGCTCAACAATTCCAACATATTCTCCTGTTGCCTTATCAAGACCATCATTCATTCCTTTACCATAACCTTCATTTTGCTTATCAATAATCACAATACGATTATCTTTTTGAGCATAATCTTGAATTATTTTTAATGAATTATCTGTTGAACCATCATTAACACATATAATTTCTATATCCTTCAAAGTCTGATGAACAATACTTTCCATACATTCAACTAAATATTGTTCAACATTATAAATAGGTACAATAATTGATACTTTAGCCATTATTTCGTTCTCCTTTTCAACCATTTCTTTATGTGCAATGGAATAAACAATACAATCTTTCCTACTTTATATGTCTTAGAATTTTTAATTCGTTTAGCTCCATCATCACTTTTTTGTTTTGCCTTTTTTCTTAATTTAAAAAATTGTTCATACACATATTCATCACAATCATAAGATTGAACATCGAAAACACGTTTTACATAATTGGTTGATAAAAAACCAGCTGGATATTGTTCAAGATGAAGTGAAGGAAGGATTTCATACTTGATCAGTTCATAGACTTTCTTATAAGCATCTCCTTCAATAGTATCAAGATTCCAAAAACTAAAATGTACATACCAATTCACAAAAGACTTTTCAACCTCATGATATTTACCGATACGTTCCAATTCTTGTTTCAAAGCATTCGCTGCCAAATAAAAACAATTCCATGATTTTTCCCTTGTTACGGAAAGCGATAAAGAATTATTGACACGATGATGAATTAAAAGTTCATTTAATGCATAAATTTTTTTTGCTTTAACAAGTGAAGAAAAAACAAAAAACAAATCATTCGATGTTCTCAAATTTTGAAAAGATAATTTCTCATCAATAATAAACTGTCTTCGATAAAGTTTATCCCATGCCCATCCTACACAAAAATGAAAAACATTGTCCGAGATATCTTTATAAGTAAATGGATTACATGGAATTTCGTGAAAACGTAAAGCATAATCCATTGATAAATACTGGTGAGAAGAAGCATCATATTTATTTCCTCTAAAAATACATATATCAACATCATGTTTCACACTATTTATATAAGCTTTTTCTAACATTTCAGCTTCATAAAAATCATCTGCATCAAGAAAAGATACATATTCACCAGTCGCATATTCCATACCTTTATTTCTTGCAACTGCAGCTCCCTGATTATTTTGATAAACATATTGAATTCTTGAATCTTCTAAAGCAGCCTGTGATATAATTTGAGCTGATTCATCCGTTGAACCATCATCTACACAAATGATTTCTATGTCTTTTAAAGTTTGATTCATAACATCATAAAGACATTTCTTAAATGCTTGACCTCCATTATAAACCGGTATAATCACCGAAACTTTAATATCACTCATCCTTTACACCTCAATGATATCATTTCCTTTTTTACACATTTTAATGCTTCTTCAATAACATGATGCATATCAAAATATTTATACATACCTAATCTGCCTCCAAAGATAACCTTATCTTCCTTCTGTGCCAATGCTTTGTATTTTTCATATAAAGCATTGTTCTTTTCATCATTCATTGGATAATAAGGTTCATCACCTTTATGCCATGAAGCTGGATATTCTTTTGTAATCACTGTTTTAGGTTGTGTTCCATATTCAAAATGCTTATGTTCTATAATTCTTGTATAAGGTACTTCATATTCGTTATAGTTGACAACGGCATTTCCTTGATAGTTATCTGTATCTAAAATTTCTTCTTCAAATCTTAAACTACGATATTCCAGTTCTCCATAACAATAGTCATAATACTGATCGATCATTCCCGTAAAGACTATCTTATCTGCTATTTCTTCTAACTCTTTTCTATGCTCAAAGAAATCATAGTTCAGTTTAACATCTATACCTTCAAGCATTTTTTCAATAATTTGTGTATATCCTCCAATTGGTATGCCCTGATATAAATCGTTGAAATAGTTATTATCATATGTAAATCTAACCGGTAATCTCTTGATAATAAATGAAGGCAACTCGTTACATGGTCGACCCCATTGTTTTTGTGTATAGCCTTTAACAAGCTTTTCATAGATATCCTTTCCAACTAATGAGATAGCCTGTTCTTCAAGATTTTTAGGTTCAGTAATTCCTGATTCTTTAATCTGTTCATCAATCTTTTCCTTAGCCTGTTCAGGTGTGACAACACCCCATAACTTATTGAAAGTATTCATATTAAAAGGCATGTTGTAGATTTCACCTTTATAATTGGCAATAGGTGAATTTGTGTATCTATTAAACTGTGCAAACTGCTGAATATAATCCCAAACTTCTTTATTTGAAGTATGGAAAATATGAGCACCATATTTATGTACATGAATGCCTTCCACTTCTTGAGTATAGATATTTCCACCAACATGACTTCTTTTATCAATAACAAGACATGTCTTTCCTTTCTTATTGGCTTCATAGGCAAAGATACTGCCAAATAATCCACTTCCTACTATTAAATAATCGTACTTCATCATTCTCATCCTTTCTTTTATTTAGGTACGCTATTTTTAATCATTGGTATTTTTTGCATCGTTTTTATAATCATAGAACAAATAATCATAATCACAAATGGTCCTATAATACGATATATGACTTGACGTTGTGAAATGGGTAATATAGTCAAAATCATTTGAATAATATACCAATGAATTAGATATGTTCCAAATGTCACATTTTTAAAGTAAGAACTTATTTTTTCCAAAATATTCATTATTGATTTATTTGGAAAATATTTAAAGAAAACAAAAATAGCTGAAGAATAAAGCACAGATGGTGCATTCGTATACCCTTTCCATAAACGACTGACTTCACCTATTTGATAAGAAGCATACCACGTTCCTAACCAATGAGCTAAAAACCCTAAAATTCCTAATACATAAATCATCATTCTTTGTTTTTTAGATAATTCATAATGATCAACATAATAACCAATTAATACAAAAATAATATGATTCATTCCAACCGGAAATTGTAAAGAACCATTATAAGGAATATCTATCAATTTAAAGACTAATGGTAATAAAGAAACTGTCATAAAAGAAATAATAATCATATATCCAAAAATATTTTGTTGTTGATTTTCTTCAATTGAAGATAGAACAGGTATACTTAAATAAACTGCAAATAATGGAATAAAATACCAGTAAACAGTGACTACATTGCCATTCATGAAAGTATCAACAATCATCTTTAAACTGATATCTTCCAAAGCTATTCTTCGATATGCCAACATAAATAGTATTCCTATTATTGACCATATGACATATGGAATAACAACTTTATGAATACGTTTTTGAAAATATTTTTTTGTAGAATACCTTTTTCGATAATTTAATAATGTCGCACCTGTTATCATAAAGAAGACAGGAACAGCAAAATACATGATACTTTCAATAAAATTAGCTAATATCCAATAATCTTCATAACCAAAATCCCAAAAACAGTGATTAACATGTAAGAAAATAACAGCAAAACATGATAGAACACTTAAAACTTGAAGATACGCCTTACGTTTGAGCATAAAATTCACCTTCTTGACATTATATCAGTAATATACTCTTTTTTACGCTTTTGAAACTATCAAATCAAATTAAGTTTATGTTAACGGTATGTTAAAAACAAATCATGTTCTCTCATTTATTCTTTGACTATTTTAAACTTCATTTCTAGAATAAAGTATTAAATTAAGTTTTTGTAAAGTCATGTTAAAGTCTTGTTAAAAGCCTTTACAAAGATTTTTAATTGTTTAAACTAAAAAAAGAAAAGAGGTAGATTATGAAAATTACAGTTGCTGGATTGGGATATGTTGGTTTAAGTCTTGCTTGTCTACTCGCTCAAAAATATAAAGTGACAGCTATAGATATTGTTCCCGAAAAAATTAAACTCATTAAAAATAAAAAATCTCCAATTAAAGATCAAGAAATTGAAGACTTTTTAGCTCATAAGGAGCTTCATTTAACGCCAACCTGTATAGGTAAAGAGGCATATCAAGATGCTGACTACGTCATTGTAGCTGCTCCAACAAATTATGATGATGAATCTCATCAATTTGATACAAGTGCTGTAGAATCTGTCATTACAGAAATCATGAAATATAATGATTATGCAACCATCATCATTAAGTCAACAATTCCTGTTGGTTATACAAAAAGCATTAATGAGAGATTTCATACTGATCGTATTATCTTTTCCCCTGAATTTTTAAGAGAAGGAAAAGCATTATATGATAATTTATATCCTTCACGTATTATTGTAGGAGAAAATAGTTCACGTGCTCATGTTTTTGCATCAATGCTTAAGGAATGTGCTATGAAGCAAGATATTCCAATATTATTTACAAATCCTACAGAAGCTGAAGCTATAAAGCTTTTTGCAAATACGTATCTTGCTTTAAGAGTCGCTTATTTTAATGAACTAGATACTTATTGTGAAATTAAGAATCTGAATACGAAACAAATTATTGAAGGTGTTTGTTTGGATCCACGTATTGGAATGCATTATAATAATCCTTCTTTTGGATATGGAGGATATTGCTTACCTAAAGATACAAAACAATTAAAAGCAAATTATGAAGGTGTTCCAAATGATATTATCAAAGCTATTGTAGATTCTAATATGACAAGAAAAAAACATATTGTACAAATGATTTTAGACAAACATCCTCATACTGTCGGTGTTTATCGTTTAACGATGAAAGCGAATAGCGATAACTTTAGAGCAAGTGCTATTTTAGATGTTATGAATATGATTAAAAAACAAGGAATTGAGATTATTATTTATGAACCTACTTTAAATCAAGATAGCTATGAAGATATGAAACTTGTTAATGATTTAGAAGCATTCAAAACACAAAGTGATATTATCTTAGCAAATCGTTATACTCATGAAATTGATGAAGTCATTGAGAAAGTTTACACAAGAGATTTATATTTTAGAGATTAAAAAAGGAGTCTTGCTTATGCTGACTCCTTAAAAATCCATTCACATGATTTCTTTGTAGATTGCCCATCACAGGCGCTTAAAAACTTTTGATAAAAAACCTGTCGTTTTTCATCATACATTTCTCTCTTTTGAATATCTTCTATTAATTGAGAGGTCGTTGTTGCAATGGCTCCATAGACATAGTCATAAAAATCAAAATAAAGCCCTCTGCCACCATAACCTGTATATTCATCTAAATCATAAGCAAAATAAATAATAGGTTTATGTGTAAAATAGTAATCAAAAATAACAGATGAATAATCAGTAATTAAAATATCACTAACAATCAACAAATCATTAATATCACGATAATTAGAAAAATCTTTATAAAAATGATTGTATTGCGATAAATCTGGTATTTCTACATATCCTCTTTGAATATTATTATACAACGCAGGATGCCATTTTAATATACATATATAGTCTTCATGGAATGTTTCATATATTTGCTGAAAATCAATTTTAGAAAAATCATAAGTTGCTTTAGAAACAGGAGCACCTCGATAAGTAGGTGCAAATAAAATGATTTTTTTCCCTTGATAACGTGGATGTCGTTGATAAAAACTTTTTTTTATATTTTCTTTATATTGATCATTAAAAAACATATCTGTGCGGGGAAAACCAGTCGCCTTTATTTTAGAGATATCCATATGAAAAGCTTCAGCATAGCAACTTCTAATATCATCACTACTGACAATAGCTTTTGTGTAAGTACGATATCCTTTATGAATGGGACCCACATCCTCTCCAGTATTTGATCTGGACCAACCAAACTTTTTAAAAGCACCTGCTCCATGCCATAATTGAACAACTTCTTGATTTTTACGAACCTTTAAATAATTACATTCTCTAGACAAATCATCTAAAAGAATATAATGTGATGTACTTAAATGATATATTAATTTAATTTTTTTTATAAATCCTCTCTTATCTCTATGATCACCTTTTAAAGCAATAATTTTTTTATACTGACAATCATCGAGATACTCGTATACACATTCCAGATTTCCACCCATGACCTTTCTGACATCTGATAAAAATGTCACTTTATTTTTTTGAAGTGGAAAAATTAAAATGAATATCCTGTTTAAGATAATGCATATTAATATTTTTATTTTTCTTTTAATTTTCTTCATACTCTCACACTTCCTTTAACACAGTTATTTCCATATCTTATTTTTTAAATAACCTGAAAAAATATTAGTATAATGTGCAAAAATCACTGTAATAACAAAACACAAACTCAAATACAGATAGGAATCATATTGTTCAATATGAAAATATTGCAATAAAATCATTGGAATTCTTTGAAGAATATATATCCAAAATAAATGATTTCCAAACCACTTTAACAATTGGCTTTGAAAAGATATCTTAAATGATAATAAAACAATAGAAAGGCAAAATAATATTGAAACAAAATTAAACATCATTAATCTTGTGTATCTATATTGAAAGAAATAAATATACATAAATACTATTAACAAAGTTACTATATAATAGATTTTTTGATTTCTACTAAAAAAGCAATCTATCTTTTCTTTAAAATAAGAATACCACATACCAGCAACATAACACAAATATGTACTACTCCAATAATTATCTCTCAATAAAGACATAATATATATATAGCATAAAGATAATATTGTAATAAGCAAAATAGATAAAAATCTTTTATTTTTCAACATTTTAAAACATATATATGTAACAATGTATAAAGTAAATATAGCAAACATATACCAAGCACTATTACCAATACTTGTCCAACCAGTAAAAGATAACAAAATAGTAGAAATTGAATAATTCTTCCCTATAATAAGATCAATAATTAAAAACAATATAATAGCTAAAGCAAAATCAAAAAAAGTTTTACCTATACGATTTTTAGGCAATAAATCAATGTATTTTTGCCCCCTATACTTAATAGATTCATATATACCATAACCTGAATAAAACAAAAACAATGCTACCATCAATTGTCCAAAATAATTCAGTATTTGAATAACAAAAATATCACCAGCACCATTAAAATCTACATAAGTTCTTACATGACTTAAAAATACAATAATAACAAAAATTCCCTTTATAGCCTGTGTATATTCTTTTGAAAGATATTTACTATCTAAATTTGGAAAACAAAATTTGCAGGAACAAATCATGATAAAACATAAAAATACTAAAAATATAATCATTTTCATTCTCCTTATATAATCCATTTCTTTACAATAGGTATATGTGATAAAACAAACGCAAATAACAGACAAATAATAACTACTATCATGGATATTAGTGGTACTGATACCCATTCATTCAAAGATAAAGAATTTATTCTTAAATTATTATCTAAAAAATTTATAACAAAAGGATGAAATAAGTAAATAAATAGAGTATAACGTGATATTTTTATAATAATATTTCTTTTATGATTCAAAAAACTATCAACTTTAAATTTAAGAAAAATTATCATAAGAATTATAGCTTGAATTGCAGGAAACAATGTTTGATTATTGTATAAGAAAGAAATTGGCTCATTCGTCCACCATGAAATTCCTAACGTTAAAATAATTCCCAATAACTCAATAAGCAAAAACACCAATAATAATATTTTCATTTTAATATGTATCCATTTCTCTCTGGTCATCTTAATATAGTACCCTATCAAAAAATATCCACAATAAATACTAATATTTAAAGAAAAACTAGTTAAAAATTCATTAAAAATTTCAGGTAAAAAAGGAACTGTTTCTACTGTCATCTTCAATATTCCCATAATAAAAACTAAGTAACAAGTATATTTAAGATATTTTCCATCTTCATAATGAGCTACACACCATAATAAAGGAATCATTATATATACACTTATAAGTGCAGGTAAATACCACAAATGAAATTCTGACTGCAGTATTTCGTATATTAATGTTTCAAATGATATATCAGTGAAATCAACACGAAATACTGCATATAAAAAAGACCATACAAAATACAAAATTATTATTTTCAATATATTTCTCTTATATAATTGATTGATAGAAATCATATAACCTTTAGATAAAAACAAATAACCACTAATCATAAAGAATAAAGGAACACAACTTCGAACCGCACTATCATATGCATTAAATACAAACCATTCCATACTATGTACATCGACTAATCGCCAATTTTGTCCAGAAACATGAAGAATAATAACCATAAAACAAGAACATATTCTAAGCAAATCTATATTTATATCTCTCGAACTCATTTTACTAATAACCTAAATATCAATGATGCTATTATATATTGTTTCCGCCGGATTATCTGAAACAGTAAAAAATTCCTGCATACGTGTACAGTAAGGTTCTGCAACAATATATTTATGTTCAATAATGTTCTTTATTTCTTTAATCATCTGATTACTATTAAAACAAAGTGGACCAAAAGCATTTTCATATTTCAAATCTAATGAACGATAAGAATGTAAACCTGCTTTAAATTCCTTAGAATCAGGCAAAAAGTAAACAATAGGTCTTACTAATTGAATATAGTCAAATTGATAAGAAGAAAAATCTGTTATAAATATTTTATATTCATCTAAACTATGCTTTTCAAAATTAAAATTTACTCTTTCATTTTTATCTAAATCAAAATACTTTTGATATGGTTTAAAGATTGGATGCAATTGAAAATCTAAATACAAATCATTATCCTCTAATATTTCTTTTAGATCTTTTGAATTTAAAAATTGATAAATTTGATTATAAAAATCAGAAGCAAGAAATTCTTGAGTCTTTAGTGCTCTACGATTATTAACTAGTTGTCCTATTAAATACTGTCTCCAAGAAGGAGCAAAAAGAATTTTGTTTTTCGTATTTCCTTGGTTAAACTTTGTCATTCTTGGCATACCTGAAATAATAAAATCATTATCCAAGTAATCATAATTCTGTTTCAAATTTTCTTTTTCAAAATTTGATGATATAACAAATTTATCAATTTCAGTAAACTCTTTTGCATACAAATTTTGTAATGTAGCATGTAATATTCCATGTTGAAGATAAATTAATTCATAGTGTGTAACATCACTATACCATGCAAACTCTTTAAACGGTGAATAGATAGATAATGAGCTAAAAGAAATAAATATTTTACTACTTTTTAAAAATAAATCCTTATGTTTTTTTGATTTATAACGTACTATATTTTCTTGTTGCTCTAATGTAAATTTACTCAGTAAATCACTGTTATCTCCGTCCATGATATAATAACATTCAATTCCATCATTTTTTACAAAATCATGGATAAATTGAAAATATCCATTATCTAATACTCCTGCTGAATCATAATATAACCATATTTTTCTGTTAGTTTTGGCTTTCAATCTAAAATATTGTATAGCAAATATATGTTTTCTAGGATAAAACCACATTGTTCTTAAAATATCAAAAATATCTTTAATTAAATTTTGATGCGAAACCTTAAAACTATGATTGCTATATGACAATCTAGTTCCATTGATTGTTATAGCATTTCTATGGAATTTCTTAACAAATCCAGAGAACTTAATATAAATCGGTTTAAAAGTCAAATCATATCCATTAATATGAATGTAGAAAGAGAATTTTTTTACTTTTGTAGGATCAAATGTATATGTAAAAGGGAAAGTATGTGCAGTTTTCATTTTTGTATTTCTAAAAGGAACATTTGACACATCTAATGAATATCTTTCTTCAAATTTTTCTCCATTTTTATAGATACCACGAACTATATATTCATTAACGGGAGTTAATTCTAAAAGTGGTGATTCAAACGATGCAAATATAGATATTTCATGATTACAAGGTCTTACTTTATAAAGATAGCAATCAATTGTTTGATCTTCATACATAGTAATATCTTGACAAAAAATCTTATATCCATCATTGTTAATATTATAAGAAACAAATTCACCCTTCTGCGTTAAAAAATATAATTTTACATATTTATCACAATTTGAATGATTGATAATAACATCATTGTCAATTTGCTTTAAAATATTTTTAATTCTTTCTTTTGCACTATCAAACAACTCACTTTCATAATGATATGGCAATAACATATCACTTTTGACACGCCAATTAAAAGTATTAATAATGAGAGTTTGAACATACTTTGGAACAACTCCATTTTTACTATATCGTGATAATAAGCATTCATTATATGTCATAATATCTTCAAAGCAATAATAAGGATTATTTCGAGTCTGAGAAACACTGGCTCCATGTCTTCTATAGAAATACTTTGCTTTCTCTACA
>NZ_NFLJ01000026.1 GCF_002160865.1 Massiliimicrobium timonense
ATGAAGGAGATGGATGAAAACCTGCTGAAAAATGAAGACAATAAAAAGGTCATCAGTGGATTAAAGACAATATGGAGAAAAGATGAAGAAGGATTAAAGAAGATGATCATTACAAAAGCTGTAGCAAGAGTATTGGCAACATTGACAGGGAGAGAAGATATACTGGAAAAAATGAAAGGAGTTGAAGGAATAGTGGAGATGTATTCATTCTGGAAAGATGCAGAAAAGTCAGGTATAGAAAAAGGAAAACAACAAGGAAAGTTAAGTGTTGTTTTGAAGCTTTTAGAAAAACTATTAGGAAAATTGAAACCAGATTTAGAGATGAAGATAGTTAATAGTAAAGAAGAAACACTTGATAGTATTATTATCCATATATTTGAAATACATAACGAAGAAGATGTATTAAAATGGTTATAAAAAGAAAAAATCATAAGAATGATATAAAGATGTAGTTAAAAATGGCAATGATTATTATTTATGATATTCATTGTCATTTTTGATATCAAAATGCTTTACGCTTATATTGTAGTCCCTTTCCAAATGTTGATGATATGAATGGAACATTGATTCAATATTGGAATCAACTTATGAAAAAAGACTTTATTTATATTTTAGAAAATCTCACCATGAAATGATATTTGGATAAAACTAATCAAACGATTTTTTAGTTATGTGGAATAAAATATGATGAATATTTATTTGAGGAAATATGTGATTATAAAGAATTGAAATATCTTTTTGAATGTCATCATTATTTGAAAAGATCTATTCATTGACATGGACATCAATTTAATGATAAGAGTTATCATTTTAAAATAAGAGAAGAAGGCATTTATAGATATGATGTTGGTGTGGATGCTCATAAATACAGATGAGTAAATGTTGATGAGATTATTGATTTTTTAAACAAATAAATTTGTATTTAACCAAAACATATCCATTGTATTTATGAATAGGAAAAAAATAAGTTCAAATAAATAATGGGTTGTGTTATAATGATGAAAATGTAAAAAGAAGGGAGATTTGATATGTTAGATTTAAAGCATTTTCAAGAAGCTAAAAAGAGAGTTGATGAAGTGATTATTCCTACTCCCTTAATATATAGTGAAGCTTTTTCAAAAGAATGTAAGAATCAAGTTTATATTAAGCCAGAAAATTTGCAGAGAACTGGTGCTTTTAAAATTAGAGGGGCATACAATAAGATTATGAAAATGGATGATGAATCTAAGTCAAAAGGTTTAATAGCATCTTCAGCAGGAAATCATGCACAAGGTGTTGCGTATGCAGCTTCCAAGCTAGGTGTTAAAGCTGTGATTGTGATGCCTAAACATACACCACTTATTAAAGTAGAAGCAACCGAAGCACATGGCGCTGAAGTTGTTTTGGCAGGAGAAGTTTATGATGAAGCTTATCAAAAAGCATGTGATTTACAAAAAGAGTATGGTTATACATTCGTTCATCCTTTTAATGATGAAGATGTCATTGAAGGACAAGGAACTATAGCGTTAGAAATATTGGATGAGTTACCAGATACTGACATTATTTTAGTACCAATTGGTGGTGGTGGATTGATTTCAGGTATTGCCTGTGCAGCGAAACAGATTAAACCAACGATTAAAATTATAGGTGTTGAACCAGAAGGAGCAGCAAGTGCTTTAGCGGCTATTAATGAAGATCAGGTTGTGGCTTTAAAAGAAGCCAATACAATTGCTGATGGGACAGCTGTTAAAGAAATTGGCGATATGACTTTTGATTATATTAAAGAATATGTTGATGGTATCATTACTGTTTCAGATTATGAATTGATGGATGCGTTCTTATTGCTTGTTGAAAAGCATAAACTGGTAGCTGAAAATTCAGGTATTTTATCATTAGCTGCTTTAAAGAAATTGAATGAAAAAAATAAAAAAGTGGTATCATTAATTAGTGGTGGAAATATTGATGTTTTAACAATTTCGTCTATGATTAATAAAGGGTTAATCGCAAGAGGACGTATTTTTACATTTACTGTTCAATTATTAGATAAACCTGGTGAATTGGAATATGTTTCTCATGTATTGTCACAGTGTAATGCAAATGTTATAGGAGTGGAACATAATCAGTTTAAAAACTTTGCTCGTTTCTCTGAAGTAGAATTGCGTGTGACTTGTGAAACGAATGGAGAAAAGCATATACAAAGAATTATAGATACTTTTGCAAAAGAGGGATATGAAATCACAAGAATTAATTGATAATATATTATTTTGTTGAATATTATTTATCATTTTCTTGAATGTAGAAATACAAAAATATATACTTATTAAAGATAAGGAAAGGAATGAGAAAAATGAGAGATTTTGGTTTCAAAACAACGAATCAAATAGCTGTTTCTCCAAAGTCTTGTTTTTCTTATTTTTTATATTTATTATAGGACATATCATTTGATTTGATATGTCTTTTTTATGGATAAGGAGGAAAAGATATGCCAAAAAGAGAAGATGTAAACACAGTATTAGTTATTGGTTCAGGACCTATTATTATTGGTCAGGCTTGTGAATTTGATTATTCAGGAACACAGGCTTGTAAAGCATTAAGAAATTTAGGATACAAGATTGTCTTAGTCAATTCTAATCCAGCGACAATCATGACAGATCCAGAAACTGCTGATGTGACTTATATTGAACCATTGAATTTAAAAAGATTAACACAAATCATTGAAAAAGAAAGACCAGATGCCTTATTGCCTAACTTAGGTGGACAATCAGCATTAAATTTATGTGCTGAATTACATAATGCTGGTGTCTTAAATAAATACAATGTTAAAGTTTTAGGTGTTCAAGTAGATGCCATTGAACGTGGGGAAGATCGTTTAGAGTTTAAAAAAGCCATGAATGAGCTTGGTATTGATATGGCAAGAAGTGAAATTGCGAATACAGTTGATGAAGCTCTCGCAATTGCAGACAAATTAGGATACCCTGTTGTTGTAAGACCTGCTTATACAATGGGTGGTGCCGGAGGAGGACTTGTTTATAATGTTGAAGAATTAAAAACAGTCGTTTCTCGTGGTTTACAGGCCAGTCTTGTTCATGAATGCTTGATTGAAGAATCTATTCTTGGATGGGAAGAATTAGAAGTAGAAGTTGTCAGAGATGCTAAAAACAATATGATTACTGTATGTTTCATTGAAAACATTGATCCATTAGGTGTTCATACTGGAGATTCTTTCTGTAGTGCGCCAATGTTGACAATTTCTCAAGATGTTCAAGATCGTTTAAAAGATCAGGCTTTTAGAATTGTTGAATCTATTGGTGTTATTGGGGGAACAAATGTACAGTTTGCTCACGATCCTGAAACTGATAGAATTGTTGTTATTGAAATTAACCCAAGAACATCACGTTCTAGTGCATTAGCTTCAAAAGCAACAGGTTTCCCTATTGCCCTTGTTTCAGCTATGTTAGCTGCTGGTTTAACTTTAGATGAAATTCCATGTGGAAAATATGGAACTTTAGATAAATATGTACCAGATGGTGACTATGTTGTTATTAAATTTGCAAGATGGGCTTTTGAAAAATTCAAAGGTGCACAGGATAAATTAGGAACACAGATGAAAGCTGTTGGAGAAGTGATGAGTATTGGTAAGAATTATAAAGAAGCTTTCCAAAAAGCCATTCGTTCTCTTGAAATTGGTCAATATGGTTTAGGATATGCTAAAAATTTCAATGAATTAACAAAAGAACAGTTATTAGAAAAATTAACAGTTCCTACAAGTCAAAGACAATTCATCATGTATGAAGCTTTAAGAAAAGGAGCAACTGTTGAAGAATTATATGAATTAACAAGTATTAAACATTATTTTATTGAACAGATGAAAGAATTAGTTGATGAAGAAGAAATGTTAAAATCATATGCAGGGAAAGAGTTGCCAGTAGATGTTTTAAGACAAGCAAAACAAGATGGTTTCTCAGATAAATATTTAAGTCAGATTTTAAATGTTTCTGAAGATAGTATCAGAAATGAAAGAATTGAAAATGGTATTACTCAAGCTTGGGAACCAGTTCATGTCAGTGGTACAAAAGATAGTGCCTATTACTATTCTACATATAATGCTCAAGATCATAGTGATATTCATCATGATAAGAAAAAGATTATGATTTTAGGTGGAGGACCAAACAGAATCGGTCAAGGTATTGAATTTGATTATTGCTGTGTTCATGCTTCATTGGCTTTAAAGAAATTGGGATTTGAAACAATTATTGTCAACTGTAATCCAGAAACAGTCTCTACTGATTATGATACTTCTGATAAACTTTATTTTGAACCATTAACATTAGAAGATGTTTTAAGTATTCATGATAAAGAAAAACCAGTGGGTGTGATTGCTCAATTTGGAGGACAAACACCATTGAACTTAGCTTCTCAGTTAAAAGCCAATGGTGTACATATCTTAGGAACAACACCTGAAACAATTGATATGGCAGAAGATAGAGATTTATTCAATGAAATGATGGAAAAATTAAATATTCCTATGCCAGAATCAGGAATGGCTGTCAATGTTGAAGAAGCTTTAGAAATCGCTAAAAGAATTGGTTATCCATTAATGGTAAGACCTTCTTATGTCTTAGGTGGACGTGGAATGGAAGTTGTTTATGATGATGACAGCTTAAAACAATATATGGCTGCGGCTGTTGGTGTGACACCAGATCGTCCAATCTTAATTGACAGATTCTTAAATAATGCAATGGAATGTGAAGCAGATGCTATTAGTGATGGAACAAATGTTTTCGTTCCAGCTGTTATGGAACATATCGAATTAGCTGGTATTCACTCTGGAGATTCAGCATGTATCTTACCTTCTAAACATATTCCAATGAGACATTTAGAAACAATCAAAGAATATACAAAGAAAATCGCGAAAGAAATGAATGTTCGTGGACTTATGAACATGCAATATGCGATTGCTGATGATAAAGTTTATGTTCTTGAGGCCAACCCAAGAGCTTCACGTACAGTACCTTTAGTATCAAAAGTATGTAATGTTAATATGGTGAAGATTGCAACTGATATTGTGACAATGGAATTAACTGGTAGAGAATCACCAGTACCAAAATTAACTGAAAAGAAAATTCCACATGTTGGTGTTAAACAAGCTGTATTCCCATTCAATATGTTCCCAGAAGTTGACCCAATCTTAGGACCAGAAATGAGATCAACAGGAGAAGTGTTAGGATTAGGAAGTTCATTTGGAGCAGCTATCTATAAAGCTGAAGAAGCGACACAAACAATCTTACCAACTGAAGGAAAAATATTGATCAGTGTTAACGATATGGACAAACCACAAGTTGTTGAACTTGCTAAAGGATACTATGATGCAGGATTTACAATTGTAGCGACTGGAAATACATATGCTTTAATTCAAGAAGCAGGTGTACCAGTTGAAAAAATTAAGAAATTAAATGAAGGACGTCCAAACATTACAGATGCCCTTACAAATGGTGAACTTGCTATGGTGATCAATACACCTCATGGTAAGCAAAGTGCTCATGATGATAGTTATATCAGAAAAACAGCAATTAAGATGAGAATTCCATATATGACAAACATTGCTGCAGCGAAAGCTGCACTAGAAGGAATTATGGAAATGAAGATTCATGGTAGTCATGCAGTGAAATCCTTACAAGAATATCATAGTGAAATTCAATAAAATCAATAAGAGAATGGAGTCAATCTATTCTCTTTTTTTTGGTTAAAAATAGTTGAATAGAAGGATATCGTTGTTGTGGATAATAGTTACTGGTATAATAAATATACAGGAAGTAAGAAAATTGGAATTTGGAAGGAGCGTTGAATATGGATTTCCCTTTTTATGATGCACCTAATACAGCCACGATAATCTGTTGCCATATTATAGATGATGGCAAACCTATTTTATATGTATCTCATGATGAAGATGACGGAATGTGGCAATTTTTGTGTGGTTCAACACATGATACAGACGAAGCAAGACTGGTATCTCTAAAAGAAGCGTTCGATTTAGACAATTCTGTTGGTGTTCTTAAAGATATGCCATGTGGTTACTACGCGGAAAGAAAAACGCAAAATGATAATTGGCTTGTGAAGAAACGATAAATCCTAGTTTGATAATTTAGGAGGGAAAGCATGAAAAAAGCATTATGATAATAGGAATCTCAACACTCGTGGTATATAACGCAATTCCAATTATAAATTTGATTTTTCCGGAAAGTATAACATATACATTTTTAACAGATTTATGGATAGTTAATAATTTATGGGCTCTTATTGTTCCGATTTTCTTTTGTATGAAATATGGATTTAAAATATATATTCCTTTCTTTGTAGCAGGATTATTTTTTCTTACAATGTATATGTTTTATAATGACTCAGTCATGATATACATCATTAGTTATTTTATATTATCGTTCTTTGGTAGTCTTATAGGTGGTCATATAAACAAAAGAAAGAATATAAATCCTAGTTTATAATATTGAAATTTGGAGGTATAGGCATGAGAGAGTGTATAAGATGTAACATAGAAATGGTTGAAGACTTGGATGTTAAGGTTGAAGGAGGAGCATATGGAGTTAAGGTTACACAACAAGGAATTTTCAAAGAAAACTTAGGTAAACTTAAATGTGCAGTTTGTCCAGAGTGTGGTTATACTGAAACTTATGTCCAAGACACTTCTAAAATAAAAAAATTAGTTTTGAATAATAAATAAAAGTAATTTAAATTAGAATTTGAAAGCGAGTTGATTTTAATGTTAATTCTAATGTTACTAATGGAAGGTATAGTATTATGTTTTATACTTTTAATGTTTTGTGTTATTGGTATAGCAAATGGTCCTGAAAAATTTACTGTATTTTACGAAAAGAATGTTCAAGAAAAAGCGATAAAATTAGGATATACTACTCAAAAAGAAATAAAGAAACAAACCATTATATCAATTATAGTTTTATACTTACCTTGTTTTATTCTAGTGCCATTAATGGTTTGCTATATAAATGATGCAAAAGAGTTTGGAAATATTTTTATTCAAAGTTTATTTATAATGTATATAATGGGGCTATTTGATAGATTTTTTGTTGACTGGTATTGGGTAGAACATACAAAAGCGTGGGATATACCCAATACAGAAGAATTAAAACCTTATATTCCTACAAAAATGAAAATAGTCAAATGGCTGGGAACCATAGTTGGATTTGCAATAATTGCTTTAATTATTGCTTTAATAATGAGTAAGATGGTTTGAAAATTGGAATTTGTTTACATATTTATAATTCAATATTAAGTCATTTTATTCTCGAATAGAAGAAATAATAGTTTTATAACATTTATACCAATTTGATGAAAAAGACGTTAAAGTATGAGAAAAGGAAATATACTAAATAATAGAGGTGATGTTTCAATGTATATCTTAGATAAGGTTGGATTAAATATAAGCATCTTGGATTCATTATCCTACAAATCCAGTTTAACAGTTAGTATGAAGCGAACACTACGACATTTTGACAAAAGAGATGTTTTAGAAGATATTCGAAATGCTAGACAATGGTATAATAAGCAAAGTATATTATATAAATTACCTATTGACTTACGTATAAAAAGTATGGGATCAGCTTCTATTAAATTTGATAGGCATCCTGACTCAACATTTTCTAGTGTATTTAATGATATTTTAGGATTTAGATCAATTTGTTCAAATTATGAAGAAGTTCTTTCGCTTGAAACAGAAGATAAAATAAGAGTTGTTGATATGTCTAAGGGTAAAACTCGTGATGATGGGTATAGAGGAGTCCATGTTTATTATCAAAAAGACAATTTTCATTACCCCATAGAGATACAGTTCAACACCTACTATGATAGACAATTTAATGACTGGATGCATGATAAATTTTATAAAAGAGGATATTCTGATCAAGTAGGTATTATCTTGCGAAAACTATACGAAGGTGGTAAAATAAAATCACTAAAAGAATTTGAGGAGGTGTTAGCAAATGTGTTATCTCATTGCGAAGAGATTTAAGAAATCAGGATGTGTAGCATTACAAACTGAAGCAGGAGAAGAAATGGCTCAATTTGCTGATGCTTTACAAGAAAAATTAGGATATGATATTCAAATAATAACTATTAGTAGACCAACTGCATATGGAGAATATGAACCATATCATTTTGTTAATAGTTATGATGAATTCAGTAAACAAGCAAGTCAATTGTAGAAAATTGAACATTATTATTTTAAGGTTTTTCTTTGTAATAACAACAAGGAATGCCTTTTTTATTCTTTTTAGAAGTTATAATAATCCTTGAGAATTATCTTATATAGAAGTAGAATCTAATAAAGATACTGTTAAATCCTAATTTATGGAGGTGTTTCATTATGGATAAACGTAAAAAAATAAAAGTAATTACAACAATAATTTGCCTGTTATTAAGTATATTTGCTTTATATACTTTTATTTTTATTGCAGAAGTTTCTAAAGGATGGAGAATTGTCTTAATTATAATAGCGATATTTTGGATAATTTCAGGAATATCTAACTTATTAGAATATTTTGGAAAACAAAAATGATAAAAAACCTAATTTAGAAAAGAAAGGGTGATTCTTTATTCATGATATATTTAAGAAGTTTTCAATTGAGTGATTCACAAATATCTAATCCTCATATCTATCCTTATAATGTTTTTAGAGATAAAGATATAGAGCCTTTTGTATTTTCTCCAATAACAGTCTTTTATGGCAATAATGGTTCTGGAAAATCAACATTACTTAATATTATTGCTAATAAATTAAGTATGAGAGGTCAAGAAAATGCTACGAGTAATTTATATGGTACAAAAAATTACTACGATGCATTCTGTTTTGAATGTTCTTATTGTCTAGGTGAAGATGAACTTGGTCATAAGATTAAATGTCTGCCAGTGAATAGTCGCTATATCAAAAGCGAAGATATTTTATATGAGGTGAAGAAAATTCAACAGAAACAAGTGTTATCAGATGGAATGTTGTATGATTATGTAAAAAAGGGAATGACAAAGGAAGAAGCAAGACAATATTTGGAATCAAAAGAAGGTTCTAGACAGATGGAATATATCATGTTTGCTCAAGAAAAATATTCTAATGGTGAAACATCTATGCAGTACTTCGATGACTTTTTGCAACCGGATGCATTATATTTATTAGATGAACCAGAAGTATCTCTTTCTCCTGCTAATCAAGTCACATTAGCAAAAGAAATTAATAATATGGCAAGATGGTTTCAGTGTCAATTTATTATCGCAACACATTCACCTTTTATGTTAGGAACTCTGGATGCGAAAATATATAATCTTGATTCAAAAGAATATGCCATTATGAAATGGAGTGATTTAGAAAATGTGAGATATTTTTACAATTTTTTTAAAGAACATGAAAAAGAATTTGAATAAATCTTTTTCTATACGAAATATTGATTTCTAAGTTGATAAATAGTAATTTAAGGAGAAGTGATATTGTGATTAGAATTGAAAAAATAAATGCGAAAAATATATGGGATATACTAAAGCTACATGTGAGTAAGGAACAAGAATCGTTTGTTGCACCTAATGATTTGAGTATCATAGAAGCATATATATCGATAACAGGAAATGGACACGCTTTTCCATTTGGTATTTTTGAAGATGAAATTCCTGTTGGTTTCTTGATGATAGGTTATGATGTAGATGAATCTTTTGATAATCCACCACAGATAGCTTATGGTAACTATAGTATCTGGCGATTGATGATTGATGAAAAATATCAAGGCAATGGATATGGAAAAGAAGCCATTCGTTTAGCTTTAGAGTTTATTAGGACATTTCCGTGTGGTAAGGCAGAATATTGCTATTTATCTTATGAACCTGAAAATATAAATGCAAAAAGACTTTATTCAAAATTTGACTTTATAGAGAATGGTGAAATGGATGGCGAAGAAATAGTTGCAGTTTTAAAATTATGATAATAAGTAAGACTTGAGAATGAGGTACATGATTGATTTCAATTCTGGTTTTAAATGGTTTATTAGCATTTCAAATCCTAAGTTTTTCATGAAATAGTATTTCGCATTAATATTTTCATAAGATTTGTTTATTTTGAATGTTATTATCAACATTGGTATAATGATAATAGATAAAGAAAGGATGAGTCTTATGAAAAAAGTTCTATTATTTGTTGTATGTGTTTTTGTGTTGATTGGGTGTACAAGTTCAAAGAAATCAAACAATAATAATGCTGAAAATGAATCTACAACATCAGGTGTAATCAATTATATTTCTGAAACAGCTTTAACTCAAAGTGTTGTTGGTGATACAGAAGATGATTATCCTGTCTATGAATATGAATTAAGTCAGCCTTTGAAATCTGCAAGTATTTGTGTATATGAAAAAGAAAATGAATGGGAAAAACAGATAATATCTTACGAAGATGATATATATTCTCATGGACAAATAGCTATTGTTTTAGGTGATGAAACATACGATATTTATTTGATCCATTCAGAAACTGAAAATAATATAATCAAATATAATTTTTCTCAACATTATTTAGAATCATTAAATAGCAATAAAGTCATGTTTGCAAATACATTAGATAATAAAAAAATCGAAGCAAATGAAGAAATTGTCCTTTTTACAGTACTTGGAAAAAAAGATAATCCAATTGATCCACCTAACCCTGAAAATTTTACTAAAGAAAATTGTGATTATGGTATTGAAGTAACTATTACTTTTCATGACACAAAACAAGCACCAAGAAGTGAATAATAATCAATAAAAAGTATATATAATTTTTAAAGGTTATTTCAGATAACACTTTAAGAGAAAAACTTATTGAAGAACTTATAGGAGTTCTTCTTTGTTATAATATAACTACAGATTCTGTTGTTATTATTTCATTTTTTAGCCTTACCTAATGAAAAGATAAACATAAGCATGAAAATATAAATTTAATCTTTATATAAGTAACATGTATTAATGGTTCTATCTCAATAAAGAGATAGTATTGTTTTGAAAGATATTATTGATGGCGTAGAAAAAAGGATTTAAGGAAAAGAATTATTGAAAGAGTTTAATAATGAATGTTATGGTCATACTTTTTAATAGTTATTTTTATCGTTGCATATGATTTGGAACGATTTTTTCTTTCGTTGCGATAAAAATGCAACGATAATATTTTTCGTTGCAAAACGAATGGAACGATAATATAATATATTCAAGGAGGAGACCGTTATGAAAGAATCTAAAAATTTAGAGTGTAAAGAAACAATACAATCCAACACATTTCTCAAGACAGTCAGTGCTTTCGCAAACTATGGAACAGGAAGAATTGTTTTTGGAATTGATGATGATGGTCAAGTCAAAGGAATAAAAAATACAATAGATGATTGTTTAAGTATTGAAAACAAGATGAATGATAATATGAATCCTGTGCCAGTATATGATTTGAATATTAATGATGATTCAACAATTACTCTTACTGTTTATGAAAGTGACTTCAAACCTTATTTATATAAAGGAAAAGCATATAAAAGACACGATACATCAACTATTGAAGTAGATAGACTAGAATTGAACAGACTGATATTAGAAGGAAATCATCAATCATATGAAGAACTTGTTGCTCGAAAACAGGATTTAACGTTTCAATGTTTAGAAAAAGCTTTGAAAGATAAATTGGCTATACAAAAAGTCAATGATGATATTTTGAAAACATTAGATTTATATACAAAAAATCATCAATATAATAATGCAGCAGCATTACTTGCTGATCAAAATGATTATAAAGGTGTCGATATGATAAGGTTTGGTCAAGATATTGATGAAATTATGGATAGAGTCACTTTAGAAAATAAGTCTATCTTGTTGTTATTGGAAGAAAGCGTTGAAATGTATAAAAAATATTATCAATATGAAAAAATTGACGGAACTTCTAGAAAGATTGTCACACGTATTCCAGAAAATGCCTTTCGTGAAGCTATAGCCAACGCTATTATTCATCGCTTCTGGGATATTGATGCATTTATAATGGTTAGTATGTTTGATGATAGAATTGAGATAAGATCTCCAGGAGGACTCCCTTCAGGAATGAGTGAATCAGAATATCTTGATGGACAGATTTCAATGCTTAGAAATCCAATTATAGGTAATGTTTTCTATAGACTGAGATATATAGAAATGTTTGGTACAGGAATCAAAAGAATCAATAAATCCTATAACAATTCTTTAACGAAACCACAATTCAAAGTCTATGAGAACTCTATAACAATCATATTACCAACTGTATTAGATGTTACTAATTTAACAAGTGAAGAACAACAGATTATACAGATTTTTCATGGGAATTTAAAACTATCAAGAGCAGAAATAGAAAAACAAAGTCATTATAATAAGGCAAAGCTTATTAGAATACTGAATTCATTATCTGATAAAAATATTATTTATAAGTCGGGGAAAGGGAGAGCTGTTAAATATCATTTACGTTAGAACAATGGATACACAGGAATTTTATAACTTTATGTTACATTTACAATAAGAAAGATGTGTTTATCTTTCTTATTGATAGGAGGAATAACGATGTTTGTTTTGACGTCAACAGATATATGGTTTCTAATGGCATGTTCATTTCTTATGCTTAAAAGAGTTTTTTCACAAAGTTATCAAAAATATAGCCGTTGGCATATGTTAAAATATTCTAAAGGCTTATACATTATGCTAACTCTATTCATTCCAGCAGTTTTATTTTATTCATATTATTCATTTTCAAAATCGGAAATTAATGATTGGAAATTAATTCTTATATATCTATTGTTTGTAGGAATAGATGTCTATGAATTCTATCATCAGCAATTCATAACGGAACGTTTTTCATGGTTATCAATCAAACAAGAAAATGTTAAATTAAAAATCTTAGGTGTTTTACTTGTAATAAGTATTTTGGCGTTTTTATAGCGATACAAATTGTCTTATAAAATAGATTATTATATAAGGGGATGATAAGAATGACAAAAATAGTGAAAATGATAGGTATTTTGCTGATTATAGGTTTAGGTATCTATGTTATTGTTTATTTGATCATTCAATCACTCTTTATTGATGTCAACAAGATACATAATTTCCAAAATATAAAAGATTTTGAGAAATATTCTCATTTGTCATTTTATGACCTTTATGATTTTGATGCTTTTATCAATACAGGTGAATATAAGCTTTTAAGTGTACATGAAAATTATTTTATTCATTTTGAAGATTATGAACCTTATGAGTATATTTTTACATTAGATTCCAAAACTACAGAATATACTATTCATCAACAAACGAGTTATCCACAGTCTATTATTGGAAAAGAAGAAATGATTGTTGTTGATGATGCTCAAGTGATTGTGAATATGAATACTGATACAAATGAATGTTATTTTACAGTTTATTTGGATGATTGTTATTATCGTATAAGATATACAATGCTCAATCATATCTCACAGGATGAAATCATATCGAAAATAAAAGATTATGTTCATTTTAATAATGAATTGCATAAAGAGAAGCTTGGTGAAGCTTCTCTTTTGAAACATTATAAAATAGTATGACTTTAAATAGTTATTAAAAAGATGTTTTAATCATCTTGAAAATCATTATCATAAAGAGGTGTGACATATTGCTTATTAAAACATGCCATACATAAATCACAGGTATGTTCTTTTTTAAAATGAATAGATTTTTTCAGTCCTTCTTCACTGATAAAGGCTAGTGAATCTGCACCGATGTATTCGCAAAGCTCCTGAGTTGTCATCTTGTGAGAAATCAGTTCATCAAGAGTAGACGTGTCTACACCATAGAAACAAGGATATTTGATTGCAGGTGAAGCAATTCTGACATGAACTTCAATAGCTCCTGCTTCTTTAAGTAATTTAATAATACGTCTAGAAGTTGTACCTCGTACAATAGAGTCGTCAATCATGATGACTCTTTTTTGATTGACAATAGAAGAAACCGCAGAAAGTTTCATGCGTACACCTTGATCTCTTAATTCTTGCGTAGGCTGAATGAATGTTCTTCCAACATATTTGTTTTTAGTCAGTCCCATTTCATAAGGGATGTGCGAAGCTTCTGAATATCCAATGGCAGCGGAAATAGAAGAATCAGGCACCCCAATCACGATATCAGCATCTACTGGACTTTCTAAATAAAGTTGTTTTCCAGCATTTTTACGTGTTGTATGAACATTGATACCATCAAGGATACTGTCGGGACGAGAAAAATATACATATTCCATAGCACAGATCTTATCATGTATAGGCTGTTTTGTATAAAGACGAGATAACAATTGATTGCCTTTGACTCTGACTATTTCTCCTGGCTCGACATCTCTTAAGAATTTAGCACCTACAATATCTAATGCACATGTTTCTGATGCAAAGACATATGCTCCATTAGGGAGCTGTCCAATAGCTAGTGGTCTTAATCCATAACGATCTCTGACAGCATACAGACGATCTTCTAGAAGAATGAGAAAAGCAAAAGCTCCATCCAACTGTTCTAATGCCATACAAATACGATCAATCATATGACCTTTGGCACGTTTAATAAGATGTCCTAAGATTTCTGTATCTGATGAAGATGAGAAGATACTCCCTTGTTCTTCCAGTTTTTCTTTGAGTACATTCGCATTCACAATATTTCCATTATGACAAATTCCCATGTCACCAGCCATGGTTCTAAAAAGCAATGGCTGTACATTCATAATACCGCCACCACCAGCAGTTGAATAACGCACATGACCAATAGCGTGAATACCATTCATCTGATTAATTTTTTCACTGTTAAAAACTTCTGTGACCAATCCTTCTCCTTTATGAATAGAAAGTTTATGATCATTTGCAACTAAAATACCAGCACCTTCCTGTCCACGATGTTGCAGAGCATGTAAACCATAATAACAAAGTTTGGCAGCACTTGGGTGTTGAAAAACACCAAATACACCACATTCTTCATGTAATTCTTTTAAATCATCCATTTATATTCTCCTTATTCATAAAAGAATAGGAGATATATATTGAGATTTGTTGTATAAGATGTTACACAAAAATATGTACTTTGGGATTCAATATCTCCTATTCGTGAATATTATAGCGAAAGAATTGTGTTTTTTCAATAGAATATAATAATAATTTATTAAAATGATAAAAAATCATTGACAAAAATGATTCGCTGTATCATAATGCAAGATAAGTAAACGAGAAATAAGCGTTTATAAGAAGGAGTGATAGATATGGAGAAAAAGATAACTGATATTTTTGGAACATTAGTATTTGATGAAGATGTTATGGAAGAAAGACTAGCGAAAGATACTTTCAGAGAACTTCAAAAAACAATGAAAGAGGGGAAATCTTTAAATATCAAGATTGCAAATGCTGTCGCTAATGCGATGAAAGATTGGGCAGTAGAACATGGAGCTACTCATTATACACACTGGTTTCAGCCAATGACAGGGGTCACTGCTGAAAAGCATGATGGTTTTATTGGAACAAATCAAAATGGAAAAGTCATTTTAGAGTTTTCTGGTAAGGAATTAATTAAAGGAGAACCGGATGCATCATCTTTTCCTAATGGAGGATTACGTGCCACATTTGAAGCACGTGGTTATACAGCATGGGATCCAACATCTTATGCATTTATTAAAAATGGTGTATTGTGTATTCCAACAGCTTTCTGTTCTTATTCTGGACATGCATTAGATAAAAAGACACCATTATTAAGAAGTATGCAGGCTATCAACAAACAGGCATTACGTATCTTAAAATTATTTGGTAACGAAAATGTTAAGAATGTCAAAACAACAGTGGGACCTGAACAGGAATATTTCTTAGTTGATAAAAAATATTATGAACAAAGAAAAGACTTGATTTATACAGGACGTACTTTATTTGGTGCACCATCTCCAAAAGGACAGGAAATGGAAGATCATTATTTTGGAACGATCAAGAGTAGAGTTCAAGAATTTATGAATGATTTAAATGAAGAATTATGGAAATTAGGTGTCTTAGTGAAAACTGAACACAATGAAGTTGCACCAGCTCAACATGAGTTAGCACCTATTTTCTCTACTACCAATATTGCGACTGATCATAACCAATTAACAATGGAATTGATTCAAAGAATTGCGAAAAAACATGGTTTGGTAGCTTTATTACATGAAAAGCCATTTGATGGTATCAATGGAAGTGGAAAGCATAATAACTGGTCATTATCAACAGATACAGGTGTGAATTTATTAGAACCTGGAGATACACCACATGAAAATGCTCAATTCTTATTATTCTTATGCGCTGTGATTAAAGCGGCTGATGAACATCAGGATTTGTTGAGATTATCTGTTGCGACTGCAGGTAACGATCATCGTTTGGGAGCTAACGAAGCACCGCCAGCTATTATTTCTGTTTTCTTAGGTGATGAATTAGCTGAAATCTTAAAAGCTATTGAAGAAGATCGACCATATGATTCTAAGGAAAAAGAAGTCATGAAGATTGGGGCTCATGTCTTACCTAAATTTCCTAAAGATACAACAGATCGTAACCGTACTTCACCATTTGCTTTTACAGGTAATAAATTTGAATTCCGTATGCCAGGATCAAGTTCATCTATTGCAGGATGTAATATTGTTTTAAATACAGTGATTGCAGATGAATTAAAAGAATTTGCGGATATTCTAGAAAAAGCACCAGATTTTTCTTCAGCATTACATGCATTGATTCAAGGAACAATCAAAGAACATAAACGTATTATTTTCAATGGGAATGGTTATGATGATTCATGGGTAGAGGAAGCCAAGAAACGTGGACTATTAAACTTACGTACAACACCTGATGCTTTACCATATTTTATTAAAGATGAAAATATTGATTTATTTAAGAGACATAAAGTCTTTGATGAAGAAGAAGTGCATTCTCGTTATGAAATTATGATGGAAGAATATGTCAAGATTTTGCATATTGAAGCTTTAACAATGGTCAATATGGCTCAAAAAGAAATCTTACCAGCTGTTAGTCAATATTCATATGACTTAGCACAAACTTGTGCAATGAAAACAGAAGTTGCCAAGTTAGAAAATGTTTATGAAAAAGAAACTTTAAAAGATGTTTCAGCATTATTAGATAAAGCTTTCAAAGCAACAAAACATTTAGACAAAGTCTTAAAAGAAGCTGAAGCGATTGAAGACTTTGAAAAGGCAGCTTTCTATTATCGAGATGAAGTCATTCCAGCTATGAGTGCTTTACGTACACCATGTGATGAATTGGAAACATTAACTGCCGAAAATGTATGGCCATTCCCAACATATGGCAAACTGTTATTTGGTATTTTATAAAATTATATAAGAGAGGGGTTATGACAATGTGTTCGATTATGGCGTATTGCGACAGCAATGTAGAAAAAGAGATTTTTTTAAAAGGTTTTGAAAGAACACATACCAGGGGACCTGATGCTATGCGTATTATTGATACAGGTAAAGGGCTATTGGGATTTCAACGTTTATCCATCATGGGATTAAATGAGTATGGTATGCAACCATTTCAAAGAGGGAAGCATTATGTTGTCTGTAACGGTGAAATCTATGGTTTTAGACCAATGAAAGAAGAATTGATGAAGCAGGGCTTTGACTTTCAAGGGGAGAGTGATTGTGAAATCCTGCTTCCTCTTTATCAAAAAATGGGTGTAGACATGTTTAAAGAATTAGATGGAGAATTTGCATTGATTCTTTTTGATGGTGATACAAAAGAATTTATTGCTGCTAGAGATCCGATTGGGATTCGCCCATTATTTTATGGTTATGACCAAAATCAGCACATTGTCTTTGCTTCAGAAGCCAAAAATTTAGTTGGCATCTGTGATAAGATTGTACCTTTTCCACCAGGACATTATTATCAAAATGGGGAGTTTGTTTGTTATAGAGATATGAGTCTGGTGGAAAACTATCATCATGATCATCTTGAAACAATTTATACAAAAATTCATGATTTATTAGTCAAAGGTATTGAAAAAAGACTGGATGCTGATGCTCCATTAGGTTTCCTGCTAAGTGGAGGTTTAGATTCTTCACTTGTATGTGCTGTATCATCACGCTTATTAAAGAAGCCGATTCGTACTTTTGCGATTGGCATGGAAAGTGATGCGATTGATTTAAAATACGCTAAAGAAGTGGCTGATTTTATTGGCAGTGAACATACTGAAGTGATTATCACCAAAGATGATGTGCTTCATGCGATAGAACCCGTTATTGCAGCATTAGGAACGTATGATATTACAACGATTCGTGCATCGATTGGAATGTATCTTGTCTGTCAGTATATTCATCAACATACAGATATTAGAGTTTTATTAACAGGTGAGATTTCAGATGAATTATTTGGTTACAAATATACTGATTTTGCACCGAATGCTAAAGAATTTCAAAAGGAAGCTGAAAAACGTATTCGAGAAATTTATATGTATGATGTCTTACGTGCTGATCGCTGTATCAGTGTCCATTCATTAGAGGCACGTGTGCCTTTTGGTGATTTGGCTTTTGTGGATTATGTCATGCATATTGATCCAAAATTAAAAATGAATACATATGGAAAAGGAAAGTATTTATTGCGTAAAGCATTTGATAAAGGATATTTACCTCAAGATATTTTGATGCGTGAAAAAGCTGCTTTTTCAGATGCTGTAGGACATTCATTAAGTGATGAAATCAAAGCCTATGCTAATGATTATTATAGTGATCAGGAATTTGAAGAAAAAAGAAAGCATTATGATTTTGCGACACCTTTTACAAAAGAATCATTATTATATCGTGAAATCTTTGAAAAATATTATCCACATCAGGCACATATGATTAAAGGATTCTGGATGCCTAATCCTCATTGGGAAGGCTGTCAGGTTGATGATCCATCGGCCAGATTCTTAAAAAATTATGGGGATAGTGGAAAGTAGAGAGGATGATTGGATGAAAGAATATAATCAGGGATTACATAATGTCAAAGAACATGATGCCTGTGGTATTGGAGCTGTTGTGCATATTGATGGAAGACAGGATTACCAGGTTGTCGATCAGGCATTAACTATTGTAGAAAAACTGGAACATCGTGCTGGAAAAGATGCCAGTGGAAAGGTAGGAGATGGTGTGGGAATCTTATTACAGATTTCACATCGTTTCTTTAGTAAAATTGCCAGACAGCTTCACATAGCTTTACCTCAACCTTATGATTATGCGGTGGGAATGTTTTTTTTACCCCAAGATACACTGACAAGACAAAAAGCTATGAAAACGTTAGAGCGTATTGTCTTGAAACATCAGGCGACATTTTTGGGATGGCGTCAAGTTCCATGTCATGAAGATATTTTAGGACAAAAAGCCAAAGATTGTATGCCTTATATCATGCAATGCTTTATTGAAAAGCCTAAAACTTGTCAACAAAGAATGGACTTTGAAAGAGTTTTATATGTGATACGACGTGAATTTGAAAAATCTTCACCACAGACATATGTTGTTTCTTTATCTTCATCAACCATTGTTTACAAAGGTATGTTTCTTGTTCATCAGTTAAGACAGTTCTATGATGACTTGCAGGATCATGATTATCATAGTGCCATTGCTTTAGTACATTCACGTTTCTCTACGAATACCAATCCAAGTTGGCAAAGGGCTCATCCTAATCGTATGATTGCCCATAATGGAGAAATTAATACGATTCGTGGCAATGCGAATCGTATGTTGGCTAGAGAAGAAACACTCCATTCTCCTTATTTTCAAAAAGATATGGCCAAAATCTATCCGATTGTAGATGTTCGAGGTTCAGATTCAGCGATGTTAGATAATACTTTAGAATTCTTATATATGAATGGTATGCCATTAGCTAAAGCTATGATGCTATTGATTCCAGAACCATGGAAACATACAGCTATGTCACAAGAGAAAAAGGATTTTTATCATTATTATGCGACAATGATGGAGCCATGGGATGGACCAGCAGCGATTTTATTTTCTGATGGTATTTTCATGGGTGCAACCTTAGATAGAAATGGGTTAAGGCCATCACGTTATTATATTTTAGATGATCAGACATTGATTTTATCATCAGAAGTTGGTGTTTTGGATATTGATGAAAGTCATATTGTCAAAAAATCACGTCTTCAGCCAGGAAAGATGTTATTGGTTGATACACAAAAACAACAATTAATTGAAGATGATATCTGTAAAATGAGTTATGCGAAAGAACATCCTTATGGAGAATGGCTAGATTATTATTTATTACATTTAAAAGACTTACCAGCACCAGATAAGAAATCACATATTCATAGTCAAAGTGATCGTGATATCTTATATAAGATTTTTAGTTATACATATGAAGATGTCAAAGATATGATTTTACCTATGGCTAAAAATGGAATTGAACCAACTGCATCAATGGGAACTGATATTCCTCTTGCAATGTTGAGTCAAAAACATCCCACATTATTCCATTATTTTAAACAACAGTTTGCTCAAGTGACCAATCCACCTATTGATTCTTTAAGAGAAGAAGTCGTTGTAGATACAACGGTATATTTAGGATCTAATGGAAACTTATTACAGGATCAATCTGATAATTGTCAGGTCTTAGAAATCAATAATCCAATCTTAGATAGTCGTGATATGGATAAACTGAAACAGTTAAATCGTAATGGTTTCCATAGTCAGGTTATTTCTTTATTGTATTATAAAGGTATTTCCTTAACAGAGGCTTTGAATCAATTATTCCTTGATTGTGATAAGGCTTATCGTCAAGGAGTCAATATCTTAATTCTTTCTGATAAAGGTGTAGATGATAACCATCTGGTTATTCCTTCATTGTTAGCTGTATCAGCTGTCGAAAGTCATCTGGTTAAAACAAAAAAGAAAACAGCCATGTCCATTGTTTTAGAAAGTGGGGAACCACGAGATGTTCATCAGTTTGCCTGTCTGTTAGGTTTTGGAGCGACAGCTATTTATCCTTATTTAGCTCATGAATGCATTATCGAAATGATACAGCTGAATATGTTAGATAAGGAAGAAAATAAAGCCATTGAAGATTATAATCATGCGGTTTTAAAAGGAATTGTGAAGATTGCAGCGAAAATGGGTATTTCTACATTGCAATCTTATCAGTCTGCACAAATCTTTGAAGTCGTTGGTTTAAAAGAAGATGTTATGGACAGTTATTTCCCAAACACTGTTTATCGTGTGGGTGAAAAAGGTTTAACTGATATCGAAGATGATATCCATTATTATCATGATCATGCTTTTGATCCATTAGGATTAAAGACAGATACATCATTAAAAAGCTTAGGTTTTCATAAATTCAGACGTGGACCACAAAGTGAAGTGCATATGTACAGTCCTGAAACCATTGTTTTACTTCAAAGAGCCACACAAACAAATGATTATCAGTTATTTAAAGAATATTCTCATCAGTTAGAAAGTCAGCCATTTGCTGTACGTCATTTATTAGAATTTGATATGACACAACGACAAGCTATACCTCTTGAAGAAGTTGAAAGTGTTGATAATATTGTCAAACGTTTTAAAACGGGAGCGATGTCTTATGGTTCTATTTCTAAGGAAGCACATGAATGCTTAGCGATTGCGATGAATCGTTTAGGAGGAAAATCAAATTCTGGAGAAGGTGGAGAAAATCCAGAAAGATTATACACAGAAGCCAATAGTGCCATTAAACAGGTGGCGAGTGGTCGTTTTGGTGTCACAAGTGAATATCTGGTGAGTGCTAAAGAAATTCAAATTAAAATGGCTCAAGGTGCCAAGCCAGGTGAAGGAGGACATTTACCAGGACAGAAAGTTTATCCTTGGATTGCTAAAACACGTTATTCAACACCGGGAGTCACTTTGATTTCACCACCACCACATCATGATATTTACTCTATTGAAGATTTAGCACAATTAATTTATGACTTAAAAAATGCGAATCGTGATGCCCGTATTTCTGTGAAACTTGTTTCAGAATCAGGCGTTGGAACGATTGCTTCAGGTGTTGCGAAAGCGGGAGCACAAGTTATTTTGATTTCAGGTTATGATGGAGGAACAGGTGCAGCCCCACAAAGTTCCATTCATTATGCCGGATTACCTTGGGAATTAGGACTTGCAGAAGCCCATCAGAGTCTGATTGAAAATGATTTAAGAACTCGTGTTGTTTTAGAAACAGATGGAAAATTAATGACGGGTAGAGATGTTGCTGTAGCTGCATTATTAGGGGCAGAAGAATTTGGCTTTGCAACAGCACCATTAGTGACAATGGGTTGTGTGATGATGCGTGTCTGCAATCTTGATACTTGTCCAGCAGGTATTGCAACCCAAAATAAGGAGCTAAGAAAACGTTTTGCAGGAAAACCAGAATATGTTATGAATTTTATGAAATTTATTGCTCAAGAATTGCGTGAAATTATGGCACAGCTAGGCTTCCATAGTGTTGATGAAATGGTAGGACATATGGAAGTATTGAAAGTGAAACCAGAATATCAGAAATTAAAATCATTCTTTGACAAAAAGAATCTTCATGTTCATTTTCAAAAAGAAGATACTTTCGATTTCCATTTGGAAGACAGTCAGGATTTGAAAGTCTTGTTGCCAAAATTTTTATCTGATCTAGATAGTCATCAACCTCATCAGGAAACAATACATATATCTAGTTTAGATCGTAGTTTAGGAACATTGCTGGGAAGTGAAATCACCAAACGTTTTCAAAATCATCTGCAAGATGATACTTATCAAATCCATTGTCTTGGTGGGGCAGGACAATCATTTGGAGCCTTTATACCAAAAGGTTTAACAATGCGTGTTGAAGGTGATGCCAATGATTATTTTGGAAAAGGTTTATCAGGTGGAAAACTGATTATTCATCCTTCTTCAAATGCTCAGTTTGTGGCTCAAGATAATGTGATTATCGGTAATGTAGCTCTCTATGGCGCAACATCAGGAGAAGCTTATATTGCTGGACGTGCAGGTGAACGTTTCGCTGTGCGTAATTCAGGAGCAATTGCTGTAGTTGAAGGCTGTGGGGATCATGGACTAGAATATATGACAGGTGGAAAAGTTGTTGTCTTAGGCAAAACAGGAAAGAACTTTGCGGCAGGAATGAGCGGAGGGATCGCTTATGTCTTAGATAAAAATCATGATTTATATTTACGCTTAAATAAAGAATTAGTGACAATGCAGGAAGTGAAACAACATAAAGATATTGAAGAATTAAAAACATTACTGCAAAAACATGTGGATTATACAGGTTCACTACTGGCTAAAGATATATTAGAAAACTATGAAGCATGGCTACCTCATTTTAAAAAGATTGTGCCTGTCAATTATGCACATATGTTAGAAAATATAGAAAAATTTGAAAAACAAGGCTATGCACATGATGAAGCTACACTCAAGGCTTTTAAGGAAGTTCATCAATAGGAGGGTTATATATGGGAAAAGCAACAGGATTTTTAGAGTTTGATAGAGAAGATAATTTCACTCAATCACCAGAAACAAGAATTGCTGGTTTTCAGGAATTTCATATTCCTCTTGTGGATGAAAAACGTCGTCAGCAGGGAGCACGTTGTATGAATTGTGGTGTCCCATTTTGTCAATCAGCCATTGAAATCAATCATATGGTCACAGGTTGTCCTTTACATAATCTGATTCCAGAATGGAACGATGAAATCTATCATCATAATGATGAACGTGCCCTTTCACGTCTGTTAAAAACCAATCCTTTTCCAGAATTTACCGGACGTGTCTGTCCTGCGTTATGTGAAAAAGCGTGTGTATGTGGTATTCATGATGATCCAGTCACAATCAAAGATAATGAATTGTTTATTATTGAAAAAGCTTATCAGAATCAATCCATGAAAGCTGAAAAATCATCTGTATGTTCATTTAAAAAAGTTGCGATTGTAGGAAGTGGTCCAGCAGGATTGACGGTGGCTTATAAGTTGAATCAACGTGGACACCAAGTGAGTGTTTTTGAAAAAGATGATCGTTTAGGAGGATTATTGATGTATGGTATTCCTCAAATGAAACTGGAAAAACAAATTATTGAACGTCGTATTCAATTGATGAAAGAAGAAGGTATCCAGTTCTATACAAATGTTCATGTTGGAAAAGATTTGACAAAAGAAGATTTGTTGCAGGATTATGATGCGATTGTGTTATGTTGTGGAGCTAAAAAAGCTCGTGATTTAAATGTATCAGGTAGAGAAGCCAAAGGCATTTATTTTGCAGTAGATTTTTTGAAAAGTGTAACACAGGATTTATTAAATCAAAGTCCTTCACGCATTGATGCAAAAGGAAAACATGTGGTTGTTGTAGGGGGTGGAGATACTGGCAATGACTGTGTAGGTACATGCATTCGTCAAGGATGTGCATCAGTGACACAACTGGAAATGCTGCCTTGTCCACCTCGTGAAAACACACGTCCATGGCCAATGTGGCCAAATGGCTTAAAAACTGACTATGGACAAGAAGAAAGTCTGGCTGTCTTTCAACAGGATCCACGTGTTTATGAAACGACTATTAAAGAATGTATTGAAGAAGATGGTCAACTCAAAGCTGTCAAAACGATTCAGGGGAGAATGGTTGATGGGCAATGGGTTGAAAAAGAAGATAGTGAAAAAATCATACAGGCAGATTTATTGTTGATTGCAACAGGATTTGTAGGGATTGAAGATGATATTAAAGAACAGTTTGACTTATCTGTTAATCAACGTCAAGTCGTTATGACCATGCCAAAGAGTTATGCGACAAAAGAAGAAAAGATTTTCGTTGCGGGGGATATGCATCGAGGTCAATCTCTCATTGTCTGGGCCATTGCTGAAGGTAATGAATGTGCCAAAGAAGTGGATCAATACTTAATGGGATATAGTTATATGAATGAATAGAGTTAGGGGGTCTATAATATGAATTCAGGGGATATTGGTTTTATGTTGATATGCAGTGCTCTGGTGTTGCTGATGACACCAGGACTTGCTTTCTTTTATGGGGGACTTGTTCGCCGTAAAAATGTTGTTAATACAATGATGACATCTGTTTTTGTCATTGGTATTGCAGCTATTATGTGGGCATTATTTGGATACTCACTGGCTTTTGGAAATGATCATTTTGGAATTATTGGAGATTTTAGCTGGTTAGGTTTACAGGGCATTGAAGGAAGTACAACAGATTATGTTTCTACAATTCCTCATTTAGAATTTTCAATTTTTCAAATGATGTTTGCAATCATTACACCGGCTTTAATAACGGGGGCAGTTGCTGGTCGTATGAAATTTAAAGCTTTGTTTTTGTTTATTATTCTTTGGTCAGTCATTGTTTATTATCCAATGGCTCACATGGTCTGGGGACTTGGTGGCTTTCTGGCTAAAATTGGTTCGGTAGACTTTGCTGGTGGAAATGTTGTCCATATCAGTTCTGGTGTCAGTGCATTAGTTTTATGTATTGTACTAGGAAAACGCAAAGACTATTTACGCGTACAATATCATGTTCATAACATTCCATTTGTTGTCTTGGGAGCCAGTTTACTGTTGTTTGGATGGTTTGGTTTTAATGCTGGCAGTGCCTTACAGGCTAATGAATTAGCAGTTCATGCCTTTATAACAACAGGTTTATCAGCAGCAGCTGGAATGCTGTCATGGATGGGTATGGATGTATGGATGAGTGGAAAACCAACACTGGTAGGAAGTGTAACAGGTATGGTTGTGGGTCTTGTTGCCATTACCCCGGGAGCAGGATATGTTCCTATTTGGGCATCAATCATTATTGGGCTTGTTGGAAGTCCTATCTGTTATCTGATGATTTCTAAAGTAAAACAGAAATTAGGCTATGATGATGCTTTGGATGCTTTTGGATGTCATGGTATTGGCGGTATCTGGGGTGGTATTGCGACAGGATTGTTTACACAAACGTCTATTAACGATGTTGCCAGATGGAATGGTTTGTTCTTTGGAGATACACAATTATTCATAGCACAAATCATCAGTATCGTTGTTACGATTGCTGTGGCTATTATTGGAACGCTTATTTGTATAGCCATTGTCAGATGTTTCACAACACTTCGTGTTTCTAAACAGGAAGAACAAAAAGGATTGGATATTTCTGAACATCAGGAAAATGCATATCCATCTTTTAATGGATTGGATTAGGAGGACAGTGAATATGATCAAAATTGAAGCGATTGTGAGAGAAGAAAAATATGAAGAAGTCAAAGAAGCACTTGCTCGTATTCATGTGAATGGTATGACAGTTTCTCAGGTAATGGGATGTGGCACACAGCATGGGTATACAGAATATGTTCGTGGACAGGAAGTCGAAGTGAACATGTTACCGAAAATTAAATTTGAGATTGTTGTCAGCAATGAAGATTGGGCGAATAAAACAATTGAAGCGATTTGTCAGGCGGCTTATACTGGAGAAGTAGGAGATGGTAAGATTTTTACTTATAAGCTTGATAATGCTATGAAAATTCGTACACGTGAAACGGGCGAAAAAGCAATTAATGAGTAATGATTAATAATTTAAAATTATGATAATAAAAAATTATGAAAAAATATCTTGATAATTATGTTAAATTTGACTATACTATACAAGAATAAATAGAAAGGAATGAGAATTATGGTGGGAAAACAAGTTATGGATACAACGATTGTTAGAACATCTTTTTCTCATTTTTTATATTTCTAAAAACATATCTTTTATGGATATGTTTTTTTATGATATAAGGAGGTAACAATGAAAGCATATTTGATATTAGAAGATGGACATGTCTTTGAAGGTGAACATTTTGGTGGTCATAAGGAAGTCATTAGTGAGTTTGTCTTTAATACATCTATGACAGGATATCTGGAAGTCTTAACAGATCCTTCATATGCTGGACAAAGTGTTGTGATGACTTATCCATTGATTGGAAATTACGGTGTTTGTTTGGAAGATCAAGAATCAAGACAACCATATGTAGAAGGTTTTGTTGTGAATGAACTGGCAAGATTAGGCAGTCATTTTAGAAAGAATATGGATTTAGAAGAATATTTAAAACAGCATGATATTGTAGGTATTCAAGGTGTTGATACACGTTATATTACAAAGTTAATCAGAAATAAAGGTTGTATGAATGGTTTGATTACAACACATCACTATGATGATTTAAGTGATGTTTTAAAACGAATTCATGAGTATAAAGTTTCTGGTGTTGTGAAACAAACAACATGCTGTGAACCTTATGTTTTAGGAAAGGGTGCATATAAAGTCGCTTTATATGATTTTGGAGCAAAGCAAAATATTGCCAGAGAACTAGTCAAAAGAAATTGTGAAGTGACAGTTTTCCCAGCTGATACACCAGCAAAGACCATTTTAGAAGGACACTTTGATGGAATTATGCTTTCAAATGGTCCTGGTGATCCTGAAGAATGTGTAGATATTATTGAAAATATGAAGATTTTAAGTCAAAGTGGTTTGCCTATTTTTGCTATCTGTTTAGGACATCAGTTAATGGCTTTAGCACATGGTTTTCAAACAGAAAAGATGGTTTACGGTCATCATGGTGCCAACCACCCTGTTAAGGATTTGAAAACAAATCGTGTTTATATTTCAACACAAAATCATAATTATGTTGTCAAAGAAGAATCATTGGATAGCCAAGTGGCAAAAATATGGTTCCAGAACGTCAATGATGGAACATTGGAAGGCATTGAATATTTACAGGAACCTATTAAAACAGTGCAGTTCCATCCAGAAGCATGTGCTGGACCATTAGATACATCATATTTATTTGACGAATTTATCAAAATGATGGGAGGAAATCAAAATGCCTAGAAATCATGATATTCAAAAAGTATTAGTGATTGGATCTGGACCAATTATCATTGGGCAGGCAGCAGAGTTTGACTATGCTGGAACACAGGCTTGTAGAGCCTTGAAAGAAGAAGGAATAGAAGTTGTCCTTATTAATTCTAACCCAGCCACAATCATGACAGATAAAGATATTGCTGATAAGGTTTATATAGAACCATTAACTGTACCAGTTGTGAAACATTTAATTGAAGTTGAAAAACCAGATAGCATTTTACCGACACTTGGGGGACAAAATGCTTTAAATATTGCGATGGCTTTAGCTGATGAAGGATTTTTAGACAAACATCATGTGCGTACTATTGGAACTTCAACAGATACAATCAAACTGGCTGAAGATCGCTTAGAGTTTAAAACATTAATGGAAAAGATTGGAGAACCATGTGCAGCATCAATTGTTGTAAATCATGTAGATGAAGCCATTGAGTTTGCAAATAAAATTGGTTATCCAGTTGTTGTTAGACCAGCATATACATTAGGAGGAACAGGTGGCGGAATTGCCAATAATGAAGAAGAACTTCATCATATCTGTTCTAATGGATTACGTTTATCACGTGTGAGTCAGTGCCTCATTGAAAAAAGTATTGCCGGATGGAAAGAAATTGAATATGAAGTGATGCGTGATGGACATGGCAACTGTATTACAGTATGTAATATGGAAAATTTAGATCCAGTTGGTGTACATACGGGAGATAGTATTGTTGTGGCACCAAGTCAAACTTTATCTGATAAAGAATATCAGATGTTAAGAAGTTCGGCTTTAAATATTATTACAGCCTTAAATATTCAAGGTGGATGTAATGTGCAGTATGCTTTAAATCCAGATAGTTTTGAATATTGTGTCATTGAAGTTAATCCACGTGTTTCGCGTTCTTCAGCTTTAGCTTCAAAAGCAACAGGTTATCCAATCGCCAAACTGGCAGCGAAAATTGCTTTAGGTTATACATTGGATGAAATTAAAAATGCAGTTACTGGAAAAACATATGCTTCTTATGAACCGACGTTAGATTATATTGTTTGTAAGATTCCAAAATGGCCATTCGATAAATTTGTTGGGGCATCTAGAAAACTAGGAACACAAATGAAAGCAACAGGAGAAGTCATGAGTATTGCTCATAATTTTGAAGGGGCTTTTATGAAAGCTTTACGTTCCTTAGAACAAAATGTTTATGATTTACATATTCCTGAAGTTGATGGTTTATCATTAGATGAATTAAGAGTGAAATTAAAAGATGTTGATGATCATCGTATCTTTGTAGTGGCAGAAGCTTTAAGACAGGGAATGAGTGAACAGGAAATTCATGATATAACACGTATTGATTGCTGGTTTATTGATAAAATCAAACATTTAACAGAAGTCGAACAACAATTAAAAACAGAACCACTGACTGTTGAATTATTAAAACTTGCGAAAAGATTAGAATTCCCTGATCAAATTATTGCTAAGTATACAAATCATACAACGCAAGATATTCATCAAATGAGATTAGATCATCATATTGAAGCTGTTTATAAAACAGTAGATACATGTGCAGCTGAATTTGATGCAACAACACCTTATTATTATTCTGTATATGGAGAACATAATGAAGTTGATCCTCGTGATGATAAAAAGAAAATCATGGTTTTAGGTTCAGGACCAATCCGTATTGGACAAGGGATAGAGTTTGATTACTGTTCTGTTCATTGTGTCTGGGCTTTAAAAGAAGCAGGATATGATACAATCATCGTCAACAACAACCCAGAAACAGTGTCTACAGACTTTGATATTGCTGATCGTTTATACTTTGAACCATTAACACCTGAAGATGTCGAAAGTATTGTACGTTTAGAAAAACCAGACGGAGCCATTGTACAATTTGGTGGACAAACAGCCATCAAGCTTACAAAAGCCTTAATGGAAATGGGAGTTCCTATTTTAGGAACATCAGCTGATAATGTCGATGCTGCTGAAGATCGTGAAAGATTTGATGAAATCTTACAGCGTTGTGATATAGATCGTCCAAGAGGTTCAACAGTTTTTACAACAGAAGAAGCTTTAGAGGTTGCTAATCGTTTAGGATATCCAGTGCTTGTCAGACCTTCTTATGTATTAGGTGGAGCTGGAATGGAAATTGCTTTAAATGATGGTGATATCAAGAAATTCATGGAAATCATTAATCGTCAATATCAGGAACATCCTATCTTGATTGATAAATATTTATCTGGTAAAGAAGTTGAAGTCGATGCTATCTGTGATGAACATGGTGTATTGATTCCAGGTATCATGGAACACGTAGAACGTGCAGGAGTGCATAGTGGAGATAGTATCTCAGTATATCCACCACAAAAGATTAAACAGGAAATTAAAGATGTGATTGTGGATTATACACAAAGACTAGCAAAAGCGCTACATGTCATTGGTTTAATTAATATTCAATTTATTGTTTATGAAGATCAGGTATATGTCATTGAAGTGAATCCACGTTCTTCACGTACTATTCCTTATATTTCAAAAGTGACTGATATTCCAGTAGTAGATGTGGCTACACATGTCATTATGGGAAAAACAATCAAGGAACAAGGTTATGAATATGGATTGGCTAAGGAAAAAGAAACAGTGGCAATTAAAATGCCAGTCTTCTCTTTTGAAAAGATTACTGGTGCTGAAATTAGCTTAGGACCAGAAATGAAATCTACAGGTGAAGTTTTAGGTGTGTCTAAAGACTTTGATGAAGCGATATATAAAGCATTCATTGCGACAGGTATTGATTTACCTAAGAAAAAGAATATTATCTGTACTATTAAAGATAGTGCTAAAGATGAATTCTTACCAATTGCAAAACAATATCATAAGTTTGGTTATGATATCTATGCAACAATTGGAACATTCACATATTTAATCGAACATGGTGTTCCAGCACATTTGGTGAATTACATTGCAGATAAGAAAAATACAATCTTTGATTTAATGTTGACAGATACAGTTGATTTAATTATTGATATACCAACAAGAAACAATAATTTAAAAGATGGATTTATGATTCGTCGTTTTGCAGTAGAAGCTGGTATTCCTATTTATACATCATTAGATACAGCACAGGCATTAATCAATTGTCTTGAAAAAAGACATCAAGGAAATACATCACTTATTGATATTACAAAAATTTAATAAAAGAAAAGAAGGATGCTATAGTTATGGCATCCTGTTTAATTATCTTGATAATATGAAATAAAAAATATACTATATAAGTAGGAAAAGTTTAAAATTGGAGTGATATGTTAAGGAGGAATTTTAAATGAAATCACGTTTTTTAAAAGTCCTTATTTCATTATTGGTCATAATTGTATGTATTATGGTGATTGAGCATCAATCTTATAATCGTACTCATCAAGAAGTGTCTTCTCAAACAGGGAAATTAGTATTTATTTCTTATCAAAAATTAGATTTTGATGATATTTATTCTGTTAATCAAAAATATAAAAATTTTGAAATAAAGATACTAAATCCCTCTGATTTAAATTCATATCATTTCGATAATCAAGATATCGTTGCTGTTGATAACAAGTTGATTTCCAATATGGAAGTTAAAAAGTTCATTCAAGATTATATTAAGGAACATTTTATTCTTTTTGTTGGACCAAGTTCTATAGAAAAAATTTCTAATGAATTAGATGTATCTTTTCAAAATGACATGCCTATATACGCAATGGATGACGGAAGCATAATATCAAAGAACCTTGTTGACATGCATGGTGAATTTTCTGTCTTGAAATATACAGAAAATAAGAGTTTAAAAGAAAATGTTCAAATAGTTCATATTCAAGGGAAGGCATTACCAATAGAAAACTATCTTATTCCATGTTTAGATTTCATAAGTGAAACAGCACCAGTACAGACAAATTATGTATATCAGCCTCGTTTGTATAAATATTATTTTCTTGATTCATCAAATCATTTAACAGGTACATATATTTATACGGGTTATGGATTATATAAAGATACCAATGAAACAGACTTATATAAAGATTATTATACTTTGAAGACAAGCGTATGTTTTTCTAATGATGGACATTATTTGACATTACAACATGATGGATTTTCTCAATATCAAGCAACAGTCTTAGATAAAGAAACATTGAATGATGGAGAATCGTTATCTCAATCTAAAGCAGAAATTTCCTTGAAAAGTATAAATGATTTATCAAGTGTATGGACTGTACGAAAGAAAATAGATTTAAATCATAATTATTTTCATATGGATGATGTATTTGAATTTGCATCGGAATATTCTGTCGAGGAAGGGAGTAACCCAGAGTTTGCATATAGTTTATATGCTTTAGATAAATATGCAAATCGTATAAATAGGGCAACAGTTCATATTGATACAAAGTCATAATTATAAACATTTGATTTATTGAGGATTATATCCTCTTTTTAATATGAGTTAGTTTATTTTAATGATCATTGTATAAAAAAATATATAATCCACTAACGGCTAAAAAGCATCCCATTAATTTTTTAATAGAAAAGAAGTTGAAAAAAAGACTATCTAATATAAATCCTAAGATATTTTGCGATAAACAAGGAATAAAGTAATCTTTGTTAGAGAAAGGTATTTACTAACAGTATTTGTAAGATATATATTGAAAATGCCGATGATACTTCCAAGTAATAAGCAAAGCATTTGTTATCATAAAAAATGTTAAATGAAAATATGATAGATGTGGCTGAAATGATAGGAAGTAGTTATCGTCAATTACAAAGAGTATTAAGATATTTTATAAAACAGGAATATATGAAAAAAATAGATAAGGGAAAATATATGATTTTGGATTTTAAATCTTTACAAGAATTAGGGAAAGATTTATATCATATATAAAAAAGACTCCTATAAAGAGTCTAAAAATTAAAGGTGAAGTTTTTCTGTTTTTTTGAAGAATACAAAACCAATGAAAAACATAATCGCTAATGAACCAACACCAATATTCATCATACCTGTGACTTGAGAAATAAAGGAAACGAGAGTTGTTCCCATAAAAGATGCACCTTTACCACAAATATCATACAAACCAAAATATTCACCAGAACGATTGGCAGGAATAATTTTTGCATAGTAAGAACGTGATAGTGATTGGATGGCCCCTTGAAAAATTCCTACACCAACAGCTAAAATCCAGAACTGATATTGTTGTTGGAGAGTGATTCCATATAATGCGATAAGGAAATAAGCAAAGATACATATTTTGATAAGTTTTGTATTTTCAATAGAAGAACTTAATTTCCCAAAGATTAAAGCGGCTGGAAAAGCAACAATTTGTGTTAACAACAAAGCAAGTAATAAACCTGTTGTATCCAAACCTAAAGCTGTTCCATAAGCTGTTGCCATATCAATGATTGTATAAACACCATCTATGTAGAAAAAGAAAGCAATCAAAAAGAACAAGACTTTTGGGTTCTTTTTTAAATCTACAAAGATATTTTTTAAACGTAGAAAACTAGCTTTAACATAATGGTTTTCTTTTTCTAAATAATATGTTTGATGATATCCAAGAATTAAAGGAACTGACAATAATAACCACCATAAGGCAATCAAAAGAAAACAAAGACTCATAGCTGTTTCCATTGTGAGATGGAATTGTTCATAAAATAACACAAGAATTAAACTGCCTACAAAAGGAATACAACTTCCAATATATCCCCACGCATATCCTTTGGCAGATACATTATCCATGCGTTCAGGTGCTGTAATATCAGTCAACATAGAATCATAAAAAACAAGACTCAATGAATAAGCTGATTTTGCAATAACAAATAAACATAAAAACCATAACCATGAAGATGTAAAACCAAGTAAAATACAACCTAAAGCCCCAATCAATAAGGCTATCATAAAGAGTTTCTTTTTCCATCCTTTAAAATCAGAAGCTGTTCCTAAAATAGGACCGAGAATCGCTGTAATAATTGTAGCCAGTGATGTCGCATAACCCCAGAAAGCTAAATAATTTGTTTCAGAGATATGAGCATTGTCAGCTAAAAAATTAAAATAAATCGGCATAATTGTAGACACAAGTAATGTAAAAGCAGAGTTGCCTACATCATATAAAATCCATTTCTTTTCTAATGATGTTGTTTTAGATGTCATAATCTTGCTCCTTTTCATATGGTAAAATGAGAATATCCTGCCATCCTTCATGTGCACTATAATTGTGCAGGAAGTCACGATGTAAAGCTTCGTTCTTTGTTAAAAAAGCATAATAGTTTTCACTGAGCATAGCACAATGAGGAATAGCTTTTTTCATGAGTTTTTCTAAACGTAAGTTACTATCATGACAAACAGGATGATCTTTTTGATCCATTAATAATCCACGATAACCTTTATATTTTCCAGAAATAAATAGGAAAGTTTTAACCAAAGCTCTTATCAATGGCTGATGACTTGCTAGAAAACGATTATATGTTTTCATAGACTGAAGTGTAGATAAGATTTGTTGATTTGTAAATTGTGGAAAAAATGATTGAATGACTTTAGCATTTTCCATTGTAGGATTTAAATGTTTTGTTAAATCTGTGTAGAGTGGTTTTTGATGGTTCTTGATTAATAAGTATTTATCCATTTCACATTCAATGAGTGAATGTGAAACATGAGATACGTCTATCTTTTTTTCAATATAACTATGACATGCATCATCTAAAGCAAAATGAGCAATAAATCCTAGCATATAAGCTATTTTGGCTTCCTTATGACTTTTTTCTAAAATTACATGACGTGAACTTTCAAAGAAATCGTAAGCTTTCATTTGATGCATGGTACTTCCCCAACGGTTCATCTCGTTATGATGATAAATCTGATAATAGAAAAAAATATCCGGACCATGCAAACCTATTTCATAAAGATCAAGATGTTCTTGAATAATTTTTTGTAGATGGGGAGGATAGACTTTTTTCATTTCTTCCCCAAAACAGTAATGTGTATATATGGCTGGCATATATTCCCCCTCCTAACGTGTATATCTTACCACAAAAATAGCAAAAGAATGTAAAAAATACATAAAATATTTGTTATGAAAAACATCATAGAGGACTATGATGTTTTATGAAATCATATCTAGTTGTTGAATGAGTGATTGTAAATCTTGTTCATTGGGGTGTGATAAAGCTTTATCAAAATTGTCAATCATAGGTAAAAATCTGTCTGGTTGTTTTTGAGCCATTTGCTCATAACGTTGTCTGACACTCATAGGCATTTTTCCTTGACACATAAATTGCCCAACAATTTGATTATCATCAGCAATGTTTGTTTGTACACGTTTCAAAATACTATCAAAATATTCTTGACTACCACCAAAACCAGCAGTTCCAAATAAAAAGATTTTTTGATGATGAAGTTGTTTCAAATAATCTTGAATCGATTCATCACATGTTCCTTTATCCGTCCAGAATCCAACAAAGATATAATCTGCAGTTAAAGGAGCTTGAGCAGCTTTCCCATAATAACAACATTCACCATCTAAATGATTTTGAATAGCTTGAGCTAACATTTCTGTATTTCCCGTAGGACTTGAAAAAACAATACTATATTGCATAAGTTCATCTCCTCGTCTTTATCATAAAGATATTATAGGAATTTGTGTAAATAATGTCAAATTGAATTATTTTATAAAATATTAAGGACATTTTTGTAAGATTGGTTTATAATGATAGCCAAATGAGGGTATAGTGACATTATGAGAGATATTTCATGGAGGTTGTTATGAGAAAAATAATTGGATTTATCACTGTTTTTTTGATTTTGACTGGTTGTCAAGAAAAAGATCAGGAAGCACCAGTATTATTACTTAATAAATCTAGAGTACAGATTGCTTTGAATACATCTTTTGATTATTTGCAGTATGTTGAAAAGGCTTATGATCGTCAAGATGGGGATGTGACAGACCACATCAGTTATAACGAAATTGATACATCTAGCGTTGGAAAGAAGACTGTTCATTATAAAGTCACTGATCAGGCTGGAAATCAAAGTCAGAAAGATTTGATTGTCGATGTTGTAGAATATGTGGGAGATTTGATTAATCCTATTACTGCTCAGGCAGATATCGTAGAAAATCCAGATGATGTAACTGTTCTTGTCAACAAATTACATGAAATACCAAAAGGCTGGAAACCAGATGACTTAGAAGATGTCATTGATTGTCATCAACAGCTACGTCATGAAGCTAACGAGGCTTATACCAAATTTTATCAGGCAGCTAAAGCTAAAGGGATAGCCATTTATACGATTTCTGGTTATCGTGAACCTGAAACACAACAGCTTTACTGGGATAATTCAGTGAAAGTTTTTGGCGAAGAACATGCGATTCAGTATAATGCCTATCCTCGTCGCAGTGAACATGAATTGGGACTTTGTGTAGATATATCTTATACAACCGAAGGTGATCGTTTAAGTGAAAAGGTTGCTGATAGTGCATTAGGAAAGTTTATCGAAAGCGATGCCTATAAATATGGTTTTATATTACGTTATCCTCAAGATAAAGTGCGTATCACGGGTTATAGTTATGAACCGTGGCATATTCGTTATGTCGGCGTTGATTTAGCAACCAAGTTGCATAATGAAAATATAACACTAGAAGAATATTATGAAGGTTAAGGAGAATACATATGACAACAGCAAAATTTTATAAAGTATCTTATCAACAATTTGAGGAAGCTTATTTGGATTATGATCCAAATGCTTCTAGGGAACAGATTCAAAACATCTATGAATCTATTCAGCTACCAAAACGTGCGACAAAAGGCTCAGCTGGATATGATTTTTATACACCAGTAGATATTTGTTTGAAACCTCAAGAAACAATCAAGATTCCTACGGGAATTCGTTGTGAAATGAATGAAAGATGGGTTTTAATGATTTATCCAAGAAGTGGACTAGGATTTAAGTATCGTTTACAATTAAATAATACAGTGGGTGTCATTGATAGTGATTATTTTTATTCTGATAATGAAGGACATATCTTTATTAAGATGACAAATGATACAAATGAAAACAAAACAGTAGAAGTTTTAGCTGGACAGGGTGTTGCTCAAGGAATCTTTATGCAGTATGGGATTGTGGAAGATGATGATGCCAGTGAAATACGTAATGGTGGATTTGGGAGTACTACAAAATAAATGAAAAAGATTCTTGTTTTTGTTGTAATGGCTATGATTATATATGGCTGTCAAAAGTCTGTACCAGAAAAGAAAACGAAAACTGAAGTGAAAGAAGATATTGTTTCATTTGTTGCAGTTGGTGATAATTTAATGCATCAAAGATTGTTGGATGAAGCGAAAACAGAAAATGGATATGATTTTTCACCTTACTATACAAATATCAAACCCTATATTGAAAAGGCTGATATTGCTTTTGTGAATCAGGAAACAATCTTAGGTGGTGGAACACCTTCGGGTTATCCTTATTTTAATACACCTGATGAAATGGCAAAGAATTTACATGATGTGGGTTTTGATGTTGTGAATGGTTCTACAAATCATGCTTTAGATATGGGATATAAAGGAGTTCAACATTCTATTCAAGTTTTTCAGCAATATCAGGACATGACTTATATTGGTTTATATCAATCAAAAGATGAACGTATTCAAGTTGTGAAAAAGAATGGATTGCGTATTGCTTTTTTAACTTATAATCAGATGTTAAATACAACAGAAGATTATCCAGATTATTGTATTCATGATTTTAATGAAGAACAAATGAAAAAAGATGTAGAAAACGCCAGAGAAATCAGTGACATCATTATTGTTTCTTGTCATTGGGGTATAGAAAATGATACAGAACCTCAACCTTTTCAAAAGAAAAATGCAAAATTATTAGCTGATTTAGGTGTGGATATTGTGTTAGGAACACATACACATACTTTAGAACCGGTAGAGTGGATTGAAGGAAAAAGATGGACATCAAACACTTGTTGCTTACAGTTTAGGTAATTTTATTAGTGGTATGTTAGAAGAAGAAACACAATTAGGTGGCATGTTATCTTGTGATTTTCGTAAAGATGGAAGTGCATGGAAGATTGAAAATGTCTGTTTGACACCTTTAATGAATCATTATGAAGCTTCTGATCCTCAAAATGTGGAAGATACCAGAGAAAGATTTACTGTTTATAGATTAAAAGATTACACAAATGATTTAGCTAAAAAACATGCTTTGCAAGGATATAATGGTATAACAATTTCAAAAGAACGTATGCAAGAAAAGGTAAAAGAAAGAGTAGGAAGTCATATTCAAATTGATATGTAGGGAACAGAAATGTTCCCTTTTTTGATATGGTACTCATGTTTCAATTCCATTGAATAGCTGATCTTCTGTTGATATAATATGAGATATAGGAGTAAAAATATGGCTAGAAAGAAAATACCTTCAATTGATGAATTAAGAGATTATCAAGAAAAGCAAAAGGCTTATCTTCAAGATTGTATTAAAAATCATAAAACATTTGTTATAAGTGGTCCAAAGTTTCAAGGAGAAAATATTTGGGTAGCTAAAAGTACTTTGCCTTTAATGGAAGCAGCCAAAGAAGTTGGAGCATCTCCAGAAGAAATATGGCAGTTATGTAGTAAACTATCAACCCTGACACATGCTCCCATAACAAAAAAAGAATATGAGAGAATGATTCCTTTTTCTAAAAAACCCCACACAGTTGATACAGTTCTTCAGTTTTTAGAAAACAATATTCCTCAATATAATCAAAAAAGACATTGTTTAGATTTTGATATTGTTGCTTATTTTTATTGTTATGCATTGATTTCACTTTCAGATTATAGACAAGAAGATTGTCAAAAAAAATTATGGTGTGCTGTGAATGACTTTGTTGAAAAAGATCAAAGTATGGCTATGGTCTTACTAAGAAACATGAAAGTTTTAGAACCGACACGTCCTTTTTTGACACCAATGAAAGAAAAGTTAGAAAAAGCAATAGAATGAAAAGAGGTCAATTATGAAAAATAAAGATGAAATAAAAACATATATGTTAGAGGGAATGTCAATAGGAATGTGTATTGGTGTATCATTAGGAGTCAATATAGGGATGTTTATTAACAATATTCCTATATGTATATGTTTTGGAATAAGTATAGGATCAGGGCTTGGCTTACTTATAGGAGTTTTAATCAAAAAAGATAAATCTTAGTTGTGATGGATTAATAAAAATGATTTAGAATTTATTTGAGAGCAGTTATCTAAGTGAAATGAGATTATATATCAAACTAGGAGTTACTGCTCAAAAAAGAAATAAACAATGTCTAAGATATTGAAGTGAAAAGCAATGAATAACCTGCAAGTTTGTTTTATATACTTGTATCTTTGTTTTGGATAATGGATTAGGTAGAAAATTGCCTTCATTATTATTGGTCTAGGTTGGCTTATATCTGCTATATCTGGATTTATAGAAAATTTTAAAAAGTAGAATGTTGTTTATTTGAGGAGATAGAATAAAGCATGATATTAGAAACAGAGCGTCTATATTTAAGAGAGATGAATCAAAGTGATTTTGAAGATTTAGCTGAAATTTTACAGAACCCTAGAGTGATGTATGCTTATGAGCATGATTTTTCAGATAATGATGTACAGGAATGGCTTGATAGGCAAATAACAAGATATGAAAAATATGGTTTTGGATTATGGGCAGTTATATTAAAGAATACAGATGAAATGATAGGACAGGCTGGTTTGACTATGCAGCCTTATAAAGATACTGAAGTGTTAGAAATTGGTTATTTATTAAAAGAAAGGTTTTGGCATTATGGATATGCAAGTGAAGCAGCCAATGGATGTAAAAAGTATGCTTTTGAACAATTAAACAGGGATAAAGTTTATTCTATTATAAAATCAGATAATTATGCTTCTATGAAAGTCGCCAAAAGTATGGGAATGAAAAAAGAAGATGAATTTATGACACAATATTATAATGGTAAGATGCTTCATTATCTCTATTCTGTTTACAAATAAATCAAAATGAAATAGGAATATTGGTTTTGTAAACAATCAAGAAAAGGTGGAATGAATGATGTCAGTACAAACAAATTTTGAAAAAGACTTTGAAACAGAAGAATATGAAATGCTTATTTTAGTTCGATCATCTTGTAAAGGAGCAGCAAATATAGAAGATATGTTGAAACCATTTGTTGATTTTCTTGCGTCCATAGATTTGCGTACAGGTCAGTTCTCTCATGAGAAAGGTCGTCTTGAATGGCTTATCAAAAATGACAATAATCGTCAAGGATGGGGATATGAATTTAAACAATTGGGCATTTATCGTATTACTGTTAGAAAATGTATACCACAAGATCAGACACCATATATGAACAATAGATATATGCTTATCAATATGCTTGAAGAAAATGCATCAAATAAAAAATTAGAAGCTTTGAAAGCATATTATGCTAAGCCAGTTTCTATAGAAAATGAATTAGGTTCTTTTGCCTTAGATAGAGAATTTTCATGGTTTGAAGGAATTGTCAATTGGAATGGAGTAGAAGCCAATGTCTATTTAGAAACCGATGAGGAGGATGGAGATACAGCCAAACAGGCAATGAAGGTATTAAAAAGAGTTGTAGATAATATTGTGGAAAATGATGCAAGGTATCGTGAATATGCCGCAGAAGAACTTACAGAACTGGCAAATGACTGGATGGAAGCATCGGATGAAATTGATACAGAAGAAATCACAAAAGAAATATTTATGAAACGTATGGAAATGAGCGAAATAATGGTGAGCTCAAATGGAAGTTTATCTTTGTTTTACAATGATGATGATATGTTCTGGGGACATGTTATTGAAATAGATGTTGATTCAAGTGGAGAGATTATAAATGCTCATATAGCTGGGTAAGAGTAAAAAAGAATTTAAGGAGAGGAGAATCATATGACTGGATATATGAAAGAAATGCGAAAATTTGTTGGACATAGGACAATCATTCAATGTGCAGCCAGTATAATATGTGTAGATGATAATGGAAAAATATTACTTGGAAGAAGAAATGACAATCATATGCTTGGTTATTCCGGCGGTTCGGTTGAAATTGATGAATATGTTGAGGATTGTGCAAAAAGAGAACTATTTGAAGAAATGGGTATCATAGCCAAAGAATTGGAATTTTTCTGTGTAAACTCTGGACCTGAAGCTCATTATATTTATCCTAATGGTGACGAAGTATCTAATTTTGAAATAGTATATCTGTGTAGAAAGTGGACGGGAAATCCAAATTCAAATGATGGAGAGATGGATGAATTACGTTTTTATGATCCAAAAGAAATTGATATCAATCAAATATCTCCACCAATTAAAAAAGTTGTAGCAGATTATATCAATAAGTTTGGTAAATAATTTAAGGAGAAGAAAGAATGGAAGATAAAAAGATATTAAAAAAGATATTACTTGATAATATTGATAAAATTCATATAACTGAAATGGGAGTTTATAGAATCAAAAGAAATCTAAAGATAGATACAGATGATGTTGTTGAGTATTGTAAAGATAAGGTGTTGGATAAAAAGTGTAACATATACAAACAAGGTAAAAATTGGTATTGTGAAGTTGGAAATATCAAAATCACTATCAATTCATATAGTTATACAATTATTACAGCACATATTGTTAAGTAAATTTGAATTTATTGAGGAGAGCTAAAAAATGAACTTGAAAGATTTGAAAAAAGATTGTGCCCAAAAGCAAAAGAAAGGTATTCATTTTATCATTGCATCAGTAGTAATATGGATTATGGTTTTAATCGTACAATTAACAGATTTACCTATATTAACAAAAAATCTATTGACATTTTGTTGCACTGCACCATTATTACCTATAGCTTTTTTAATTTCTAAAATATTAAAAATACAATTTCAAGATAAAAGTAATCCATTAAACTACTTAGGAATACTATTTTCTGCAAATCAAATGATATATCTTTTAATAGCAATGTGGATTTATCCTACATTGCCGGATAAAATGCTAATGGTTATTGCTATGATATTCGGAGCACATTTATTGCCATACAGTTGGTTATATAATTCAAAAACATATATGGTATTGTCAATAATTATTCCAATATTATCTTTGATAGTTGGTTTAAATTTTGCTAATTATACTCTTGCAATAATGATGATACTGATAGAAATAATATTTAGTGTCCTGTTATCATTTGAAAATAAGAGAATAGTAAATGATTATGTCCAATAAATTAGAATTTGGAGTGAAACAGAATGATTATAATAATCGAAACCGTAATTTTATGTATCGCGTTTTTTCTAATATGTTTTTGGGGAACAGGTACAGATAACAAAAATTTAAAAAGCTATTCATCTTATCCAGATGAAGTGCAAAATCGAATAAAGAGTATTGCAGAATATCAAGGAAAATTTAAGGAAAGCAATAAAGTGGTTACATTTATATCCAATTTTCTGTTATTTCTGTTCGTACTATTTATATTAGGGTTGTTTATCAAAGAAAATGGCTTCACACATAATTTTCTTTGTTTATGTATTATAGGACAGGGATTGAATATCTTTGACTTATTTATTGTAGACCTTTTATGGTGGCGGAATACAAAGCGTGTTCGTTTAAGAAAAATACCAGAAAAGGAATTGTATCAAAATCCGAAAAAGCATATAGAAGCGTTTATCAGAGCCTTTATTATGTATCTGCTAATTGCTCTGATAGACGGATATATATTGACACTTTTATAGGAATAAATATAAGTAAATCCTAATTTGAAAGTGAGATAATCTATGAATAAATTTTTAAAAATTAGTATAATTATAATTGAAGTTATTATTTTCCTTATAGTATTGTTGATGATAATAAGTTTCGTTAATCATAAAATAAAATTAAAAAAAGAAGATAAATTTTTTAAAACAACTGGTAAAATTGTTGAAGTTAATAATCATAATATAAATGTTTATGTAAGTGGAAATTCCAATAGTGATACAACATTAGTATTTATGTCTGGAGGAGGAACTTGTTCACCTACACTTGATTTTAAAACACTATATTCATTATTTGAAAATGATTATCAAATAGCAGTAGTAGAAAAAGCAGGTTATGGTTTTAGTGATATAAGTGATATTGATAGAGATATAGATACAATTTTATTTGAAACAAGAGAATCATTGAATAAAGCAGGTATAAAAAACAATAGATATATTTTATTTCCTCATTCTATGTCTGGAATTGAAGCATTATATTGGGCAAATAAATATCCAGATGAAATAAAAGGAATAGTGGGATTAGATCCATCAGTTCCTAAAGCATACGAGAATATGAAAATAAATAATATGCTCCTTTCTTTAGCTAAATTTGGAGCAGATATAGGACTTACTAGATTTATACCATCTATTGTTAATTCTTCTTCTGCAATTAAAGATGGAAATTTAACAGATGAAGAAAAAAAGTTGTATAGAATTGTTTTTTATAGAAGAACAGCAACAACTTCAATGCTAAATGAAACAAAACAGATAAAAGAAAATGCTAAAAAAATAGAAAGTATTGATATTACTAATGTACCTATGTTATTTTTTATATCTAATGGAGATGGGACAGGATATGCAAAAGAACAATGGAGAAACTTTATTATTGATTATATAAATAGTAAGCAAAATGGAGAATATAAAATTTTGGAATGTTCTCATTATGTTCATAA
>NZ_NFLJ01000027.1 GCF_002160865.1 Massiliimicrobium timonense
AACGTTTACATATTTCTATTTTTAGTTCTTTAGAATATTTGCTTTTTCTTCCCAATATAAAAACCTCCCGTATCAGTGTTTAATTATTTACACTGTCTACTAGGAGGTTATCATATCAGACTTATTAATGGGCATGATTAATGACAGAGAAAGATTGGTGAATGAGAGTGAAAGTAATACATGATGAAGATTTAGCAAAATACACAACAATCAAAATAGGAGGTATTGCTAAAAATTTTTATATTCCTGAAAGTCAAGAAGAATTGATTGATTTAGTTAAAAAATTAGACAATTTCAAAATTCTTGGAGGAGGTTCAAATTTATTAATTAATGATCAGTCGACTTTTGAACATGTTATTTATACCAAAAATTTCAATAACAAAATATCAATTGATGGGGATGTTACTACTTGTGGAGCATCAGTAAGTCTAAAAAAATTGATTTCTTATATTAATGATTATAATTTTGGGGGAATAGAATATTTGTATTCTGTGCCTGGATATGTTGGTGGAGCTATATATATGAATGCTGGACGTGGAAAAAACTATCATAAGTCAATTTCTGATTATCTTTTAGATGTGAAAGTATTATATAAGAAAAAAGTTCAAATTTTAACTGTAGAGGAATGTTGTTTTTCTTACAGGTCATCCATTTTTCAAAATGATGAATATATTATATTAGAAGCAAGATTTAGATTTGAGAAAAAAGACAAAAATATATCTAAAAAAGAACGATTAGAGCGAGTAAACTATTCAAAAGAAATGCAAGATATTCAGTATCCTAATTTTGGAACTGTATTTTCTACTTGTAATAGTAAATTGTTAAATATTTCTAGGATAACCTTTATGTTTAATAATGATAAAGTACAATTTTCTAAGAAGTCAAAGAATTGGTTAATTAATAAAGGAAATGGACAATACAAAGAAGCTTTAAAAAGAATAAATCGTACACAAAAGATTCATCATTTTTTTCATAAAAAAATAGTAACAGAAGTTAGAATATGGGACTAATAAAGCTATAAGAAAAACCAATTCTATTTAATGAAATATAATTCTAAAACATGCTGCCACTATTATTATTTAGTAAACATCATGAACACTTTTCCTTTAATATTTTTATAAAATTATATGATAAATGAAGGCTATAGATGGAAATTACCATTTATAGCCTTTTCTTTTTATTGAACTCTTGTTCCAATTATTGTTGCAAACTAACTTAGTACAGGATCTGAAAGATTAATTTCTTTATAATTAGGAATAAGTGATGACATGACTTGTAAAACAATAGTTGCACTGATAACAATATATGTTACATATGAAATCCTTAAAAGAATTTCAAAGGAAAATAAAAACACATAATTTCTATAGAGTCAATCATTCAGTTTTAGTGAATAAAAACTGTATTATATTTAATAAGATTATTAGTAATAAGAAAAGTGATTATTTCACGTTCTTCAACCATTTAATTCACAACATCAGCACCAGTAGTAGATAATTGTAGGATCACCTGTGTAAATGAATAGCACCGCTCAAAGGCAGTGCCCGTTTTTATTCTCTGTTCATATTTGAAGTAACTTCTCTCATATTGATGTCACCTGCATTAATCGTAATAGAGTTATGAATAATTCGATCCATTATTGCGTCTGCATGTACTCCTCCACCTAATCATGTATGCCAAGATTCTATTTTGAATTGTGTACAAAATATAGTTGATTTATTTTGATATCTTCTTTCCACAAGTTCAAAAATAAATTCTATTTCTTGTTCATTCATAGAGTTTATGAGTCATTCATCTAAGATAAGCAAAGGGCACTTCGCATATTTATTAATGAGCTTATTTCGTCCTCTTTTTAGTTCTGCTTCTTCTAACTGAACAACCAAATCAGGTATTCTTATATAGCGTGTAGTTATTCCATCACGACAAGCTGCTTTACCTAGACAGTTTGATAAAAATGTTTTTCCATAATGTTAAACTTTACATTATGGAAAGACATATATTGTTTCGCCATTAGGAAATGCCGCATGCAAGAAAGCAAAAGTTGTAAAGTATATAAAATTGTTGGATTTATTGTTTGAATTGGATCAGGCAAGATGAAATGGAAAATATAAGCCACAATTAAGATTATATGCAAGAGCTGTAGTTCTTATTATTGATGAATTTCTACTTAATCCAACAACTCAGGAACAACAGGGCGATATCCTTGAACTGTTTGAATTAAGATATGATAGTCATACAACAATTATTGCTTCACAATTCACACCAGATGGGTGGCATAAAAATCTAGGAGAAGGAGCAATAGCAGATGCCATACTTGATAGAATAGTATACCATTCATATAAAGGGCGACAAATCAATGAGAACGCGAAAAAAGGATTAATAAAAATGTCACTATGGTCAAATCTATAGTGACTATTTTTATCATTACACTAGTGTGATGACGTCATCAAATGAGTGAAACGGTGTCATTTTTTTAGTGAAATACTCATTATCATCGCATCCAATTCAATAAGTTATGTAATGACTATGTTAAGAAGTAATTGATTATGCATAGGTATTTTAATATATAAAATTGAAAATTTAATACACGTATTAACTCATAGACAAAAATATATTTGTTCTCGTTTTTTTGGGGTTCTTTTCATAATCCAAAAAAATCTTTATGAAAACGTCTATTTTTGATATACTATTGTCATAAAGGAGATAGAGGCATTAAATTATGAAAGATAATCTACTAGAGTTAATAAATCAGATCGACTATATCCGTTCTTTGTTTCATTTACCGAGTGTAAAAGGTATGCCCCAATTTAAGACCATATCTGATAATGCAGAATTTTCTGCATGGAAACAGGAACTTCAGTTAGAACTTGAAGCTATCCATGATAGAACCCATGACAAATTTATTTGGAGTACACTTGTAACTATAAAGCAAGGGTTTAATGGTTGGCATGATGAAAAATCGTTTAATGAATTATGTGGTAGTCTTTTAGCCATACAAAAAAATATTGCAAAATATTATCCCGAAGAAGTTGACAGCAAAATAATTATAAAGGAGGCCAAATTGATGCCGGAAAAGAGCCCTAAGGTTTTTATAAGTCATTGTAGCAAAGACAAAGACTATGTTTTGTCTATAGTTGAGTTACTTGAAGATATTGGTTTATCGCAGGAACAACTGTTTTGTTCTTCTGTTCCAGGTTACGGAATACCTTTGGATGAAGATATTTACGATTACTTAAAAAAGCAATTTGACGAGCATAATCTTCATGTATTTTTCATTTTATCGGACAACTATTATCAGAGCGTTGCCAGTATGAACGAAATGGGGGCAGCATGGATATTACAGACCAAATATACAACAATACTACTTCCTGATTTTGAGTTTAAAGAAATACAGGGAGCTATTAATCCACGGAAAATTGCTTTGAAGCTAGACGGCAATGAGATAGAAGTAAAAGAAAAGTTAGGTCAATTAAAGGATGCTTTAGTACAAGAATTTCATCTGTCTGACCTACCTAGTGTTAGATGGGAATGCAAACGAGATGCTTTCATTAGTTCGATTGCGAAACTCAAAGACTAATCTATCAAAATTAGTAATGAAGCCTGAAAATTACTACAAGCTGCTAGCAAAGCAGAAGATGGTGTAATTCTAAAAAACACTGATTTATCAGGTACATATATTACAACAAACAATATCAATTTTGTTACATCCTAAGGTCTCCGGGAAGTGGCAAAATAGGAAAGCAGTTTGTGAGAATTTATAAATTTGTGCTTTATTAAAGTTTGGAGCGACTTATTTATGGTAACTAAGTTTGGATATGAGTTTATTGATACCTTAGATAAATAAAAAGAGGGAGCAAAAGTATTTAAAACAGCTCATCATTTAAAAAATAGAAGATCTTATAGAAAGATTAATGGTCAAAAATATTCAAAAGATGAATTCAACCAAGTGTTAAAAGAAATGTTGTTTAATGGCTTAACTGCAAAAAAACCAACATTAAAACAGCTTGTAGGACATAACATCAGATATAAAGATAAAGCAATTTCTAATACTATTAAATATCTTGATTCTTTTACAAAAGATGTTGAATATGAAACATTATATTTATATTTATTGGGTTGTGCTCATTCAAAGGGACAACTCAAAGAAACACTCACAACACAGTTACAGCAAGAAAAGAAATATAAAAGTCGTTTAGAATCCAATGTTTCAAAAAATAATTATATTGTTATGTTGGTTGCTATTAATAATGAAATTAAGAAATTAAATCAAAAGAAAGATAGTCTTAATATTAATGAAAATTTTGAAAATGGTTTAAAAACATTAAATCATATTAAATATGATATTAATCAGATGACTGAAGCTATCTCATTATTAAAAATGAGAAAAGATTTAATTATAGAATCTAAACAAGAATTAGAAAAGAATAATATTGATATTGATTTGTTTGAGTTAAAAACTATCTATGAAGAAGTATCAGAAAAGCTAGGACCTCTCAATAAAACTTTTTCTGATTTAGTGAATCATCATAATACTATGATTCAAAATAAAGTGAATTATATTACAAAAGAACTTCCTTCATTAGAAAGTGAAATCAATTCTTATAATGAATAATTAACAAAAATATTAGAAGATGAAAAGAAATACTCTGTTCTTTTAAAGAAAAGTGATACTTTTGAAGATTTAGAACAGATTATTCATGAATTAAACTTTCAACATCAAAAGAAAGGTGAATATGAAGGAATTATTGCTAAAATTGAAGAATCAGAAAAACAGGCAAAAGAGTTAAAAGATCGCTTAGATACAATCAATCATGAAATTATGTCGAATGAGTATCAAGAAGATGTTAAAACACAAGTCACAGAGTTTAATAAATATTTTGAAGAAGTTTCAGAGTATTTATATGATGAAAAATACTTATTGTCTTATGATTTAAAAACAAATAAAAATAATCAGTCTTATTATGTATTTAGTACTTTTAATGAAAACTTAAGTTCTGGAAAGAAACAAGGAGAAATCTTATGTTTTGATATTGCACTTATCCAATTTTCACGTCATTTGAACTTGGCTCATTTATCGTTTTTATTGAACGATAAAAAGGAGTTAATGGATAATCACCAATTATTAAAAGTGGCCAGATATGCTAAAGAAAACAATATTCAATTAGTTTTTTCTATGCTTGCTGATAAGGTACCTGATATTCTTAATAATGATGGTAACATTATTTTAAGATTATCACAGACAAGTAAGTTATTTAGAATAGAAGAAAACAATTTATAAATGCAAAAAGAGTTAGAACTAAGATCAATAATCTTCATTCTAACTCTTTTACATTAATCTCAATTATAAAATTCTTTATACCACTTGGCGAACTTTCTTAATCCATCACGTAATGGTGTGCTTGGCTTGAATCCAAAGTCTCTTTCCAGTGGTGCTGTATCAGCATATGTCACTGGCACATCACCTGGCTGCATTGGCACAAGTTCCTTATGTGCTTCAAAATCATAATCACTTGGCAGTACTTCTGCATTGATTAACTCTTCACTTAAAATCTGTACAAAGTCAAGTAAGTTTTCTGGTTGATTATTTCCTATGTTATAAATCTTATACGGTGGTATTGGTAATCCATCTTCACCATTTCTCTTTTCTGGTGGTCTTTGCATGACACGCATAACGCCTTCAACAATATCATCAATATATGTAAAATCTCTTTTACAGTTACCGTAGTTAAATATTTGGATGGTTTCATTATTGACAAGTTTGTTTGTAAATCCAAAGTAAGCCATATCCGGTCTTCCTGCAGGACCATAGACAGTAAAGAATCTTAGCCCTGTAGAAGGAATATTGTATAGCTTGGCATAGGCATGTGCCATTAACTCATTGCTTTTTTTTGTTGCAGCATAAAGACTGACTGGATTATCTACTTTATCATCAGTACTATATGGCACCTTTTTATTAGAACCATAAACACTAGATGATGAAGCATAAACAAGATGTTCTACAGGATAATGTCTACATGCTTCCAGTATGTTATAGAATCCTAGCATATTTGATTCGATATAAGCATCAGGATTTTCTATAGAATATCTAACTCCAGCCTGTGCAGCAAGATTCACAACAATATGAGGTTTATATTCATCAAATATCTTGTTTATTGCTTCCTTATTCGCAATGTTTTCTTTAATGAATACAAAATGATCGTATTTGAAAAGAGTATCGAGACGATACTCCTTAATAGATACATCATAATAATGATTCATATTGTCAATACCAATCACTTTGACATTGTCATATTCTTTTAATAATCTTTTACATAAGTTAGAGCCAATAAAACCAGCAGCTCCAGTAATGAGTATTGTTTTTTCATTCAAATCAATGTTTTCCATATTCATTAGTCCCTTCTGAATAAGTCTCTTGTATAGACCTTATCTTCCACATCATCCAAACAGTTATCATATCTATTGGCTAGAATAGCCTGGCTTTGTTCTTTGAACTTATTCAAATCATTCACGACTACACTTCCAAAGAATGTTGTTCCATCTTCTAGTGTTGGTTCATAGATAATAACTGTAGCACCTTTAGCCTTGATTCTTTTCATAACTCCTTGTATTGATGATTGTCTAAAGTTATCACTGTTTGATTTCATTGTTAATCTATAGACACCAATAATAACTTCTTTTTCTTTAGATGAATCATAATCACTGTTTTCTTCATATCCACCAGCAATCTGCAAGACTCTATTGGCTATGAAATCTTTTCTTGTTCTATTGCTTTCAACAATAGCACTAATTAAATTTTCAGGTACATCTTCATAGTTTGCTAATAATTGTTTTGTGTCTTTTGGTAAACAATATCCTCCATATCCAAATGATGGATTGTTGTAATGATTACCAATTCTTGGATCTAGACATACACCCTCAATAATTTGTTTAGTATTTAATCCTTTCATTTCTGCATAGGTATCAAGCTCATTGAAATAAGAAACTCTTAAAGCAAGATATGTATTAGCAAACAATTTAACAGCCTCTGCTTCAGTAAATCCCATGAATAACGTATCAATGTTTTCTTTGATTGCTCCTTCTTGTAATAATGAAGCAAAGACTTTTGCCTTTTCAACAAGATATGGATTATTCATATCTGTACCAACAATGATTCTTGAAGGATAGAGATTATCATACAAAGCTTTAGATTCTCTTAAAAACTCAGGAGAGAAAATAATATTTTCTGTATGATATTTTTCTCTAACACTTTGTGTATATCCTACTGGAATAGTACTCTTGATAACCATGATAGCATCTTTATTGACGCTCATCACAAGTTCAATGACATTCTCTACAGCACTTGTATCAAAGAAATTTTTCTTAGAATCATAATTTGTCGGTGCTGCAATGACAACAAATTCAGCATTCTTGTAAGCTGATTTAGCATCTAATGTTGCCTTTAGATTTAAATTTTTTGTACTTAAAAAGTCTTCAATTTCATTATCCTGAATTGGAGACTTTCTATTGTTGATCATATTCACTTTTTCTTCGATAATATCCACAGCAGTCACTTCGTGATGCTGTGCTAATAAAGTTGCTATGCTAAGTCCTACATAGCCCGTTCCTGCTACTGCGATTTTCATTTTAATTTCTCCTTCTGATAAATTTTGTTATAAATGATGGATAAAAAATCATATAAATTATACTAGTAACAACAATACATATTATAAAGTTTAAAACAGAATAAATAATCCAACCTATGATAGTTATTTCTTCTAATTTTAAAAATGAAGTAGCTATTAATATCAAAATAAAAGCTAAAAAATCAATAAAAATATTTTTTAAAAACACAGAATATCTTCTATTAATAATTGATTTTTTTAGATAAAAAGCAGATGCACAAAGCCTATAACCAACTCCAACACAAGTACCAATAGCAACTCCTACTAAACCATATTTTATAACAAAAATCACTGATAAAATGATATTTAATAGAGACTCAATTACACAATACAACTGTGTCTCTTTGAAATGGCCAGCTGCGAAAATAATAGTTGTATATGGAATTCTTAATGAATAAATTGCATATGCTAAAGTAATGAGATAAGAAAATATATAATTTGCATAATTTGCATCTTTTATTCCGCTTGTGTATAGCAGTACAAATGGCACAAGAACTTTACAAATACATGAAAATAATATTACAGAAATATAATGAGTAACTAGCTCATAATTTCTAAATTCTTTTTTTAAAGCATTAATCTTATTTTCAGCATAAAGTTTTCCAAAAAAACTTTTATAACTAGCTGATAAACTTTCCATTAGAGTTTTTATGCTGTTCAATGGCATTACATATATATTGTATATTGAAACATTTTTTAATGTTGAAAATATAGTAAGGACTACATAATCTGTAGAATTTGTTACTACTGATGAAATATGTTGTGCTAATCCATGCCATTTTTGTTGTATACAATCCTTTGATGGATTCTTTACATTTTTTATATGATAATGTTTTTTTACATAAATAGTATATATCAATGGCCTAAGAATAAAAATAATAGATGAAAAAAGTTTAACACATTGAATGTTAGCCCCAAGTTTAATCAAAATAATTGTAAAAATTGCATTTAGAATAATAGTAATTAAATTAGTTATATTTGTTATATAAAGTTTTTGATCAGCGTTTAAAAGCAATGAATTGCATATTCCAAAATAGTATTGCGCAAAAGAACTTAAAGAGATAGATAAAATTAAAGTTATTGTGTACATGTTTGAAAAACCAGTATCTTTTATAAATCCAAAATATATAACTAAAGCAATAATATAAAATATTAATATTCTAGCAATAAGTTTAAAATACTTTTGAGCAGCACAATAGATATTTGAAATACTCTCAAAATTTTTTTTAGATAATGGCTTGTATAATGAACTTTGAACTACTGCACCTATACCAAAATCCAATAATGAAATTATACTTAGCATCTGTGTGATAGAAGATACTAATCCGTTTACATCAGAGCCATATGCATTTAAAAAGAAACGTGGTAAAAATAGACCTATCAGTATACTTACTATTTGGTATATAAGAGTAATTAAATTATTTAAGATTAATTTGTACTTCATTTTATATTATATTTCCTTTTTAAATATTCTTTTTTATTTTGACTACTAAATTTTTTTGTATAATCAAATTCATCAATATGATCACTGTAATAATCATCTATATTTTTAATAAATTTAGCAGGTACCCCCGCCCATATTTGCCCATCCGGTATATCTTTGGTAACAACAGCACCACAACCTACTATTACATTATTACCAATTGTAACTCCAGGCATAATAATAGTATTCATACCAATATGTACATTATTTCCAATTTGAATTTGACCAAATAAATCAATTTTTTCATTATTATATTTTTCTCTTAAAACCCATACTCCCCCATCATGAGTAATAAATTTACATCCTGATGTTATTCTAACATGATTCCCTATAGTTATTAGGTATGGTTCGCTTCCAAAAAAAACATCTGGATATATTTCGCAATTTTCGCCAATACGAACACCTATTTTTCTTAATTCATTACTATAATTGTTTAATGAAAAGAATATATATTTTAGCTTTATTAGTATATTTCTCATTTATATAATACCTCTTAAATTTTTCTACATTTAATAATTCATATTAAATATTTTTCAAAACTGAAGTGGATTACTATGTAATATAGATAAATTGCATTTAAACTTTAATGAATCAAAAAGAATATCATTCGACTAATACATCTATATAGAATTTATTTGTATGTTTACAAAATAAACTATGAATTTAATTTTTAGTATTTTGAGTCCTTGTTTTTAATTTTTCCATATTTTTAGTGAATATATTAATTTGTTCATTTATAAATATAGGATTATTAAGTAGCAATTATAAATTTGGAAGTTATCAATTACAAAATCACTAGATACTTATTAACAAATTGCATATAATCTGTACTTAACAAATTGCATGTAATCCATTTTTATAAAACTTAAAGAATATTACTTGAATAAAAACTTTATTATTTTTTCGCATGCAGTTCCGTCTCCATATGGGTTAGATGCATGTGACATCTTATTATATTCTTCTTGATCTTCTAATAATAATTTAAAGTTTTTATAAATTGTTTTTTCATCAGTCCCCACTAACTTTAATGTCCCTGCTTTTATCCCTTCAGGCCTTTCTGTTGTATCTCTCATGACTAGCACTGGTTTTCCTAATGATGGTGCTTCTTCTTGTATTCCACCACTATCAGTCAAAATCATGTAACTTCTTGCCAAAAAATTATGGAAATCTAGTACCTCTAATGGTTCAATGATATGAACTCTATCACAGTCTCCTAGTTCTTCTTTTGCTATTTGTCTTACAACTGGATTCATGTGTATTGGATAGATAACCTTCACTTTATCATGCTCGTCAACTATGCGTTTAATAGCTCTGAACATATTATGCATAGGTCTTCCTATATTCTCTCTCCTATGAGCGGTTAACATAATTAATTTTGAATCCTTTGCCCATTCAAGTTCTGGATGATTATAATCATCTTTTACAGTTGTTTTTAATGCATCTATTCCTGTATTACCAGTAACATAGATATTTTCCCCTTTTTTACCTTCATTTAATAGATTTTGCTTGCTCATTTCAGTAGGGGTGAAATGATATTTTGCAATAATTCCTACTGCTTGTCTATTAAATTCTTCTGGATATGGAGAATATATATCATATGTTCTTAACCCAGCCTCTACATGTCCTACAGGAATCTGCAAATAGAAGCATGCCAAAGCAGTCGCAAAAGTTGTTGATGTATCACCATGTACCAATACAACATCAGGTCTAACTTCTTCTAATACTTCTTTGATATTATTTAATATATTTGTTGTAACATCAAACAATGTTTGTTTCTCTTTCATAATAGATAAATCATAGTCAGGCACAACATTAAAAGCTTGTAAAACTTGATCAAGCATCTGTCTATGTTGCCCTGTTACCGTTACAATTGTTTTTATATCTTCATGTTTTTTTAACTCGTTTACTAATGGACACATCTTAATTGCTTCAGGACGTGTACCAAATACTAACATTACCTTTTTCATAAGCGCCTCCCATTTATTTTGATACGACTAAGTAGTACTATTAGTAAGTAAAATACTATTACTCCATAGAAAAATGATTTAAAATATAAAAATGAAGATCCTCTTATCCACCCTATTAATGTTGATAATGAAGATGCAATAATAAATAGTCTAATGTTTGAAAAATGATTACTATTATTTCTAAATAATAAACCTAAGACATACCCTAAAATCAATAAAAACAAAACACTAAAAATACCAAAATTCAAATAACATTCTCCAAATAATGAAAATCCTGTACCATAAGATAAATTTAAATATTGAGAAAAATAATCATCAATTAAAATTACTTGTAATCCCAACATAGGAAAATATCTACTTGAAATCACTCCTAAGATTGCTGGAATATATGTATTACCATAATTCCAAAAAGACGCGCCATATATATATATGTATGCCAAAATATTCATACTACCTCCCATCTCACGTAAAGCACTTATTAGAGGGAACTCTATATTTCCTAATTCTTTAATTATTGAAGTAATTTCAATTTTTCCATAATCTCTTAACTCAACAATTGCATAAACTATATATAAGAAAGGAAGCAATAATAAAATATAAAGCATTATTTTTTTAAAATCAATCTTTGGTTGATAATAATAGAACTCTAACCATATCAATATAATAATTTTATATAACCATGTTCCTCTATCTCCCATAGATAAGTTGATTATTGTATAAAAAAGCATAATACTCCATACAATAATTTGATATTTTTTTTTAAATTTTCCTCCAAGTAAAATACATAATAATGATGGAAAAAAAAACATTTCAACAATGAATGTTAGTGATGCTAATTGAAAATCATTACTGTAATAAATTGCTCCATAACCATGTACAGAACTTATTGACAAAAATGTTAAATACCTATATAAGGTCAAAGGAACAGAAATAATTGCAAAAATATATCCTACTAATAAAATATATCTATCATAATTCACATTGCTATATTTTTCTGTTTTTTTAAAAGATGTGCTTAAAATTGCCCCAAAATGTAAGGCATAAATCATTATACATGTTAAAATTTTTAAATTTTGAATATCAATTTTGGAAGCAACCAAATTCGTTCCTAAAAACAAGTAATTAGTTATATCAGTATCTGAAATAATATTAAAAGCCCATAATAAAGGCTGACCATAGTTAAACAAAACTATAAATATCATAAATATAATATACGGAGTAAATATGGATTCTTTAGTTGATGATTTCCATGTATATATAATCCAAATTACTAAAACATAACCCATGATATTTAATGAATAATCAATAAAGAGATTATATATATTAAGTAATGAGAAAATTAAAAATACACCTAATATACAAAATAAAATTATTGAAAAAATAGAAGCATATTTTTGAAACTTTATCATATAATCTCCTTCAAAAATAATTCCCAATTATCAACAATTGTGGATTCTGAAAACTTTTCCCTTGTTTCTTTATAATGTGAAGAAATATTATCCGCAATATCTTCATTTTCTAAAAGAAGTTTTATTTTTTTTGTAAGTGTTTCTTCGTCTCTTATATTTACTAAGATTCCATTATAGTTATTTGTAATTGCTAATTTAGCGCCTCCTATTGGGCAATCAGTACATATAACTGGCAATCCTATTGCTAGAGCTTCAAGCATAGAATTCGATATCCCCTCATAATCAGATGTTGATACAAATAAACTTGCATTTATTATTTCTTCATGAATATTATTTGAAAACGGTTTAAATATCACACGTGTTTGTAATTTTTTTTCTTGAACATATTTTTTTAAAAGAGTTTTTTGTGGACCCTCACCATATATTTCCAATTGATATTCTAATTTAAGCTGTTTAGGTAATTTATCATATGCATTTATTAACATTTTTAAATTTTTTTGTTCTGTTAATCTACAAAAAGTAACAATTTTATTATTTCTCTTATTTAATTTATTATGTGTGGGTAAATTTTCAATAATAGGATTAGGTATAATTCTATTTTTTATATAGAGTCTTTTAAAAAAACGTTTTGCATCTTCAGTTTGATAAACAATTCCATCAGCATATTTATATGAAACTTTTCTTAAAAATCTTAGCAATTTCTGATGAGGATCATGATAGGGATCATTTCTTTCAGATATAATTAACGGAATATGCGTAAACAAAAGCGACACTATAGAATATATATTAATTTCAGTTAAAAAACTAATAACTAGATTGCAATTCATTTTTTTTATTATTTTTCTAAGATATCTTACTCTTGACGGTATACGTACAATATAGTTAGACGATATATAATTATTTAAACAAACAATATTAATTTTTTCATTAATAGGATAATCGATTCTGTTTTCATACACAAGAATGATGCTGACATGATAACCACGTTGATTTAAATTATTAGCAAGAATTGAAATAACTCTTTCGGCTCCACCTTTGCCTAATGATCCAATTACAAAAACTATTTTTGCCATTCTAATATCACATTCCTTTCTTCTTATATATTAATAGTATATAGTTATAGAAAATAATTTACTCCTATAGACAATTTATTCTTTAAAGTAAAAAATAGATACATATTTTTCAGAGAATATAATATGTTTTAAATTTTTCAAAATGAAATGTTAAATATCAATTTATTCAATCAAATTAATACACTAAATCTGTTAATATTATCATATTAGTTTATACGTTAAAAATTTTTTAAACTTATATTTTATAAATAACTAATCTATATTATCTAAATATTATTACGCTCCATCTTGTCTCTAACTATATAAAATAGTCTTTTGTTTAGTAAAAACAGAATAGACTTTAATCGTGTTTTTAATCTATATGAATGAAGTAAAGGGTAAAATTTATCATATTCATTATCATTCAATTTCCCTATAAATATACCATTTAAATATTGATTTGATAAATAATCATAAAATATTTTTTTCTTTTTTCTGGGTAAATCAATAAATTCTTTTTCTAACTCCATTACATTTTGAATTATATCTAATCCATTTTTATATGTATCTGTTCTTGTAGTAATAGAATTTTCTCTTATCTCATAATTATACAAAATAATATTTGTAATAATAACTTTATTTGCATATTTTAATGCTCTTGGGAACCACTCTACATCTTCATGTAATCGACCCTTTTTGAAAAATAAATTATTTTCCATAACATATTTTCTTGAATATATATTTAACCAAACAGCAGGATAATATGAATTAGATTCAATAGAATTAATCAAATAATTAATACCACTATATATTTTATCATCGTCCTTATTAATTCTAATTAAATTTTTTTTGCCACTGACAATTCTATATCCGTTACACAAAACTATATCATATTTTCTTAATAATAAATACTTATAAACTTTACTTAGAGAGTTTGTTTCTAAATAATCATCACTATCTAGAAACAATATATACTCAGCTTTCGAATTTTTCATTCCTATATTACGAGCCTCTGAAAGTCCTGCATTTTTTTGCTTTATAAACTTTATAAATTTATATTTTTTTACATATTTCATATATATTTTTTCACTATTATCTGTGGAACCATCATCAATTAGTATTAACTCGACGTCATTATTATACTGACTTATAATACTTTCTAAACATCTAGAAATATATTTTTCAACATTATAAATAGGTATAATAATACTCAATAGTATTGTGTTCATTTTTAGCTCCTTTAATTAACAAATTTTTCCATAATATCATAAAACTTTTCTTCATCTAAAAGCACTTGATTTAAAACCCTATTACAATTTTTCTCAAATACATATTTGTCTAAATTCATATATTCATCATATAATTTATCTGCATCTAAATATGAATTCAAGCCTATTCCTAATTCTATAGATTTCTTTCCAATATATGTTTTAGGATTTGCCCATAAAGGAATTTTATAAATAATTGAATCATAAAATTTATTCGATATTGCATATTTATTTGCAATTTGACTATCATCATAAAAAGAATTGATAATATCTGCTTTATCAAGTAATAATTCTTTATCTTTTCTATCATATTTTCCTGTCATTATCACATTTTTATTCTGTACATATTCTTTCAACTTATCATATGTGGCTCCATAACCATGATACACAATTTGAAATCTTTGATCTTTTTCTAAACAGTCTACAATTTTTTTATCCAATGTGTAATGTCTTACAGCACCTAAAAATGTAATTTGCAATTTTTGTCCCATCTCTTTTTTATCAAAATGGTAGCACTCGTTCATTTCTTCTTTTAAAAAATTATGACACAATACATATTTATCTGATTGTGGCAAAAATTTTTTAAAGCCATTTGATGAAATCATAACGGCTCTTGATGCATTTACTATTCTTTTTTCAATATGTTTGAATATCAAACTATTTTCATAAGTATAATCTCTGATATCAAAAATAAATTTGTCTTTATATGATGTTATTAAATCTCTTGCAATAATCATTCCCATAAGTGTAGATAATATTATAATTTTCTCATATTTTTGACTATTGATTATTTTTCGTACATATGATCTATATTTTATGAAACCTCTTATTTTTTTTATTCTTGAAAGAGACAAATTTGCTTCATAAACAAACTCATTTGTTTTAAAAGGATATGTTCTTTTTTTGCTTAATCTTTTCCAATAAACAACTTCATAATCTATACCTTTTTTTTCTAAAAAGTTACAATATTTTTTTAAATATGGTATATAATCTAAATCAATTATGCAAAAAATACCAATCATTTTTTCCTACTTCCTCCGCAATTCAATAATGCATTAAAATATATATCTTTCATTATTTTCTCAGTAATTTTTTTATCAAATTTTTTTACGAATTTTTTATTTGATTCTGATATATTTTTTCTTTTTTTTTGATTTTCGTAAAGCAATTTAATATTTGATGCAAATGCATTAACATCATTACTATTACAAGAATATCCTGTAATTCCCTCGATTAAATAGTCTTTAATACCTTGTATATTTGAAGTAATTAATGGCAATCCGGATGCCATTGCTTCTATCGCTGCTAATCCTAATCCTTCTCTTTTTGAAGGAAACGCAAACAAATCACTTGATTGAAGTAATGCTGCAATATCTTTTCGGAATCCTAATAATGTAACTTGATTTTCAATTCTTAATTTTTTACTTAACATTATTAGATAAGATTTTAAATTTCCTTTCCCAGCAATCATGTATTTTATATTTGGATTATTTAATTTTGCTATTGCTTTTAATATGACTTGATGATTCTTATTTGTATTTAGTTCACCAACAGATAAAATCATAAAATCATTTTTATTCAAACCTAATTGTTTTCTATAACTATCTCTATCAAAATCATCCAATTGAAACTTTTGAATATCTACTCCAACACCAGGTATATATTCTATTGCCTTCATTTTAAAACTATTTTTTGCTCTATTATAGTCTTCTTTATTTATTGTAATAAGGATATCAGTATATTTTGACAAATATTTTTCTATTGGATAAAATATCATCCAATTTATCAACGGCGCACCTTTATAAAAATGAAATCCATGTGCAGTATATATACATTTTATCCTGCTTTTTTTACAAACTAATCTTGTTATAACACTTGCAATAGGTGTATGACAATGTATAAAATTATATTTATTTTTATTTGTTAATTCTAAGATTTGTTTATATGATTCGAAATGATTTTTTAAATCAAATATTGAGCGAGAAAAATCAATTTGGTAAAACTTAACTTTCAAATCATTCAATTTATTCTTTAAATTATCTACTTTTTCTTGAGTCCAAACACTTCTATCATTCCAGTTGCAAGCAACATGAACTTCATATCCAAGATCTAAAAGTATAGAAATATTATTCATATTAAATTGACCTATCATTGACGGTACAGTAGCAACCATTAACATCTTTTTCATTACTTGATTCTCCTTACTGGACATCCAACATAAGTCCCACTTTCCTTGATGTTTTTTACAACCCCTGCACCAGCTCCAATAATTACATTATCAACTATAGACTTTCCTTGTATGATTTGGGTTCCTGTTCCAATTTCACAATAATTTCCAATTTCTACATTTCCAGAAATATTTACTGATGGATATACAGTTATAAAATCATTCATTATAACATCATGACCAACTGTACAATCAAGATTAACATGATTGAAATTTCCTAGTTCTATGTTAACTGTTAATATACTATGACTACAAATTATATTTCCTATTCCCATTTTTATTGTTTTATCAATACGTACATTTTTTGCAATGATATTTGGAAATAGGATGTTATTGTTAAATTTGAGTTTTTCATAAATCATCGATCTAACGCTAGGACTTCCAATTGCAATAACAACATTTGTTTCTTCTTTTCTTCCTAATAAAAAATCAACAGTACCTATGACAGTAATACCATTGATTTTTTCCCCTTGAATTGTTTCATTATCATCAATAAATCCTTTAATGTTCCATTCTGAGAGTTCTTCTAACAACCATGCAACCTCTCTACCAAAATCAGAGGCACCAATGATATAAATATCTTTCATCATGATTCCTCCTTTCCAACAATAAAGACATAATTTGTTGTTGCAGAGCCACCTATATTCAACATCATGGCATTTCTTGCATCCTTGATTTGATATCTGCCAGCAGTATCTGTAACCTGTTTATATATATCCAACATCATTCTTACACCACTTGCTCCTACAGGATGTCCGCAACCTATTAGTCCACCACTAGGATTAATAGGCTTATTACCATCAATTGCAATAGTACCATTTTCAATGGCTTCATATTCTTTTCCAGGATCTGTTATTCCAAAGCATGATATTGCTGCATATTCACTTGACGTAAAACAATCATGTGTTTCAAAGACATCTATATCTTCTACTGTCAAGGATGCTCGTTGATATGCATCCATGCAGGCTTGTCTTGTCCAAGGCAATATGTATTCATTATCTTTAGATTCTTTCATCTTTTCGCCAAAAATCATAGGAGCCACTCTATGACCAAACCCTTTTATGATAGGCTTTTTTGTATTTTGATAATATTTTTCCTTATAATCTTTAGAACATAAAACAATTGTTGCTGCACCATCAGTTACTTGTGAACAATCTGTGAGTGCAAGTCGTCCACCAATAATTGGATTTGTGCCAGTATTTCTTGTAAGTGTCTGCTTCTTATCCATATACCATCCTCTCGTTTGTGCTTGAGGATTTCTTTTAGCATTGGAATAATTAATATATGAAATTCTAGACAATGCTTTCATATACCTTTCTTCATCCAAATTGTATTTTTTTATAGTTTCATCTGCCAATCTTGCAAATAGTTTTGGAAATGGAAAATCAATATCTTTTGCTTCTAGTTCGTAAAATGCTGCCTTTCCTAAGAAGCTTCCTCCTACCTTAGAATTAACAGTTTTCATCATCTCAAATCCGATGACCAATGCAATATCATACGTATGATCTCTGATCTTACTGCAGGCTGCATCAATAGCGACTGATCCAGAAGCACAGGCAGCTTCGTATCTTGCTGATGGTACACCATAGAAACATGAATCAACTTCTGTCAGCAAAGCACCCAGATGACCCTGATCAAGATAATTTTCTGCAATAAAATTACCTACAAATATGGCAATCTTATTATCTTTATTGAGCTGAATAATATCCTCTCTTGTTAAGTTGATATCTTTCATTGCATCAAAGATATTTTCTCTTAACATTGCAATGACACTTTTTCCTTCTTTACTCCAGTTTCTTTGAAAATCAGTTTGAGCTCCACCTAATATATATACTTTTTCCATTATTTATGTCCTCCTCAATATTTGGCTTTTAAAAATGGTCTAAAGTCATATTTAGAATGTTCTGGAATGCATTTATAAAAATCTTTATCATTAATAATATGCTGATATCTTGCATCCAGATATTTATTGATGAGGTATTTTGTTTTTTCTTTTCCACCTAGTAATTCAATTAAAGCAATAGGTGGAATCCATGAAAAACCAGTTGCCATTGCATCATCACATGAAGCAATATCTGTGGAAACTTCACTAGATATTTTCAATGAATATACTATATATGAAAGAAGCATTTTCTTGCACAGAGTTGCCTCTTGGCTTTCATCATCAATCAGTAAATTTATACCTTTTTCATATTGTCCATTTTTAAATAATTTAATCATCTCATTAGCAAAATAAAATTGGTAATTATTCATAAGACGATAGTTATTCTGTTTGATATCATATACAAAATTCAATTGTCTATCTCTATCTTTAAAATAAAACCCTTTATTAACTTTACGACCAAGTTTGTTTTCCATAACAAGCTGATTCAGGTAATCTGGAGCAGCAAATGAATCTCTGTATTCATCAAGGACATTCTCATAGATATAATCAACTATGCTTTTTGTTACATCCAAACCAACAAAATCTGCCGTAACAAGGGGAGACATATTTCGACCAGTAAAGCATCCTAAAATACTATCAATATAATCAATGCCCCCTTGATCTTGATATTTTTCAGCTAATTTCATGGCTTCACCAATAAAAAAGAAACCAATTCTATTTCCTAGAAATGATGGTTCATCTTTAACTTCTACAACTGTTCTGTTTAATTTAGTCTGAAGATAATCCTTTAATTGAATAGCTGTTTCTCTTTGTTCATCACTGTGAGTAACAAGCTCACATAATGTAAGATTATATGGTGGATTAAACATATGAATACCAAAAAATCGATTTTTATGTTTATCAAATATTTCAGATAATTCTTTAATACTTAAACCGGAAGTTCCCGTCGCTATGATTGCATCATCTTTTAAAAAAGGTTTTATTTTCTGATATACATTTTTCTTTATTTGAAAATCTTCACTAACTGATTCAAATACTATATTTGAACGTTTTATATATGAATCTAAATTTTCATAAGTTCCAGGAAATAAATTTTTACCTATAGATTCACATCTTATTGATTGAATTGCTAATTCCTTTGCTTCATTTGCTTTTTCCATATCACGGCATACCATGAAAACTATACATTCTCCAAAGGATGCAAAAATAGCTGAAACATTTCTTCCCATGGTACCGTTAGCTCCCAAAACTGTTACAACTTTCTGATTGTGAGTTTGAAACGGCAAAGGTATACCCTCAATAAAATCAATAAGTGTATAACTATCCCTACTATCATCCGTATTTCTTATAAAACTATTCAAATGTTTTCTCTGTCTCATTTAAGCACTTCCTTTAAATTCTTCCATTGTAGCTGATGTATCACTGGAGATACCTTCTCTTAAGAATACAATTTTTATAGTCTTGAATATAATACTCAAATCCAATCTAAAACTGACATGTTTTACATAATATATATCCAGATCAAACTTTTCTTCCCAGCTGATCGCATTTCTGCCATTGCATTGTGCCCATCCTGTAAATCCAGGTCTTACATCATGACGATGTTTTTGATGATCATTATATAATGGAAGATATTTGACTAATAAAGGTCTAGGCCCTACTATTGACATATCTCCTTTGAGTATATTAAAAAGTTCAGGAAGTTCATCAAGACTTGTTGATCTTAATAGTTTCCCAAACTTTGTTAATCTCTGATCATCAGGTAGTAGATTACCATCTTTATCCTTTTCATCTGTCATTGTCCTAAACTTATATAATGTAAATATCTTTTCATGAAGTCCCGGTCGTTTCTGTTTAAATATAACAGGTGATCCTAACTTGATTCTTACTAGCAATGCGATAATCAATAGGATAGGACTTAATATAATGATTGCGAAAAGTGACAAGATAAAGTCTAGCCATCTCTTTATATATCTGGCATACATTACTCGAAACAGCTCCTTATCATCTCTATGATTTTATCCTGCTGTTCTGGTGTCATCTTGTTGTCACTTGGAAGGCATAATCCTCTATTGAAGATATCCATTCCTATATCAAGAGATGCTCCTGCTATGTATGCATTCGTATTGGCTCTCCCGTTGCCATGACGTGTAATGAAAGGATTCATTCTATAGATGGGCTGCATATGCATTGGTTTCCATATAGGACGTCCTTCAGCATTATATCTTGCCAGTGTTTCCAGTATCTCCGTTGGACATGACTTTCCATGTTCCTTGATATATAATGCTTCATTCTCTGATCTATTTGTCTTGCACATAGCATCTTCATCAATCAATAAACATGAAAGCCAGTAGTTTGGTTCACAATTATCAGGAATAGGATTCATTGTGACAGGAAGATCTTTCAATCCTTCCTTGTATCTTTCATAGATGGCTTTCTTTTGCTTGATATGTTCATCTAAATATTTATACTGACCTCTGACAACTCCAGCAATGACATTAGACATGCGATAATTATATCCAATCTCTTCATGCTGATACCATGGAGCATTTTCTCTTGCCTGTGTTGACCATTTGCGTGCCTTGTTAGCTGCTTCTTCACTGTCAGTTAAAAGCATTCCTCCAGAAGAACCGGTAATGATCTTGTTACCATTGAATGAAATGACATTGTAAGTTCCAAATGTTCCTGTCTGCTGTCCCTTATATGTTGCTCCTAAGGATTCAGCAGCATCTTCAATCAATATGGCATGATGCTGATCACATATCTTTTTGATTTCATCAAGCTTTGCTGGTGTTCCATAGAGATTGGCAACAACGACAACCTTGACATCTGGATAGATCTGAAAAGCTTTTTCCAAAGCTATAGGATCCATATTCCATGTTTCATATTCTGTATCTATGAAAACGGGGATACCTCCTTCATAGACAACTGGATTGACTGTCGCTGCAAAGGTCATGTCTGAACAGAAGACATAATCTCCACGCTTGACACCAGCCAGTTTCATTGCCAGATGCAATGCAGCTGTTCCAGAAGACAAGGCAACCGCATGCTTACAGCCAACATATTCTCTTGAAAGCTTTTCTACTTCATTGATATTTTCTCCTACAGTAGACATCCAATTGGTTTCATAGGCTTCCTTTACATATTCGATTTCCTCACCATGCATAGTTGGTGAAGACAGCCATACTTTCTTTTCGAAAGGTTTCACTGAATAATATCCTCCCCTCGCTAAAAGATAATAGCGGATTATCCTTTCAAAAGACTACTTATTTTAAAGAAAAAAGTCTGAATTCGTTATTTAAAAATTCAGACTAGAAAAGTAGTATTAAGGTATATATTGAAATCTCTCAGATAATTCTAAGAATTCATCTGCACCATCAGCAAGTTCTGGCTTATATTTAATAAGTTCTATCGTAGGATCACCTTCGGTTAATTGAAGAAATTTATTTCTATGGAAGAATTTGATTAATTCAAAAACGAAGTCTCTTGCTTTAACATGTGTAGAATTATGTGCACATGTAACAATATAATCAACAATAGGTTGAGCATTTAATGTTTGAAACCCCAAGTTATTTTCTTTGAATTGATCTTTAAGATGAAATAAATCTTTTTTTGAAAGAAGTGGTAAGAGCATAAATATATCAGCAATGGAATATGTATTTTCCTTTTTCATCATAGATTTATAGTATTGATAATTGAAGTCATATTCTGTGTTGAAGGTTGTCTTGGCCATTTCTTTTTTATATTTATCTAAAAGTAATTGATATTCCTCACATTCATAATTATATGAAATGATTTCTGATGAAAAATGTGGAAATAATTTTAACAGATGATACAGTACTTTTTCATTGTTATTGGATTGATCAGAAGATAACCAATTATAAAGATCTGTTTTGATGCCAAGCAATTCTTGGATGACTTGTAGATATTTTCTTAATAATGATTCATTGATATCACCTGACATTTCTTCAACGAATTCTTCTAATAAATATCGAATATTTTTCTTTGTTTGTCTCCAATGAATTTTAAAAAGAAGACTATAATCAGATGAATGAATCATATTGATTTGTTTATCATCTTTTTCAAAATATTGTATTATATTACGATAAGATATAAGTGGCTTAAAATCATGATTATTTAACACTTTTTTTGAAAAAGAAATATGCTTAATAAAGTTTTTAAAATGATTTGAATTTTGAAATTCTTTTATTTTATTGAAAAATGCTTCTTGTTGTTCATACATAAATTGAGGTGTATCTATAACACAGTAGTATCGTTTGGTTAAATATTCAAAATAATCTAAAGCTTCTTTTCTTTTTCCATATGCATAATTATGAAGTAAAAAATGAGCAATATATCTTTCATAATGTTTGCTATTGTTATGACCAGCAATTCTAGAAAAAATATCATACATTTGCTCTTCATTCAATAAAGGAAATGTATAAATAAGACAATCTGTACTTAAAATGTAATTATTTTTTAGATGTCTATAAGACTTCAGCATTTGTATAACACACTTAAACACAATAATGAGTTTTTCATTTTGATTTTCCAGAATAGAAGAAACATCATCCATTAAAATTTTTATTATGTCATTAATTGTTTGATCATCAATTTCATTTATTTTTAAAATAAGTAATTGTTGTATAGGTACATTAAGAATATACGAAAATTTAATGATTTCTTTATATGGAATAGGGGAATCGCTATTTGTATTAAGTACTTGTTTTATCCAAACTTCAGAAACATTGAAAATTTGAGAAAGATCTTTACGTGTCAGTTGATAATTAGAAGTTTCCTTTTGAAACAAATGAAAAATATGTTCTTTTGTTTTCATCCAATTTACATTAAGAAGTACAAACGCTTTTTCCATGAATTTTATCGCAGAGTCTAATTCACTTTCTTTGTCATTTGTAATATTGTTAATTGAGTCTTTCATTGGGTATTCATCCTTCCTGTTTTTAATTTCTAAGTCATGACTTATTAACATTATAACTTCATAATGAGAAAATAATAAGTATACTTGTAAGTTACTTACAGCAATTATTTTATCATGACTTCCATATAAAATTTTTTGATACTATCAGTAATTTCTTTTGGGAATTGACAATTTGCTAGAGTTTGAAAATTATATGCTAAATTTAAATATGCATCTTTACCCGATTTTAAAGAAGGATTTCTTTGAGATACGATAGCCATAGGATCTTCACTTTTAAAGCGATTGACTTTATCTTCATGGTTATATCGAATGACTTCAAAATAAAACTTCTTGGCTTGATAGTAATGTGATTTTTTTGCTAATGATACTATTGTATCAATAATATGAATACTATTGGCAAAAAAGGCGTCTTTGGTATTATAAGACTGTATCACTTCTAACAAATCTTGTTGACTTAATAGTGGTAGGAATCCAAGAATTTCACTAATAGTATAACGAGATTTATGTATAGAGATATATCTTTGATAATTAAGGGTATTTGTTTTATTTTTAAAATGATATTCAAAATTGTCGAGTAAATCTTTATATTCAGGACACTCGAAATTATAGACAATTATTTGAGAAGAGGGAATATTTATGATCTGAATAATATTGAATAAATCATTTTTATTAAATTGATGATTTTTCTTTGAAGATAGTATATGTCTTAAAATATGTTCTTGCTCTGTTGATAAAGCAATTAACTCATTATCAAAGATATATTTTATATTGTGTATTGATTTTGGTATATTGATTTTAAATAAAATATCATATGATTTTTGATATGGATATGATTTCTTTTTTGAAGTATGTGGTTTTGATGAATGTGGTTTATCAGGTTCAATTGGTTTACTCTTTTTTAATAGAGTTGATAAATAACTAGATTTCATAGTAAAAAGAAAATATTCTTTTGTTTTGAATCGATTGACTTTTGTAAAATATTCAATATAGGAATCATCATTGATAGTTAGTAAATTTCCATTATAGTATTTATCAATAATTTTAAAAAATTGATTGACAGCTTTATTGTCAGTTTGTGAAGAACAACGAAAAAAGATAACATCAGAAATATATTGACTATCATTATATTTAACATTCTGTAGTGTAATTCTCGAAAAAATATCATAGAATTCATATTCATCTATTAGAGGTAAAGCATAAAGAATACAATCAACATTTTGTTGATAATTCAGTAAATGATGATAATAACCATAGAATAGAAGTGTTGCTTCGTATTCTATATCTAAGTTATTCTCATATAAGGAAGTATATCTAATGATTTCTTGAAAATCATTGATTATGTTTTGTTTTTCATTTAAATCAAAAATATCAATATTGTGAAAAAGAGTATTTTCAATTGGGATATTGAGTAGAAAAGCAAAATCAAATAATCTCGATGTAGGAATCTGTGTGTTATTTTTTTGAAACCATTTCTTAACTGTAATTTCACTGACATTGAAATATGCAGCTAAATCCTTACGTGTTGAAATGTTGTAAGGTGCTAATCTATCTCTTAAAAGCTGAAATATCTTCTCTTTGGTGAGATTCCAGTTGATAGACATAAGATTAGATAATAATACATAGAATTGTTTACGATTTTTTCTTTGAGAAAAATCTAAAGATTTTATGAATTGTATTTGTTTTGTATAGTCTTGTAATAATTGTTCTTTGTTCATTTTACTTCCTCCACTATTCGTATAATATCATCTTGAAATAAGTTTATATATATTTTTTTAATAAAATTAGAAATAATATAATAATATATATTTTTTCATTTCTTTTAGCAAATATAAAGTATAGATTAATAATTTTTGATATAAACTTATGCACCAATTTATATGCTATTTATTGAAATATAAAACCAAATATTATATGATAAAGTCACATAAAGTCAAAAATACGGTCTATGTGACTTTTTTGTGACTAAATTAGGAGGGAATAGTTGTGTTGAAAAATGTAATGAATAAACTGATTCAATGGAAGGTCATGCTTGTCATACAGGCACTGATATCCATTGTATTGGCAGTTTTATTAATACAGTTGAATGTATTACCTATGATGTATATTATTATGATTATAGTGCTTGAAATACTACTTGGTGTAGGTATTTTCTTTTTAATGAGAAATGCTCAAAAGGTAAGGTTAATTATAAGTCATTTGATAAGTTTGGTAATAAGTATGGTATTGATTGTTGGATGTATGGTTGTTTCAAAAGGAAATAATGCTATTCAAGGTTTAACAAGTGATCATACACAAACTAATCGTATTTCATTATATGTATTAGAGGAAAGTTCATATCAGGAACTTGATGACTTAAAAAATCAAAGTATTGAAGCAAATATTAATGATGAACACATGTCTGATGCAATTGATGCACTGAATAAAAAAGTTAAGCTTTCAATTCAAGGTCAAGAAGATTATGTTCGGATGTCTAATGATTTATATGATCAAAAAACAGCTGGTATTTATATGAATGAAGCACAATCAGCATTGTTTGATGAAATTCATGAAGATTTCCATGAAAAGACAAGAATCTTATATACATATGAAATCACTGAAAAGGTAGAAGACTTTTCTAAAGATGTTAGTGTCACACAAAATGCTTTTAATATCTTTATTAGTGGCATTGATACAACAGGACCAGTATCTACTGTATCAAGATCAGATGTCAATATGATTGTCACTGTTAATCCTCAAAGTAAGAAAATTTTAATGACAAGTATTCCTAGAGATTATTATGTAACTCTGGCTAATAAAGGAAAAAAGGATAAATTAACACATGCTGGTTTAGCTGGTGTAGAAAATTCAGTCAAGACTTTAGAAAACTTTTTAAATATTGATATTAATTATTATGCAAGAGTGAATTTTACATCATTGATTCAAATGGTTGATGCATTAGGTGGTATTGAAGTTTATTCTGATCAAGATATTCCTAAATTAGGTATTCATGAAGGTATTAATCAAATGGATGGAAAAAAAGCTTTATCATTCTCTAGAGAAAGATATTCTTATAAGAGTGGTGACAACCATCGTGTACAAAATCAACAAAAAGTCTTGGAAGCTATGCTTAATAAAATGATGTCACCTGCCATTATTACCAATTATTCATCTATATTAGATCATATTGACGGTTGTTTTGAAACCAATATGACTTCTGATGAAATTACAAGTTTAATTAAAATGCAATTAAGTGATATGTCTAGCTGGGATATTCAACAAATTCAATTACAAGGACATGGAGCTATGTTAACAGGTGGAGCCTATATGCCAGGTAATAGATTATATTATATGATTCCTGATGAAGATAGTGTGAGTCAATGTGTAGCTCAAATTAAAGAGGTTCAGGAAAATCATTAGTTGATGGAGGTCAATCATGAATAAATATTTGGAATATATTAGAACATCTATTATAGGGAAAATAACACTTGTGTTATGGATATTGATTTTAATGTTAGGAATATATTGTTTTTCACAAATCTTTATTTATCTTCCAACAATGATTTTTATAATAGCAATCATTATTTTTACAATTGTTGTTGCACTATTAGGTTTCGCACATTATAAAATACCAAAAGTTTCTCTGTTTTTAGAAATCGTTGTGTGTATATGTTTAATAGTAGGGGTATTTGCAGTCAACAAAGTCACAACATTTACTGATAAGATTACAGAAACAAATGAAGTGGAAACTGTTTCAATTGTAGCTTTAAAAGATTCTGATATAACAAAAGAACAATCTTTTGATGATTTGACTTTAGCTTATAGTCAAGATGATGATTCATCATACAAACATTCTACAGAAATTTTAAAAGAAAATAATAAAAAAGTGAAAACAGAAAAACCATATCAAAATATGGAACTCGCTTATAAGGCGTTGAAGAATCATAAAGTTGAGCTATTAGTTTTGACAAATATTGGAAAAAGTGATTTATCAGTCATAGATGAAAATTATGAAGATTATATCCAAGTCATTTTATCAAAAGATTATCCATTAGAAAAAGTAACATCACAAGATGTAGACATCTCTAAAGAACCATTTACAATCTATCTTCAAGGTGCTGACTTATCTTCAGGGGATAATATTAATTCAACAGGTAGGGGAGATGTGAATATTTTATTGACTGTTAACCCTCATACAAAGAAAGTGAATATGCAGGTTATACCAAGGGATTTATTTGTTTATATTCCTTGTAAAGATGCTAGTAGTAAACTATCTTATAGTGGCTGGTGGGGTGGTATTCAATCCTCTATAGCCAGTATAGAAGATAAATTAGATATTCAAATTAATTATTATGCTAAGATTAATTTTAATGGTTTGATGGACTTAGTGGATGCATTAGGTGGTGTAGAAGTTTATAGTCATTATACATATAATGCAGGAGAGTATCACTTTGAAAAAGGATATAATCACGTGGATGGTCAAAAAGCTTTAATGTTCGCAAGAGCAAGAAAAATGCTTCCATTAAATGAACGTTCACGTGGATATCAGCAAATGGAATTAATAAAAGCTATTTTTACAAAGTTTGCTCAAGAACCAACATATAATCATGCGATGAGTGTCATTGATTCTTTAGAAAGTAATTTTACAACGAATCTACCAAAAGAAGACTTTTTCAAAGCTTTTCAGCTTGTTGTAGATTTATTACCTGAATTACAGACAATGGAGAATCATTCTATTGAAGGTGAATATCGATGGCATTATGATGAAGTCAGAACAAATTATTATCAATATTATTTCTATCCTGCTGATGGAGAATTACAGGCAGTGAAGGAAAGAATTGATTATGTCATCAATGGAAAATAAAAACATCAATGAGAGATGATCTCATTGGTGTTTTTCTATATGACATGTATGCTTCTTTGTTTTCTTATCATAACTGATTCCGACAATCAATAAGTTATCTTTATAATTCTCTAATCCTTTTGGATATTTTTTCTCTTTGATTTGAGTTAAGGCTGTTTCAACATCCTGATTCCATTTCAACTCTATAATCATGGCTGGTTTATCTCGATATGGAATCAAAACAACATCTGCAAACCCTTTACCAGTAGGCATTTCTCTTATCATTGTATAATAATCTCTAGCTGATATATAGGCCAATAATAATGTATAGGCTAATGCATTTTCATTGTTGTAGGTTAATATTGATGTGTTGAGATGTGCTTCTTCAATATATCTGGCAACGGCTTCTTCATCCTGCTTCCATGTTGCCTCTAATAATTCACGACTACTCAACAATGCTTTTGTCGTTTCTTCCCAATTGGATTTTCTAATTGAGTTCACAAATGAATCTATCACTTCTTTGTTAGGAATATAGCATGTATGATCTGAACTGTTATATCCTAAATATCCAAGATGTATTAAAAGTGTTAAGACATCATCCTTAGTATCAAATGTTGTCATATCATTCTGGAATGAGGATGTCTGTACTGGTACACTTTCACCAGCCAACATTTCAATAACACTATCTTTGAGTCCATCCTTATTTAAATCTATATAAACCTGCAAGGCTTCATAGGTTTCTGTGGATGTCCAATAGTTTCCAAATTGTTTTCTTATAAGTGATGCAACAACAGAACGTGGGGAAAGAGTTGATAAATGATCTGTCATATGATAGCCATCATACCATTGTTTCATTTCATCATAACTGATGTTATATTGAATACAAAGATTTTGAACTTCAGTTTCAGTAAATCCCATAAATTCAGATAATAATCCCGGATCAATCATAGAGATTTCTTCAAACATATTCAAAGCACTGTGTGTGCCATATTTTTTAATAGGCAATATCCCTGTCATATAAGCAAGTTCTACATATGGTTTATCTTTTAATAGATTTCTTAAGAAATCTAAATATTGCTTCTGTGCCTCTTTATCCTGTTTATATTCTCTAAAGATACAATCCCATTCATCTATAATAAAAATAAATCTTGCATCTGCTTCAACATAAACATCTTCTATGATTTGAACAAGATTAGATGAATCAATATAATCTACATTTGGAAAGACTTTTTTAATTTCTCTGAAAATCAGTTTGGCAAGAAGTAAGATCATTTTATTAATATCATGAGTCTTGCTTAAAAAATCCTGCATATTAATATGAATGACATGATGCTGATTAAGATGTTCTAAATAATGAGCAGTTTGGCTGATTTTGAGTGAATCAAAAATATGATGAGAATCACAACCCTTAGAATAATAGGCAACAAGCATATTAGCATCTGTACTCTTTCCAAAACGTCTTGGTCTTGATACACATAACTTATTATCACCGGTACCTATTAATTGATTTGTATAGTTAATTAGTAGTGATTTATCTACATATATAGGATTGTTGATTGCTTGTTGAAAACTATCATTTCTTGGATTGAGATATAAACCCATACTTTTCACCTGCTTTCTTTTCTTGTCTTATTATACCATTTGTATAAGTAAAATACCATGATTATATATTTTAGGTAAATAGTAAATGTTGACTTGATTAATGAGTTTATAGTCTTCTTATTAAGAAATTCTTAAGAATAAATATCTTGATATTTATAATAAAGATATTTATAATGCTATCAAGATAGGAGGGATTTGATGAATCCTAAAGTCAAAGTGAGATTAAGAATTATAGCAATCCTGACAACATTAATATGGATGATTGTGATCTTTAGATTTTCAATGGATACTGGTGTTTCATCGCATGAATTGAGTGATTTTTGTGTACAGATCTTTAATAAAGCTGTTTATCATTTTACAGGTAAAGATTTAAGAATATCTATTACACCTGAACACTATGCATTAATAGAATTATTTTTTAGAAAACTGGCTCATATGAGTATCTATTTTATATTAAGTATAAACGTTATGATTGTTTTATTTACATTTAATATGAAAATGACATTAAGAATGTTTATATCAGCGTTATTTTGTTTTCTTTATGCATTGACAGATGAATTTCATCAAATGTTTGTAGATGGTAGAGGAGCCAGTTTTACAGATTGTTTAATCGATACAAGTGGGGCATTATTAGGTATTATAGCTGCACTTATTATTTACTGTATTATGTATACTATTATGACAAAATATCAAAAACATAAAGGGCTTATTCAAAATGCTTATTAAATAAGTTTACTAAAATATCCTTTTTCAAGTTTAAACGTGAAAGAAGGATATTTTTTATGATATTGGAATCATATGATAAAATATGAAACTTGAATGAATTTTATACATAGGAAATAGGAGTTCTGTTATAATGATAATAAGGATGTGAGAAGATGAACTATTATAAAACAGGTGAGTTTGCGAAAAAAGCCAGTATATCAATAAGAACAGTACGCTATTATGATCAAAAAGGATTATTAAAACCTTCAGTCATAGATACCAATGGTTATCGTTTATATACAGATAAAGACTTTGAAAAACTCCAAAAAATATTATCATTAAAGTATTTAGGATTTTCTTTAGATGATATATTTGCTATGACAGCTAATGATAGTTACTTGTCTTTAAAACAATCCTTAGACTTACAGATGAAATTGATTCAACAAAAAATAGAAACATTACAATCTATGCAATCATTTCTACAAGAAGCTCAAGATACTTTAATTCATAATGAAAAAATAGAGTGGTCCGAGTTTATGAAAAATATCCAAATGGATGAAATGGAAAAAGAACTTGTTGAACAATATCGTAATGCAACGAATATTGATATTAGGATGAGGCTTCATGATAAATATTCAATGAATCCTGTGTCATGGTTTCGCTGGTTATTTTCTTTTTATAAAATAGAAGAAAATAGTCAGATTTTAGAGATTGGTTGTGGAAATGGACAATTATGGAAAGATAATCAGGAATGTATCAAAGGGCATATTGTTTTATCAGATGTTTCACAAGGAATGGTTCATGATGCAAGAGAAAATCTTAGTCAAGTTTCTTGTATGCAATATCAATGTTTTGATTGTCTTCATATTCCTTATCCAGATGAATCTTTTGATGTCGTGATTGCCAACCATGTTCTTTTCTATTTAAAGGATTTATCTAAGGCATTAAGTGAAATCCAAAGAGTTTTAAAACCAAATGGATATTTATATTGTAGTACATATGGGAGTTGTCATATGAAAGAAATTACAGATTTAGTAAAAGAGTATAATCCTAAGATTGTTTTATCTAATAGACAATTATATGATGTTTTTGGATTGGATAATGGATTCAATATTTTAGAGAAGTATTTTTCTAAGGTAGAAAAGAAGTGCTATGATGATCATTTGGAAGTTGATAATATGGATGATATTGCCAATTATATTTTATCGTGTCATGGCAATCAAAGTGAGTATATTTCTAAAGATTATCAGGCATTTAAAAACTTTTTGGATCGTAAACTTTCATCACATACAATATTCTATATTACAAAAGATGCAGGTATGTTTATTTGTCAAAAATAAGTATTGACCGTGACGTTACGTCATGGTTTATATTTTGGTTGTAGAAGATGGAGGAAAATGAATATGAAAGGAATTATTTTGGCAGGAGGAAGTGGGACAAGATTATATCCTCTTACTCAAGTGACAAGTAAACAATTATTACCTATTTATGACAAACCTATGATTTATTATCCATTAAGCATTTTAATGAATGCAGGGATTAAAGAGATTCTCATTATTTCAACACCTGATGATACACCAAGATTTCAGGAATTATTAGGTGATGGACATCAATTTGGAATTGAATTACAATATAAGGTACAACCATCGCCTGATGGATTGGCTCAAGCTTTCTTATTAGGTGAAGAATTCATTGATGGAGATAGTTGTGCTATGATTTTAGGGGACAATATCTTCCATGGTCATGGACTGACAAAACGTTTAAAACAGGCAGCAGCAAAAACAACTGGTGCAACTGTTTTTGGTTATTATGTTGATGATCCAGAAAGATTTGGTGTCGTTGAATTTGATAACAATGGCAAAGCCATTTCTATTGAAGAAAAGCCTGAACATCCAAAATCTAATTATGCTGTGACTGGTTTATATTTCTATGATAACAAAGTTGTAGAGTATGCTAAAAAGATTAAACCTAGTGATAGAGGTGAACTGGAAATCACTGATTTAAATAAGATTTATTTAGAAAAAGGAGATTTAGAAGTGACTTTATTAGGTCAAGGATTTACATGGCTAGATACAGGGACACATGAATCGTTAGTAGATGCAACAAACTTTGTGAAAACTGTAGAAACACATTCACATAGAAAGATAGCATGTCTAGAAGAAATTGCTTATTTGAATGGTTGGATTTCTAAAAATGAATTAGAGAAAGCATGTGAGCTTTATAAAAAGAATCAGTATGGTAAATATTTAAAAGATGTATTAGAAGGGAAGTATATTGATTAATGAAAGCTATTGAAACAAAAATACCAGGAGTTTTGATTATTGAAACAGATGTTTTTGGTGATCATAGAGGTTATTTTACAGAAACATATTCTAAACCAAAATATGAAAAATTAGGAATTACAGTAGATTTTGTACAGGATAATATGTCATTTAGTGCGCAAAAAGGAACATTAAGAGGATTACATTGGCAAAATCCTCCTTATGCACAATCAAAGCTTGTATCTTGTACAAGAGGAAAAGTGATCGATGTTGCTGTGGATATTAGAAAAGGTAGTCCTACATATGGTGAGTGGGTATCTGTTGAATTAAGTGCTGAAAATCATAGACAGTTCTTTATTCCACAGGGATTTGCACATGGATTCTTAACTTTAACAGATGATGTAGAATTCAGATATAAAGTGGATAATGTTTATAATAAAGAATCTGAAGGTGGTATGCGTTATGATGATCCAACTGCTAATGTAGATTGGGGAGCATTACTCAATGGTATTGAACCTGTCTTAAGTGAAAAAGATCAGACAGGACCAACTTTAGAAGAATCAAATAATCAGTTTGTATATGAAGGAGAGAATAAATAATGAAAATATTAGTCACAGGTGGAGCAGGATTTATTGGTGGAAACTTTGTTCATTATATGGTCAATAAATATCCTGAAGATATGATTGTCAATTTAGATTTATTAACTTATGCTGGAAATCTAGAAACATGTAAACCAGTAGAAGGAAAACCTAATTATAAATTTGTCAAAGGTGATATTGCTGATAGAAAGTTTATCTTTGATTTATTTGAAAAAGAAAAGTTTGATGTGGTTGTGAACTTTGCAGCAGAATCACATGTTGATAGAAGTATTGAAGATCCTGAAAGCTTTGTCAGAACCAATGTCATGGGTACAACAACATTATTAGATGCATGTAATCAATATGGAATCAAAAGATATCATCAGGTATCAACTGATGAAGTCTATGGTGATTTACCATTAGATAGACCAGACTTGTTCTTTACAGAAGAAACACCATTACATACATCTAGTCCATATAGTTCATCTAAAGCAGCTGCTGATTTATTTGTACTAGCATATCATAGAACATATGGTTTACCAGTCACAATCAGTAGATGTTCTAATAACTATGGACCATATCATTTTCCAGAAAAACTGATTCCATTAATGATTTCAAGAGCATTAGCTGATGAATCATTACCTGTTTATGGAACAGGAGAAAATGTCAGAGACTGGTTACATGTTTATGATCATTGTGTCGCCATTGATTTAATCATTAGAAATGGAAGAGTTGGAGAAGTCTATAATGTTGGTGGACATAATGAAAGAACAAATCTTGAGGTTGTTAAAACAATCTTAAAAGCATTAGATAAACCAGAATCATTAATCAAGTATGTAGAAGATAGAAAAGGTCATGATTTAAGATATGCGATTGATCCAACAAAATTGGAAACAGAATTAGGATGGAAACCAAAATATAACTTTGATACAGGTATTCAACAAACTATTCAATGGTATCTTGATAACAAGGAATGGTGGCAAAACATTTTATCTGGTGAGTACAAAAACTATTTCCAGAAAATGTATGTTGATAAAGGTAGAGTGGAAGAATAATGAAGGTATTGGTAACAGGAGTTAAAGGGCAATTAGGCTATGATATTGTTAATGAATGCAAAAAAAGATGTATTGAAGCAGTTGGTGTAGATGTAGAAGAAATGGATATTACTGATGCAAAACAGGTTGAAAATGTCATTACTGATGAATATGATGCAGTGATTCATTGTGCGGCTTGGACGGCTGTTGATAAGGCTGAAGATGAAGTAGCAATGTGTAGAAAAGTGAATAAGGATGGTACAGAAAACATTGCAAGAGTCTGTCAGCAATTAGATATTCCATTAATGTATTTTTCTACGGATTATGTTTTTGATGGCTTAGGTGAAAAACCATGGCATGAATATGATGAAAGAAAACCATTAAATATTTATGGACAAACAAAATATGAAGGTGAATTAGCTGTTGAAAAGTTACCAAAACACTTTATTATTCGTATTTCTTGGGTGTTTGGAGTCAATGGAAACAACTTTATTAAAACAATGCTTCGCTTAGGAAAAGAAAAAGGGGAAGTCAGTGTTGTTGATGATCAGATTGGATCACCAACTTATACATATGATTTAGCCAAACTTTGTGTTGATATGATTCAGACTCAAGAATATGGAACATATCATGCAACAAATGAGGGGATCTGTTCATGGTATGAATTTGCCTGTGAAATCTTTAGACAGGCTAATATGAATGTGAAAGTCAATCCTGTAGACTCATCAGCTTTCCCAGTTAAAGCAACAAGACCAAAAAACAGTAGGATGTCTAAAAAAGAATTAGATAAACATGGTTTTAATAGATTACCTGCATGGCAGAATGCATTGAAAAGATATTTAAAGGAAATTTTATAAGGTATATAACAAAAAAGTTATATATCTTTTTTTGTTATATATTGACAAAATGTGTCGGAGGGGGGTATAAATAAATAAGATATATAATCAATTGATGATAAAAATTGGAAATGGTATCTTTGATAAAAATGTTGACATTTTGGTTATATTGACATATTATGTTGATGACAAAAGGGAAAAATGATATACTGATTATATCTTAGTCATATAAAGGGAGAGGGAATATATGAAAGAAAATCTTTTTGCAGTATGTTTAATATGTATTGAGATAGCTTTCTTTTATTTACTTTATTATTTTGTCAATTTACCGTTATCTTTATATATTCAACTTGGCGTATTATGGCTAATTATTATGTTTGTAAGTAAACATTATAAAATTCAATCTACTCTTGTATGGGATGAAATTAGAAGTGATTTAAAAGCTTTTATATATTTTGTATTAATTGCTTTTGTTTTTGTATATCCAAAAACATATTTCTATTGGAAAATATTAGGAGTAGGTTTTTTTATGTCTATATTTGCTATTGTTTTGAATAGAATGATACGCATTGTGTTTAGAAAACAGTTATCAAGGAAAACATTAATTATTGGGACTGGGAGCGAAGCATATCGTGTTGGACGTATAGCTAATAATAATCGTTTTGCTTTGACTGAAGTATTAGGGTTTGTGAAAATTGATGATTTTATTGATGAGGAATTAAAAGATGATTTGAGATATCCTATTTATGATTATTATGAATTGAATGAATTATTAAATAATCATGTAGATCAAGTTATTATTGCATTACCTGATGCATCAAAAGAGGAAGTTGATGTCATCACAAGGCAGTTGTTTGATAGAGTTCAATATATAAAAGTCTTACCACAATTGAATTTTACAATGACTTTTAATTCTAAGATTGATGATTTTGATGGTGAATTGTTGATTTCTACATCAAGAGGAAGATTAGGGGTTATTGGTAAGTTTTTTAAAAGAATTATTGATATTATGGCAGGAATATGTGGATGTTTATTATTAATTCCATTGACAATATATGTATCACATAAAAATAAAAAAAGTGGAGATACAGATCCAATATTCTTTAAACAAAAAAGAATTGGTGAAAATGGGAACGATATTTATATTTATAAATATCGTTCTATGGTACCCAATGCTGAAAAAGTGCTTGAAGAATTAATGGCAAAGGATCCAGCTATAAAAGAGGAGTACCTTACAAATAAGAAATTAGTTAATGATCCACGTATTACTGAAGTTGGTCACTTTTTAAGAAGAACATCATTAGATGAATTCCCACAATTTATCAATGTTTTGAAAGGTGATATGAGTTTGGTTGGGCCTAGACCCTATTTACCTAGAGAAAAAGATGATATGGATATTTATTATAAGTCTATTGTTAGATGTAAGCCAGGTATTACAGGAATGTGGCAAGCCAATGGTAGAAGTGATGTTGGGTTTATTGACAGATGTAAATTAGATGATTATTATTATAGAAACTGGACTTTAGGTCTAGATATGATTATTATTTATAAGACGATTAAAAGTGTAATTTATGGAAAGGGTGCATTATAGTGTATCTATTTCGTAAAGTATATTCATTTAGGAAAGGGAGATAGCATGAAAATATGTTTAGTTGGTTCTAGTGGTGGTCATTTGACACATTTATATATGTTGAAACCTACATGGGAAAAATATGATCGCTTTTGGGTGACCTTTGATAAAGAAGATGCAAGAAGCATTTTAAAAGACGAAAAAATGTACCCTTGTTATTATCCTACAAATAGAAATCTTAAGAATCTTATCAAAAATACTTTTGTTGCATGGAAAGTGCTTAGAAAAGAAAAACCAGATTTGATTATTTCAGCTGGTGCTGCAGTTGCTGTTCCATTCTTTTACTTAGGAAAGTTAATGGGTAAGAAACTTATTTATATTGAAGTCTTTGATAGAGTGGATAAACCTACACTGACAGGTCGTTTGGTTTACCCAATAGTTGATGAGTTTATTGTGCAATGGGAAGAACAGCTTAAAGTATATCCAAAGGCTAAGAACTTTGGAAGTATTTTCTAGGAGGTAGCATCATGATATTTGTAACCGTAGGAACACATGAACAGCAGTTTAATAGACTTATACAAAAAGTAGATGAACTCAAACGTGATGAAATCATCAAAGACGATGTTTTTATACAAACAGGTTTTTCAACTTATGAACCACAGTATTGTCAATGGAAAAAATTGCTATCTTATGATGAGATGAATGAAATGTATGAAAAAGCAGATATCATTATTACACATGGTGGGCCAGCAAGTTTTATGAAAGCATTGGAATTAAAGAAAATTCCAATCGTTGTCCCAAGACAGGCACAGTTTGATGAACACGTCAATGATCATCAGGTAGAGTTTGTAAAGTTAGTTGAAGAAAGATTCAACAATATTATTGGTGTATATGATATTAAAAATCTAGAAAATATAATTGTTAAATTTAATAACACTGTAGCTAAGAAAAATACTTCTAGTTTAAGTCATAATAAAGAATTTAATGAGAAATTAAGTATAATGGTAGGTGAACTATTTTGAAAAAATCGGTATTAGTTTTGATGGCTACCTACAATGGTGAAAAATATTTAAATGATCAATTAAAAAGTATTTTTAATCAAACTGGTGTACTAGTTAAGGTGCTTGTAAGAGATGATGGATCTACTGATAATACTATATCAATATTGGAAGATTGGTCTAAAACTAACAATTTAGAATGGTATACTGGTGAACACTTAAACGTTCAATTTGGATTTTATGATTTAATGGTTCATGCTAAGAACTATAATTATAACTACTTTGCATTTTCTGATCAAGACGATATATGGGATAGTGACAAACTATATATTGCCTTGCAACACTTACAAGAAGCAGATAATTTAAAACCTTCTCTATATTATTGTGGACAAAAATTAGTAGATGAAAACCTTAATTATTTAGATACACATTATTTGAATACAAAAAGAAATTTAAAAACAAAATTTATTTTTTCAGATATTGCAGGATGTACTGCCGTTTTCAATAAAGATTTACTATTGAAAGTAATAGCGTATAAACCAAGCTATATGATGATGCATGATACGTGGATTTTAAAAGTTTGTTTATCACTTGGCGGTGAGGTTTTTGTAGATAAAAATCCACATATGAATTATCGTCAACATGGTAATAATACAGTAGGATTAAGTAATGCGCTATCTTCTAAAATTAAAAGAGCAAACACTTATATTTTTGATTATGATTTAAAAACTCAAATGTCTGAATTGTTAGCAGGATATGAAAAGTTTATCGTACCTGAATATCTAGAAGTTATTAATAAAATAATCAACGCAAAAAAAAATAAAAAGTATTTCTTTGATAAAAAAAAGTTTGACTTTTATGATAAAGGTCTAAATTTAACATTTAGAATAAAAGTTCTATTAAATAAATTATAATAACCAAGTGTTATAAAAGGGAGAACTAAATGATGATTGAAACAATATCGATTATTATGATAATTAATAATGAATCTATTTATAAAGGATTTTTAGATAGTCTTAATAATCAAGATTTTAAAAAAATTGAATTAATTCCAATTTATAATTATGATCAAGAATTTAACTCAGCAAGTTATGCTTATAATAAATATGCAAAAAATGCAAAAGGTGATTTGTTAATATTTATGCATCCGGATATTCGTTTTCAAGATAAACATTCGTTATCAAATATTATTGAATATGTAAATAATTTAGATGATTTTGGAATTGTTGGTGTTGCAGGAGCAAAAAAAGGTAAAAATGGAGAGCGAGAAATCTTAACTAACATTGTTCATGGAAGCAAGAAAGAAAAGGCAGGAAATCCTATACATAGTCCGGAAGAAGTTCAAACGTTGGACGAATGTATGTTTATTATCAAAAAAGATTATTTTAATAAAAATATGTTTACTGAGAGAGAAAGTTGGCATTTGTATGCGGTTGAGTATTGTTTAAAAGTATTAAACCATGGAGACAAAATCTATGTCATTCCATTGAATGTATGGCACATGTCAGATGGAAAATCACTTAATTATAATTATGTTTTAGATCTGATTAGCTTAGCAAAAGATTATAAAGACCAATTCCCTGTATTATATACTACTGTAAAGAAATGGGATTTAAAGGGTGTAAGTGGATTTCTATATCTAAGATACTATCTATTAAAACAATTAATTAAAAATACAATAATGAAAGGATAATTAATATGCTATTCAGTATAATAATACCAGTTTATAATGTAGAAAATTATTTAAATGCGTGTATAGGAAGTATTCTCCCTCAGCTAGAAGAAAATACTAATGATGTAGAAATTCTATTAATCAATGATGGCTCCACGGATCGAAGTGGACTTATCTGTGACCATTATAAAAAAGAACATCCACATTTATTTCGTGTCTTTCACAACAAAAATCAAGGGTTGTTTTTATCTAGAAGGTATGGTTTTAAAAAAGCACAAGGGAAATATATTATAAATTGTGATTCGGACGATAGTTTGGCTATAAATACAATAACTATATTGAAAAAAATCATTGAAAAAGAACAACCAGATTTAATTTTATATAACATGAATTTGTGGGATGGAATAAATACATCATCGTATTTTGAAAATGTATTTACTAAAGATAAAGTATGCTCAGTTGATAAAAATGAGTTATTAAAAAATTTTTTTATTTCTCATGAGTCCATTAGTATGTGCACTAAAGTGTTTAAAAAAG
>NZ_NFLJ01000028.1 GCF_002160865.1 Massiliimicrobium timonense
GCTTCAAGTCCTGATGGTAAGGAACTTATTGTTGAACGTTCTAATCCATATCTTCAACGTAATGATTGGGATTGGCCAATCGACCCAACCGGACTTAGAGTTGCATTAAATGAGCTGTATGATCGCTATCAATTACCTTTATTCGTTGTTGAAAATGGTTTAGGAGCTATTGATCATATTGAAGAAGATGGCTCTATTCAAGATGATTATCGTATTGAATATTTAGCAAGTCATATTGAAGCTTTGAAAAAGGCTATTGAAGAAGATGATGTAGATGTGATTGGATATACTTGTTGGGGACCTATTGATATTGTTTCAGTAGGAACAGGTGAAATGAGAAAACGTTATGGTTTTATTTATGTTGATAAAGATGATGAAGGAAAAGGAACATTAAAACGTTACTTAAAGAAATCTTTTTATTGGTATAAGAAAGTCATTGAAACAAATGGTCAAACAAAATTCGATTAAGGAAAGAGGGTAAAAAAATGAATAATGTGTTTGAAAAAATGAACGAAAAGCTTGTCCCTATTGCTATGAAAATTAGTAGTAATAGATATTTGACAGCTATTAAAGAAGGCTTTTTCGGTGTTATGCCAATTATTATTGTAGGATCTATATTCCTACTACTTACAAGCATTCCAATAAATGGTTATGAAGAGTTTATGGCAGGTATATTAGGAGAAAATTGGAATGATATCTTTATGTTTCCATATCGTATCAGTTATGGACTCATGTCACTATATGTTGTCGTAGGGATTGCTAAGTCTTTAGCAAATCACTATCAAATAGGAAGTCGTGAATCTATCATCGTTGCTTTCGTCTCTTATTTTATGTTAACTCCTTTGATTGTAGATGCAGACAATGCTAAAGGTTTACCAATTGATAATTTCGGTGCTTCTGGTTTGTTTTTAGCTATTATTTCATCTTGTTTAGCAGTTGAAATATATCGTTTTATCTTAAAGAGAGGATGGACAATCAAACTTCCTGATGCTGTTCCACAAAACGTAGCTAAGCCATTTGAAGCTTTAATTCCAGTTGCTTTTATCTTTATTATCTTTAATATTATTCGTTTAATTTTTGTAAATACTGATTTTGGTAGTGCACAAAACTTTATCTTTACAATGTTACAACAACCTTTACAATCTCTTGGTAGTACTTTACCAGCAACTTGTATTGTTTTATTCATTGAAGCTATTTTATGGTGTTTTGGTTTACATGGTTCTTCTATTGTTTCTGCTGTTATGAATCCAATTTGGAGATCACTCTCTGCAGAAAATGCTGCTGCACTTGAACTAGGACAAGCTGCTACTAATATTGTTAATTATCAATTTATTGCTAACTTTGTCAAAATCGGAGGAACTGCTGCAACTTTAGGTTTAGCTATTGTTATTCTTCTCACAGCTAAATCATCTCAATATAAAGCATTAGGAAAATTATCTATTGTCCCTGCTTTATTCAATATTAATGAGCCAATTGTCTTTGGATTACCAATTGTTCTCAATCCAATTATGGCTATTCCATTTATTGTTGCTAATATTGCTGTTGCTATAGTAACTTATGCTGCCACATTCTTTGGATTAGTTCCAGTAAGTATTGGTGTCGAAGTTCCATGGACAACTCCACCTATTATTTCAGGATTCTTATTATGTGGTTGGCAAGGTGCTGTTTTACAAATTGTTCTTATTCTTGTGAGTATGGCTATCTACTATCCATTCTTTAAAATGCAAGATAAACAAGAATACGATAATGAACAGCTTGCCACAAAACAATAAAACAAAAGGCATGAAAAGCATGCCTTTTTTCACAGGAGGAACAAAAAAATGAATAATATATCACTTATAAAAAGAGCTATTGCCTATATGATTGATTTATATTTAGGTACACTTTTATCTACAATTCCTATTTCTCTTACTACTTATTATCAATTTCATCAAATATCTCAAGATATCACGTTATTTTCTAAACCTATATCTTCTATTTTACTCTTATTAAGTATATTTGCATTAATCCTATATTTTCTAGTTATCCCATATTTCTTTCATGGACAAACGATCGGAAAGAAAATTATGAAATATAAAATTTGTTACTCATCTTTTTCATCATTATGTATTAGACAATGTATATATATGGTTTGCTTAACTTCTCTTACATCTTTAATCATTCAGTTTATCTCTTTATTTTCTTCCATTTCATTAACACCTTATATAAACACTTTCGTTTTTATTTTATCTTTCGTTATGATTATTTATATACTTTGTCATAGAAATCACATTGCATTGTATGATCAATTAGCTAAAACAGAAATTCAATAAGGAGTCGCTTATGGATTATTTAACACATAATGAAATAAAATATGTTCAACAACATCTTGAAGAGAATATTCAATTATTAAAAACACTGACAGAAATTCCTTCACCTACTTTTCATGAAAAAAAACGTGCTACTTTTTGCTTGAATTGGCTGCAATCAATAGGTGCGAATGCTTATATGGATAATGTTAATAATGTTATTTGTCCAATTAATGGGGAAAATAATGAAACATTAATCATTATTATGGCTCATAATGATATTGCTTTTCCTGATATTCAGAATATTCAAGTCAAACAAGTTGATAACAAACTTTTTGCTCCTGGTATTGGAGATGATACGGCTAATATGGTCAATATGTTAATGACCATACAATATATTATCAAGATGAGACTTCAACCAAAATATCAAATCTTATTTGTCATCAATTCAGGAGAAGAAGGATTAGGTAATTCTATGGGTTGCCGTCAGATTATAGAAAAATATCATTCAAAGATTAAGGAATTTATTTCTTTGGATGGCTATCTAAATGAATGTACTTATTGTGCAGTTGGCTCAAAACGTTATCAGATTGATGTAAAAACACATGGAGGGCATTCTTATGTTAATTTTGGTCAAGAAAACGCAATTGCCTGGATTGCAAAGATTATTACACAATTAAATCAAATTTCTTTACCAACTGAAGCAAAAACAACTTTTAATTTTGGAAAAATAGAAGGTGGAAGTGCTATTAATGTTATTGCTAATCATGCCTCTGTAACATATGAATTTCGTTCATCAAGTCAACAATGCCTAAATATTATGGAACAATCGTTTCAAAAAATCATTAATAATATAAATGATAAACATATTGATATTCAAATCAAAGTATTAGGAGAGCGTCCTGGTAATGGACCTTTATCACAAGAAAAAATGAGAAAATTTACAAGTAGAAATCTTAATATAATTCAACATTTTTATAAAAAGAATATTATTTTATGTGAAAATTCTACTGATTCCAATATCCCACTATCATATGGTATTTGTGCAAATACGATAGGAACAATTATTGGCGGTGATGCTCATACTTATCATGAATGGATTGACATTAACAGTATTCCTATTGGGTTTCAAGTTGCTATGGCATTGATTCTTCAATATGTTGATTGGGAATTACGTATATGAGTATAACTATCATTTGCTTACAATTGCTTCAATTATTAATGATGATCTGTTTAGGATTTGTCATTGGTAAATGCCACCTTTTTCATCATCATTTTTCTAATGATTTAACAAAATTTGTTTTGAATATCACTATGCCTTTTTTGATTTTATCTTCTGTAACAACATCTCATTTTGATCAATTGCCTATTTTAGATATTCTCTATGCTAGTTTTTTATTAGTTATTCTATTACCTATTATTGCCTATATTATCATCAAAGTATTCCATATCCAAAAAGATGCATCCTTACATATGTTTATGATAAGTTACCCTAATGTGGGTTTTATGGGTTTTCCTTTAATTCAATCTATTTATGGACAAGGTGCTTTACTATATACTGCTATTATTAATATCGGTTTTAATATTTCTTTATTTTCTATTGGTATATTTATGATGAACTATCAAAATAAGCATGAATTTCATTTTTCTTTTCAAAAAATAATAACTCCAGGTATTATTTCCTCCTTATTAGCTTTATTCATATATGCCTTCTCAATTACCATTCCTTCGCCTATTGCTAACTTTTGTACAAATATTGGAAATATGACAACTCCATTATCCATGTTCATAATTGGTCTTACTATGTCACAATATCATCTTAAACAAATGTTATTTGAAGGCCGTGTTTATCTATTTTGTATCTTTATTAACTTTATATTACCAATTTGTTTTATGCCTTTATTTCAATTCATTCAGAATAATATTGTTAAAGGTATTGCATTAATTATATTGGCTATGCCTGTAGCAAACAGTGCAGCATTATATGCTAAAACTTATCATCAAAATGAACAATTAGCTGTACAAACAATTTTTATTTCTACATTGCTTTCCGTTATTACTATTCCTTTACTTGTTTATTTCTTTTTAATATAGGAGGTTGATTCTATGAGTATTCACCAATATAAACATTTATTACAGTCTATCAATTCTCAAATTTGGTCTTTTTCTGAAATAGGTTATCAGGAATTTCAGACCGTTAAATTATTGACAAGAACTTTAGCTTCATATGGTTTTAAAATAGAGAAAAATATTGCTGGTATAGCGACTGCGTTTAAAGCTACTTATGGTCACCAAAAACCAGTTATTGGCTTATTGGCTGAATACGATGCATTAAGTGGTCTAAGTCAAAAAGCTGATTATTTAAAATATTGTCCTAGAGAGGAAACACATAATGGTCATGGTTGTGGGCATCATTTAATAGGAACAGGTATAGTGGGCTCAGCTCTATTAATAAAAGAATATATTGACCTTCATCCTGATTGTGGATCAATCGTTATTTTTGGTTGTCCAGCTGAAGAAAATGGAGCTGGTAAAACTTATTTAGCCGGAGCTGGTGTTTTTGATCAAATTGATGTTGCTTTAACATGGCATCCAAGTACTATGAACACTGTTATGGTGGGAAGCATGCTAGCTAATTGTCAATATTACTTTCGTTTCCATGGATTAAGTAGTCATGCTGGTGCGGCTCCTGAAAAAGGAAGAAGTGCCCTAGATGCTGTTGAACTTATGGATATTGGAGTTAATTATTTAAGAGAGCATATGGAGATGACAGATCGTATTCATTACGCTATAACAAATACTGGTGGAATATCTCCAAATGTTGTTCAATCAGAAGCTGAAGTTCTCTATCTCATTCGTAGTCGAAATAATCAAAGTGTTCAAAAACTTTTTGAAAGAGTCTCAAATATTGCAAAGGGTGCTGCTCTTATGACTGATACAACTGTTGATATTGTTTTCGATAAAGCCGTCAGCAATGTTATTCCTAATGATACTTTAGCAACTCTTGTTTATAATGTTATGCAGACGGTTCCTTTACCTCAATATAACACTGAAGAAAAACAATATATTAATAATTATCGTAAAATCATTGGTGATGATTGGTATCAAGATTTAGGATTAATCCCCGCTTTTCAATTAGATGACAGACAAAAATTATGTCAAGATCATCCATACGGAGACTTTATTCTTCCCTATTCTCCACAAGATGTTATTGAAACTGCTTCTTCAGACATGGGTGATGTGAGTCAAATAGTTCCTCTTATCCAACTTCATTGCGCCTGTTTTTGTTTAGGAACACAACCTCATTCTTGGATTCAAGTCGCACAAGGGACATCTAGTTATGCGATTAAGGGGATGTTATATGCCAGTGAAGTACTTTATCAAACATGCATTCGTTTATTTGAAGACACAAATATTATTTTGCAAGCAAAACATGAACAAAAAAAACGTACTCAAAATCAAGAATACGTATGTCCAATCCCTAAAAAATATTTAAATCAATAAAATGTATAACTTTCTAAAAAAACATCTTTTTTGTTTTCTATGTGTTTTGTTTGCATCACTTATAATGTCTTTTAATATTAAAACTTTTGTCAATGCTGTTGGTCTCATTCCAAGCGGTTTTAATGGATTATCCTTATTGTTGCAAAGAACCTTTTATCAATTCTTTGAAATTAATATTCCTTACTTTATTATCAATATATCTTTAAATGTATTTCCTGCTCTTATTGGCTTTTATTTTATAGGTAAAAAATTCACAGGCTATTCTATTTTAATGATCATTTTTAATTCTTTTCTTGTTGATATAATTCCAAGTACACCTATAACTTATGATTCATTACTTGTCTCTGTATTTGGAGGTATTATGAATGGTATCGCTATTGTGATTGCTTTATATGGTGGTGCTTCTAGTGGTGGGACAGACTTTGTAGCCATCTATCTATCATATAAACTTAAAAAGCCATCATGGAATTTCATTTTTATTTTTAATATGCTGATATTGATTATTGCTGGATTTCTATTTGGCTTTGAAGCTGCAATGTATTCTATTATTTTTCAATTTGTTTCGACTCAGATCATTGAAAAGTTTCACCAAAAGGATCATAAGATTACTCTTATTATCATTACACAAAAGCCTAATCTTTTAAGTCAAAAATTAATGGAACAAACACATCATGGCGTTACATTAATTCAAGGAGAAGGATGTTATTCACACGAACAAAAAACTATTTTATATACTGTCATAGGTGCTGATGAAGTTAGACATGTCAGTCATCTATGTAAAAAACTTGATTCTTCTGTTTTTATCAACATTATTTGTTCAAAAGATATTAAAGGACAATTTTACCAGAAACCTTTAGAATAAATAATATAATGAATTATTGCTTTTAAGCCAAAAGAAAAAAGCTCATTTCTGAGCTTAATATCCTACTTAATTTCACGCATTATATAGTTTTCTAATATTGGCTTAAATCGGTTGGAAACCTCTAGGTTGGTTTCTTTACTAATCTCTACCAATAACAAAGGATGATAATCTTCATCAATTACAGCATGTGGATTATCTTTAATAATTTTTAAAATGACTTTGAGATTTTGATCATCAATGTCAGTTTTATTAGAAGTACACATTTGCTTGATTCTTTTTAAAGTCAATTTCTGTAAATGATGATTAATATCAAAAAGACTAAACATATAAACCAACCTCCTTTTCTATTACTATCATTATAATACTTTCAAAATCAAATACCAAATATTTATCGTTAAAAACCCTTTCATATTATGAAAATAAGCACTACAGAGTGCTTATTCATCTATTCTTTCTATTTTAAAAATAACTGGTCTAGTCCCATCATTACAACAGGCAATCATTTCATTTTCATGTCTCATCCAATCTTTCATAATAGAACCACCCTGAAGTCCAGCATAAATATAACGACTGACACAATCCCATGCTTCACTACAAAATTTGCCATCTAGCATATGCCAGAAATCATCTTTCCCTCAGTTTCTTTTAAAATATCATGAATCTTTTTGAGCACAGCTTGCTCATCATTTGATCCAATGACCTCATAAGCAATATTTTTAATAGGTTCTACTGCATTTGACATGGCATAAGCATATTTGACTTCCTGCAACATTTCATAATCGTTCATTTGATCTCCAAAGGCTGCACATTCATCTGGATTAATCTGGTATGTATCCTGTAAAAATTTGATACCTACCCCTTTATGCATGTGCTGATTTTGAATATCCATCCATTCATTTCCTGATGTAACAATCTTAACGCCATCTGGTAGCTGTTGACGAATCTCATCTAATAAATCTTGAATATGCTGTTCTTTATCATAGATGGCAATCTTCATAATATCATCATGAATCTCATCATAAGAATCTATAAATGAATAAGCACAATAATATTTTTTAACTTCATTTTTATATGCAAAATAATCTTTTAAAATATAAGCACCTTTTCTCCCACATAAAATGATAAAAATACGTTGGTATTGTGATAAAATATGTACCATTTCTTTCACTTTTTGATATGAAATCACATCACAATGCAATTCTGTTGTTCCTTTCGCAATATAACTTCCATTTTCAGCAATGAAATACATCTGATCACTAAGAGGTAAAAATTTTTGATATAAGCGATAATATTGATTCCCACTCGCTATAACAAACTTTATATTTTTCTCTTTCATTTGATAAAACAAATCTATAAAAGATTTATCAAACTTTTTTTGTGAATCTAAAAAAGTGCCATCCATATCCGTCGCAATTAATCGAATCATTTGTCTTCCTCCCCTTATATGCTTTATTATAAAGAAATTCAAGTCTTGTTTCTAGTCTATAACAAAAAAACACATCTATAAAGATGCGTTTAAAACTTCTAACATATCATTTGGATTTTGAGCAGCCTTGACTTTTGTATATGCCTTTTCGATAATCCCTTCTTCATTAATCAAATATGTTGTTCTAACAACTCCCATAACTTTTTTACCATACATATTTTTTTCTTTCCATACATCATAAGCTTGTATAGCTACTAAGTCTGGATCTGATAACAATGTAAATGGTAACTGATATTTTTCTTCAAACTTTTTATGAGATTTGACACTGTCTTTACTGACACCTAAAATAACAGCTCCTTTTTTGACAAAATCAGGATATAATTGTGCAAATCCACAAGCCTGTTTTGTACATCCAGGTGTATTATCTTTTGGATAAAAATATAAAATAACCTTCTGTCCTCGATATTGACTTAATGATATTTCTTCACCATTTTGATTTAATAAAGTAAAATCTGGGGCCTTTGTTCCAACTTCTAACATCTATCCTTCACTCCTTTGTTTCATCATAATACCTCTACTATGAAAATGCAATCCATTTGCTTAAAATAAAGATTGCTGTAAGATGCCTGATACAATATGAAAAGGTATTTCACACTGAAGATATTTTTGATAGCTTTGTTGATCAAACCAACTATTGATTTGATGAGGTGATAACATAACTGGCATACGTGAATGAACAGGTTGCATCACATCATTAGCCTCTTTTGTTATAATAACAAATTCTCCTTGTTTATTATAACAGCCTGCCATCAATAAAATATCTTCCATTGGTTCAAAAGATATCTGATGTTTATGAATATCCCACTCATAAAATCCTTTCGCTATAATAAGACAACGACGATTTTGAATATCTTCTCGAAATAATGTCTTATCTAAAATCGTTTCACTACGGGCATTAATAATCAGTTTTGAATTGATTGTATAGCCCCATTGCATCATTTTTATCTGACAATGATTTCCTTCTTGAATGATGACTGGCAACATCTGATGAGGTCTACAATCTCCTATCACTTGTAATGATGAAGCAACATCCATCTCCATATCTTTTAAAACTTCATATATCCTTTTAATTAAATAATATCTTCCACACATATTTTTATCTCCAATCTTTTTTTATTATAGCATAGATTCTAGAGTTTTCCTGTATTCTATGAGATAATAGAAGAAAGGATGGTGTCCAAATGAGTGAAACTTATAGTAAAAATTATTTTGAAAAATATGCTGCATTAACATTAGCTACTTTCTTTGATATTGATGAAAAAGACATCTTATTATCAGATCGTCCTGATTTGCGTATTCCTCTTTATCATCATGGCATAGAAGTCACTCAGGCTTTAACACCTGAAGAAGCGGTTGCTGATATGAAAAAAACTTTATATAAAACATTGGATATGACACCCTTTGATCATGATGATCAAAACATTTCTTTTGTTTTTGAAAAAATAGATGATGCTATTGAGCGTAAACTTATCAAGTGTAAAAAGTATGAAAGATATTTGCATAATGGACTTTATATTTTTTCTCACTGTCATAATTTATCTCAAGAAAACTTAAAAACATTTTTAATCCAAAAAGATGTTCCTCATGATTTCTATCATTATCTTTTTATCAATTGTGTCACAAAACTTTATTGTTTTGATATTCAAAAACAGACAATCCATTCATTATCTTTTCGTCGTAATGAACTCATCAAGATGAATATACAATCTTTACTCTATGAAAAAACTTGTCATAAAAAGAGAAGAAAAATTATTATTCCTTAGGAGGACTTATGAAAACTTATGAACTTAATGTCAATGGACATCTTATAAAGGCTCAATTTGATGAACAGAACATTCAAAATATATTTATTCCTTTATTGAAAAAATGGACACAAATGCAAAAAGAAAAGAATCAAAGATTATTGATTCTTTTAGCTGCTTCGCCTGGAACTGGAAAAACAACACTTTCACTATTTCTTGAATATTTATCACAAAATATTTCTAATGTGACACCTTTACAGGCTTTAGGCATGGATGGCTTTCATCGTTATCAAGATTATTTGGATACGCATTATATCATTAAAGATCAACAAAAAATATGCATGAAAGATGTCAAAGGTTGTCCAGAAACTTTTGATGTGGATAGACTCATTAATAAGATAAAAGATATGCAAACAAATGATATTGATTTTCCTATATATGACAGAGTTTTGCATAATCCTGTTGAAGATCAAATTCATATCTGTCAAAAAATAGTTCTTTTAGAAGGTAATTACTTATTGCTCAATGAAGAGAAATGGAAAGATATTCACACTTTATTTGACGATTCTCTTTTTATTGAAGCTCCTATTCAAGAGCTAAAGAAACGCTTGATTCAACGTAAAATGATGGGTGGTATTCCTTATCATTTAGCTAAACAATTTTATGAAAATTCTGATGGTGTCAATGTCAAAAGAGTCCTTAATCATTCTTTACCGGCACATATTCATTTATATGAAAATCATCATATTTATACACAGAAGTAGTATTTCTGTGTTTTTAATTTCTTTTTTCTAAATAAATATTGATAAACAGTGTCCCTAAAAATATAAAGACTAATATTCCAATCAATGTTAAAGATATAATCAGCAATGTGCTAATACCAAATAACGCATAACTCATTAAAAAAATAAAAACCATTATAAATAAAATATAATTCATTATTCTTAAAAGAAGATGACTTGTTTTCATGATAATGAAATCATCTCTTTCATCATTATATATCTTCAATTCTTCAAAGATGCTTGTAGAAAATGCCTGATAATATTGTATCATTGCATAAAATATACCTACTAGCATGGTTATGAAATAACGATATTCATTAGTCTTCATATAAATAATGAAGGCAACAAAAGATAATAGCGTCATGATAATAGCTATGAAAAAATTTCTTTTATTTTTGATCATGAGATTCTTCCTCCTTTAAATTATCTTCTAAACAACATAATTCTTCAATGGAAACATGAAAGACTTGAGAAAGACGATATGCCAGCATAAGTGATGGGTTATATTGTCCTTTTTCAATGGAAATAATGGTTCTATTGGAAACATGAACCATCTTTGCTAACTGCTGTTGTGTCATTCCCTTTTGAAGTCTAAATTCTTTAACTCTTGTTTTCATAAGCACCTCCAATATGAAGTTTACTTCATATATATTATATATTCTTATTTATAATTATACAATAGAAATATGAAGTTTACTTCATATTTAAAATATATATAAAAAGAAAGTCTAACCTTTATTTTTATACTCATCTTTTAAAATGGAATAATAACATGCATCTACAATCCCTTGATTATTCCAGTCACTATGTCTCAAAGTTCCTTCATATGTCATTCCACATTTCAACATTACTTGTCCAGAATGTGGATTTAAAGGATCATGATGAGATTGAATACATTCAAAGCCTACTTCATTGAAAAGAAAATCAATGACTCTATCCAGAACCTCACTCATGACTCCCTGATGCCAATATTGGCGTGAAAGACAATATCCAATAACAGCTAAATGAGTTTTCTCATTCACTTCTACAACTGATATATTGCCAACAGGTAAATGATCATAATCCTTGATAATAATAGCCCAATTATAATAATTCAAATTCTGATATTGTTTAATCCAATCGTCTAAAATCTGTTGTGTGACTTGAATATTCTGATGTGGTTTCCAAGTTAAAAAATGTGTCACTTCTTCATCACTTGCCCAACGTTCAAACATTGCTTTGGCATCATCTTTTTGAAATGGACGTAAAATAAAACGTTGACTCTTTAATCGCTTTGTTCCTTGATGTAACATATGATACCTCCTTGATTTTTATTAATAATCATAATATCATATTGACAAATAGAAATAAAGATTGGAGGATTTTTATGATTAGAGAAGCAACAATACAAGACTTAGCAAGTCTTAATCATTTATTATTTCAAGTTAATAATGTACACGCTGATGAACGACCTGATTTATTCCAACATGGAAGTAAAAAATATACAGATGAACAACTTATCCAAGTCATACAAGATGATACAAGACCGATCTTTGTTTATGAAGATCATCTTCATCAAATACTTGGATACGTCTTTTGTATAGAACAACATCATTATGAAAATAAAAAAACACTTTATATTGATGATTTATGTGTAGATGAAAAATATCGTGGTCAGCATATTGGAAAACAGCTTTATGAATATGTTTTAAACTATGCGAAAACGCAACATTATTATCATGTGACGTTAAATGTCTGGTGTTTAAATGAATCAGCAATGAAATTCTATGAAAAATGTGGTATGACGCCTTTAAAAATCATGATGGAACAAATATTGTAATTGTAAACATTGACATTACATCAAATGCCCTATATAATCAAAACAGAAAAGAAAGAGGGAGTAGATATGCAAATTTCAAGTCGTTTTACTATTGCTGTACATATTTTTTCTTGTATCGACACTTTTGAAAAAGATACCAAAATAACAAGTGATTTTTTAGCTGAAAGTGTCAATGTAAATCCAGTGATTATTAGAAAAATATTATCTCAGTTACGAAATGCTGGTCTTGTTCATGTGCAACGTGGTAGTGGAGGTGCCTCAATAGCTAAAGATCCAAAAGATATTACATTTTTAGATATTTATCATGCTGTTGACTGTATTGAAAATGGTGAATTATTTCATTTTCATGAAAACCCTAATCCACAATGCCCAGTAGGTAGAAATATTCATCATATATTGGATAACAAATTAATACAGGTTCAAAAAGCTTTAGAAAATGAATTGAAAAGCATCACACTCGCAGATATTATCAAAGATACTCAATATTATATTCAAAATGAAAAAAAGGAAAATGTATCAGAATATAATGAATAAACATCATTATATTCTTTTCTTTTCCTCAAATGCTTTTTGAATTTGTTTTTGTAGCTTCAATAAACGCTGTTTATTGACTTTACATACTTGACGATCATATGTATATAAACCATTGATTTCATCTTCTATATCCGATAATTGTGTATAAATACATCCACATAAGCCATGATCAATAGATGGTAACACCATTTCTTCATACATTTTTATCATCTGATCCGTTAATTCTTCTTCACTATGGGTTGTTCCATAACCATAATGACGAGAAGAATAGACATGCTGATCGACAATTCTTGTATAACCACCACATTCACTTAATAATATAGGTCGATTTTGTTTATTTTTTAATACCTTGTTTCTAAAATAAACATGTTCACTTTGAACATCACTTAATTTTTGATGAAACCAGCCAGAAGTGGCATCATAGAAACGAGATGAATCATAGTCTTGACATAATTGATACATGTTATCAGCTTGAATTTGACCCCATCCTTCATTAAAAATAGTATATCCAATAATACAAGGATGATTATATAAATGTTTCAATGTGTCCAACATATGTTTTTGATATATATATTTTTGAAGTTGTTTCCCTCTTACATGATCCAAGCGATATTTGAACCCTAAGTTTGGTAAAACTGTATCTCTGATATAATGATATTGTCCATTATTAACATGATCTTGTATGACTAACATTCCAAGTTGATCACAAGCAAAGTAAAATGCTTCAGGTTCAACTTTAATATGTTTTCTTAGACAATTAAATCCTAATTCTTTCATTCTTAAAATATCTTTTTCATACTCATTCATTTGATGAGGCAAATATAATCCATCATGGAAGTACCCCTGATCTAAAACACCATGTATAAATATAGGCTTTCCATTTAATAGAATATCCTGATTTTTAACCTCTACTGTTCTTAAAGCAAAATAACTTTCTACATGATCATTATCCGTATCTATAAATATTCTATATAGATATGGATTTTCTGTAGTCCATAAATGACGATATGAAGATGGTATGTCTATATCAATATCTTTATCATGAAATATTTCTTTTAAAAATAATTCATCTGCGACAATACTGACTTGATAGTAATCAGCTGTTGTTTCAATATGAAGATGTATCTGATCTAAAGATGGGGTTATTTTTAAATCCTGTATGTAATGTGATTGTACAGCTTCAAGCCAGACAGATTGCCAAATGCCTGATACTGGTGTGTACCACATACCACCTGATTTTTTCTTTTGTTTGCCATAAGGATAAAGATCAGATAGCTGATCAGTGACTTGAACTTCTAAAAGGTTTTCTCCATCTTGAATAAACGATGTAATGTCAAACCAGAATGGTAAATAGCCACCTTGATGTTCTCCTACACACTGATGGTTTATAAAGACTTTTGCGATTTGATCCACAGCACCAAAATGCAAATGAATACTTTTTTCTTTTCCAAACATATGATCATCTAATATAAATGTCTTTTGATAATGAAGATGTTCACCAATTTCCCCTTGATAACAAGACAAAGGAGCTTGTGGTGGATAAGGAACTTGGATAGTCTGCTGGTTTAATAACCATTCTCCATCTAATGATTGAAAGCTTTCTCGATATAATTGTGGACGAGGATAGTCATATTTATTTTTCATATGAAACAACTCCTTTATATTTCTATTATATAATAGATATGTTTTGTCTGAAATCATTTTATACGATATTATTCACAAAGGATGATTATCATGACGTGAAAGCTTACTATGAGTGATGTCGTCTATATGAAAAAAGCATCCAAATGGGATGCTTTTACATTATTGTTTCATTAATTCACTTTGTTTATGTTTTAAAGCTATAAAAGCTTCATCTAAATCATTCATATCATAAACAGTCTTTTCCATAGGACACATACCATCATGTGTTCTATTGATAATATAAGGAACAACTTTTTCACAATCATAACTGATATGATAATATTCCAATATTTCTTTGGCTTTTTCACTTAAGACATAGGCATAAATGTATTTCACTTTTGATAAAATCAGTAACATTGCAGTTGCTTTTCCAATGACTTTATCAACTACGATTGCATCTTCAAAATAATATATATCTTCCTTCATAGGATTTATAATAGGTCCTATGCCATGAAGCTTTGATGTATAGAGTTCTCCCTGTCTATCAGCAATTAATGATAATCCTTCTTCATTAAGCTTTTTTTGCAGTTGCTGCAACTTCATCAAAATATCCTCCCTTAACAATCGCCATGACAATAGTTGGTACAAAAATCAATTGAATAATAATACCTGGAATACCCGTTGTTGTTGCTGCAATGACAGCTGGAATACCACCAAGAGGAATGCCAAAAATGTATGTTGCTATAGAAATCACAATACCATAGATAACCCTTCCAGCAATCATGGAAAGAACTAAGGCAGACAAAGAACCAAATTTCTGTTTAGAGAAATGGAACTGATGAAACAACAGACCACTGACTGTCCCATAAGTTGCCAGTTCACTCATCATAAACAAGACACGATCAGCAGAAGGCATTCCTGTCACAACAAAGCTTGTCAAAGGAGCAAAGATTCCTAAAAATAAGCCATAGATAGGTCCAAGTAACATTCCACCAATAAAAACAGGTAAATGCATTGGAAGAAAAACAGAACCAGCCTGTTGCATACCAATGATATGAAAGACTTGTGGTAATAATAAAGATATAGCTAAACACATAGCTCCAAATGTTAATTTTTTTGTTTTCATTGTAAAACCTCCTCGTACTATATCATAACGCTAAAGTAAGGTTTAAAGTCAACCCTTTTTTTATTTCAATAAGACTTTTTCTTTTCTATACGATATATTTATGCTATACTCCATGATTGAGGTGAGGTTATGAAAAGACTTTATGAATATCTTGATATGATTTCTCAAGAAGATATACATGATTATGTTGAAAAAATGAAATACAACAATGATATGTATACAACTCTATCCAAAGGAATAGAGGATTTTAAACAGTTAACACCTATCTATAATGATAATGTTATTTTTTCATTATATAAAGACATATTATTTCTTCAGCCAGATCAAGATCAACCATTTTTAACACGAAAAGAAGACCACGTTTTTTATAGCCCATTATACTTTGTTGAAAAAATGGACATGACACAACAATTCCCATTAAATTCTATGAATCACCAACAAGCATTAGGTGCTTATGTTGTGGTGGATAAGGATTATCCTTTTATACATATGATTTTACTGATTATTGATAATTTACTCAATGATGTTAAAAGTACAATTCAAAATCAAATCAATGAAATGATTCGTCATCTCCAAGAACAATTTCCTCAAGCAACAATATCTACAGTGAGCGTCATTGCCAGTGACCATGCTCCTCAAGAAGATCAAATTCAACAGATGGAATCACAAATCATTGAAAAACAAATGGATATGAATCAATCTTTTGAACAAAAGACAAAAGAATATTATCAAAGTATTTTATATAATTAAAAAACATGTACTAGTGACATGTTTTTTTATAATAATTCCCCATTTGTAGCAATGACTTTTTTATACCATTCAAACGATTTTTTCTTTAACCTTTTGAACGTTCCCTTTCCCCTGTTATCTCTATCTACATATATAAATCCATATCTTTTTTCCATTTCACCAGTCCCATTGGAAATCAAATCTATACATCCCCATGTTGTGTATCCCATTAAATCAACACCATCTTTGTCAACAGCATCTTTCATCGCTTTAATATGTTCTCTTAAATAATGAATGCGATAATCATCTTGAATTGTTCCATCTTCTTCTACAATATCTTTAGCTCCCAAACCATTTTCAACAATAAATAATGGTTTTTGATAACGATCATAAAGTTCATTCATAGTAATTCTTAAACCTAAAGGATCAATTTGCCATCCCCATTCACTCGATTTCAAATATGGATTTATAACAGATGCAAATATATTACTTTCAGTTTGACAGCTACTATCAGGAGTCGAACTAGAAACTCTTGATGAATAATATGAAAAACTTATAAAATCAACAGTATTTTCCATCAATAAATTCTTATCATCATTCATAAATGGAATGGTAGCTTGATTCTTTTCTATCCATTTTAAAGCATATGGAGGATAATAGCCTCTTGATTGAACATCAATAAACATATAGCTTTCTCGATTATCACATATAGCTTTCCAATAATCTTCAGGTTTACATGTTGCTGGATAATAAGACCCTGCTGCTAACATGCATCCAATTTGATTTTGTGGATTAATCTCATGAGCCAGTTTTGTGACGAGTGCACTAGCAACTAATTCATGATGCGCACAGGTAATCATAGCCTGTATTTTATTTTCATCATCCTTAAATCTTAGTCCTGCTGCAACAAACGGAAAATGAAGTATCATATTGATTTCATTAAAAGTTAGCCAATATTTTACAAAATGTTTATATCTTATCAATAGAACCTTTGCTAATTTAACATAACAATCAATCATTCTTCTATCTCTCCATCCTCCATATTTGTTGATCAAATACATAGGACAATCAAAATGATTTATTGTCACTAATGGTTCAATATGATATTTATGACACTCTTTAAATACATCTTCATAAAATTTTAATCCTTCTTCATTAGGTGATTCTTCATCACCATGTGGAAAAATGCGTGTCCATGCAATGGATATTCTAAAAACTTTAAATCCCATTTCTGCCATTAATGCAATATCTTCTTTATAATGATGATAAAAATCAACAGCTTGATGACTTGGAAAATAGTGATTGTCAATATGATTAATCCATTTTTCTCCTGTTCCAATAGCATATCGATCTTGACCATACGGCATCAAATCGACATTAGCTAAACCACGTCCACCTTCGAAAATACCACCTTCAACTTGATTGGCAGCTGTTGCACCACCCCATAAAAATCCTTCTTTAAATCCCATAACTTTTCCTCCTTTATGCATTGTTTAAATAATATGATAATTTTTTAAATCTTGGTATATAAATAAAATGACTTAAAACTTTTGTACGAAAAAATTGTATCAATGCTCCATTGCATATTGCCATAATGATTGTTCCTAACCCTATACCTACAAAATCATTAAATAATATCAAAGACATGAATAGTGAAATCATTAAAAATGTACAATCAAAACATGTTTTGAATAACTTCAATGATATTTTATATTTCTTAGATAATACTTTACAAAAGAAATCATAAATTTGTGGATAAAAATATGTTTCATAAAACATAGCTACTGCTAAAGCAGATATCAACATACCCAAAAAGAAACAAATCATACGTATTGCCAAAGAAGATATAGTTACCTGAAATATTGGTAATATAAATTTTAAAATATCAGCCGTAGTTGCATATAAAAAACCTGTTATAAACGAACTTAAATAAGCTAAACGAAACTTTCGTAGTACGATACAAAAAATAACAAATAGAAATCCCGCAACTAAATATTCTGCTTGTCCATATGTTAAATGATTATATTTTTGACTAATAATATATGCTGGACAAACAATCATTGACATGCCACAATTAGCTATTGACATTAAGTTAACACCAAACCCCAATAACAAAATAGCGAAAACATAGAGTAATTCACTTGAAATTTTATACATATAACATCCTCCTGTAATCATCATATAAAAAAAATAAGCACAATCAAAAAAAGTTTCCAAAAAGGAAACTCACATTTGTAAACCAAGAAGAATAATATCAATAATATATCTCATCATATATACATGATAAGAAAAATGCAAACAGTGTATAAAAATTTGATTTTCACAGAAATTGATATCATTCTGACATGTAATCAACCATTTATTAACTTTTGTTTTTCTTAGTCTTTGAATAATTCTTTTATCATAGTGAAAAGTATCTCCATTTATGCTTATAACAATAAGTAAATCTTGATTTGTAAAAGAATATTCTTTTTTTAAATCTACGTCACAAATAATTGTATTGATATGATATATATTCAATTCCCTTTGAATATTATAAATAAGTGATCGTGCATCCCCTTGAGCATATAAGTAAATTTTACGGGAAGTTTTTATATTTTTAATAAGTTCTTCTATTTGAGTATAATCTAAATATTTTTGAGTGTACTGTATATTTTTAAGAAAATTATCAGAAAAAATGCTTATGTTTTCCTTTAAAGATAATTTTTTATCAATGAAAAGCTGCCTTCTTTCTAAGGAATCTAAATATGAATAACATTCATATATAAATTCCTCATAATTTTGATAATCTAGATTTCGAATACACTTTGAAACTTGTCCTTTTGATATATAACATGCTTTTGCTATATCTTCAATAGTCATTCTAGGAATCTCTGCAATATTTTCCTTAATAAAAACACAAAAAACATATAATGAATTTTTACTTGTATGTCCATTAATAATATCATTAACCTTATCTATAATCATCATTATCACCATTCACTTATATAACGAAAAATAAAATGCTATAACTGTCATTACAATTATAACATTTATAAATGAAGATTACATATTTTTCATATATTCTAATATTCCTTTTAAAGAAATCACTTGTCCTACTGGCTTAATTCCTGCAATTTCTTCACTGGTTTGACTAAAATCAACAATTAAATGTTCACCAGAAATATATGAAGCCATCACACTATTTAAAAAGACGATAGGCATAGCCATTTCTTCACTGGTAGCCAGACGTTTTGCATAACCACAATGAGATAATAAAGCTTCTTCACCACCAGCCATTTGTGTAAATTCATCTTTCATACCTGTATCTGTTGACCCAGGTAATACAGCATTTACTCTTATACCTTGAGATGCAAATGTAGATTGTAAATAGACTGTTAAATAATTCATAGCTAATTTACTAAATGGGTATGCCATTGTTCCAGGCATTCGACTCATACCTGTTTTTTCTATAGCCGCAACTTTTCCATCCCATCCAGATGCCTGAATAACTGGTAAATAAATATCTTTATTATCTTCTCTTTCCCATCCATTACCACCTGTAGATGTCATAAATGCAATAGCGTCACCTTTTTGCATTCTATGAATTAAATATTCTTCACAAATATATTGATTAGATAATAAATCAATTTTACAAGTTGTTATAAAATCATTTTTTGCTCCTGAAACTCCTGCTATACCAAAGAAAGCATGAATATGGTCAGGAATCTCTTGAAATGCCTGATCTATAGACTCTTTTTGACTTAAATCAACATGTATATATTTTTCAATTCCATCTACCTCTACTTTCTGCCAATCTAATGCATAAACTTTTGCTCCTAAGTCCACTAACATTTCTGTTGTTGCTTTTCCCATCCCAGAAGCTGCACCTGTCACAACTGCGATTTGTCCTTGATATCCAAAATAATCTTTCATTTTTCTATCCTCCTAAATGCACTATAAATCTTTCTTTATATTTTATCAATAAGTATAAGTCAAAAAGGACATTCTTCGCATTTTTGTTGTTATTTGATATAATGAAATGGGTGATTGTCATGAACAAAGCAAATTATTCTAAACAACAGATTACTGAGGCACTTATTGATTTATTACAAAAAACATCTATTGAAGATATCACAATTACATCTTTAGTCACAAAAGCTCATGTTTCAAGAAATGCTTTTTATAATAATTACCAATCTGTTGAAGATGTTTTAAAAGAAGCCTATCGACAAGCTCATCAAAAAGCATTTCAAAATAAATATATTGATATTTCCTATTTTACAAGTGATGAGGCTATCTTAGATTTTATACAATTCTTTGATAAAAATACTGCCCTTTTACTGGCATTACAAAAGTGGAATTTACTTCCCTATATCGCAAAATATAATACTCATTGTATCTTAAACAGTTTAGAACAATCAAATAATCCTTTCATTCATCAATATAAAGAATACTTTATGATTTATCATACAATCCCTTATTTTCAAATCTGTTATTATTGGATATTATCAGATAAAAAAGAAACACCTCAAGAATTATTTCAAATGATTAAACAATTACAAAAACAGTCATAAACTATTATGATAGAAAAAGAGATTTCAAACATGAGCATCATGAATGAAATCTCTTTTCTTATTATTTTTCTTCAATACCTTCTTTTTGAGCTATTGATTTTTCATAGACTTTAAAGAATGGATAATACACAACCATACTTATAACAATCAATACACACATAAAGATAACATTTCTTAAATCTAATGCTGATAAGAATCCTTGTGCAAAGAATGGTGTAAATGATGGATCAACAATATATCCCATACTGACTAAACCTATACTTTGTGCCAAATAACCAAGTCCAATAGAAATACATGGCATGAAAACAAATGGTATCGCTAAAATAGGATTTAAGACGATTGGCGCACCAAAAATAACGGGTTCATTAATACCACAAATTCCTGGAATAACGCTTAAACGTCCAATCGTTTTTAAATGTTTCACTTGAGAAAAGCACATCAATAAGACAAGACCTAATGTGTTACCTCCACCACCAAGAACTGCATATCTATACATCTGTAAGTTCATGATATGTTCTGCACTTTGTCCAGCATTAATCAATTCTGCATTTAATCCTGAATTTGTAATGCCTAAAGTGAAAACAATTGGGAAAATAATAGAAGAACCATTAATTCCAAATAACCATAAAATATTTGAAAAGGCAAAGATTCCCATATATGCCCATACGTTATCAACACCAGAAATAGCAGGTGTTAAAATACTCATAATAAATTGTGGTAGTGATTGTCCACTCACTCCCATTAAAATTAAATTTAAACCATAAATAATGATAATATTAGCTGCTAATGGCAATAATGAATTGACAAAGTTTGTAACGGCCGTTGGTACACTATCTGGAAAAGTAAAGATAACTTTTGTTCCTACCAAGCGACATATTTCAACTGAAATGAGTCCTACAATTAAAGCCACAAATAAGCCATCTGCTCCTAAGTATGTCATTGATAACTGTCCATCAGTTACAGGTGCTGAAATCATCAAGAATACACACATAGAAATAATACCATTGATTGCTGGTTTCATTTGATAGCTTTCAGCCAAACAATAAGCAACGCCAAATGCTGTCACTAAACCAATTAATCCCATAGTCATTGTATATGGAATAGTAATGGTATTATAATTTGTTACTGCCCATTGTTTCCAGGCAATCATAGCTTTTAGGAAAATATTTCCTGTATTCATATCCACGATATCTAAATTAATTGGTGGATTGGCGATAATTAAAAATATTGATCCTACAACAATCAATGCAAGTGACATCATCATCCCATTAGAAATAGCCTGTAAATGTCTTTGATTTCCTAACTTATTTCCAAGCGGTGATAATAACTGTTCTAATCGACTAATCATTTTTTACTCTCCCTTTTAAAATTGCCATCCATTAAACTGAAATGCTGTATCCACAACATTTTCTGGATCATATTCTTCTAAGATTTTGGCATATCTTTCTTTATAATCATTATCAATTTCTTTTTGTGGATAAACACGGCTCGCTTCATTTAAGAAATGGAATGAATCTCTTCCCATTGCCTGTCCACGTTGTGTATGTTTATCTAATGCATAATCAGGAATTTCTGGTAATTTCCCCATTGCAAAAGATTTGATACAAATATTTTTCAATAAATCACTTGAACGATCTTTTTCAGATTGACACATATATCTAATTGCATGAATAAAATAGATTGGTCGATCTCCATCTGCATAATCAAATTCTCTGCTCATTTGATATAAATTATTCACAACAATAGCAGCCATTGGATTTCCCATACCAATATCTTCTACTGAAATTGTTAATAATCTTCGCCATAATTTTTCTTCTAACTGTGGTGAAGAAATATACAATTCATAAGCGAACATACATGCCTGTTCTTCTAAACCTCTACGAATAGATTTTTGTAATGCAGAGATCACTTCATCTCCTGCATAACCATTTCTTGTTGTAATTTTTGACCATGGATCATACATTTTTTTAGCCATGAATTCTTGCTCCTTTCTTTTAAATATGACATAATTGTTTTGGAGGTGTTGATATGAATCTAGAGCATTTATCCGAAAAATTTGAATTAAATGATTTAGAAAAACAGATTGTTCGTTATATTCAAGAACATTTAACCGACTTAAAGTCAATTGGTATACGTCAAATGGCAAAAGATAATTATACAAGTACATCAACCATTTATAAATTATGTAATAAATTTGGTTTTGATGGTTATAGTGATATGATTTATCATCTGACATCTACCAAGGATAATCATACTATCGACTTTCACGAACAATATCGTTCTTTCTATGAACAATTCCAATCATTACTTCAAGATCATTCCAAACGTATTATTGTTTTTGGACTAGGATTCTCTGCTCCTATTGCAGAATACATGCAACAACGTTTAACCCTTTTAGGTTATCAAGCTATGTGTGTTGTACATATGGAAATGTTTAGTCCACATTTTTTTGATAACACTGTTTTTATTGTTGTTTCTTATTCTGGAAAAACACCACGCTTAAACGAAATTATTAAAACGGCTCATCATAATCATGTTCCTATCATCAGCTTTATAGGTAATGCTCACTCCCCTATTATTCAACTATCTTCATTACCTATTACAATTGGTCAATATGATTCATTCTCCCATGATTTGAATCGTCCCAACACCTTCTTTGGTGAAGCTATTATTGCTTTTGAAACATTATTATTTTAAAGCCATCCCTATTATACAAATATCGACAATGAAATTATATTGATTTATCCATTATAAAAACATGTTATAAAATTTATAACATGTTTTTATCTAAACTTCTTAATCTTTTATAAGGTTTTAAATTACAAAATTAAATAAAAATCATTCATCAAATTAATACACCATGACAATGATCGATTTCATGTTGAATGATTTGCCCAGTCTGTTGATCAAATGTTTTTATTTTGCGATGAAAATGTTGATCAAAATATTCTACTTTAATTTTTTCATAACGCTTTGTTTCTTTTAAACCCTCATGACACAAACATCCTTCTTGGCAGTTATATGTTTTGGGACTTACTTTTATAATTTTTGGATTGATGAGAACCAAATCGTCTTTTTTATCCTTAACCACTATAATATTTTTTAATTCACCAATCATATTTGCAGCTATACCTACACAGGTTTCATATGCATTCATTGTATCTAATAAATCTTGAACAATATTCATATCATCTGGTGTTGCATCTTTTGATTTTTGTTGTAAAAAAAATTGATCTTTCATAATATTTCTAATCATCATATCCCTCTTTTCTTCTTTTATTGTATATAAAAAATCTTCTTATCACAAGAAGATTTAAATAACTTTGAATTTTGTCCATCTTTGCATACGAAAACGAATATAGAAAATAATACCTCTTATTGTCCAATCTAAACACATTGCTAGTGCTATTCCAATAACCCCCATATTCAATCCTAAAGCAAAAATCAATGAGAAAATCAAACGACCCAATACTGTTGAAGCAATGGATACAATCATAGTATATTTCACATCACCAGCTGCTCTTAATCCATTAGACAATGGTCCTGAAAATGGGAAAGCAACTGTATTAAAAATATTATGAATTAACACAAGAATAACAACAAGTTGTTTGGTTTGTGTGGAAACATTATAAAACTGCATAAATACAGGTGTCAGTATAAAGATAAGAACATTCCATATAATCGATAAAATAAGTGTTAATTTCATGAGTTTTCTAAAATAATATTGAGCTTCATCAATTTTATGAGCACCCATACATTGTCCAATAACTGTAATAAAAACAGGACTCATTGCAGAACCAATTAATGCCGCTAATGACCAAATACTTTGGGCAATACCATTAGCTGCAATCTGATAAGTTCCAAATAATGCAACAACACTACTTAATGCCACTTTAACCAATTGAAAAATACCATTTTCTATTCCATTAGGTACAGCAATATTTAAAATTCTTTTTAACATTGGAAAATCACAACATAAGATATCTGTTTGTTCATAATGAGCCATTTGTTTCTTTGAAAAACATAAAACTGTAATCGCAATAGCTGAAAAAGCTCTGGCTATCAAAGAAGGATAGGCAACCCCAGCAACACCTGCATGGAACACAAAAACACCAATCAGATTACCAACAACATTAATAATATTGGAAATCAATGAAATATACATTGTTGTACTTGTTTTGCCAATACTGCGATACAAAGCAGCACCTGCATTATAAATAGCTAATGCTGGATAAGAATAAGCCGATATTCTTAAATAAGTGACACAAGCTTCCATGACAGAATTTTCTACTTTTCCAAATAAAAGTGATAATAATGTACGATTAAAAATCAAAACAATAATGGCAATAATAATTGAAAAAACTGTTGAAAACATCAATAATTGGCTTGATGAACGAACTGTTCTTTTGTGATCATGACTACCAATATATTGACTCATAACAACAGCTCCCCCTGATGCCAGTGCTGTAAATAGATAAATAAAAATTGTATTAAACATATTCACTAATGATACGCCTGAAACTGCTTGTTCTCCTACAAAACTGACAACAAATGTATCAGCAATCCCAACCAACATCACTAATAGTTGTTCAAAAAATAAAGGAACAATCATATTTTTTAATTCTTGATTTGAAAACATCTTTCTCACTCCTCATTCCCTATTATATGGGTATCCATATATCATGTCTAATACCTATAATCTATTATCCATCATGCTTTTAAAGTATGATTTGTCATTACTTAATATTTCACTTTATATAAAAAGTAGCCTCAATATAAGACTACTTCCTGTATCAAAAAATTTTTATTTTGGTTCTACAGCAATAAACAAATGATCTCTTTCATCAATTTGATAATTCTTTTCAAAGAAATCATACATTGTCCAATTATAATAAAAGCGTTCAGCTGGAATAATTCCATAACCATCTTGATTATGATCAGTCGTATCATAAGAATCAGCAACAATAATGACATCATCCTGTGTTGTTTCTGTATTCATATCATCATAACCAATAATTGTCTGCCAATGTCCACCCCAATCGTTCCAAGCAACCATGACAGGCACACCTTTTTCTAAATATTGACGAATCATATCCAGATTGATTTTTTCACTTGCTTCTTCTTGTGTATAATCATATGTAGAATGAATGTCCATACCACCAACACCTTCAAAGATTTTAATCATTGATTCTAAGCTCGTTGCTTCTGGTGATAAACCATTTGTTCTCAATTGTGCCAAAGATTCCTCTGTATGATTACCTAATTTATCATAATAATTTAATACCATTAAGGCACTATCCACTCCACAACTCCATTCAGAAGATTGTTGTAATGTTTGAAAGTGACTTAAAATTGTCAATGATTCTGTAGATTCCATATTATAAAAATCTGGATGAGCATAATACATAGAATCTTCGTGATCACCTTGTCTTTCGACACTGTCTGCTCCATCTTCTTTTGATAAATCAATAGGATTATCAATCTTCATTTCATCACTCATATTCACACTATTTGAGTGACATCCCACCAGCATTCCTACAGATAATAACATTAAAAATAATTTTTTCATTAAAATACTCCTTCCTTTTGAGAGCACTTGTAACTACTGATTATTTTGATAGTATTCAATTTTTATCAGATTCATTGAGCTTTATATAGCATATTGCTTTTAATACTCTTATTGATTTTACAAGTGTACGCTCATAAAACTGGGCTTCTAACCCACAATAAGACTTATTCAGTCATAAAATCGGCAATGACCTGCTGACCGTCAGCGTATTTCAAAGGGTCGATTTTATCTTCAATACACCATATATAGTCCTACCTCAATAAATCCCTCCAATCATAAAAAGATGTTCACTATTATACCATAATCACATAATTTCACAATAACTATTGGCATTTTTTTACAAAAAACATCAAATAAATAATTTCTTTCTTTTTTACTTCAATATAAAAAGCAGTTTCAATCAGCACGTTCACTGAATTCAACTGCTTAACTTCTTGATATATGATTGTTTATTCCATAACATTCGCCTTTTTCTTTTCAATAGACCCAAATACAATCAAACCACCGACAACTGATACGACAACACCAATCATCAATAAATGATAAACACCCACAGCATCCAATAAAATTCCTCCTGCAAAGTTGGCTATAATACCACTTGCTGTAATCCCAACAGTAACCATAGATTGTCCTTTTACAAGATCTTGTTTAGAAATCACTTCATTTACATAATATACACTGGCAGGTATAAAGATAGCATAAGCACCAATTTGTAAAACCTGTGCAACATAAATCATGAAGATGTTTGTTGCTAAAAAAGTTAATAAATGTTTCAATGCAAACATCACAACTGATAATTTTAGTAATCTTGCACAATTGATTTTTTTACGCATAATATTAAACATAGCCATAGCTGGTAACTCTACAATGGCAGCAATAAATACAGCTATACCCATTTGACTTTCAGTTCCACCAATTGGTGTGATAACTTGAATAAAGAAATTGTTAATAATTGTATGTGTAAAGAAAACCAAAACAACTCCCACAACAAAAATCATAAATTTTTTATAAAGAGCACAAAATTGAAAGAATGATAGTTGTTTCTGTTCTGTTTCTTCTTTATTTTGTTGTTCATGTTGAACAAGATGTTGCTGATTTTTAGGAACAACGTATGTATAGACAACAATAATTAATAAGATATTTCCTATAATATAAAATAATGGAATGACGCCTGTTCCAAAATCTTCAACAAGATAACCTAATACAGCTGAAGCTAAAGCATATGCAGCACTTCCAAGTCCTCTTGCTAAACCATAATTAATTTGTATACCATATTTTTCAAAAAGAAAAGCCATAGAATTAAATAATGGTTGTACAGTCATCATAAATGTGACAATTCCTACAAAAACACATAATAACATCATTGTAGGTAATTCAAAGAAATACAGACATAATGATAAAATCACTGTTCCAATTAAAATAATATTAACCAATGACTGTAGCTTAATGACTTTTTTATCTACGGCTGAAGCTGCCATTGGTTGAGTAAATACAGCAATAATACTGACTAATGCTAAAGTTGTTCCTATCAATGAATTAGAAACACCTTGCCCTAATAAATAGACTGAAGCATACCCCATTAATGCACTAAAAGATGCAAAATAAAGAATCTGTGTTAAAGCATACTTAACATCTAATATTCTTGTCTTATTCACTTAACTTCCTCCCTTAATTATTTTTGACCTATAATATATTATATAAGAGAATGAATATAGAGTACAAGTTAAACAACAAATCTTGAAAAAATAATATATTAGAATAGATCTAAGGTAAGGTATTCATTTTCATATGTCATCATATATTGATTGTTTGAATAGTTAGACACTTTGCTTCATCGGATTCAATGAATATCTATATAACTCTTGACTCCTTCGTGCTTTTATGACATAAATTCAAAGATCAAATGTATCAAAAATGTATCAATTTAAATGACTAAACTAAAAAAGCCCTAGAACGGGCCTTTTTATATTATTCACCAAAATATCTTTTTAATAATCCAGCAAATGCTTTACCATGTCTAGCTTCATCTCTAGCCATTTCATGAACTGTATCATGAATTGCATCTAAGTTAGCTTCTTTAGCACGTTTTGCTAAATCTACTTTTCCTGCAGTTGCTCCATTTTCAGCTTCTACACGCATTTGAAGATTTTTCTTTGTAGAATCAGTCACAACTTCTCCTAATAATTCAGCAAATTTAGCTGCATGTTCTGCTTCTTCCCAAGCAGCTTTTTCATAATATAATCCAACTTCTGGATATCCTTCACGATGAGCTACACGAGCCATTGCTAAATACATACCAACTTCTGAACATTCACCTTCAAAATTAGCACGTAAATCTTTAATAATATCTTCACTTACACCTTGTGCAACACCAACAACATGTTCAGCAGCCCATGTCATTTCTCCACTTTGTTCTACGAATTTATCAGCACCAACACCACAAACAGGACATTTTTCTGGAGCTGCATCTCCTTCATAAACATAACCACATACTGTACAAACAAATTTTGCCATTCTTTTTTCCTCCTATTCATTTTGGATTTTATATCCATATTAATGATAATCAATTTTCCATTTTTCGTCAATCTTCTTGCTCTATTTTATTTATATTTTTAAAATTCCTGCTTTATATAACTGCTCCAATCCTGCAAATACTGCTCCTTCTTCATTAGTTGTAGAAAGAACATAACGAGCAGCATCTTTAGCACTTTGAGAAGCATTTTTAGGTGCAAAAGAATAAGGAAATAGCTGAAGCATTGGTACATCATTTTGTCCATCTCCAAAAACAGCAACCTCATCATAAGCATATCCTTTTTCTTTTATCACTTTTTCTAATAATTTTCCTTTATTTGTTATTGAACTTGTAATCTCAATATTATCTTCAAAAGAAGAAGAAATATCTAAACCATCAATATTTAACTGTTGTTTTACGCCTTGAATAGAATATGCGTCTAAATGTCTGGCATCAATTTTTAATACTTTAATTCCTTTTTCTATCATTTCTTGAGCATCTTTTGCATAATGAAAATCTCTTAAATAACCACTTCTTGTTGTAAAAGTCTTTTCCGGTAAAAAACCTTTATAATCTTTAGAAGCTAATAATAATTTATAATGGTAATCCCAAAATGCATCAGCATCTACAAAAGAATACTTACCTTGATTTGTATGTATTGCCAGTAAATACCCATATGATGATAAAATTGTTGAAATTTTTGAAAAAGCATCATATGACATAGGATATATATCATTCATTGTCAATTCTTTATTACAATACTGTGTTCCATTATTTAAAATCAAATCACAATCTAATTGGTATTGATTTAAAAAATCAATAACCATATTGATATCTCTCCCAGTTGCAATAATAAATTCTATACCTTGAGCTATACATTTCTTTAATAGTTGTTCTGTTCTTTTTTCCATAGTATCATCATACTTTATTAAAGTTCCATCTAGATCACATACAATACATTTTATCATATTGAGTTCCTCCTCACCGTGCTATTATATCAGTTCTCCTTTTAAAGAAAAACATTTTTCTTGCATAGAAAAGAAAGTTAAAAAAAGGAAGACCTTGTCTTCCATAGTTCATTATTTTTATATTTTATTCTGATTTTTGTTCAATTTTTGAAATAAGCCAATTATCTTCATTAGGCACAAGTGTAAATCTAAGCTGTGTATCTATATCTTTTGCACCTTCCATTTCCTTTGTCATAGCACCAAAAATTTCCGTTGCCATATCTCCAAAGATTTTTTCCATCATAGCCTGTTCCCCTTGTGAAAGATAAATTTCCTGTAATTCAGATAAATGTTCTGTTTGATATTTTTCTACAATATCATTTGTTTCACTGCTCAAATCAATATTGTCATAATCTTTCATTTTGACATCAACAATAACCAGATAGTTATCTCCATCTTCCTCAACACTGTTTATTTCATATGAAGTGACATAGTTTTGAAAAGCACTATCGATAAATTTATTGGCTTCATCTACAAATGTTTGTCCATACGTTGCTACATCTTGCAATTCTTCAAATGATGCCATCATTGATACCAAATCATCAACATCACCGTTATCTTCTGTACAAACAGTGGATAATTTTTCAATATCTCCCGCTTTTAAATAATCAAAAAAACTTTTTACGACAGCTTCCTGTTTTTCAGTAGATGCTCCTCCACAGGCAGAAAGACCTACTACTGTTAATAAACACATAGCTAATTTCAATATCTTTTTCATGATATCCTTCCTCCTTATAGTATAAGTATAACAAATATAAGGGCGAATACCATGATTTTGAGTTATTTTTAACATATTTTTACATATTTTTTATAATTTCATTTTCGTTTGAAGTTTTACAAAAAAAGCAATGAACTCGTCATTGCCTATTTCATTATTGGAATGTTTGTATATGTTGATATAAAGCTCCGATAAGATTAGCATCATTACGATAATAACAAGGAACAATTTCTGGTTTATAGACATCAAAACCTAAATGATTAAAAATATCATCAAAATGCTTTTTAATAAGTTCTATTAAAAGAGGTTGTGCACTAATTCCTCCACCTATTGCGACTTTTTCACAATCAAAAATAATATGCACATTAAAGATTTGAATAGCAACTTCTTTACAAAATTGACTAATCCCTTCAATTACTTTTTCATTTCCTTGATTAGCCATATCAAAGATTTCAACCCCTGTGTATTTTTCATCTGTTTCTAATTGTTCCTGTACACGTTCTAATAATCCTGTAATTCCATTTCTCGTTGACCATGCATAATTCCAGCCAATACCATCTAAACAATTTGTTTTCACAAAAGAAAATTCACCAGCACTAAAATGTTTACCAGTATGCACTTGATGATCCTTAATTAAACAACCACCAATACCAGTTCCTAAAATAACAACAGCTCCATCTTGTATATCCTGCAAATTCCCATATCCAATTTCTGCATTGGCTGCACATTTTGCATCATTACCAATCGTTATATTGATTGGACATCTTTCTTTTAAAATATCTACGATATTCATCTTATCAATATATCGTAATGCTCCACCTGTAAAAGCGTAACCTATTTCAGGATTGATAATACCTGGCATAGAAATAGCCATACCTTCAATACGATCTTTGTATTGATCATAAATGGTACCTATTGTTTCTACAAAATGATCCATTGTATCCATTGGTGTTGGGACACTAGATTTTTCTAAAATTGTTGAATCTTCCTGAATTAAAGCATATTTAATTGAACTTCCACCAACATCTAAAGCTAAATATGTTTTCATGATTAAATTCCTCCATACATTATTCTTATATTTATTATAGGATTTTTATTGTAACAATGTAAATACTTTTATACATTTCTTATTATTGAATACAACATAGTTCCCATAACACATAATACAATGACAGAGTCATCATCATAATATTTCATGAATATCTTCTAAAAAATTAAAATCATAATCTTTTAAAAGATCCAAGCATATATCTATACGTTGATGTTCTAATAAAGTTGTAGGATGATGGGCATCATAACCAAAACAAACTTTATTTTCTTTTGTAACATTTTTAAAGAATTCTGGATGTGGATAAGGATATGCCAAACCGTCTTGATAGTAGAGTTTCCCATATCTTAAACCATTTAAGTTAATTTCTAAAACAGCATGATATTTTTTAGCCGCTTCAACAATGATTTGTGATGCCTTGTCACATGCTGGTGTCCATTGTCTTCTTCCTAACATAAAGAAGTCTGGATGTGCTATATATCTTGTTAATCCTAGTTCCAAAGCACTTTGAATTTGATTTGCATACATCAAGACATCTTCATCATTATTAAAATAATCATAATTATATCCATCAAAATAGCGGAAATGTTGTCCAATAATCATGTAATCACAACATTCTTTCATTTTAAGTAAATAATCTTTTTGATCATCATAATATTCTATTTCAAAGCCTACTAATACTTCAATTTGATCTTTATACTTATCTTTTAATTGATACATCGTATGTAAATATTCTTGAACATCTCGATTATACATACGTTCAGCAGCTATTTCTACATGAGGATAGGCCATATGCTCACTAAATCCTATCGTTTTCATTCCAGCTTCTATTGCTGCCAGAATATATTGTTCATCCCTTCCAACAGCATGATGACAGCGTGTTGTATGCGTATGTAAATTAAAATTCTGTTCCATTATTTATCTCCATTTTTATAAAAATTCTTGAATATCTTTTTCTATAAATCCTTGATCTGTTAACACCATCATAGATGTAAAACCACAATCTTGAATCAATTCTAAAGATTCTTTATAATAACAATCTAACATTTCTTTTTGATGACAGTCACTATTAAGACAGATTTTCCCACCATGATCATGAATATATTTTAATAGTATATGATGTGGATAAGGTGTTTTTCTTTGTCCTCTGGCAATAGCACCTGTATTGACTTCAAAAATTTTCTTTTGACCAATAAGCATATCAATACATTCATATGCTAATTTTAAATATTCCTGATCATCAAAATCAATAAATTCTTCATTCTCATTAAACTTTGTAAGTAAATCAATATGCCCTACTATATCTACATCACTTCTATAAGCTATCTTTTTCACTTCTTCATAATAACTTTGAGCATAGCTTAAAAAATCCCCATAATAATCTACAATCTTATGCGTCACTTCCTGACTTTGATCAACAGCTAAATATTCTTCACCAGCTTTTACAAAATGAACACTTCCAATAATATAATCATATAGATTATTTTTTTCAAAGCTTTGTCCTAAAATATCTTCTTCAATACCTAAAAAAATATGTATCTGATCTTTATATTTTTCTTTGACTTCAAGGACATCTTGAATATATTTTTTAGTGTTATCATCAGTCATAGAGTAATCATCTATTTCTCGACAATTCCCATGTCCTGAAAAACCTAAAATCGTAAAACCTTTTTGAATAGCTTCTAAAGTCATGTCCTCAATTGTATTTTTGCCATCACAATAAAGTGAATGTGTGTGTAAATTTTGTTTTATCATATTTTATCATCCCTCTCCTATTATAATTCTTTTTCATTTCCATTGATAGTCTAAAAAGACTGTCTTTAAACAGTCTTCATTTATTCTCTAATGGCTAGAATATTATGTGGCTCAATTCCAACATACACTTTTTGTCCTTCATCAAACAGTGTAAAACTTCTAAACAATGTTTCTGATTTTAAAATAACATCATGACAATTTAATGTATATCGTAAAACATTTCCTCTTGAAATATAGTGACTAACTTTTGCTTCAAAACTATAGACATTTTGATCTTGAATTGGTTCATTTTGAATAGAAATGGTTTCCGGTCTAATTGCATAATAATGATTATCAAAGTCTTGTTTTGGTAGCAATGTTTTTAATTGATGATTATCTAATATATTATAATGTCCTATAAATTCAGCCGCAAATTTAGAAACAGGGTGTGTATATAATTCTACAGGATTTCCACTTTGTTCAATGATTCCACCATTCATTAAATGAATTTTATCAGACATAATCATGGCTTCATCTTGATCATGTGTTACAAATATAGTTGTAATTTTTAACTCTTTTTGTACACGTTTGATTTTTTCCTGTAACTCACGTCTTAATTTTGCATCAATTGCACTTAATGGTTCATCTAATAATAGAACTTTTGGTTCCATAACGATTGCCCTTGCGATAGCTACACGTTGTTGTTGTCCACCAGATAATTGACTCGGATAACTTTTTTCTTTTCCTACCAAATCTACCATTTCAATGGCACGCTGTACTTTTTGAGCTATCTGATTTTTATCTACTTTTGCGATTTTTAAACCAAAGGCAATATTTTCCTCTACATTCATATTTTGAAATAATGAGTATTGTTGAAAAACCATCCCTATACCACGTTTTTGAACTGGTACATCTGTAATATCTTTACCATCTAATATAATTCTCCCTGAATTAATCTGCTCTAATCCTGCTAAAGATCGTAATAATGTAGATTTTCCACAACCACTTGGTCCAAGTAATGTAACTAATTCACCTTTTTCTACATCTAAATGAATATTTTTTAAAACTTGATTTTCACCATCGTAGCTTTTGCATATATCTCTAAATTCAATGTATGCCATTAATTTTTCCCCCTCTTTGTGACTGCTTTATTTTGAATCATTAATGTTAATGTTGAAATGATAAATGTTGTAATAAAAAGAATAACGATAATTGCACTTGATAATTGTCCTGATTTTGACATTGTTTGATATAAATAAATACCTGCTGTTCTAAACGCACTTCCAGCAATCATATTAACAACGACGAAATCTGCAAATAACATTGTAAAAGCTAACATCATTGTTGAAATAATTCCATTTTTCATTTGTGGAATAATAATTGAAAAGAAGGCATGTAGTTGAGAACATCCTAACACCTGTGCAGCTTCTACAACACATTTCACATTTAATGCGCCAATTGTATTTTTTAAACCTCTAAATGTATATGGTAATATAATGATACAGTAAGCTCCTACTAAAAGAAAAAGACGATTTGATAAAAAGCCGGGTTTACCTGAATATAGTGAAATTATACCTACTGCTAAAATAACACCTTGAATGGCATATGGAATATTACATAAAATTTCAATATACTTTTCTAATTTTGGCATATATAATGTTGTCACATAAAGAACTAATAATATAGCCAAACTGCAAATACACACTGGCACAAAAGAAATAACTAAAGATCTTAATAATGAATTAATAAAAGCTCCATCTGTTAATATTTCTGAATAGAAGCTAAGAGTAAAACCAGTTGGTAAAATATCCATCCATGCTGTAAAAACAGAATATAAGAAAGTTAAAGCTAATGGTATAATTAAAAATGCTGCGATAATAAATAAAATACATCCATCCCATAATTGTGTTTTTAATTTCATTGGACACCACCTGATTTCTTTTGTAATTTATTTGTAATTAAAACTGAAATAACCATTAAAGCCATCATGACCAATGAAAGAGCACAACCAAATTCTTGATTTTGAACAACTTCACCAACAAATTGTTGAGAAATACGAATTGGTAATAGAGAAATATTATTACTCAACAATGCATATGCTGTTCCATAAGCCGCTAATGAGTTGGCAAATAAAACTGAAAATGTTCCTAATATACTTGGTAATAATGATGGTATTGCAACTTTAAACCAATAGTGAAAACTGTTTCCACCTAATAGTCCTACAGCTTCTTTCCATTCTTTTCTTAATCCTGAAAAAATAGGAAGCATCAATAAAGTTCCTAATGGAATTTGGAAATAAATGTAAGTTAATAACAAACCATTAATTGTATATAAATCATAATTAGCCAAAAATTCTATTCCATAATTTTTTCCAATTAATGTTAATATACCAACATTTCCTAATAAAATCATAAAAGCAAAAGCTAATGGAACTCCAGCAAAATTACTTGTAATATTTAATACTGAAGTGAAAGTATTTCTTATTTTAGGACTGGCATTATGTGCTGCTTTTGCACCAATAAATGCAATAAATATACCAACAACAGCTGAAAAAATAGATATCCATAAACTGTTATAAATAGACTGTTGATATAGACGTGTACTAAAAATTTTAACAAAATGGTCTAGAGTAAAACCTCCACCACCTGTCTTTGAAAAACTTTCTATCACAATATTAATTAATGGTAATATTTCAAATAATAAGACAATGATAAAAAAGGGTAATAAAGCGAACAGATAAAATTTATAGTTCTTTTTTGCTTTCATGAATACGTTTCACCTCCAAAGGTTTCATTTTTTCAGTTGCTTGAATATCCAATAAATAACAAAGCAACGGCGCAAACTCTAATGTTGTGAGAACTTGTGAATGATACCCATTCACAATGCGTTGATCAATAATATATAATGCTGTGGTGCGTTGCTGATGACTATTACCACCATGATAACCATTTTCACTCATTCCATGATCTGCACCTACCACAACACTATACCCATCTTTAATCCATTGTGGAATATATGTTGAAAGGAGTTTATCATTTTGAATAACTGCTTGCGCGTATTCTTGTGAACCTGCACCATATTTATGGCCTGCATCGTCGATACCCATTGGATGTATAAACACAAAATCATATTGATCATGTGACATTAAACTTGATGATAATGCATATAAATGATTATCTGGATAAGTGTCTTCATAATAGAAAAAACCTTGGTCTATATAAGACTTTGGATCATGATGATAGACATCTAGAAACTTATTAAATGGTGCTGATAAATAGAGCTCACTAATCCAATAATATGCTAATGCTAGACTTTTTTTATGATTCTGTTTAAGTAATTCAAATATATGGATTTGATTAGATAATCGACATATATTATTATTTGTAATTCCATGTTCATATACTGGTAATCCAGTAAAAATTGTTTCGTACATAGGGCGTGAAGCGCTAGGTAATTCACCTAGCACTTCATATTTAGCCGCCTTTTTATGTTCACATAAATGTTCTAAATAACCTAAATGCTCTCTAGCATATTCACTCTGTAATCCATCTAATAAAACAAATACAACTTTATTATTGTGCATAAGCAACAACTTCCTCCTGCCAAGATGTTGATAAATCTGACACAGCTTGATCCCAAGCTTCCTGATCTTCAATAAAGCGTGCATTTTTATATTGTTCATCTGGTAAAAGCATTGCCTTTACATCTTCTGGTAATTCTACATCATCACGAATTGGACGCGCATAACCTTTAGCTAAATTAATCTGTCCTTCATCAGATAAAATATATTCCCTTGCTAATGCAGCAGCATAAGGACGTTTTGTATAGGCATTAATAATTGTACAATATCCACTTTGAATTGCTCCATCTGTTGGTACTGATACTTCAAAATGAGCATTGGCATTATTTTCTAAGATTTGTGAACGATATCCTAATGAATTGTAATCCCATAAAACTGCAACTTCTATTTCACCTTTTTCTAAACGTGCAACACTTGTGTCTCCCATATCTAATCGATCTTCTTCAGCTAAAGTCTTGAAAAAGTCTAGACCTGGCTGTATATTGCTTTCACTACCACCAAAAGCGATAGCAGCACTTAATAATGCACTTTGTGCCTGAGTTGCTACTGAAACGTCTCCAATTGTTAATGTATAATCTCCATTTAAAACATCTTGCCAACTTTTTGGTGCTTGATCAACAAGATCAGTATTTGTAATAAATGTAATTGTACCATAGTATCCTATAATCCAATCACCATTATCATCTTTAGCCCAATCAGGAATTGAATCCCAATATGATGTTTTATAAGGTAAAGTTACACCTTGTTCTTCTGCAACTGGCCCAAATGATTGTCCAACATCACCGATGTCTTTTGTTGCATCACTTGCTTCATTTGCAAAAATAGCAAGTTCCTCTGCACTAGACATATCTGTATCCGTATGTTTAATTCCATATTCATCTTCAAGTTCTGTCCATGTTTCAACCCAGTTAGCCCATGTATCAGGCATTCCAACAGAATTGACTTCTCCATCTTCTTTTGCTTTTTCTGTAATTTCTTCAATTGTCATTGAATTTAAATCAACCTTTGCTTGTGTGCTTTCTTCAGCGCATCCTGTTAAAAATGTTGCTGCAACAAGAGCACTCATCCCCAATTTAAAAAATTTATTTTTCATTTTCATACTTCCTCCTTAGCGAGTAAAGTATAGCATTTATAAAATTCAGTTAAATATCTTCATTTTGTAAAGAATTGTAAAAATAAAAACACTATAACAAGTGTTTTGTAAATATTTTAAAAAGGAATTTAAATTTTATATTAACATTTATTAAGTTTTTAGATACTTTTGCTTTATATAAAAAGTTATAAAAATCACATATTTTTTTATATAAGTATAATTTGAGTATTTCAATTTATCATTTAAACTAATATAAATAAATATTATTTAAGTTGATCATCATTTTAATGTTTGATGATTATCATCAAATATATCATAAAAAAGAACCACCAGATGAGACAAGGTAGTTCTCTTTCAGTATACAAAATAAAAAAAGGACAAAATAAATTTTGTCCATGGCGATTAATCATCTTTGATGATTATCGCTTTTTTAATGCTGTATAATTATCTCAGGTGGTGTTCTTATGATTGATCTCTCTACTCCTGGTACTCTTTTATACGATTCTGCTGTCTTATCTTCTTATATAAGAAAGAATACTAAAGAATCTTTTGGTTATATTTTTTTTGATAATATCGATTATATTACTAAGCTTTACAATGACAATAGAATGCGTGATGTGACTTATAAGAATATTCTCGATACTATCCTCTGTGGTTCCGTCTATCTTGGTTTTGATACGTATGAATGTCCTGACTGCGGTTTTGAAACGACCATCCCTCATACCTGCAAATCCAGATTCTGCTCTAAGTGTGCCGCTAAATCTGCTAAACAACGTTCCATTTCCATCTCTGCCATGACTTTCTCCTGCAAGCATCGCCATATTGTTTTTACTGTTGCCCAAGAGCTCCGTGATTATTTCATCAGAGATCGTTCTCTCCTCGACCTTTTATTCATCGCTTCCAGAAATACCATCAGCGCTCTTGCCAACGATGCTAAATTCAGAAAAAACAAAAGACTCGAAAAACACAGAAAGCTCCGAAAATCCTCTTCCCCCTATCTCTATAAGGATACAAAGGATAATGTTGTTTTTGGTGCCATCTTGTTGAATGCCAAATTAAATAAAAAGAAAAATAAAGAAAATAGTCAAAATAAAAGAAAAAGTCTTATCAAAGTGAATGAATAAGAAATAATCACTTTAAATGATAAGACTATTTTA
>NZ_NFLJ01000029.1 GCF_002160865.1 Massiliimicrobium timonense
GTATACAACATCACCTTATCACTTAAGACATCATCTATAAGCATTGTCTTATCAACATAATAATAATTCTTATCCATGAATTCTTTAAAATTTTCTGTTCCTGTTGTGATACGCTTCATCATGATCTTTCCTTTCTTTTTTGATTACATTATAGCATAATACATCTCAAAAAAACACTCTCCGGCACAATTGTTCTATTAATATAAAAACATGACAAAATAAAGTCATGCTTATTGTTGAATAATAACAGTTTGAAATTCAAAATGGGCATAATGCTGCCTTGATAAAGTATATTCAAATATAGAACCATTGCTTAAATATGAAATCTGTTCTTCTTGAATATATGGTTCATTTTCTTTCAATCCAAGATATTGTTGTTCTAAAGGGGTTGACAAAGCAGCTTGTATAGTTAAATGACAGCTTTGTATTTTTAGCTTTAAAACATTTTCAATATAACTATATATAGAACCTTTAAGATGTTGTAATTTTAAGTTTGGAATCACACTAATAGGAATATATGTAATATCAATTAAATGTGGAACTTTATCTAAAAACCTTAATCTTATAATATGATAAACAAAATCTCCAACATCTATTTGTAATTTTTCTGATAAAAGTTCATCTGCTGGAACAACTTCAAATTCTAGAACATTGCTTGTGACTTCTTTAATCCCTTTATATTGTTCAGTCAAACCACGTCCAAATTTACTTACTGGATTATCCATAGCTGGATCATAATCCTTCACAAATGTCCCAGCCCCACGTCTACGAATAATCAAACCTTCTTTAACCAAAATATCTAAAGCTTTTTTCATTGTTTCTTTATTACAATGATAGCTCATACACAATACATACTCATAAGGGAGTTTTTGACCAAAAGTATATTCTTGATTTTTTATTTTCTGACGAATATCATCAGCAATATCTCTGTACTTTGCCATAAACTCACCTCACCAATATAAAAATACCATACTTTTTATTTAATTTCACGGTTTTTTTATATTTTTATGATAATTTCATGCTTTGAAGCACTTTTTTATCTAAAGTAACAATTTTTAATTCACCATCTTCATAAACTCCAAAACTTTTCTGCCCAGCTTTAGGCAAAGATATAGAAGAAGGATTCAATAAAACAATACCATTTTCTTTCTTTAAAACAGGTTTATGAAAATGACCATACATAAAAATATCTCCACTGTGTAACATTGGTAAATGTGTTTCATCATATAAATGTCCATGCGTTAAAAAGAAGCGATACCCATCAGCATATAATTCACTATAATCCCCACGCATAGGAAATTCCAAAACCATCTGATCTACTTCTGCATCACAGTTACCTCTAACTGCCATAATCTTATCCTTATATTGATTCAGTAGGTTTATAACCTTTTGAGGCTGATAACCTTCCGGTAAAGGATTTCTTGGTCCATGATATAATATATCGCCTAATATAATCAACTTTTCCATCTTTTCTTCTTCATAAATCTCCATCACTTTTTTTAAATCATCATAAGATCCATGAATATCAGAAATAATCATCCATTTCACATTAATCCCTCCATTTTCACACCAACTGGGCAATGATCAGAACCCAATATATCATTATAGATATAAGCATCTTCAATCTGTTCTTTTAAATCATCTGATACAACAAAATAATCAATACGCCAACCTGCATTTTTTTCTCTTGCCTTAAACATATATGACCACCATGAATACTTCTCTAATGTTGGATATCTATATCTAAACGTATCAATAAACCCACTCTCTAGTAACTCAGTAAATTTTTGTCTTTCCTCATCTGTAAATCCAGCATTTTTATGATTTGTTTTATCATTTTTCAAATCAATTTCTTGATGAGCTACATTTAAATCTCCACATATGACAACTGCTTTATTTTGTTTTAATTGACAAACATATTCTCTAAAAGCATCTTCCCATACTTGACGATAGTCCAATCGTTCTAATCCTCTTTTTGAATTAGGTGTGTATACTGTTATAAAATAGAAATTTTCATATTCTAATGTAATCACTCGACCTTCCTGATCATGTTCATCAATACCTAATCCATAAGTGACATTGAGTGGTTCTTTCTTTGTATAGATTGCTGTTCCACTATATCCTTTCTTTATCGCATCATTATAATAAGAAAAATAGCCATCAAACTTTAAATCCAATTGATGCTTTTGCAATTTTGTTTCCTGTATTGCAAAAATATCAGCATTCACAGATAAGAAAAAATCTGCAAACCCTTTATTTAAACACGCTCTTAAACCATTCACATTCCATGATACAAATAACATAATTTTCTCCTCCTATAAAAAAAGGGGCTATACCCCATCCTCCTCAATAGCATATCTTACAATTGTTTTTAATTTATCAACTGGATTCTTTTCAGGATCATTTAAATAAATCTCATGATGAAATCCACTTAGTTTCATTCCTTGAATTGTAATATATTCCATAATCTGTTTGGTTGTATTAATTTCAGTATTATAAGCTCCTTTATGCAACATCTGAACACATCGTCCCTCTTGAAACTTTTTTAAATAAACATCAATAAGATATGGATTATCTTTTTTTAAAGTCACACTTTCTCTAATCATTTCAAAAGTTTGTTCATCAAGGACTTTTGGTTGAGCAATCATCAAAGTAAATTTGATCATCTTTTTTCTTGTGACATCAAATTGACTATTATCATATGTATCCCATAATCCTTCTAATGGAGAAATCAAATACAATAAATCCATTTTTTCCTTAAAATAATCTTTAATTGCCTTAGATAATATATGTAAAGCCTCTGCTTTCAGTTTAAATTCTTCAACGTTAGGATTTCCAATTCCATCAACCATTAAAAAATTAAATTCTGGTACATCAACAACATCTATTTTTTTGGTTGAAGCATCATATTGCTTTTTATACTCTCGTCTAATGCCTTCTTTCACTTAAAATCCTCCCTTCACTGCCATTACATTATATATAATTTTCTAAAAAATATCTACTTATTTTAGGATTTTTTTATTTTTTATCACTTCTTTTTTTGTTTTTCACACAAAAAAAGTGATTTTTTTAATCACTTTCCATCCCATAAAACAACCATATGAGCTTGATTTGTTCTCTTTATATCAATAATTCTTTGATTTTCAGAACCTCTAAATTTCAAACGAATATTCTTTTGATCAACTAAAAAAGGACCATCAACCAAGATATCTAAATAATTTAATATTTCATCCGTATCCTCTCCATAGACTCTCCCACCAGGTTGTAAATCTTCATACAGATAACCTGTATAACACCAAATATCCTTATCCGGATACTTTTCATGAACCTGTCTTAATAAAGGTAATAAACCTTTTTGATTTACAAGTTCCATTGGCTCTCCACCTAACAATGTCAGACCTGAGATATGTTGAGGCGCTAATGCCTGTAATATAAAATCAATTGTATCTTGTGTGAAATCTTCACCATATTGAAAATCCCAAGCAATCTCATTAAAGCAATCAGGACAATGATGAGTACAGCCCGAAACAAAGAGTGATACTCGCACTCCTGTTCCGTTGGCTATATCTACAGTTTTAATCGTTGCATATTTCATTTTTATAAATGAAGTACACGTTCCTTAATTTCTTGTGTACGTCCCTGATTCCAGAACTGTGTTCCAATATATCCACATGTACGTCTGGCAACGCTCATCTTATCCTGATTTGTATTTCCACAATTTGGACAAATCCAAATCAATTTTCCATCTTTATCTTCTTTAATTTGAATTTCACCATCATAGCCACATTCCATACAATAGTCACTCTTTGTATTCAATTCTGCATACATAATATGTTCATAAATATGCTTCATAACAGCTAAAACAGCTTCAATGTTATCTTGCATATTTGGCACTTCAACGTAGCTAATTGCTCCTCCTGGAGATAATTTCTGGAATTGTGATTCAAAAGTTAATTTTGTAAAGGCATCTATTTCTTCAGTAACATTAACATGATAACTATTTGTAATATAGTTTTTATCAGTCACACCTGGAATCTTTCCAAAACGTTTTTGTAAACATTTTGCAAACTTATAAGTTGTTGATTCAATTGGTGTTCCATATAAACTAAAATCAATATTTTCTTCTGCTTTCCATTTCGCACAGGCATCATTTAAATGTTGCATCACTTCTAAAGCAAATGGTGTCGCATCTGGATCAGTATGTGATTTTCCTGTCATATATTTCACACATTCACAAAGACCGGCATAACCTAATGAGATCGTTGAATATCCACCATATAGTAATTGATCAATTGTTTCACCTTTTTTAAGTCTGGCAAGTGCACCATATTGCCATAAGATTGGTGCAACATCACTGACAGTCCCTTTTAAACGATTATGACGACACATTAAAGCTTCTTTACATAAAGCCAGTCTTTCATCCATAATACGCCAGAATTCTTTCATATCACCTTGTGATGAACAAGCAACATCTACTAGATTAATAGTCACAACACCTTGATTAAAACGTCCATAATATTTAGGTTTATTTGTCTTTGGATCAACATAAGGTGTTAAGAAACTACGACATCCCATACATGTATAACAATGTCCTTCATTATTTTTATCCACTTTTAATTCCAGCATTTTCTTTTCAGAAATATAGTCTGGAACCATACGTTTTGCTGTACATTTCGCTGCTAATTCAGTTAAATACCAATATTTGCTGTTTTCACTAATATTATCTTCTTCTAAAACATAAATCAACTTAGGGAAAGCTGGTGTCACATAAACACCTTTTTCATTTTTAACACCTAAAATTCTTTGATTTAATGTTTCTTCAATAATTAAAGCCAAGTCATCTTTAATTTGTCCATCAGGAACTTCATTTAAATACATAAAAACTGTCACAAATGGTGCTTGACCATTTGTTGTCATCAACGTAATGACCTGATATTGAATCATTTGAACACCACGATTAATTTCTTTACGTACACGATATTCTGCCAATTCGTTAATCTGTTCTTCACTGACAGGAATATTTTCCTGCTCAAATTCTTCACGGACTTCTTTTCTAAACTTTTGACGACTGACATCAACAAAAGGAGCAAGATGTGACAAGCTAATACTTTGTCCCCCATATTGTGAACTTGCAACTTGAGCAATAATTTGTGTCGCTATATTACAAGCTGTTGAAAAGCTTTTTGGTCTTTCAATCATCGTTTCACTAATGACTGTTCCATTTTGTAACATATCTTCCAGATTAACTAAACAGCAATTATGCATATGTTGAGCAAAATAATCTGAATCATGGAAGTGAATAATTCCTTCTTCATGAGCCTTCACAATATGACCAGGCAATAAAAGACGTTTTGTAATATCTTTACTGACTTCCCCTGCCATATAATCTCTTTGCACACTATTGACAGTTGGATTCTTATTAGAATTTTCTTGTTTTACTTCTTCATTTGCACATTCAATCAAACTTAAAATCTGTTCATCAGTTGTATTTGATTTACGTACTAATGCTCTCATATAACGATATGTAATATATTTTCTAGCTACTGCAAAAGCATTCAATTTCATAATTTCATTTTCTACAAGATTTTGAATTTCTTCAACATTCAAAGCTCTTTTCATCTTTTCACATTGATACTTCACATTATTTGTAATATTATCAATATCTTCATCCGATAATCTATCTTTACCTACAACTTCATTATTTGCTTTTTCAATTGCAGCTGTAATCTTTGTCTGATCAAATAAAACTTCTGCTCCATTACGCTTAATAATTTTCATAAACATCCTTCCTCCTTAGTCTTGTACCTGTAAGTTTACCATAATCCTCAGTTCAAAAAAAGGAATATGCTCTATAGGTCCACAGTTTTTTCTTTGTTCACAAACAAAATCAAAAAACATTGATAAAAACAACGTTTTTTGATTTTTATAACTTTCCTATGAAAATAACTATCCCTATTATAACCGATATTTTTTAAAAGAAAAGACTTGACATGATAAATAATTAATATTTCAATTCAAATCCCTTTTCTTCTTTTAAAATCTCTAAATCTTCCATCATACATTCGTCGATACGTATATAACGTATACTTTTCATATGATCAATAAGCTGCTGAATACGTACCCACTCACCTTGAATACATGCCTCAACATCCCCATTACTCAAATTTCTTACCCATCCTGTTAAATGCAGACGTGTCGCTTGTTGATAAACTGTAATACGAAAACCAACCCCTTGAACACGTCCTTTAAAAATAATATGTTTTCTTACCATAGACTCACCTTCTTTTTCTTATTTTATCATTTTCAATGAATGAAAAAAAGAGAAATCAATACAAGATTTCCCTAATCATCTAATCCTTTTTTCTTGTAACCATACATAAAAGCAATAACACCCAAAATAATCCATACGATACAAACAATTATAGCTATCACTGTATCTTGATTAAAGAAAGGCTGCTTTGTTGATAATTGTAAATAAAGTGTTTGGAAAGAAGTTGTTGGAAAAATAACTGCAATTTTTTCAATCATCTCATTCAGTTGACTAAAAATAGGTGGCAGCATTAAGAAAATCATCAAAGGTGAACTTAAGGTTCCAGCACTCATTTGATCTTTAGAAAGCAAACCTACCAAAGCACCAAAAAACAAGACACTTAATGATGCTAAAATGTAAAAGATAAGAAAATATACGAAATATCCTATTGGTTCTTGACAAACAAGGAAAATAAGGATTCCATCAATTAGCATCAAAACCAATGCAACAAAAGCTTTACTTAACAAAAAATCAGCTGCGCTGACATTAGCTAACATTAACGAACGCAAAGTATGTTTTTCTTTTTCCTCAGCTACCATATTAGCTAAGACATTCAATGGAATAATAGAAATAGTCATAACGATGCACATCACAATGACAAAACTCCCTGTTGCTTCTTGAAGTATATCTCCTAATAAAAACTTATACATGACTCCAAATAAAACGGGCAAAGCTAACATTAAAAATACATTTTTATTCACAAAACAATTTTTCAAATCTTTCATAAACAATGCTTTACAAATACGTATATTCATTATGATTCCTCCTTCGTCAATGTTAAAAAGACTTCTTTTAAAGTTGGCTCAATTGAGTGAATCATTAATAATTCATCAATCTGTTCCAATTCCTGCTTTAAAAGTTTTAAATCTAAAGGAATCGTATAATCCTGCTGAGTTGTTTTAATACGAATCTGTTTCTTAGAATATTTCAGTTTGAGAGCTTCAGGTTGTCCACTTTCAATAATATGTCCATGATTCAAAAAGGCTACACGATGACACATTTCATCTGCTTCTTCCATATTATGAGTTGTTAAAAAGACAGTTGTCCCTTTCGCATTCAGTTTTTTGATGATTTCTCTCACTTCATTTGCTGTGGAAGGGTCCAAATTAGCTGTAGGTTCATCTAAAAATAGAAGTGAAGGTGAATGAATAATTGTTCTAGCAAAGATTAATCGTTGTTTCATTCCTTTTGATAATTGACTAACCAACTGTTTTTTCGCCTCTAATAAATCTACTTCTTCCAAGACTTTTTCAATACAGCTTTTATCAATACCATAGATTTTTGCAAATAACAACAAATTATCATAAACACTCATCTTTTCATATAAACCACTATTATCACTCATAATCCCTATTTGACTTTTGATTTTTGAAGAAAAAGGACTCTCTTTCAATATCTGAATCTCTCCTCCATCACTTTTTAATTGCCCCGTCAATAATTTAATCGTTGTTGTTTTTCCAGCCCCCGAAGGACCTAAAAAGCCAAAAATTTCCCCTTTTCGAACTGAAAAATCACATCCTTGTAAAGCAACAGTTGTCTGAAACCTTTTTGATAGTTGTTTGACTTCAATCACATTTTCTTCCATCATATACCCTCCTTTTTTCATTATATACCCCCCCTCCGACATTTTTTGCAATAGAAAATATCATTTGAGGTTTAAATCATTTTTATCTTCTCACCCTTATAGATTTCATACATTTTTCTACTTCTAGAATATCATAGCCATTTTTCATAGGCAAGTATCAAATAATTAAATAAAACAAACAAAAATGCGACAATGAATCGTATTTTTAATATCAATATTTCAAAGAAATGAAGTTTGAAATCAATTCTTATTTTCTATGCCAGTGATAATAAAGGAATAAATTATATCCTAATAGACTTATCATATTTCCTATAAGGAAAAGAAGAAAAGGAATTCCATCTACCAACATATAATAAATCTTTGGAGGATAAGCTTCTGGCAATATATATAAACAAATAAAACTAGCAATAATCAATATAAACCAAACAATCAAACAGATGATATCCATCTTCCTATTATTTTTATCCAACAACAACATTCCATTCCAAATTGATGTCATAATCCCTAATTCTATAAATACCCATGTGATAGTCAAAAAATAATTATGCTGTGATATAAAAGTCAATATATCATAACGAATGTATTGATAATATAACATCAACATCAAGTAAAAAACAGGAAATATCAAAATATAAATCTTTTTTAAAGTCTTTTTCATTATCAATCACCTCTCTACTTTCAGTATATCATTTTTCATTCAATGTTTCATAAATATATCATTTCATCAAAAAAGCTGTTAACTTCTACAGCTAACAGCTTTCCTATATTTTTATTTTTTGTTATGAATGATGAAGTTATAAGCATCTTTGCACATATCTTCTAATGATTTTTCAGCAACCCATCCCAGTTCTTCTCTGGCCTTAGCTGGGTCTGCATAACAAGTTGCTATATCTCCGGCACGTCTTGGTTTGATTTCATAGTTGACTTTGACATTGTTTGCTTTTTCATAAGCTTTCACAATATCTAAAACACTATAACCATGTCCTGTTCCTAAATTATAAGTATAAACACCATGATCACCAACAAGTTTCTTTAAGGCTTTGACATGTCCTTTTGCTAAATCTACAACATGGATATAATCTCTGACACCTGTTCCATCTGGTGTATCATAGTCATTACCAAAGACACCTAAACATTCTAATTCACCAACAGCTACCTTAGAAATATAAGGCACAAGGTTATTAGGAATACCATTTGGATCTTCACCTAATAAACCACTTTCATGAGCACCAATAGGATTGAAATACCTCAATAAAACAATATTCCATTGATCATCAGAAATATAAATATCTCTTAAAATATTTTCAATCATTAATTTTGTTGTTCCATAAGGATTTGTTGTTGGACCTAATGGAAAATCTTCTTTGATAGGTACTGTATGAGGATTTCCATATACAGTTGCACTTGATGAAAAGATTAAATTCTTACAGTTATATTTTCTTAATAATTGACATAAAACAAGTGTACTCATCAAGTTATTTTGATAATATTCCATTGGTTTTTGAACAGACTCACCAACAGCTTTATAACCTGCAAAATGAATAGCACCATCAATTTGATGTTCTTGAAAAACCTTTTCCATAGCTTCTTCATCACAACAATCCACTTCATAAAAAGCAGGTCTTTTCCCTGTAATCTTAGTGATATTGTCCAATGCTTCTGGCTTAGAATTGTAAAAGTTATCTACAATCACAACTTCATGTCCTTCCTGCATTAACTCAACAACTGTGTGGCTTCCAATATATCCCGCACCACCTGTGACTAAAATTTTCATTCATTTTCCTCCTTTAAATAGTCCTCAAATATCTTTTGAATTTCTTCTTTTGTCACTGCTCCTTCATGAAGTTTTCTTTGACCTTCAAAAAAACAAGGAACATAATAATAATCATAACGATCAGCCAATTCACTTTGTTCACTTTCTTCAATCGTTTCTATAGGAATCTGCTGATATTGATTATTTTGCTGATAAAGTTCTTCTATCCATTGAAATGCCTGACGACAATAAGGACAGTTTTTTAAATAAAATAATTTCATCTTAAATCAACCTCATTGTTTTAATAACGACTGGTTCTAATGGACAATCTCTAGCATCCGTTGCCACATTAGCAATTTCATCAATCACATGTTTTCCCTTCGTAATTTTTCCAAAAGCAGCATACTCTCCATCAAGATGAGGTGCATCTTCATGCATAATAAAGAATTGTGAACTTGCTGAATCCTTAATCATTGTACGTGCCATTGAAAGCACACCTCTGGTATGCAATAATGGATTATCGATACCATTACTTTTAAATTCTCCTTTAATTGCTGGTGTTTCATGAATATGCATATCTTTATCATAGCCACCACCTTGAATCATAAATCCCGCAATGACACGATGGAAAATCAACCCATCATAAAAATGACTTTCAATTAAATCAACAAAATTTTTCACAGTACGCGGGGCAATTTCAGGATATAACTCACCCGACATCACTTCACCATTTTCCATTTCAATTTCAAAATCTATTGTTTTCATAATTCGTCCTCTTTCTCCTCAATCATACGACGCTGATCGGTCGTATTTTCTTTTTTCTTTTTTAAATAAAACTTTACACCAAAAAATAACACAATCATTGCAATAAGACATAACAACAAATGAACAATTTTTCCCATTTGTTCAAATTGATATGCTAAAGCAACAGTTAAACATAAATTCAAAATCAATAAAGCACCTGTTGTTTTTATTCTCTTATTATAAAGGCAATCCAATGCAAAAGCATTCGATAAAAACAATATAATAATTAATCCAACTTCCATGTTTTTTCCTCCTAGTGTTATCATAACATCTTTTTCTATAAATTTCACTATAATTATGCTGTAACCGTTTTCATTATTTTATAAATGTGTTAGAATAAAAGAAAGATATTCCAAAAAATATTAAAGGAGCGTGATGATAATGAGAGCTTATCACTCAAACGAAATTGGAAATGTCGTTGTGTTAGGTCACTCTGGGAGTGGCAAAACCAGCGTGATTGAAGCGATGGCTTATCGTGCTGGTTTAACAAACCGTATTGGAAAAATTGAAGATGGAAACACAATTAGTGATTATTCACCAGAAGAAATCAAAAGACATTCTTCAGTAGGATTGTCTATTATTCCATTAGAATGGAATAACTGTAAGATTAATTTATTAGACACACCCGGTTCTTTTGATTTTGTTGGTGAAGTTGAAGCCGCTTTAAAAGTTGCTGAAAGTGCCTTGATTGTTGTTCCGGCAACAGAAGGAATCAGTGTTGGAACAAAGGAAGCCATGCATAAAGCTTATGATAAAGCCAAGATGATTTATATTAGTGGGCTGGATTATCCAAATGCTGCTTACCAGCAAAAATTAGAAGATTTAAAAATGACATATGGAAAAGCGATTGCCCCTATTCAAGTTCCGATTATGGAAGGAAATAAAATGGTTGGTTATGTCAATGTTGCAAAAATGGAAGGACGTTATTTTGATGGCGAACAAACACATCCTTGTCCTATTCCAGATGATATGTGGGATGAAATTACACCTATTAAAAATATGATTGATGAAGCTGTAGCGAATACAAATGATGAATTATTAGAGAAATATATTAATGAAGAACCTTTCACAAAGGAAGAAATTTCTTGGGCTTTACGTCAAGGTGTTATGAATAAAACATTGATTCCTGTTTTATGTGGAACAAATCAGATTGGAATTCAGATTATTTTAAATTCAATGGTTGCTTTCTTTAGTGCTGCTGGAGATATGGTCAATTCTATGGTTGTGCATAATGAGGAAACAGATGAAGATGATTTAATTGGTTTTGATGAATCTTTAGCACCATCTTTATTTGTATTTAAAACAATAGCTGATCCTTTTGTAGGGCGCATTTCTTTATTTAAGGTTTGTACAGGTTCTATTCATGCTGGTATGACTTTATTCAATGTTCAGAAAAAAGAAGCTGAGAAATTGAATAAAATCTATATTATGAAAGGTAAGGATTTAGTAGAAACAGATTGTTTAAATGCTGGAGATATTGGTGCTTTATCTAAATTATCTTATACTCAAACAAATGATACATTATGTACTTTAGATTATCGTATCACTTATGAAACAATCTTATTCTCTCAACCTTATTATGGAAAAGCCATTAAACCTGTAGGTAAAGCGAATGAAGAAAAGATTACCAATGCTTTAAATAAACTTTTGGAAGAAGACAAAACATTAAAATTTGAAAACAATCCAGAAACAAAACAACAATGTATCTATGGTATTGGAGATATTCATATTGATAGTGTTGTTTCTAAATTAAAAGAAAGATTTAAAATTGATGTCACATTAGATAATATTATTATTCCTTATCGTGAAACGATTCGTGGTCAAGTGACACAACGTTATAAATATAAGAAACAATCTGGTGGTCATGGTCAATATGGTGATGTAGAAATCACATTTGAACCTTTACATGATTATACTGTTCCATTTGTATTTGAAGAAAAAATCTTTGGTGGTGCTGTTCCTAAAGCTTACTTCCCTGCTGTAGAAAAAGGTTTAGTGGAAGCAACAAAGCATGGTATTTTAGCACAGTATCCTGTTTTAGGTATTAAAGCAACTTTGATTGATGGTTCATATCATAGTGTTGATTCTTCTGAAATGGCATTTAAAACAGCAACAATCATGTGTTTTAAAGAAGCAATGGAAAAAGCAAAACCTGCTTTATTAGAACCATTTATGACTTTGCATGTTTATATTGATGAAAAATTTACGGGAGATATTATGGGACACTTCAATAAAAAACGTGCCCGTGTGATGGGTAGTGAAATCTTAGAAGATGGTTTAATTAAGATTACTGCTGAAGCCCCACAGGAAGAAGTCATGAATTACGCTGTTGATTTACGTGCAATGACACAAGGTCAAGGCTTCTTTGATATGGAATTTCTAGGATATGAGTTTGCACCTGAACATGTGACAAAACGTGTGATCGCAAACCATCAATAATGTAAAAAAGGAGATAACAAAGCGTTATTTCCTTTTTTCACATCATTCACACAATATTCCAACAATAATTATTTGACAGTTTCTAAAAATGCTTTAGAATAAAGATAAGGAGGAATGTGATGTGTTGAAAAAGAAAATCATTGTTTCATGTTTATCATTCAGTCTGTTTGCCTGTCTATTTGCAACATCCTACCATGTCAAAGCAGTAGATTTTGAAGGAAAAGAATCTCAATATATCAAATTATGTTCTTCTTCTAAACTCACAAACAGTCAACAAAAAACATGTAAAGAATTTAATAATTATCTCTATGACAAAAATAAAGAATTAAAAGAAGAAGCATCTCAAGCTAAAGAAGATGCCCAAAATACAAAAGAGGATATTGCCCAAATTGCTCAAAAGATTACCGAAATAGATACAAAGATAGAATCAGCTGAAAGTGAATTAGATTATGTACAAAAAAATATTGAAAAATTAAAAAAAGAAGTACAAGAACAAAGTGAAAAACTTCAAGAACGTTTGTATAGTATGCAAACAACACTTAATTCAAATATTTTTACAACATATATCTTTGGTGCTGATACTATTTCTGATTTCATGAGCCGTATTATCAACATTAAAGAAATTACCAATTATGATAATGAACTGATTGATCAAATCAATGAAAATATAAAAGAAGTACAAAAACAAGAAACAACTTTAAAGAATTTAAAAGCATCTCTAGAAGATGATAAAAAAGAACAGGCAAGTCTGCAAAAAACATTCCAGGCAAAATTAACTGAACAAAATAAGACAGTTGCAAGTAACACATCTCAAGCAGCGAAAAACCAAGAATCTATTGAATCTATTCAAAAGAACTTAGCCGCTATCCAAAAAGCATCTGATGCTTCAAAAGTGAACCATGTTTCTCAGGCAACACCTAATAAAAAACCATCTTCTAGTCAATCAACCCAAAAACCATCGCAAAATGAATCAAGCAATACCAATGATGATTCTTCTCAAAAAGAAGAACAAAAAGAAGAACAAAATCAAGAAGAAAATAATACATCTTCTGATAGCAATTTATCATCTAATGAAGAATTAGGTTTAGCTATTGCTAATAAGGCATTAACACGTCAAGGTTATATGTATGTATGGGGTGGTTGTCATACAATGAGTGAAGTTAAAAATCCAAATCAGACAAAATTTGATTGTTCTGGTTTAGTTTGCTGGGCTCATTATCAATGTGGTGTAAACATTGGTGTTCAATCAACCAAATGGAATCTTGCAACAGCAGGGAAATCTGTATCAAAAGCGAATATACAGGCAGGAGATATTATTCTCTTTAGTGACAATGGAGCCTTTAGTGGTGTTCATCATGTAGGAATCTATATCGGAGATAATAAAATGGTTCATGCTCCTTCAACAGGAAAACCTGTTCAAGTTGCTGATTTAAGTTATAGCTATTGGCAAAATGAATGGTATACTTGCCGTCGTTTATATTAGACATCATCATGATGTCTTTTTTTCATGATAAAAGGCGATACAATGATCGCCTTTTATAATCGAGATTCATCTTCAATTGACAACAAAGAAGCTGCTGCTTCATCACAGATCACCGTAAAATTAGGATGAAGCTTTAAAACTGTTGCAGGAACTTCTTCATTAATAGGTTCTTCAATAAAACGTTTAAAAATTTCTGCTTTTTCATGACCATCTACAATCATGACCAGATGATTGACACGCATCAAACTCTTAGCCCCCATCGTAATCGTATAAGGTTGTCGTGGTCTTTCACCATAAGTTGGATTGACTGCTAATTTATCCTTATATTCCATACAGTAAGTATAACTATCAAATTGTGTACAACGTGGACAATTCCCACAAAAATGACCATCATGTCCTAGACCAATCACCATGACATCAATGCCTCCAGCTTGACGAATCTGCCAGTCATAATCATGCCAGTTATCAAGCGTGATACGATGAATATGTTCTTCTAAAATATGTGCCGGTTCAAAAAACATCTCTTTCATTTCAGCCCAGTTTGTTCCATATTTTTCACCAATAAATGGATTTTCATCAAATAAATAATATTCCACATCCTTAAATTTCTTTTGATCCCTTACAAGAGGAATCATCATTTCATATAAAAGACGTGGTGTTCTTCCCGATGTCAATGAAATATTGACTCTTTTATCTTGTAACATAGCACCAAGTAAAATATACATAGCACTTTCACTCATGGCTTTGACATCTTTTTCAATAACTAATTTCATAATGATCCTTCCTTTTCTATTCTTTCTAATTGTTTTTCTGTTGCCTTGCAAATAGGACAAACAGGTGTTTCATTATTTTTAACTTCAAAAATGGCACCACACACAAGACAATGATATTGAATCGTAGTAACTTCATGAAATGATATCTTTGTTAATAAGTTTTGAGCAACATCCGTTGGAAAATCATCACATGGAGGATTTTCTACAAAAGATTCAAGTAATTGCTGGGTATTAGCACTTTGAGGTAACATAAATCCTGCTTCACGCATGATATCTTCATGAACCAAGCGAATAGATTTTACAAATGCCTTCATTAAACGATACAATTCATCATTATGACTATTCATCAATTGTCTGGCAAGTTGCTCCTGCTTCGCCTTTTGTGTTGTTAATGTATGAGATAAATGAACAAGAGAAAGGTCTTTTGATTGTTGAGGTGGATAAGTCAGTGGAACAAGGGAGATAGCTCCACTTGGACATGCTTTGGCACAATCACCACATCCAATACATTTTTTCACATCAATGATACTGTCTTCTGTATCTGTTGCTCCTACTGGGCAAACATAAAGACAAAGGCAATCTTTTGTACATAAGCGAATATTTCTTACAGCTATGTATTTCATCCAGCCTCCCTCCCCTCTATTTTTTCAAATTTCCATGCTGGAACTTTACACACCGGACATAATTCTGGTGCTTCATCTCCAACAAACACAAAACCACATACTGAACATACCCAGACAGATGTATTTTTCAAAAATGCTCCTTGATCTTGATGATAACGCATTAATAACGAATGCAAAATAGCTGTTACCTTTTCACCCCAGACACAAATACGTTGTGTCCCTCGATCAGCTACCTGCTTTGCATATCCATGTAAAGCAGGATAATATTGTGATAGATCTTCCTGCAACAACTGTTCTAAAACGTCTACACTCGCATTATCTTCATTTTCTACATGTGCTGTGAACAAATCAGATAATGTTTTCAAAAGCAAAGCTTCTTCGTCTTTATATTGTTTTTCACATCCACGCTGTAAATTCGAACAAATCGCTGCCAATTCTCCTAAAGAATAAACTATATCTCCTTCTGTTGATATATTCATGTCAGTTGTCTTTGTTTCTTTTTCTTCTTTGACAAACAAAGACTGATCAGCTTTACATATAGGACAGACCCATGACTCTGGCAATTGTTGAAACGTTAAATCTTCTTGACTTTCATCATAAACATATCCACAAATAGAACATACATATTTCATGACAAAACCTCCTTCCTTTTTATTGATTGTCCTTTTCTTTATTATATAATGTAGATATATATTATTCATTAAAAACAATACTTTTCAAAAAGAAAATCAATATTTCACTGAAAAACCTTCAAAAGAAATTATATTATATTTTTAGACAAATAAAAAAACACTGATTTGATCAGTGCGTTTTAACATTGGTAGTCCGTAGGGGATAAAACCAATATTTTATATGAATTGATATAATTCAATATATGTTGATATAATCAGCACTTTTTGGATTTTGAATTATTATGAATTGTTACAAATTTATACAAGTTCATCTAAATGAGTGTCGAGCGAGTGTCGCGAGAGTGTTGTAAATTAATATGTAAATTTTTAATTTTAACTACTTTTAATATAGACTTAAAAATACTTTTTCAATTCTTTTTAATTTAATTGGATATATACTAATGATATTATAATAAATACAGTTTGTAAATATGTGGATAAAACATATTTCCTTGTTTTTTGTAATATCATGCTAACGAAATGCTAATGAGTTATAAAAAGGATTATGATAAGTAATTACTAAATATAGTATATATAATTATGCTATTTAACTATAAAAGTATCTAGATATAAATAAAAACTCATATTTAATTTTTAATCACGCTTAACATCATTATAAAAGTATGTATTGATGTTGGGAATTTTTAGTGTCCGACATTTTGACATACTTTGGTAAACATATCTAGGAGGATTAAAAATGATGAGAAAAGATAAAATAACAGTAAGAGTTACAGAAGATGAAAAGAGTAGATTTAAGGATTATTGTGACAATATAAATTTAAGTCCTAGCAGGGAGTTAAGACAACATATAATCAATGTACTTAATTATAAGGAATCACATATACCAATTAGTAATGGTAGAAATATCAACATATTATTTATGAATATTTATAATATTGTAAACAACTGTGAATGCAATGATAAAGCCAGAAATGAGTTGCTGAAATTGTTAAATGAACTGGAAAATAATATTTAAGTGGAGGTATGAGGCAATGTCAAAACTAATAGTAATGAATGGAAGATACAACAATTCTGACTGTATAAGGAATCTTATCAATTATATAACTACGGACAAGGAAACAAGTCATGTCTTAACATACGACGGTTTTGGAGTGAATAATCTGAATAGACAGACAATGATAGATTCTATGATGAAAAGCAAAGAGAGAGCAGATAAAGTAAATGGTAAACAAGCATATCATCTTGTTATTAGCATATATAGAATTAGAAATCCCATGTCTAGTGATAGAAAAATAAATTATGGACATAGCATCCTATATGATATTGGATATTACTTTTTTGAAAGAAATATTCAATCTGTTTTATCACTTCAAGATGAAATTGAAGGGAACTGGCACAATATTCATATACATTGTGTCATCAATTCGGTTGATATGCATACTGGATTGAAAATAACAAATACTAGATCACTATTCGAGCATCTTTTGTCTATGCTGGCATATGAATATCCATATTTGAAAATGGACAACTATGTTACATATGAATAAATATAACAGTATTTAAATATAAGGAGGACATGTTTATGGATGATATTGATTTTTATACTGTAGATGAAGTAAGCGAGATATTAGGGTTATCAAACCAGACTATAAGAAAACTTATCAGGAATGGTCAATTATATGCAATCAGATTGGGAAGAGTATATAGAATTCCTAAATCTTCACTGGCTCAATTAAAAAGCAGATAAGAAGTCAGCTTAGGTCGCAGTAGGTAAAGGCATCTATACAAAAGGATCTAATATATATGGTGCAACTCACCATATGCAATGTGAGAACGGTTCGAAATCGAGGATAGTTCCATAAGTGGGAAACGTAATCCATAGAGGCGATTAAAACCCATATTGATATAAAAGAATGTAGCTTAATATCTGTTGATATAATCAATTTTTTCAATTTTAACTACTTTTTGATACAGACCTTAAAATACTTTTTTTCAGTTCTTTCTAGCTTATTGAGTCATCATTAAAATTGAAAGTAAAATAATATTGGGAGTTGACTCCTTTTATTTTTATATTGAAAAAGCATTCTATAATAAGCTTTTACACTTTTTAAGAGAGAACTTTAATATCCTTAAATGAGAAGGAGTACGATTCTCATGACAAATGAGCAATTATTAACAGTTGATGAAATAGCTTTTATATTAAATGTATCTACTCAAACAGTTAGAAAGCTTATAAAGAAGAAACAATTGATTGCTATTAAAGTTGGAAAGAATTATAGAATTTCATGGGATAATTTAAATGATTATATATCAAGAACAATATAAAAAACGTTATATCATTACAAATGTAAGTATATAATTCTTCAATTATATATTATATATATGAATATAAAATTGAAGGAGGTAATAAGCAATGAGTGAACTTTATATTCAAAACGTTATTCGCAGTCTTAAACAATTAGAGATTGCAAAGGAAAAAATTGATAAAGAAATCAAGGAACATGAAAGTGAGATCAAGAAGTACATGCAGATGTATAATTTAGAAGAACTTCATGGAATGAATGGGGAGAAGGCAATTTATAAGGAGATTCTTGGTCGAAGATTTGATACCAAGAGTTTCAAACAAAACTTTGCAGAATTGTATTATTCTTATATGAAAGATACAAAAAGTCTTAGATTTAAGTTCAGTTATTAGGAGGATAATGCAATGGGTAAAATGGTTTTTGCTATACTGACAGCTATTGCTGTCTATATTTTTGAAAGAGATAATGGTTAGGGATTAGCATGAAGCTAATCCCATTAATTTTTATGATGAAAGGAAAATAGAAAAATGAATATAAGAGATTTAGTATTATATTTTGCATTGAAGTATGAAGGTGATTTCAATAGGATATATGATGCACTTTCAAATAAGGAAAAGTTTGATGGAGAAGCATTATGTAAAATGAAGGAACAGCTAGATTGTCAGTATATCAGTATATTTGATGAGGAATATCCATCAGGATTAAGGAAAATCAACTGTCCACCATTTGTGCTTTTCTATAAGGGAAATATTGATTTGTTAGATGAAAAGACACTGTGTTTAATAACACCAGAAAGCAATCATTCGACTCAGGAGCTATAGAATCAATTTGTTGATGATATGATAGAAGATGATGAGTTTGTACTGGTTAAGCCACATAGAAGCTCTTTGGATGATTATGCAGTTAAGACTATAAAAATTATGGATAGAGGTATTTCATTCTATGGTGATGTTGATAATATAAATACACTTGTTTTTAGTGAGTATCCTTATTATGTCGAGCCACCAAAGAAGTATCTTCCTTTTTCGTATAGAATTGTCAGTGGTCTAGCAGATAAAATTGTGATGGCTCAATGCTATGATACAAATGAAGATATCATGGCACTTGCTTATGCAATTGAGCAGAATAAAGATGTCTATATGATTGGAAATGAGTATGAGCTGTATGATATATTGAATCAACAGAAAATCAAGCATATTGAAAACTATGGGGAGCTAGAGTCAGCAGTATGAAACTATTGACAAAAGAAATTGAAGAAGAATTATTGAAGTATGGCATTGATGGTCAAAGAGAACTTGTTTTTCATTCTAAGGTCATTGCTAGGTATTTCAATCCATATGGTGTAGGAACATGGCTCATTACTGGTGGAAAAAGGCTTGTGGATGGGGATTGGTTATTATTTGGGTATGTTAGTCTTATATATAATGAATGGGGCTATATATTATTATCTGAACTAGAATCATTGAAATTAGGTAATGAAATTCCCATCATAGAAAGAGATAGATATCTAAGAGAAAATACAACTGTTCATGATGAGTGTGTAAGATTAGGTATCAGGGAATTTGAATATGAATGAACAAGAGTTGGATCAGATATACTATGAACTTGAAGAAATAGAAGCAATATTAGGTATATTAGCTTCGATAGAACATGACTTGCCCCCACAGTACATAGGTATTGTAGCCAGTCATTATCATTGCAAGGTCATCAATATACGTAAGATGATAAAAAAGAAATTAGATAAAATGATACCCTTAGCAGAGCAATGAGCTAAGGGTATTATTCTTCAAGTATTGTTTTTGCAATCTTTATAATGAGATTAAGCTGTTTGTTTGTAGCCTTTGAACATATTTCATCAAGTTGCTTGAGATAATAGTTTTTTTCCAGTGTAGAAGTTCCAGTAATAAGAAATGCGAGGTCTAATTCAAGATAGTTAGCAATGATTGATAATGTATCTAATGTAGGACATGATTTACCATTTTCGATTTTTGATATATAGAATGTAGAAAGGTTAAGATCGTTAGACATCTTTTCTTGAGTAATTTTTGATTCTGTTCTTTTATTTTTAATTCTTTTGCCAATCATGGCATAGTCAATAGTTGAATTAAGCATAAATAATCACCTCGTATATTGTTTATCATACAAATTATTCTCAAAATTAAACACAAACCAATAGAACAAGTTGAATTAATAAGACAATATATGATAAAATATAATAGTGAAAAATTTATTGATGGGAGAGATACTAATGAAATGTGAAAAATGTGGAAATGAAATCAATGATGAAGATGTATTTTGTCAGAACTGTGGTTGGAAAATCGAAAGAGAAAATAAAGTAGAATCAAAAGATAATATAGATGATAGAAAAATAAATAATTCTTTATCTGGTCATAAAAAGAAAAAGACAAAACTTATATTTGCTATAGCCTCTATATTTGTTGTAATCATAGCTGTTATTGTCTTTTTTATGCTCTCAACTCCTAAAGATGTAAAAATAGAAGCTAAAACACTAGCAGAAGAAATATATAATGGTGATGTGGATAAATATAATTCGACTAATTTGTTTGTTCGAGGATATATAGTGAGGGATACAAGAAATGTTAATAATGAAGATGATGGATATTATATGTTGGTATCAGATATTGAAAATTGGGAAACACTTGATACGAGTCAAATGGTAGTATTTCAATATGAAGAAGGATTAAAGGATGATATAGGAACAGGAAGCAAAGTTGTAGTACAGGGACGTTTAAAAATACAAGAGGATTCACCAGACATGAGTATTTTGGTAGGTGAGAATATTGAAATTAAAGAAAGGGTTGATCCTACATATACAGTAGATTTTGAAGAGCTGAACAAAGAATATGTTGGTAAAAAAATAACTATTTCTGGACGTATGATAAATGTTCTTGGAGATGGTCATTATCTTTCTGATATTGATATAAGTCATGCTCTAAGATTAAATGGACTTACAGATGATGAATTTGCATCATATTTTAAAAATGGAAGTTTTGCTACAGTTACAGGAGTATTAACAAATGATGCAGAGATTGATGTTGAAAAAATTGATCAAAATCAATTTACTAAAGATAAATCTTTAGAGTATGGAAAACCAGTTAGAGATTATGTTAATTCCTATGTGAATTTGGGAGAAGAAATAACTGTAAGAGGAATATTTGTAAAAAATGGAAGTTACAGTGTACCATATTCAATACAAGATGATGAAACTGGACAATTTATTTCTCTTTCAGTTCCTTATGAAAATATTGATTTAGATGAATATTTTCAATCAGGAGAATACTGTGTGTTAACTGGTTATATTTCTGAAGGTGGAACAAGTTATGTAATAGATATTACAGCGATTGGCTAGAGGAATGATTGATTATATTACTAATGAATTTTAATGAGAAAGCAGGTACTTGAAATGTATTGTAATAAATGTGGAACAAAACTAGATGACAATGCTAAATTTTGTAATAAATGTGGAAATAAAATAAGAATGAATGATAGTGAAAATACAGAAATCCTAAATGATCATGAAGATGAAGGATGTTTAAATAAAGATGATATTTATAAAAGAGTAATCCAACTATTTGATATGGAAGAGAATAAAAACTTAAAAGTTAAAGTCATAAAAATAATCAAAGAAGAATTTGGCATAGGATTAGCAGAAGCAAAATCAATAGTAGATCAATATATTGAGAATCCAACGAAATTTAAAGATATTTACTTAAATTCAGATAATGTAGATAACTCGGATAAAGCAGAAATTAATATAACAAAAGAACATAAAAAAGATGAAGTAGATAGTACGAATTCATTAGAATCAGAGTTTGTATTCTTATCTAATATTCCTCATAGAAATTTAATTCCGATAATTTTAAATTATATTGAAAAAGGTTTTAATATAATTGTTGGTATTTTAATATTGATTTTTATAAAGGAACAAATAGATGCAGGAGAAAATTTAAAATTTATTATTTATATAATAAGATTTATTGTTAACTTTATTGTGTTATTGTTTTGGGGTGAAGTTATTACTGAGCTTAAAGAATTATTTGGATTGAAATATTCTGACATCAAAGATAATACTACAAAAGAAAAAATTATAACTACAAGTGTTATAAAAATGATTTGTTTAATGATTACTACTTATTATTTCATGAATCCATCAGATATGACTGTATTGGAGCTAGGAGGAGCGATAATAAACGATTCATTTATCGAGGCATTAATTGACACAATATTTGCATTTAAGGTTCCAGTAGTATTTTGGATTTTATCGGGTATTGTAGATTTCATTAAATATAAAAAATATATTATAAAAAAAGAAGAGGATGTTGAATAAACTATATAATTCTAATTATATAAAATACATTGTTTATGCAAAATTATACCCTACCCTACAAGTGAGTTGCTAAATATATAAAAAATTTATCCTTATATTTCAACATTTTTGAAGATTGAATAGTATTTTATATTTTAAAACATTACATTTCATTTAAAGCCTTGTGGACATATATGTTCATATGTCTAAGTGTTAATTGGTCAATATTAGAGATGAGATTATAATAAAAGAGATTAAGTATGTATAATGTAAATAAAAATCATTTTAAATTTGAGTAATAAGTAGATACTATAGTATAATATTAGTGAAACTTATAAAATTAAAGGAGGGTATCTATATGAAGAAAAAACAGATTATAATTTTTATCATTTCTTTTGTTTTAATAGTAGGTGTTGTTGCAATTATATCTATCAATAATACCAATTGGGTTGAAGGTGAAGAGTATTTATATACCAAAGCCATTAATTATGTTGTTAATGATGTAGAAAAGGTAAGTGATTATAAAGATAAACAAGATTATCAAGTTTTTACGGACTATTTAATGTATGGAATAGAAAAACAAGATACAAAAAGATATGTTTATATGTGGATACTTTATGAAGAATACTATGTTCAAGATAACAAGCTTATATTGGGGTCTGGAGCATCAATGCCTTATAAGTTTACTTTTGAGAATGAAAATGTAATTAAATGTGTAACTGCTGAGGATGGAAGTAGATTTGAACCATCAATCAGAGAAATGTTTCCTGATGATATTGAAAATTTGCCACTTGAAGATTCATTATCTCCTTTATCACTAACACCCCAAATAGAATCATATTATTCATATCTTCCGTCAACGGAAATTCATTATGCAGATAATGAAGAATAATTTATAAAATGAAAAATCATCATTACTTCCCATGTAGTGGTGATTTTTTACTTTAATCATGGTTAGAATTTGTTTAAATTATCAGCCAATATTATTACTTTATTGCTGGCAATAAAACCATATTTTGTTTTTGATTTAATCATGGTAAAATTTAAGAAGTAAAGCAATTGTTATTTGCACAAAGAGTTACATATTAACTATGTGAACTTAAATACTTTAAGAAAGGAATAAAACTATGAGAAAGAAATTAAGTAAAGAACAAAAACAAATAGCTCTTAGTGCAAGTGAAGTCTATAACAAGACTCTTGAAGATAATGGATTAACAACTCTTGATGCAGAGATAGCAGAACTTGATAAAATGATTATTAGTAGATTAAGTGAAGTTGGCTATCATTTAGCTTGCCCAAATGATAATTGCCGTTCAACGGATATAAAAAAGAATGGTACTTCAAGGGGTGGACTTCAAAGATATATCTGTAAGACATGTGGTAAAAGTTTTACTCTTTTTACTGATACAGTTTTGGCTGGTATTCAATATCCCTTGCCAGTTATCATAAAAATAATCAAATATATGATTAGCGGGGTTACCATTCCAAACATGAGCAGATATCTTAAAGAAAGCTACCCATCTACATATGAATTTGATGAAACAAGTTTAGCTGAAATAAGAATCAAAATTATGAAAGCAATTCATGAGGCACAGCTCAAATATTTTGAAGCTAACCCATTAACAGGTATAATACAAATTGATGAGACCTACTTTCATGAAAACCAGAGCGGTACACCAGAACATAACCAATATAACCCTTATGAAGATATAAGAGGAAAAAGGACATCTCTCATCAATAAAAATGATGGTATACACAGCAAATCAAGAAATGGAAGTATTAAAGGTGATGAATTTTCAAATGTTGTTGTGGCTGTCAATTCCTATGGTCTTTGCATAAGTGCTCTGATAGGTGTTGGTCACACTGATAGAAAATATCTTGATGAATACATCATGAAGTATATTGATATTAATAAAGTTGATGTATTCTGTTCAGATGCCAATAGTATTTTTGATGACTACTGTGTGGATAATAATCTTGTACATTATGTCCTTCCATCAGGAAGTTATAAGAATTATAACAAAATTGGAGATATTGATGCATTAGGTCATCCCATTACTGAAAAAGAACTTTTTGAAAAAGGAAAAATTGGTATCATTAAAAGAGGTAAAAGAAGACTTGGTTATAAGGAATTCAAGGATTATGAAAGTAAATACTATTTGAGTTTAAAAAGAGTCAACGGTATTCATAGTGAGCTTAAGAAAAAAATCAATGGAGTACATAACAGTGTTGTTACCAAGAACCTTAACTATTATACAAGCTGGTACTGTTTTTTAAGAAACTATCCCATCATCTTTACAGGAAAGACCATTTATGATGAAAGAACACCATTCATGATTCTTGCAATCATTCTTCAGCATTCAATGAATATGACAAGAAAGAAAATGCAGAAAAGAACAATTAAGGATATTCCAAGAATTACTGGGTCTGACCTTAAGAAAATTGTCAAAAAGAACAATAAAATAAACTCTCTTGGCTATCAAACACAGTTTGCAACAAATCCAGAAGCTCATTCATACAGACCAACAACAGATGCCATTAAAAGAATGAGCAAAGGTGAACTTCAGGATTTTGCATTATTTCTTGGATTAAAAGGATGTAGTACAATGAAAGTTGAAGAATTAAGACATACTTTGTTTTCAACATCTTCACTATCTGATTTTCTCATTAAATATGATATTTACCTTGGACGCATAAAAAGTAGTGAACTTGTAGAACATTACAAGGAAGATGAAAAAGTACGTAATGTAGAAAAAGAAAAAAGAAACAACAAGAATCTAACCCCTGCTGAAACCTTTGAACAGTATTTTGCTAAATCTGTTGCTTATCACACCTATAAATACAAGGGGTCAAGAATCAAAGGCAAGATTCAAGATAAAACTTTATTTATTGATATAGAAACAACTGGTCTGAATCCAAAAGAGGATGAAATTCTTGAACTTGCTATTGTAAATGGCTATGGTAATACTGTTTTTCATTGCATGTTTAAACCCATTTATCACACTGAATGGCCTGAGGCTGAAAAAATAAATCATATTAAACCATCTGATGTTGAGACAATGTGTAATATAGAAAAATACAGAAAGGTACTACATAAAATATTTAAAGATGCTGATGAACTAATTTTTTATAATGCTAATTTTGATTTTGAATTCATAAGACCATTAATTGATGGAAGAATTCTCAGAAAACTTGAAAGAACAAAAAAATGTTGCATGACAGCATACAAGGAATTAAAAGGACTTAATAAAAACTTCAAACTTATAGATGCTGCTAAATCTTATAACATAGACTTTAATGAAAATGAACTACACGGAGCACTATATGATGCTCAACTTACAAGAGAAATATGGGTTAACATGTTTCCTACATACTTTTAAGATATAAAAAAGAACCTTCATATTGTAAGGTTCTTTTATACTATAAGCTCATATATATCATCAATTATGTCTTTGACTTCCTTATCATACAATTGGTCAGTATAAATATCATATTGTTTTAGATGTTTTACTTTTTCTTTCAATTCAAAATAGTATTCAATAAGCCATTCTGGTTCATCATAGTCCATCTTAATAATATGTTTATAGATGAAACTAAGGTATTCAATGATGATGACTATATCCATAACGGTTTCAATAGTTGGTTCATCAATTTCTGTTACTTGAGTAAGCTGAATTCTTAATTCTTCAGCCCTTTCTATATAATAATCTTCATCAAAGACATCAGCAATCTTGTTGATATCTATTATTCCACTTACCATGTTACATCTCTCCTTGATTTTAATTATAGCATAGCCAGTAGTGAAGATGAAGAAGTTGTTAAAGATTTAAAAGAGGATATACAATATAAGTTTAAATAACTATAAATATTGAAAATAAATATAATTTCATTAAATATATTTAGTCTCTGACCAACAAAAAATTGGACATGAGAACGTATATGTCCACAAATTTTTAGCTAAAATATCATGTTTTAAAGTAAAAAATACTATTCAATTTTCAAAAATGTTGAAATATAAGGATAAATTTTTTTATATATTTAGCAACTCACTTGTAGGGTAGGATACAAAATTAAAAAAATTTATAAATATCAGCTGTACTATAATAGAGTATTGTTTAGTTTCATTAGAGTATACCCTAGTGGTATACTTTTTCTTTGTACCATTAAAGTTGAATAACGTATTTTGGAACGTTCCACTTAAAATTGTGACTTAGTGGAACGCTTTTTGTTTATTAAAGATTATGAAATGTGGTGATAAGTTTGAAAATTGGATATATCAGAGTATCGACCGTTGAACAGAATATTGCAAGACAGGAAGTCATCATGAAGAAGCTGGATGTTGAAAAAATATTTATTGATAAAATTAGTGGTAAAAATAAGGAAAGACCTATGCTTAAGGAAATGATGGATTTTGTTAGAAGTGGTGATATTGTTGTTGTAGAATCAATCAGTCGTTTTGCACGTAATACACGTGATTTGTTGGAACTGGTCGATCAATTGGTTGCTAAAGGAGTGCAATTTGTCAGCATGAAGGAAAAGATTGATACGTCTACACCATCAGGTAAGTTTATGCTTACTGTTTTTGGGGCTGTTGCTCAGCTAGAACGTGATTACATTCTTCAAAGACAAAAAGAGGGAATTGCCATTGCTAAGGCTAATGGCAAATATCAGGGTAGAAAGAAAATTCAAAATGATAGATTTGATGAAATATATAAAAAATGGAAGAATAACGAAATGACTGCTATACAGGCAATGAAATTGCTGAATTACAGCAAGACTACCTTTTATAGAAGAGTGAAGGAGATGAAAGAAAATGAAGAAAAAAGTTGATTTTATATCACTGAAGATATGTAGAGAAAAGACAGTTGAGTATGAAAGCAAAGGTATTACAAATCCAGATAGAGCATTTGAAGCCATCAGCAATATTATTGATAATACAGATCGTGAATGTTTTGGAGTTATCATGATGAATAATGCCAATGAAATCAATTCGTTTGAGATATGTTCGGTAGGTACAGTCAATATGACATTAGCTCATCCTAGAGAAGTATTTAAGGGAGCTATACTTTCCAATGCTTCAAAGATAATGCTCTTTCATACGCATCCAAGCAATACGATTGAACCATCTCAGACAGACATTGACACAACCAAAGAGCTTATTGAAGCATCCAAGATTTTACAGATTCCAATTATAGACCATATTATTACCTGTGAAAGAGGATATTTCAGTTTTGCTGAACATGGAATCCTATTTGGAGAGTAGCATATGGAAGCATACAAGTTTAGAAGATATAAGGTTCCTTACAAAAAGAAATATTACTATATATACATTCCCTTTGAACATGATCATCTTTGGATTATTGACTGGGCAGACTGGTGGTATGGTGGTGCATGGATTGATGGAAATATTCAATGTCTAAAATACTTGATTGCCAGTTTTTGTATATTGGCATTTAATCCATATGCAATTATTTATCTGCCTATAAGGAAGAACAAAAGACCAAATACCTTTGCATTTGGTGATAATTGTGAATATGACATTATTTTCAGAACAACAAAAGTATGGATTAATGATAAGGATTTAAAGAAGATTGTCAAGAATCTTAAATATACTAGGTGGACGACTTATAAATGCAGAATCAATCTTGAAAGAATGAAAAGATATTTTCATGACAACATCAAAAAAATAGAAGATATTCCTGATTACAAGATTCTAGTCAATGCAGATGGACATATTAACGGAAGCATTATCTATTATTCATTTCCTCAGGTCTGGTATCAAGAAGAATCTATTGATCTGGTGGACTACTTCTTCAATGAAATCTTTACAAAGGATGATTTTTCAGACTGCTATGATGAAAAACATGATTGGTTTTCCAAACCATTTACAAGCTTTGTATGGGGTGGGAAAAGAAAGTCAAAATATACATATAAACGACCTTCACTGACATTCTATATTGAGTTTTATGATATTGAAATCATAAATAGATATGTAAAAGAGAAGATTTATCTTGTAGATAAGAATAAAATATGATATGCTTTAAGCAATAAGAAAGGGTGTGATGGCTATGCTAGGACATACAAACAAACACAATATAATAGATGAAAGAAAAGTAGCTAATCACAAGTGTACGAAAGAACGAGCATAGTGGATTATCTGCTATGCTTTTTATATGCTCTTGTGATTGCTTGAACACAGGAGGATTTATGAAAGTTAAAATAATGAAAAATAACAAGCTATGGATGGAGGACAATGCAATAAGACAGCTTGAGTCCATAGCGGATTTTAAAGGCGTTGAATCCATTGTAGGATTGCCCGATCTTCACATGGGAAAACAGCCTGTAGGATGTACTATTTGTACACAGCAATTTATATATCCATTTCTAATAGGAAATGACATTGGATGTGGAGTAACCTTATATGAAACTCAAGAAAAGATAAGAAAGATAAAAGTAGAAAGACTTGTTAGAAAACTTGAGAATACAGGTATCTATGGAAAATACAGCATTGGTGGAGGAAACCATTTTATTGAATTAACTGCCATTGATAAGGTCTATAATCAAGATTTAGCTAATCAACTAGGTATTGATACAAAGAAAGCTTATTTGTTGATTCATTCAGGCTCTAGAGCTATAGGAGAATCAATCTATAGAGAATATGCTTCATTAGAAGGATTGGAAGAAGCTAGTGAAAGATTCAATTCCTATATTGAAGAACATGACAAAGCTATTGCATATGCAAGAGATAATCGCAATCATCTTGCTGATATATTTACACAAATGGCAAATATCAAATCAGATAATAGAATTGTCATTGATTGCATACATAATTATTTGGAAATGGTTGATGGGAAATACTATCATAGAAAAGGAAGCATATCATCATTGAGTCATACCTATGCGATCATAGCAGGAACAAGAGGGAGCTCTTCTTACATAGTGAAAACTATACCTCGTAATGATGAGTTGTACTCGGTGAGTCATGGATGTGGTCGAAAGATCATGAGAAGTGAGTGTAAGGGAAAACTTCAGTCAAAATATAAAAGAGATGAACTGAAAAGAACTTCATTAGGAAGCTATGTCATATCAAAGGACAAGGCATTGTTATATGAAGAAGCAACGGAAGCGTATAAAAGAATAGATGACGTTATTGAAACACTTTTACAATACAAATGCATAGAAATTATCGCAACATTAAAACCAATGGTGACTTATAAATGTTGATACAGATTAGTGCTGGACAAGGTTCACCAAAAGAATGTGAAATGGCATGTTATCTATTCTATAAGGAACTTTTAACAGAGTTTCCTGACCTTGAAGTTGTTTCAACAAATTTCAGTGATAAGCAATGTCTAAAGAGTGCTGTCTTTTACAGTGAGCAAGACCTATCTTTTTTGGAAGGAAGTGTTCAATGGATATGTCAAAGTCCATTTAGACCAAATCATAAAAGAAAAAACTGGTTTATTGATGTGTCTATACTGCAAGATAAATTCAGATTTGATAAGGATGATGATATTAGATATGAAGCTTTTCGTTCGTCAGGTAAGGGAGGACAAAATGTAAATAAGGTATCTACAGCCATTAGGGCTATACATATACCAACAGGAATAAGCGTAGTATCAATGGATCAGCGTAGCCAGATTCAAAATAAGAAGATTGCTTATTTAAGGTTAATGAAAAAGATAGATGAGAAAAACTCATCTATCAATAAGGTTATACAATATGAAAATTGGAATAAGCATAATCAACTTAAAAGAGGTAGTCCTATACGAATTTATAAGGGGTTGAACTTTGAAAGAGAAAAATAGATAAAAATAATATTATTATGGAGATTTGTGATGTTTGTTTATAAATGAACATTATAAATCTTTTTTTAAATATTTCTCTTCGAAATCAGAAAGAATATTTAAAAAATTGGTAATGAATATATTGAATAATTCAAATTGCTTTTTTATGTCATAAACAGATGAAATCTTAGTAAATAATTCTAATGTAGAAAGCTTCAAATCGACAATTTCAGCAAATTGTTTGTTCATATTTGCTGCGTTATAAAAACCTCTTCTTAATTTTTCCGATAATAACACTGTTAGTTCATAAGCATTTGTATCGTTTATATTATATTCATCAGTAATTACTTCATTAAAATTACTATTGTCTATTTGATATCCTAATAGATTGTCATCTATATACTGAGGGGAATAATTAACGTATTTTTCTATTACTTTTTTTATGTTGGTTTCAACAGTTCCGTCTTTCTTGGTAAAAAATTTATAACTATCATGTCCGTTATTATAAAATTCTTCATAAACAATTTTTTTATGTAATATATTTTTTAAATCTATTTTTACTCTTATTTGTGGTAATGTGTAATTAGCAAAATAGACGCTATTTAAATTTAACAGTGAATCTAATTCAGATAATAGATTCAATTTTTTATTAAAAGTACTTTGTTTTATGTTACTTTTTCCTGTTAAAAAATTTTTATATTGTTCCTTATTTGAATTGCAGTAATCTCTAAAATATTGATCTATAGACATAAATTGTAACTCTTGAAAATTATCGATATGCATCTTGTTTGCATTAGTCATAAAGACTCTTGCTTTTTTTTCAATATCTGTTAAATGTAAATTTGTTATATAGTGTTCAAAGATAGCTATATTAGAGAAAAAACAATTTGTTGAAGGACTAATAATATTATTATCTTTAGATATTAAATTATTGATTGATTTGATGTTTTTCTTAGTTTTTTCAAGAAAATATGCCAATATTTCTTCATTTGAAAAGAAATAAAGATTCCTATCAAAAAAAATATTTAATTGATTTATAAATTCAAACATCGAGTTATGTAAAATATTTAATAAGGAATCGATATATTTATTAAAATCTTTTAAAGGCTTATCTTGAAAATTATCCCATATAATTTTAACTAAAGCAAGTAATGAGTCCATTTGTGATAAATCTAGATAATTATTATAATAGCTTTTATTGTACAGTATAATTGATTTTTCTAAATAAGCAGATGGCTGGGTACTCATATAATAATAATGAAAGATAGCTGATTCTAAACTTTTTATTTCACCAACTCCTTCAAGTGCGTATGGATGTAAAAAGTCAATAAACTCAGATAAATCATTACAGCCATAATAATCTTTATATTTGTCTTGAAAATAATATCTAAAACAGTATTGATATTTTGATAAATTAATATTACTTATATAGTTCCTATGTATTTGTTTATTGAATTTATCAATTTCACTGTCTTGATCTCCTAAACCACCATGTATGTATGCAATGAACTGAGCAAATTCTTTTTGAGAGATATTTTTTTTCAAAATAGCAAGCGGAGAATCAGGCTTTTTTTCTATTTCTTTTAATAAATAATCTATTTTTGTCATTAAACTTGATTTATGTTGTTCTTTAAATAAACTTTCTCCGTATTGTTCTCTGATTATTTTATATATATCTATAACTTCTTGAGGATATTTTTCTTTATCTTCAGATTTAGTTTCTTTTCTTGTGGTTTTGCCATTAAAATCAGTTTTTCCTTTTGCAGATTTATGTGTACTAAATTCAAGAGTTAAATCTACATTAGGAACATAATCTTCTTTTCTTCTCATAAAAACTCTCCTTATGTAAAATGATTATGTTTATTATATAAAAAAATAATGAATGAATAAATACATCTTTTCCTATTACATTAAAATTACTGTTTTTTTCTATTTCCTTTAATATACTTTATTCATGATTATATATATAATTAAAATTTTATGAGAAATTATTCATTATTTAAATACTAGATATTCCCAAATTTTCTAACTTCTTTAATATCAAAATGGAGCTCTTTATAATACACTGAAAATGCAAGGAAAATCGCGATGACTTGTAAATTATAATTATCAAGGAGGATTTTTGAATTATGTGTTATATAAATTGTATACCAACTTATGGGTTGGTTCCATACAGAAATTTGGGAGAAGAAATTGATGAGTTACAGCAATTTCAAAATTTGCAAGAGATTGTTTTATCTGCGCCCAGAATAAATTTTTCAGTAATGAATAAAATGTGTTTAGAAAATTTAAAAAATTATAAGAAATTTATGATAGAGAAGTATGCAGAATGGTGGAAACAAGTGAAAATAAATAAGGACAGATATTGTGAAATTGAAAAATTGTATTTCAAATATTGTTCTATTTTTGAAGAAAATGATGCAGTTTTATCAGAAATTAGTGATGCATTCGATAGTGTTTTTTTAGAAGATGGATTTCTTAAGGGCGAGCTATATACAATTTCTGCCCCCTCTGGGGTCGGTAAAACAGCGTTTTCCATCATGTTAGCAACTGTTTTAGCATCGGGGTATAATCGATTTAAGAATTCAATATTTGAACCACGAAAAGTTGTCTACGTCTCACTTGAGCAAAGCGAGAAACAAATTCAGGCACGCATAAAATCAACGTTGTTGGGGATAAATGATTTAAAAAATGCGTCAGCGTATTTGGATGTTTATTTAAACAAAGGAAATAGAGAACTATTGGAATTGGCTGAAACATTATATCAGATAAGCATGAGTCATATAGATATTTTATCTATTGATGATTTTGATTCTTTGAGTGTTGAAGAGATTTTAGATGTAATAAAAAAGCGCACAAATAATTTGGATGTACTTGTGATTGATCAATATGAAAATATTGAAAATTCTTTAAATACTGTTTCAGATGATGTGGCAAGAACACTAAAGAGTTTTGCAAATAAGGAGAATATAGTCTTGATTTTGCAAAGTCAAATCAATAAAAGTTCAGTAGAAAAAGCAAAAATCAAAAGTGGTTTGTATGATGCGCAGAAATTAAGTGGAAATTCACTTAGAGGAACATCAGGATTGGAACATCAGTCTACGGGTATTCTCTTTATTGTACCCCTAGATCAAGAAAGAATAATTTATGGATATAAAGCAAAATTAGTTGAAATTTTCATTTCTAAAAATCGCTATGGTGAAAGTGGAAAAAGTTTAAAAATGTGGCATATTGGCGCCTTAAACATATTTGTTGACAAAGATTTTGACGAAGTTATGGAGATTCCAAATGTTGATTTATAAAAAAAGATTTCCTGAAAATATTATTGTGTATGAATTTTCTTGCTATAAATTATTGCAAATAATCAGCAGTAATCCAATAAAGAAAGTAAATAGTGTTTGTATTAATGGTGTCTTCATAAAATATTTCAATAACAATGCTAATATCAGACAGTTTTCTTATTTTGATTTTACTGTTTTATGTGCATTGTTGACAATTTTTGAATGTTTTGGAGAACAAAAAAATTTTTCGACAATGACTATTTTGAAAATTTTAAGAGGCAATAAGCAGGCAAGATTTTCAAAAAATAGTAAGAAATTAGGAACTCTAAATAAAAAAATGATTGAAGATTCTCTAGCTTATATGAATAACGTGTTTTTGTTTGCTTTAGATAATCAAAGCTATGATGAGAGAACAAGTTTTTTGTCAATAAAACAGGTAGGTAACTTTTACAAATTTGAAAAAGAACCTAAAATTATAAATTTATTTGAAATCTTAGGTTTTAAAAGTCAGTCATATTCAATAAATTTCTTTAATCTATATAAAATATGTAATAGACATTTTCATGAAGGTCAAGAATTCATCAGTTTTAAATTTTGGGTTTTATCTTCATTGATTAAAGATTATGAAGTCCAAATCAATCAATCGGTTGTAAAAAGAATCTTAAAAATTGACAAAGTCGAAGAAAAAGCAAAAAAAGATTTGGCTTTACATAAAATTTCAAAATCAATTTACAAAAAGCGCTTGAATGAAACGTATTTTAAATTTCATTTATTTGTAAAGATGTATGGGGATTTTTTTAAGGCTTATGGAATTATTGATGAATATAAATTTAATCAAAATCAGATGATTATATTTTATAAAAAATGAAAAATTTGTGTAAATAATCTTTTAAGATTATTTACATCAAATTTTCATCAAATTTATTAGAATGGAGGAAAGAATATGGATAATCAACAAAATAATATGTATGATTTACAAATGCTAACACAAGAAGAAGTGGCAGAGTTATTACATACTCATGTGACTACGATTGCAATGCTTCGAGAAGTAGGAATTTTACCTGCAATTAAAACTGGACGTAATTTCATGTTTTCACAGCAAACTATTCGAGACTTTCAAAAAAATTATAGTGGATATGATGTAAGTAATAGAGTAAAGGCTGTAGAAAGTTTTCAATGCGTATATGAAAATATGGCATCAGGAGGAAATACCTGATGCCTATTCGTAAACGAGAACGTAAGAAAATGAAAAATGGATATGTCTATGAAGTTTATATTAATTATTATGATAATGGTATAAAAAATAGATATTCTAAAAGTGGATTTAGAACTTGGAAAGATGCCAAAAATCATGAAGCAATGATATATGCTAAATTAGAGAAAAAAGGTAATGTACAAAAAAAGTGTAAAAAAACTTTTGATCAAGTATATCAAGAGTTCTTGGAAATAGGTTGTGGGAATTATCAAGAGAACACAGTTACTAGTACAAAAAATATATATAACACCTTTTTGCATAAAGAAATTGGCAATAAATTAATTACGACCTTCAATTATGCATTCTTGCAAAATTACTTTAATAGTAAGTCAAAGCAAGGATTGGCTACCAATAAAAACATTAAAAAAGCGATTAATCGAATATTAGATTTTAGTGTTAAATTAGGGTATATAGAAACAAATCCTATAAATTTAGTTTCAGTTAAGGGAATTGATACAACAAGAAATGAAAACAAAGTTATCAGTGATAATGATTTTCAATTAATTATAAAGCGTTTATCCGAAAAAGAGACGTTTAAGTATATGACATACAGAATAGCATTGATAATAGGATATTATACAGGTTTAAGAGTATCAGAAGTCTTAGGGTTAGAAAAAGAAGATATAGATTTTCAAAATAACACTATATCTGTTAAGCGAAAACTTGTATACAAAGGATTGAGAAAACAGGACTTCTATACAACACAACAAATGAAGTCGAAGAAATCACATGCTGTTATACCGCTAGCTTTACCATTAAAACAGGAACTTCAAAAATGGTTTAGAATAAATCCTTATGAGAAAATTATTTGTGATGAAAATGGCTATTATATTAATCCCAATACAATGGGACAAGATATAAAAGCAATCACAAATAAAGAGGGTATACATTTTCATTTTCATATGTTAAGGCATACCTTTTCTACGAAGTTAGTTTTGGGGAATGTTGATATAAAAACGACACAAGAGTTGATGAGGCATAGTAATTTTAATACCACAATGAGTCTTTATACTCATATAAATGATGAACATAAACAAGAAGTCATAAACGAAATTTTTTCTAAATGAGTGTCGAATGAGTGTCGAAAACGGTTTTGAAATGAAAAAAAGCCCATTTTATCGGGCTTTTTTGATTTCTACTGGTAGTCCGTAGGGGGTTCGAACCCCTGAATGCTAGGATGAGAACCTAGTGTGTTGACCACTTCACCAACGGACCAAATATTGACAATATATAGTATATCACTCTTAAATCAAGTGTAAAGATTTTTTTAAAATAAATGCAATAAATAAGGAATAAAAAGCATTAATATGATGGAATGATGAATTTATTATAAATATCATGTTGGGATTGAGTGAACAGCATTTGAATGATATAATGAAAGCGAAAAAAATTAAGAAATTGTTTTGATATTGACGACATAAATGTGTATAATCTCATTAAAAAGAGAAATAGAGTTATAAATAGATTGATGATTGGATATATATTAAAGAAAGGAAATAAACACATGGCAGAAGTAATTGCGATAGATGGTGGATATAAATTAAATGGAACTGTAAGAATTAGTGGAGCGAAGAATGCAACTGTTGCTTTGATTCCCGCAGCCGTATTATCTGAAGGTCCTGTAGAGATTTTAGGAGTCCCTGAAATTTCAGATGTTGCTGCATTGGCAACACTTTTAAAGGAGTTAAAATGTGATGTAGAGATTGATGGAGAACGTATCAAGATTGATCCTACACATATGGAAGATATTGCATTAGTGAGTGATGCAGTCAATAAACTAAGAGCTTCTTATTATTTTATGGGAGCCTTACTTGGAAAATATAAACGTGTAAAAATAAAAATGCCCGGGGGATGCTATTTAGGACCACGTCCTATTGATCTTCATCTCAAAGGTTTTGAAGCTTTGGGAGCAAATATTACTTATGAAAATGATACTTATTTATTGGAAGCTAAAGAATTGATTGGAACTTCTATTTATTTAGATTTTGCATCAGTTGGAGCAACAATTAATATTATGTTAGCAGCTGTCAAAGCCAAAGGAAAAACTGTGATTGAAAATGCTGCGAAAGAACCGGAAATTATTGATGTGGCGAACCTTCTGACAAAGATGGGAGCAAAAATCAGAGGCGTAGGAACTGATACAATTACGATTGATGGTGTCGAACATTTAAATGGAACATTTCATGAAATTATTCCAGATCGTATTGAAGCAGGAACATTTTTGATTATTGCTGCGGCGGCTGGAGAAAAAGTGATTGTTCAAAATATTATTCCTCAGCATTTAGAAGCGTTAATTTCTAAACTCAAAGAAATGGGTATTCAAATGGATGTTGTGGGAGATAGTATTGTGGTTTATGGTAGAGAAGGTGATTTAAAACCAGTCAACATTAAAACACAAATTTATCCTGGTTTTGCAACTGATTTACAACAACCTCTTACAACTCTTTTAACACAGGCTAGTGGTGATTCACATGTTAAAGAAACCATTTATATTGAAAGATTTAAACATTGCCCTCAATTAAATAAAATGGGTGCTCACATTGATTTAAAAGAAGCTGAAAGCATCATTCATGGAGCAACACAATTGCATGGTACAAGAGTGGAAGCAACAGATTTACGCTGTGGTGCTGCTTTGGTTGTTGCTGGTTTAATTGCTCAGGGAAGAACAGAAATTACAAATGTCTATCATATTGATCGAGGATATGATAATATTGACCATAAACTCATTACATTAGGTGCTCATATTACAAGATATCATATTGATGAATAAAAAATGAAAAAACTATTGTTTTTATCGTCAAGAAATGCTATTATAATTGGGCAACTTACTTTGAAGTAGCAAATATTTCAAGGCGGAAGGAGAAATGAAAAATGAAAAAAGGAATTCATCCAGATTATAAAAAAGTCAAAGTGATTTGTACTTCTTGTGGAGCTGAATTTGAAAGTGGATCAGTATTAAACGAAATTCGTGTTGATACATGTTCAAATTGCCATCCATTCTATACAGGAAAACAAAGATTTGCAAGTGCTGATGGACGTGTAGAAAAATTCAATAAAAAATACGGACTTAAATAATAAGAACCTGGGCTCTGTGTCAAGAGTGGAGGGGAAGTAACTGAATCAGTTACTTCCTTTTTTAAATAATGTCATACTTAAAACCAAGATGCAGAAGTATTCTTTTTCTTAGGTTTTGAAAATATCTAT
>NZ_NFLJ01000003.1 GCF_002160865.1 Massiliimicrobium timonense
GGGAAATGGAATGCCGTGACATCATTGCTGGAAAGAGTCAAAGGACCAGAGGAAATCAAGAGAAAACAGAATGACTGGAAGATGAGGGTTGTAGACATGAAGGAGATGGATGAAAACCTACTGAAAAATGAAGACAATAAAAAGGTCATCAGTGGATTAAAGATAATATGGAGAAAAGATGAAGAAGGATTAAAGAAGATGATCATTACAAAAGCGGTAGCCAGAGTACTGGCAACATTGACAGGGAGAGAAGACATACTGAAAAAAATGAAAGGAGATGGAGGAACAGTGGAAATGTATTCATTCTGGAAAGATGCAGAGAAATCAGGTATGGAAAAAGGAAAACAACAAGGAAAGTTAAGTGTTGTATTGATTCAATTAAAAAAACTATTAGGCAAACTCACACCAGATTTAGAGATGAAGATAGTTAATAGTAAAGAAGAAACGCTTGATAGTATTATTATCCATATATTTGAAATACATAACGAAGAAGATGTATTAAAGTATATTTATAAATAGGAGAAGTATAAAATGAAATAGAGAAAAAAGAACTCTTAATCTATATGATTTTGAGCTCTTTTTTCTCTTTCTTGCATTTCTTCATAACTGAACATACAACCACAGTAGTTTTGGCGATACATTCCATATTCTTTTGTCATTTGTGTAGATTTTAAATAGCCATTATTCTTTTTGAAATCTGCATATAAAAAACGTGGAGAATCACACTGCCATTGATGACCAATTTCATTAATCCATTGACTATTTTTATGTGGAGAAACACTTAAAACTGTTGTCCAATAATCAAAATGATGTATTTTAGCATAGTCAAAGGTTCTACGCATTCTCAAACTATAACAAAGCTTACATCTCACACTTCCTTCAGGATATTCTTTTAAAGGATAGAGATGAGAAATCCATTCTGCATTGTTATAAGGGTCTTCAATGACTTTAATATCTTGTTGATAGTCTTGGTTAAATTTTTCTATAAAAGATAAAAGTTCATGAAAACGTCTTTGATATTCTTCTGGTGGATATATATTAGAATTAGAATAATAAATCGTAATCTGGAAATGTTCACTTAATTCTTTAATAACGTTACTTGAACATGGACCACAACAGACATGTAATAATAATGAAGGATGACAATTGCCTAATTTTTGAATTTCTTCCTGTAATTTTAAATCATAGTTTATTTTCATTATTGAATAAACATGCAATCACCAAATGAGAAGAAGCGATACTTTTCTTCCACAGCGTGATGATAAGCTTTCATAATAAACTCCTTATCAGCAAATGCACTGACAAGCATTACTAAAGTAGATTTAGGAAGATGGAAATTCGTAATCAAGGCATCAATCGCTTCAAACTGATATCCGGGATAGATAAAAATATCTGTACTTTCCTGTGTTACTTTAAACTGTCCGTATTTTTTATAATTCGCTTCTAAAGTTCTTGTTGAAGTTGTACCTACACTAATAATACGTTGACCATTTGCTTTAGCTGTATTTAATTTTTGTGCAGTTTCTTCATCAATCATATAAAATTCGCTATGCATGTGATGTTCTAAAACATCATCTACTTTGACAGGTCTAAATGTACCTAGTCCTACATGTAGTGTGACATCTAAGATTTCAACACCCTTTTCTTGAACCTTTTCAAGAATCTCATCAGTAAAATGTAAACCTGCTGTAGGGGCAGCAGCACTACCTTCAATTTTTGCATAAACTGTTTGATAACGACTAGAATCTTCTAATTTTTCTTTAATATATGGCGGTAAAGGCATCATACCTAAATGATCTAAGATTTCATAAAAGATACCATCATAAATCATCTCAAAATGACGAATCCCTTCTTCACCAATATAAATACATTTTGCTTTTAAAGAACCATCACCAAAAGTAATGATTGTACCCATTTTCACAATTCTGGCATTTCCTACTAAACATTCCCATACATTATTTCCTAAATCTTTCAATAATAGAACTTCAACATGACCATTTGTTTCCTCTTTTGTTCCATAAAGTCTGGCAGGAATGACTTTTGTATTGTTTCTAACCAAAATGTCACCAGCATGTAGATAATCTAAAATATCATAAAAATGTTTATCTTCAATGGTTCTTTCTTTTCTATTTAAAACCATTAAACGAGAAGTATCTCTTTTTTGTAGAGGAGTTTGTGCAATCAATTCTTCTGGTAAGTTATAATCAAATTCACTTAATTTCATTTAAAACGCCCTTTCATATACATCTCTACCATAACTATTTAAAAATTCTTCTTTAAAATCTAATAAACGATCTTCTTGAATGGCTTTTCTGATATCTTCACTTAATTGTAATAAAAATGCTACATTATGAATAGAAAGTAAACTCTTTCCAAATAATTCATCACATTTATGTAAATGTCTTAAATAAGCACGAGTATAATTTTGACATGTATAACAATGACACTTATCATCAATAGGTGTAAAATCATATTTATATTTTTCATTATTAATATTCATACGTCCATGATGTGTCATTAATGCACCATGTCTTGCGACTCTTGTTGGTAAAACACAGTCGAACATATCAATACCACGAATAGCACCTTCAATTAAATCAATAGGATTACCAACCCCCATTAAGTAACGTGGTTTATCGTCTGGTAACCATTTTACGGCATCAGCGATCATCTTATACATGACATCTTTAGGTTCACCAACACTTGTTCCCCCAATAGAATAACCAGGAAAATCCATTTTTACCAATTCTTTAGCACTTAACTCTCGTAAATCTTCAAATTCTCCACCTTGAACAATACCAAATAAAGCTTGGTCTTTACGCTTATGAGCATCTTTACCACGTTTTGCCCAACGCAGAGTTCTTTCCACACTTTTTTTCATATATTCATGTGTAGAAGGATATGGAGCACATTCATCAAAGCTCATGATAATATCAGCACCTAAATCATTTTGAATTTGAATAGATTTTTCAGGAGATAAAAATAACTTTTTCCCATCAACAATACTTTTAAATGTGACCCCTTCTTCTTCAATCTTTCTTGTCTTTCCTAAAGAGAAGACTTGAAAACCACCACTATCAGTTAAAATAGGACCATCATAATTCATAAACTTATGTAATCCTCCAGCCATTTTCACTACATCTTCACCAGGTCTTAACCATAAATGATAAGTGTTTGCTAAAATGACTTGAGAATGCATCTCTTTTAATTGCTCTGGAGAAATACCTTTCACTGTCGCAAGTGTACCAACGGGCATAAACATAGGTGTTTCAACATCACCATGAGGTGTATGTAAAATACCATATCTTGCACCTGATTGTTTACACACATGTTTTAATTCATACCAAAAACCTTCCATTTTTTCACCTCTTTTTAGCATAAACATTATACATGAAAGGGAGCATAAGTTCAAATTTTATTGATTGAAATTCTATGCAAAAGAAAAGAGTATGTTAAAATAAAGATAAAGGATGTGGTTACGATGAAATATATTTGGATTGTGTTATTGTTATTACTGGGAATAACAATGGTAGTAAAACCAGATTTGTTGTGGAAAATAGAACATTTCTGGGATGTAAAAAATGGAGAACCTTCAGAGTTGTATATCGCTTTGATGCGTGTTATGGGAACATTTTGTATTATAGGCTCTATCATATTTTTCATTGCTCTTTTTATTTAAAGTCCTTCAATCAGAGTTTATGATTATAGTAGTACTCAATCGTTTATATATCAATATAATATGACTAAATCTAGATTTAGTATAAAGAACTCAAGAGATATTCATATAGAAGATAGTGTTTATCAATACTTTGTAGAACCAAATTCGTAATGTTTTAGTAGGAATGATAATAAGTCTTTTGATATAAATGTTATGGTTAAAGTTATATTAAAAATAACAGTCATGATAAGGTTAATTGTCATGGTCAAAGATATAAATAAAAAAGAGGATTTGGAATCCTCTAATCAAAAGTGACATATTCGTTTTTGAGTGGTGGAATGACTTTTAAGTCATCCACTTTTAATAAACAGAAATTTCCGTTAATATCTGAATCATATTGAACATCAATTGTTCCAGTGACTTCAACCCATTCATTAGGAATCAGTTGTTTAGCAGCAGGATGTTCACAGACCATACCAATTAAAGACGTATCTTCTTCACAACAAACCATAGCTAAACGTCCTAATACAAATCCATCTTCAAGCTGTTTATCTCTGCCAATAAATTTACCTCTTAATGTGACTTTCTTTTGATTGTATTTGTCTGGATGATCTAAAGCATCCATACAAAATATACCAAAATCATGATCTAATACATGGATTTCATCTTGAGATATATCAAATGGTAATTCATCATCTTCTAAAGTATTCACAGTTCCATCTTCTTTTTCATAAATAATCTGGCATGTAGAATTGATGGCTTTAATGTTATTTCTTAAAAAAGATTTTTTCATAGATGCATCAATACGATTGAAGATAAGTAAATCACTGTATTTAACATGTTGATAAAGTAAAGAACGCATATTTTGAATATATAAAGCAAAAGTTTTAGCATTGATGGTTGTTAAAACTTGGACAACTTCCCAATCATCAGGTTTTTCACATTCAACAATATTATCAACATTATACATTCCATTGACTTCCATTAAAACTTGGGTTGGATGATATTTGTTTTCAAGTTCCTGTAAAAATTCTTTATTAAATTCATCTTCTTTATGAATATAAACAATATCACAATTGAACGATTCAATTTCTTCTTGTGAGTATTCTTTTTCACCTTGTTCACTGACAATTAAAACAGTTTTCTCATTTTGACAAAAATCAGTTGTTGTAATGGTATCATTAATAAAAGATGATTTTCCGCTATCTAAAAATCCTGTAAATAAATAGATTCTTGTATTCATTATTCTACTCCAAATAATTCATAAATTTTGTCTTCTAATAAATCTTTACCGATAACACAGATACGACCAGTGTAATCAGCGCTACCAAAACGAATTTCATATTCTCCAGGCACTAAATCAAAGTGTAGCCATTTCTTATCTGGTGTAGGTAAAATACCTTTTGCACGCAAGATATCTCCATATTCATGAGATGAAGATAAAATCTGAAGAATTTGATCTAACTGTTCCTGTGTATAAGTGTGAACAGTTTCTTTTCCTAAACTTGTAAAGACTTCATCTGCGTGATGGTGGTGATGATGACCACATCCACATTCATGGTCATGATGATGTCCATGATGACATTCTTCATTTTCGTGATGATGGTGACAACATTCATGATGTTCATCATGATGATGATAATGTTCGCCATGTCCATGATGATGTTCGTGATGGTGGCAGTGTTCACCGTGTTCATGATGGTGGCCACATTCTGGACAAATATCTGCTTCTTTCATTAATATATCCTGTAAAGAATTTTGATTTTCCATTGTCTGTAAAATAACTTGTCCATCTAACTCATCCCAAGCTGTAGTGATAATCGAAGCAGTTGTATTCATTGATTTAATAATATCAATAGCTTCTTGAACTTTATCCATAGAAACATCTTGAGTACGACTTAAAATGATTGTAGAAGCATATTCGATTTGATTATTAAAGAATTCTCCAAAATTCAATGAATATGTTTTACATTTTTTAACATCAATAACTGTCACAAAACTATTTAACTGAAGTTCATCACTATGAACATTTTCAACAGCTTTAATCACATCAGAAAGTTTTCCTACACCGGAAGGTTCAATAATAATACGATCAGGATGATACTTAGCTACGACTTGTTTTAAAGCTTCGCTAAAATCACCCACTAATGAACAACAAATGCATCCAGAGTTCATTTCTGTAATCTCAATTCCAGCTTCTTTTAAGAAGCTTCCATCTATACCAATCTCACCAAATTCATTTTCAATTAAAACAACTTTTTCATGACCTAAACAATCCTGAATAAGTTTTTTGATTAATGTTGTCTTTCCAGCTCCGAGAAAGCCAGAAATAATATCTACTTTACTCATTTATTCGACCTTCTTTCTTTTTGTATTATAGCACTCGTATTTTTAACAAGCAAATGAAATAACATACAATTCTCTTGATAAAAAGATGGAATAAGACTATAATTGTTAGTGTACTAATAATTAGCATACTAATGAAAGGAGGAAATCATGAAAACACCTTTTTATATGTTGGTTTTTAAAGCTTTTCATGCCCAAAGGCAAAAGAATCGAATGAATATGAATGCTTTTCGTTTATCACCCGGTCAACCAAAAGTACTACGATATATTCAAAATCATAAAGATTGTAAGTTAAAAGATATTGCAAAAGAATGTGATGTTGAAAGTGCTACAGTGAGTAAGATTCTTGATAACTTGGAAGAAAAGGGTATGATTACAAAAGCTATTAATCCTCAAAATAAACGTGCTTATCAACTGAATTTAACAGTTGAAGGACAAAAGGCTTTAGAAAAGTGGGATGAACATTGTTTAGAAATAGAACAGATTTCTTTAAAAGGATTTAGTGAAAAGGAGAAACAGCAGTTTCAAGACTATTTATCTCGTATGTATACGAATTTAACAGGAAAAGAGATTTTATAGGAGGGGAAAATATGATCAAACGTTTATGGCCATATGCAAAAAAATATCAACGTTATTTTTTACTGGCATGTGCCTGTATTATTGGAGAAACAGTTTTTGAACTTGTGATACCTGTATTGATGGCTAATATTATTGATGTAGGTGTAGCCAATAAAGATACAAATTATATTGTCATACAAGGCATACTGATGGTTGTTTGTGCCTGTATTGCTTATGTTTTAGGAGTCTTATATGCTCGTTTTGCAGCTACGGCAGGACAAGGATTTGGAGCCGAATTGAGAAAAGATGAATTTGAAAAAGTTCAGAATTTTTCTTTTGCGAATACTGATCATTTTTCAACGTCGTCTTTAATTACCCGTTTAACAAGTGATGTTATTATTATTCAAAATGCGATATGTAATGGAATTAGACCATTAGTCAGAGCACCCTTTATGCTTTTGTTGGCATTATTTTTTACTTTTACTATTAATGCAAAATTAGCTCTTATATTTTTGGTTTCTACACCTATATTGGGGATTGGATTATTTGTCATCGTAAGAAAAGTTGGACCACTGTTTAAGTTTATGCAATCAAGTATGGATAATATTAATACAGTTGTCCAGGAAAATTTAAATGCTATTCGTGTTGTTAAATCTTATGTCAGAGAAGGGTATGAATCTGAAAAATTTGAAGGCATGAATGAAAATTTAAGAGAAAATAGTGAAAAAGCCTTTCGTACTTCAGTATGGAATATGCCATTATTCCAATATGTGATGTATTTAACGATTGTTTCTATTTTATTTTTTGGTGGACAGATGATTTTAGCTGGAACGATGAAAGTTGGAGAATTGACTGGTTTTTTAAGCTATGTCATGCAGATATTAAATGCATTGATGATGATTTCTAATGTCTTTTTAATGTTGACAAGATCCATTGCCAGTTGTGAACGTATTATTGAAGTGCTTGATGAAGTACCAGATATATACGATCCACAAAATACATCAGAAATTGTCGAAAATGGTACGATTGATTTTCACCATGTTTATTTTAAATATAAATCAACAGCTAAAGAATATGTCTTAACAGATATTGATTTACACATACCTGCAGGATCAACGATTGGTATTTTGGGAGGAACGGGTTCAGCGAAAACGAGCTTAGTACAGTTGATACCTAGACTTTATGATGTTAGTGAAGGAGAAGTCTTGGTTGATGGACGTAATGTGAAAAATTATTCTGTAGAACATTTAAGAGATAGTGTAGGAATGGTTTTACAAAAGAATACTTTGTTTAGTGGAACGATTAAAGAAAACTTGCTTTGGGGTAATAAAAATGCAAGTGATGAAGACATTGAATGGGCTTGTCACATTGCTTGTGTGGATGAATTTATAAAAAATTTCCCAGAAGGTTATCAAACTGATATGGGACAAGGTGGAGTCAATGTTTCAGGTGGTCAAAAACAAAGATTATGTATTGCCAGAGCATTATTAAAAAAACCAAAAGTTTTGATTTTAGATAATTCTACAAGTGCAGTAGATACGGCCACAGAAGCCAGTATTCGAGAAGGGTTGGCATCTTTAAAAGATACAACAAAAATCATTATTGCTCAACGTGTTTCCAGTGTTCAACATGCTGATCAGATTGTGATATTAGATGATGGGCATATTCATGCGATAGGAACGCATGATGAATTACTGTCACAAGATAAGATTTATCAAGATATTTATTATTCTCAAATGGAAGGAGCTGGTTTATAATGGCAAGACAAATTACAAATGCAAAACCTCAAGATATGATGAAAACATTAAGCTCCTTTAAAAAGTATATTGGATATCATAAATATGCTTTAAGCAGTGTAGCTGTTTTAGTTATTATTAGTACAGGAATTAATCTTTGGGGAACATTTCAAATTCGTACGGTCATTAATCAATATTTAATGCCGGGAGATTATCAGGGATTGGTCCGTTTTATTATTTTTATGATTGTTGTATATATGATTGGGGCAACTTCAACAGCTATCTATAAACAATTGATGGTGCATACATCTCAAAAGATTGTTAAAGAAATGCGACAAGATTTATTTGATAAAACACAAAAATTACCTATTCAATATTTTGATAGTCATACACATGGGGAAGTGATGAGTCATTTTACAAATGACCTTGATACAGTTCAAGATGCTTTAAATAACTGTTTTGATAATTTAATTCAAAGTTTTATTATGATTGTAGGAACATTGATTTTAATTTTTGTATTAAGTTGGCAATTATCATTAATTGTTTTTGCCTGTATGTTGATTATGTATTTTATGATTCAATATTTAACAAAAAGAAGTAAACATTATTTCTCTAAACAACAGGCGGCATTAGGTGATTTGAATGGTTTTATTGAAGAAATGGTTGATGGTGTTAAGGTTGTAAAAGTGTTTAACCATGAACAGGCTAATATTGAAGAATTTAATCGTCGTAATCGTATTTTACAGGAGGCTGCGACTAATGCGTTGACTTATTCAGGAAGAACAATTCCTACAGTTGTTAGTATTTCCTATTTTAATTACGCTATTGTTGCTTGTATTGGTGGATTTTTAACAATCTCTGGTTTTATGGATTTAGGAAGTTTATCTTCTTATCTGGTTTTTGTCAGACAAACAGCACAACCTGTTAATCAGTTTACACAACAGTTGAATTTTATTTTAGCAGCTATGGCAGGGGCTGAAAGAATATTTGATATGATGTCAGAAAAACCAGAAATTGATGATGGTCAAGTTACATTAACAAGAGTGCGTAAACATAAAGATGGCCATTTAAGTGAATGTCAGGAACATACAGGATATTGGGCATGGCGTCATCCTAGACCAGATGGAAGTATTGAGCTTGTCGAATTAAAGGGTGATGTGCGTTTCCATGATGTGGTGTTTGGCTATGAAGAAAATGTTCCAATCTTGAAAAATATTAATTTGTTTGCGAAACCGGGACAAAAAATTGCATTTGTTGGAAGTACAGGTGCAGGAAAAACAACGATTACAAATCTGATTAATCGTTTCTATGATATTTCTAGTGGAAGTATTACTTATGATGGTATTGATGTGAAGCTCATTAAAAAAGATGATTTAAGACATTCTATTTCTATTGTTTTACAAGATACACATTTATTTACTGGAACGATTGCTGATAATATTCGTTATGGAAAACTGGATGCGACAATGGATGAGGTGATTGAAGCAGCTAAATTAGCGAATGCTCATAGCTTTATTAAACGTTTGCCTAATGGCTATGATACAATGTTGAGTGGGGATGGAGCAAATCTATCACAGGGACAACGTCAGTTATTGGCCATTGCCAGAGCAGCAATTGCTGATCCACCTGTTTTGATATTAGATGAAGCAACAAGTTCGATTGATACCCGTACTGAAAAATTAATTGAAAAAGGCATGGATCGTTTAATGGAAAATCGTACAGTTTTTGTGATCGCTCATAGATTATCAACAGTTAGAAATTCTAACGCTATTATGGTATTAGATCATGGTGAAATTATTGAACGTGGTAGTCATGATGAACTGATTGCACAAAAAGGACGTTATTATCAGTTATATACGGGACAATTTGAATTAGACTAAAAATGGGCTGTAACAAAATAATTTTTTAAAGAGTTGATTTTGTTTCAGCTCTTTTTAATGTCTATGTTATTGAATGATATCAGAATTCTATTAGTCCTCGTTTCATAAACCGGGTGTATTTCATATTTTCTCGTGCTTAGCAATATATTTTCTATACTATTGTGAACCATGAATATACAATAATGATATGGAATTAATCAATTTCATTGTTATAAGTGTTAATTTGATTATTAGAGTTGTTTGTATTGAAGATAGAGAACTTAAAAAAGGTACTTAATTATACCTTTTTAGTCTAAAATAGTATCTAGTTTTCAATATCCATTATTGACATTTGCTCTTTTGTAATACCATTCTTTTTTCCATAATTTTCCCAATATTTTGTAGATGCTTTTACAAAAACTTTTTTTGGCAAAGGCATTGTTACTTTCAAGGATACATTTTTTTCTTTTGTGATTGCTAAAGAAAATTTTTTAATCTTCCATTCAACTAATTTTTGGAAAGGTGTTGTTAATATAGCTTCACCACTACCAATACGTAAAACTGATCCAAATGAATATCCTTGACTTTGACAGAAGAATTGTATCATCTTTACAGCAATATCATTTTGATTTGGCTCTATAAATCCACAATTTATCATGATGCAAAATTTAGGCTTTTGACTTGGAGAATTTATCTCCAATGTTTTTAGGAAATTTAATAGTGTTACGGGTATACTATCTGCATAAAGTGGGAAAACAAGTAAAACATGCGTAAAATCATTCATCTTTTTACAAAGTTCTAAGTGATTATTCTTTGTGATTGTAAAATATTCAGTTGGCATTGGACTCTTTGCTTGAAATATTTTTGCATATTTTTGCGAATTAGATCTTGGAGCACGAGGACTTCCGTTAATAATCATTATTTTTCCCATGATGATATCACGTCCCTTACAGTTTGTTCAAGTTCATTTTCCTTTACAAAAATAATTTGATAGCTTTCAAAACACATGTTTTTAGCATTTCTTTTAATAAGTTGTTTAAAAATATTTTTTTCTTCATCCGATATATTACCATAGCCAATAATAACGGCATGTTTCAAGGCAACGTTTCTTTGTACATGATGTGTTTCTCCGTGCAATAAGCGAATAAATGCCTGTTGTACGGGGATAGATCTTTCTAACATTGTTTTCATGATGGTATCATAACCACCATATTTAATTTTACTTACATAAATGATTTTATCACTATATGCAATTTTAGGATAAACTTTAATAGCATCATCACGTATAATACATTTTCCAGGTGTTTTTACCCAGCAACTAAAACAGCCGACACAATTTGTAATGTTTAATTCTGAAAGGTCAATCAAATTATAGGTTGATTCATCTTCTGTAGATAAATCTATTCTTCGATCACTTAGAATAAGGTGCATATTTTTCTCCTCTCATTATATTATCCATTCATGCTTTATGCTCTTTTGGTTATAGTCTACCATAACGCTTGATAATTGTAAAATTATATACTTTTTATCATTTGAGAAGAAAAAGCTAACGAAATAATTGTTTTTAAAGGGTTGATTTCATCCCATTTTTTTCTGCTTTTGTACGCAATGTTTTTACATAGCTATATCTTTTAAATTGAAAAACCATTTTCACTTTTCTTTTTTCAAAAAGAACACCTTTTAAAAGAAAAAATCTTATCATTGAGATTGATTATTTTCAAATCTAATCATAAATATAATTGAAATAAATTACCATAATTTAATTGTATCAAAAAAGACAAGATATATCAGCATGATACTAGCAGTATTGTCTTTTTTATAATGTGTTATTTCTTACAGCTTTTTTACTACTCTAAAAATACTGCGATACTTCTAACCATGACTCCGGTTGCTCCAATATTTGGTTTTTTTGCAGTAGAAGCAATATCCAAATGAATCCACTGTATGTCTTTTTCAACAAATGCTTCTAAAAAGTTAGCCGCAACACTGGCATCACCACCAAGTGTCATTGAACAATTTGTCATATCAGCACTATTTGATTTTAATTTATCAAAATATTCTTGATCTAATGGTAATCGCCATCCTTTTTCATCTGCTGCTTTCATAGCTTCTTCAAATTTATGATAATAGTCATCGTCATTACTGAAAACAGCTGTGTAGACATCGCCTAAAGCTGGACCGGTCAATGTTCCTAAATCAATGATGGCTTGAACACCAAGTTGTTTAGCATAAGTCATCGCATCGCAAAGAACTAATCTTCCTTCGGCATCGGTAGTCGTGATTTCTACTGTTTTTCCAGATAATGTTGTGATGACATCCTGTGGTTTATATGCCTTTCCACTAACAAGATTCTCAGTGACTGGTACGATTCCATACACATTTGTCTTCGCTTGACTTCTTGCCAGTATCTGCATAACTCCTAGCACATCTGCTCCTCCACACATGTCATATTTCATTCCATAGCTATTTCCTTTAAGATTGTATCCTCCTGAGTCAAATGTCAGCCCTTTTCCTATCACTGCCTTATATGCATTGTCACCATCTCCATTATGCTTAAGAACAATCATATATGCAGGAATATCACTTCCCTGATTGACTGATAGGATTCCTCCTGCTTTCATATCTTCTAGCTGTGCCTTATCAAGAATGGTACATTCCATACCATAATCTTTAGCCAACTGAATGGATTCCTTGACCATTTCATCTGGTGTCATTAGATTAGATGGTGTATCAGCCAGTCTTCTGGCATAGTTGATACCTTCGCCATAGATGCTAGCTTCATTGATTTCATCTTGAACATCTACTGATGCAAGAACATCCATATTCATGATAGGTTTCGCATCATGTCCGATCTTTCTTTCTTCATATTGAGCTAAGATATGTGATTCTAACCAGGCTCTTACCAATATTGATTGATTATCTAAATGATTCACAACAAGCTGTACAGATTGCTTGATATCTTTGGATACAGTAGTAGCTATCTTTCTTAGCTTGTCTGTTGTGATTTCATTTTGTTTTCCCAGACCTACAAAGAGAATATAAGAGAAAGGATATTTTCCAAAAGTATGAATCTGAGTGATTTTAGAAAAGTCCTTATCAATATCTTGAGTGATATCATATCCTAGTGTATCAATGATATCTTGGCATACAGATTGTTCTTGATATATAGGATAAATCATAACGTTATTGTTGAATTGTTTAATTTGTTGCATGTTGTAACCCTCTTATAAAAGTATAATCATAGATTGATATGGAGAAAGTTGAATTTGATGATCATAAATATGAATGTCATCATTGGATAAAAGAACCTTTGAGTAGTGTTCTAGAGGGAATGATGTTGTTTTATTTTGTAGATTTTGAATACATAAGATTTGATTTTGTTTATCTTGTCTTATATAAGCAATGACATATTCTTCACTATCTAATGGAGTAAAATCACCATAAACAAAAGTCTGATGATATAAAGGATTTTGTCTTAACGCAATCATCTGTTTATAATAAGATAAGACAGAATCAGAATCATTGATTTCTCCAGCAACATTGATTTCCTTATAATATTCATTATTAGCCAACCAAGGTTTTGTATCACTGAATCCAGCATAACGTTGATTGTTCCAGCTCATAGGTGAACGTGTATTATCACGGCTACGACGATTGACAAAGTCTAAAGCTTCTTCTTCGCTATAACCTTCCTGTAAAGCTCTACGATATTGAGCATGTGAATTAAGATCATCAAAATCATTGATAGAAAGTCTATGATTGTTGATGGTTCCAATTTCTTCGCCTTGATAGATAAAAGGTGTTCCCTTTAAAAACATAAATAATTGACCTAATGCTTTTGCAACTTTAGGAGTACGTTCTTGAGGATTACGAATGAGTCTATTTAAACTTCTTTGCATATCATGATTTTCTAAAAAGACACCACACCATCCTGTTTTAAAGATTTCTTTTTGACTTAAAAATAACTTATCTTTATATTCCTGCATTGTCCAATTTTGAAGTGGGAACCATTCTTCATGTTCAGTAATATCAATATGCGAATAATTAAAATCAAACATCATTGAAAAACAACCTTTTTCACCAATAAAAATATCTAATTGATGATAAGGAACACCAACAGCTTCAGCAACAGTCATACATTGATGAACATCAAATGTTTTTTCTCTTAATTCTTTAAAGAAGACTTCAATTCCGGGTTGATTTCTTGCAAATTCAAAACATGAAGATAAACCATCAGCACCATCTACTGGACCATCTTGCCAACTTTGATCCTTTTTTATAAAGTTAATAGCGTCAACTCTAAAACCAGCAATCCCTTTATCTAACCACCAGTTAATCATACGATAAATATCTTCACGCATTTGAGGATTTTCCCAATTCAAATCAGGTTGTTTTTTAGAAAAAGAATGAAAATAATACATATTGTCTTCGTGAGGGACTTTTTCCCAAACAGAACCACTAAAAACAGAACGCCAGTTTGTTGGGGGTTGATCATTTTTTCCTTCTTTAAAAATATAATAGTTTCGATAAGGACTATCAGGATTTTTCAATGCTTCTTGAAACCATGCATGTTCATCAGAAGTATGATTAATCACTAAATCCATAATAATTTTGATATGTCTTTCTTTCGCTTTTTGGATGAGTTCATCAATATCCTCCATTGTTCCAAAATCTGGATGAATCTGATAATAATCAGAAATATCATAACCATTATCATCCATTGGAGATTGATAAACAGGACAAATCCAAAGCATTGTCACACCTAAATCTTCTAAATAATCTAATTTTTCAATAATTCCTTGAATATCACCTATCCCATCATGATTACTATCTTTAAAACTCTTTGGATAGATTTGATAAACAATTTCTTCTTTCCACCATTCTTGCATTATAATCACCTCTACTCAAATTATAACATGAACATCTCTATCATTTTACATTTTTTCATGTTTTTCATATAATAAGAAAAAGGAGTTGAGAATATGTTATATAGAGATGGACATATGCACTTAGAAAATGGACCACTAACAAAAGAATATGTTTTACAGTTTGTAGAAGCTGCTCATCAAAAAGGATTGGATGAAATCCAGATATTAGATCATACTCATCGCTTTATTGAATTTGAGCCTATTTATGAAGATTTAAAAGTATATGATGTTCAAAAAACATGGTTAGAAAATAAAACCATGAAATTTAAAGACCAATTAAGTGATTATATTGATTTAATGAAAGATATTCAAAAAATGGATTTACCTGTCAAAGTTAAATATGGATTAGAAGTCTGTTATGTTCCTCAATATAAACAAAAGATTAAAGAAATCATCGATTCATATTCATTTGATTTTCTTGTTGGAGCAATTCATTCTATTGATGGTATTTTATATGATATGAGTTTTTCAAAAGAATTATTATGGAATCGTTATGATGTTGATGATATTTATCATAGATATTATGAGTTAGTCTTTCAGTTAATAGAATCTGATTTATTTACACAATTAGCCCATCCCGATACAATTAAACTGTTTCAGATTTATCCAACATATGATTTAAAACCAACCTATCGAAAAATGGCAACTCTTTTAAAACAACATCATATGAAAGCAGAAAATAATGTTGGTTGTTATTATCGTTATGGACATCCTGATTTAGGGTTGTCTGATGAACTTCTTCGTATTTTGAAAGAATATCAAGTAGAGATGATTTATGCTTCGGATGCTCATCAACCAGAAGATGTAGGTCATTCTATTAAAGAAGCAATGCTAAGACTGAATGAAGATTAAGGAACTATGATTCTTAATCTTTTTTATTCTTTTTTGAAAATAGGTGAATATATTATAAAGGTGATGAAAGATGGTTGATATTGTATACAATATATGATTGTTTTATTACAAATTATGAAAAATTATAAAATTAATTGATAAATTTGTATAAATCATATATAATATCATCATATTTTGTAAAAGGAGGATGTCGTTATGACAAAAAGAGTTTATAACTTTTCAGCAGGTCCATCAACATTACCTGTATCAGTATTAGAGAATATTGCTTCACAAATGTTAAACTATCACGATAGTGGTATGAGCGTTATGGAAATGAGTCATCGATCATCATCCTATCTTGAAATCTTTAATGAAACAAAAGCTATGTTAAAGAAAGTTATGAATATACCGGATGATTATCAGATATTATTTATTCAAGGTGGGGCAACACAACAGTTTTCAACCATTCCTTTGAATTTGATGAAAAATGGAAAAGCAGATTATATTGTGACAGGTTCTTTTTCAAAGAAAGCAGCTCAAGAAGCACAGAAGTTTGGAGATGTGCATATTGCTTATGATGGTAGTGACCAAGATTTTAAACATATTCCAACACAGGATGAATTAAATATAAGAGAAGATGCATCATATGTTCATTTGTGTTCTAATAATACAATTTATGGAACTGAGTGGAAATATGTTCCTGATACACATGGGATTCCTATTGTGGCTGATATGTCTTCAAATATTTTATCAAAGCCTATCAATGTGAGTGATTATGGTATGATTTATGCTGGAGCACAAAAGAATATGGGTATTGCTGGTTTAGGTGTAGTGATTGTTAGAGAAGATTTGATACAAGAACATCAAGAAAAAATACCAGTATTAATAGAATATGATACATTATCTAAAAATGATTCTATGTATAATACGCCACCAACATTTTCTATTTATGTACTAGGAGAAGTTTTAAAATGGATTGATTCTTTAGGTGGTTTAGAAGTTATGCAAAAGAGAAATGAAGAAAAAGCAAAACTTCTTTATGACTATTTAGACCAAAGTGATTTCTATAAGGCACATAGTTATCCAGAGAACCGTTCTATGATGAATGTCACATTTACTTGTCCAAGTCAAGAATTAGATGCCAAGTTTGTCAAGGAATCTGTTGAAGCAGGAATGACAAATTTAAAAGGTCATCGTTCTGTAGGTGGTATTCGTGCTTCTATATATAATGCTATGGAAAAAGAAGGCGTAGAAACATTGGTTGCTTTTATGAAAAAATTTGAAGAAGAAAATAGGTGAGATGAATGTATAAAATCAAGTTAATGAATAAAATTTCTAAAGTAGGGACAGATTTGTTTGGACAACAATATCAAATAGGAGAAGATATAGAGAACGAAGATGGTATTTTGGTGCGTTCTGCATCTCTACATGATTATCAATTTCCATCAACACTTTTAGCGATTGCCAGAGCAGGGGCAGGTGTGAATAATATTCCTATTGATCAGTGCAGTGAACAGGGGATTGTTGTTTTCAATACACCCGGAGCGAATGCGAATGCTGTTAAGGAGCTTGTTTTATGTGCATTGTTTCTTTCTTCAAGACAAATTGTAGAAGGTATTGATTGGGTGAAAACGTTAAAAGGACAAGAGGGAGTTGGAAAACTTGTTGAAAAAGGGAAAAGTCAATTTGTAGGACCGGAAATTGATGGGAAAAAGCTAGGTATTATAGGTTTAGGAGCTATAGGAGTTCATGTTGCTAATGCGGCAATTAAATTGGGGATGGAAGTTTATGGCTATGATCCATATATTTCTGTAGATGCTGCATGGGGTATGAGCAAATGGGTGAAAAATGCTCAAAATATGGATACGATTTTTAGTGAATGTGACTATATTACACTTCATGCTCCAAGCACTCCTGAAACAAAAGCAATGATTAATCAAGAAAGCATTGCAAAGATGAAAGATGGAGTACGTATTATAAATTTTGCCAGAGCTGATTTGGTAGATTCTCAAGCTGTTTTAGAGGGGATTCAAAAGGGGAAAATCAAAAAGTATATAACAGATTTTGCAACAGAAGATATTATTGATCAAAAGGATGTTATCGTGATGCCGCATTTAGGAGCATCTACACCAGAATCAGAGGATAATTGTGCCATTATGGCGGTTAAAGAAATGCAAGACTATTTAGAGAATGGAAATATCACTCATTCTGTTAATTTACCATCTGTTCATGAACCACGTACGACAAAGTATCGTATTTGTTTGATTCATAAAAATGTTCCTAATATGTTAGCACAGTTTGCAACATTATTTGCTAATAAGCATATTAATATTGAAAATATGGTGAATAAAGCCAAAGGAGAATATGCTTATACAATGATTGATACGCAAGATGTTGTTGATTGTGAAGAATTAAAGAATTTAGATCATGTAATTCAAGTAAGAGTTATTGAATAAAGGCAAAATCAATTTTTGCCTTTTTGTCATATATGAATTCTATTTAAGAGAATGTTTTTTTTCATGAATGTAGAAATCTATGATAAAATAATGTCAAAGGGGATTGATATTTATGAAAAAAATAATAGTTTTTGTCATGGCGATATTATTGTTATGTGGTTGTACATCATCTGAAACAACAAAGACAAATGCAACCACAACAAAACAACCAACAGTAGAAACACTTGATACAGCACAAACATATACAATAGATGATCAACTTGAATTTGAAATCATAAAAACATCACTGACAAAAGAAATTGCACCAACAAATAAAAATAAAACATATCAGTATCTTCAACCGATAGATCAGCAACATATTTTTATTGATATGATATTGAAAACAAAAAACTTATCAGATCAAGAATATGAACTTCATAATATATATCAAGGTACAATGCATTTTGCTCAAGAAGAACATGATATAGAATTGGCTATTGAATCATCATATTTTACACAATTAAGTACAACGGATACTTTAAAACCACAAGAAGAAAGATATGTTCATCTTTATTGTGAGGTGAAAAATGAAAACGAAAAAGATGTTCAAATGGATTTAAAAGTCATGAATCAAAAAGAATATCAATATACATTTTCTTTAGAAGAAGTTCATGAAGATTCTCAAGTCAAATCAATAGGTGATGTGATTAATTGTACAAGCTCACAAATTGTTTTATTAGATTATCAACAAAGTGAACGTATTGAACCATCCCAAAAAGGATTTTTCTATAGTTATCATCCTACAGAAAATGATAATCAAATCTTTGTTGTATTATCATTAGAGATTCAAAATCAATCATCTTTAGATATTGATCCTTCCCAGTATCTTTATTGTGAATATCAAATAGATGAAGACATTATTCATTCACAAATCATCTTAGAAAGTGAAGATCATGAATCTATTTCAAAAAAAGGAAGTATCCTTGCAGGTCAAAAAAGAACATTATATTTGGCTATGCCTATTTTAAAAACACAAGCGAATAAAGAAGGAACATTAGAGCTATTTGTTGAAGGAAATACTTATGAGATTGATTGGCAAAGTTATCAAAATATGTGAGAAACTTGAAAATTTTATTGTTTTCAAGTTTTTTTGTGAATAGAACAATAGATTTATAAAATATTTGTTTTTTATATTGACATAGAGATAAAGAGGGGTGTATTATAACAGTGTTATATAACGCTGTTATAAGGAGTAGAAGAATGCAGGATACATCAAATTTAACATTGGATAAAATTCAACAAGCAGCTCTTGACGAGTTTCTAGAGAAAGGATTTAGAGGAGCCTCTCTACGTCAAATTGTTAAACATGCTGGAGTAACAACAGGAGCTTTTTATGGGTATTTTTCAAGTAAGGAAGCTTTATTTGCTTCAATTGTTGAACCACATGCTCAAGCAATAATGGCCCATTTTATACAAGCACAGCTTCAATTTGCGGCTCTACCAAAAGATGAACAACCTTCACATATGGGAATTGAATCGAGTGTTTGTGTTGATTGGATGGTTGATTATATTTGTGATCATCGTGAGCCTGTGAAACTTTTGTTATTGAAGGCTGAAGGTACAAGCTATGAAAATTTTGTTCATAACATTGTTGAAGTAGAAGTGGAATATACTTTAAAATATGTAGAAGTTCTTAGAGAACTTGGACATCAAGTGCCAAAGCTTGATAAGACCCTATGCCATATTATTGCAAGTGGTATGTTTGGTGGGATTTTTGAGGTTGTTATCCATGATATTCCAAAAGATCAGGCAATGCGAGATGTAGGACAATTAAGAGCTTTTTATACTGCCGGTTGGTTAGCGTTGATGGAAGAAAAATAAAAGGGTATACCAACCTGCAATTTTTTACTCCAACAGTTAGCTTATGCTAATAATGGCGGAAGGAGGAATACAATGGAAAATAAGAAAAAAGGATCCATTATGACTTTATTGGATTATGCAGGAAATTACAAAGTATTAACTTTTATTGGTCTTGTTTTATCAGCAATTTCTATGCTTTGTAGTATTGTGCCATATGTTTGTATTTGGTTAGTTGCAAGAGATTTGATTGGAGCAATGCCAGATTATTTATATGTTCAAAATCTAGAAATGTATGGATGGGTTGCTTTTGGGTTTGCAATCATTGGAATTATATTTTATTTTATTGGATTATTATGTACGCATTTATCTGCATTTAGAACTGCTGAAAACATAAGAAAGATAGGTATGAATCATATTATGAAGGCACCTTTAGGATACTTTGATAATAACGCTTCAGGACTTATTAGAGGAAGGCTTGATAGTGGAGCAAATGATACAGAAACACTCTTAGCACATAATTTAGCTGATATAGTAGGAACGATTGTTCTTTTTATAGGGATGGTTATTTTGATGTTTGTTTTTGATTGGCGTATGGGATTGGCTTGTCTGCTATCTGCAGTGATTTCCATTTTGATGATGTTTTCAATGATGGGTGGTAAAAATGCAAAGATTATGGCTGAATATCAGGCTGCCCAAGATAAAATGACAAAAGCTGGAACAGAATATGTAAGAGGAATACCAGTTGTGAAAATATTTCAACAGACAGTTTATTCATTTAAATCATTTCAACAAGCTATTGAGGAATATAGTGATAAAGCTGAATATTATCAAGGAAAAGTTTGTCGTGTTCCTCAATCCATTAATTTAACATTCACTGAAGGAGCATTTATTTTTTTAATTCCAGTGGTTATTCTTTTGATACCTGAAGCATTAAATGGTGGGCAATTTCATGAACTTGTAACAAATTTTATATTTTATGCGGTTTTTTCAGCTATTATTTCAACAGCCCTTGCAAAAATTATGTTCGCTTCATCAGGAATCATGTTGGCAAATACAGCACTTAGCCGTATCGACATGGTTATGAAAGCACCAATACTTGAAAAGTGCATCAATCCTCAAATGCCAAAGGACAATAGTGTTGCTTTTAAGGATGTAAGTTTTACTTATCAGGGATCAAATATTCCTGCTTTATCACATGTATCTTTCCAAGTTGAGTCAGGTCAGACAATTGCATTGGTTGGACCATCGGGAGGAGGTAAAACCACAGCAGCAAGTTTAATTCCAAGATTTTGGGATGTGGATGAAGGTATAGTAGAAGTAGGTCATGTGAATGTCAAAAATATTGATCAGCATGTTTTAATGAATCAAGTAGCTTTTGTTTTTCAAAATACTCAACTTTTTAAAACATCTATTTTAAATAATGTGAAAATTGCTAATCCTCAGGCATCAGATGAGGATGTGATAAAAGCATTACAAGCTGCAAGATGTCAAGATATTATTGAAAAACTTCCTGATGGTGTACATACACAAATTGGAAAAGAAGGAACATATTTATCTGGCGGTGAGCAACAACGAATTGCCCTAGCAAGAGCTATATTGAAAAATGCACCCATTGTTGTATTGGATGAAGCGACTGCTTTTGCTGATCCTGAAAATGAAGTTTTGATCCAAAAAGCTCTTAGCGTTTTGTGTCAGGATAAGACAGTTATTATGATTGCTCATCGTTTATCAACAGTTGTTAATGCGGATAAAATCATTGCCTTAAAAGATGGAAAAATTATTGAGGAAGGACGTCATAAGGAGCTCTTAAATAAAGAAGGTCTATATCATAAAATGTGGAATAATTATAATCAATCAGTGAAATGGAAAATTACAAGTGGGAAGGAGGGTATATAAATGTTTGGAGAAAATTTTAAACGTAAATATGCTTTAACTCATCAAGGTGTTCAAAATGTTAAAAAGGGAACGTTTTGGACGGTTATAGTTAATATTGTTGTTATGGGTGGTATGGGTATATTATATTTGCTTATGAATCACCTTATTTCCCTTTTGATAAAAAATCAAGCTGAAATGAATGTTCTTGTTATTATTGGTTTATTGATTGTATTTGTATGCCTATCATTTATAACTCATCTTCAACAGTATACTTCAACATATGGATTGGTTTATGGAGAAGTCAAAGCAACGAGAATTTCATTGGCAGAAAAATTGCGTCAATTACCGCTAGGATATTTTCATAAAAAAGATATTGCAGATTTAACGGAAACACTAATGGGAGATGTAAACCGAATGGAACATGTCTGGTCACATGTTCTTGGTTATTTGTATGGTTCTTATATTTCAACAGGGATTATTGCTGTGTTCTTATTTATCTATGATTGGCGATTGGCGATTTCCTGTCTTTGGGGTGTACCAGTGGCATTTGGCTTACTATTTGGTTCTCGTCAATGGACTTCAAAAGCATCTCAAAAACTTAAACAGGCAGCAATACAAGTCTCTGATGGTATCCAAGAATCATTGGAAAATGTGAGAGAGATACGAGCAACTAATCAAGAAGAAACTTATCTTCAAGGACTTTATCAAAAAATAGATACACATGAAAAAGTGATGATTAAAGGTGAACTGGTAGCTGGATTGTTTGTCAATGGAGCAAGTGTAATTATGCGTTTAGGTGTAGCAACAACAATTTTGGTTGGAGTACATTTGATTGTGCAAGGACAAGTTGATTTTATGATTTTGTTTATGTTTTTATTAGTGATTACAAGAATTTATGCACCTTTTGATCAAAGTCTAGCATTAATTGCAGAAATGTTTATATCTCAAGTATCAGCAAATCGTATAACAGAAATATATGATACACCTGTTGCATCAGGTGAAAAAACATTTAAGCCAAAAGGACATGACATTGAGTTTCATCATGTTTCCTTTGCTTATGATTTACAAGATGTTTTAAAAGATGTTAGCTTTATCGCAAAGGAAGGTGAAGTGACAGCTTTGGTTGGACCATCAGGGTCAGGTAAAAGTACTTGTGCTAAATTAGCGGCACGTCTATTTGATGTTCAAAAGGGAAAAATAACAGTTGGTGGTGTTGATATCAATGAAGTTGATCCAGAAGTTTTATTGAGTGATTATTCAATGGTATTTCAAGATGTTGTTTTATTTGATGACAGCATTAAAGAAAATATTCGTTTGGGGAAAAGAAATGCAACGGATGAAGAAGTATATAAAGCTGCAAAAGCAGCGAATTGTGATGAATTTGTTCAAAAACTTCCTGATGGCTATGATACTCTTATTGGTGAAAATGGTACTAAGCTATCTGGAGGAGAAAGACAAAGAATTTCAATCGCAAGAGCACTTTTAAAAGATGCACCAATCATCTTATTAGATGAAGCAACAGCTAGTCTTGATGTTGAAAATGAAACAAAAATACAAGAAGCTTTGTCAAGACTGTTAGTAAACAAAACTGTGTTGGTCATTGCACATCGAATGCGAACTGTTCAATCAGCTGATAAGATTATTGTTTTAGAAGATGGAAAAGTGAAAGAAGAAGGAAGTCCAGAACAATTATATAAACAAGATGGACTCTATCGACATATGCTCGATTTACAAAATGAGAGTGCTAAGTGGCAAATTGATGCATAAATAAGTCCTCATATAGTTAGTTTGACTATATGAGGACTTTTAACTAGTGCTTGTTTTTCAAATATTTTATTCTATTCAATATTATATCATCTCTCATCAATGCAAAATTTTGTTTGTGATAATCAAATAATATATCACCGCATAAATCCTGATCTGATATATTTGGAAACTGTTTTTTGTATGATAAAATCATATCATCAAAATAATTGATTTGTACTGAAACAATTTCATTATTTATTTTTAATCTTAATGGTGCATTTTCTTGAATCAATTTCTCAGCAAATTTGATATATTGACTTGGATTTATGATTTCAGATTTTTTCATCAAGTCTATAAAATCATCAGGGACATTTAAAAACATAGTTGCATATTTGTTGTTATGAAGTTTGGCAGATTGACATAAATATATCTGTTTATCATAAAATTTGAATTGATATAAGATATAGCATGTAATGTAAAATCCTATTTTTTCATGGGCATAAGATGAAGTCCATATTCTGATTTGATGATGATTTTTTATTTGTGATAACATGTCTTTATAATTTTTAATCATCTTATGAAAATCATAATTGACTTTTAACGCTTGTAATGAAGTTATACGTTCTTCAAGATTTTTAACATTCAAAGAACCTATAGATAAATCATCATATAAATATATAATGTGATGAAAAGAATCAATAACATTTTCAGCTTGAAGAATTTTTAAAATATGATATGTATTGATATCAAAACATAATTCTAACATACAGACCTCCTTATGATTTTATCTATAGTAATCATATCATATGAGTTAGTTTAAAACAACTCGAGACATGCTGACCATTATAAAGTGTAATTTCATATAATGATTCTAATTTATATATTATTCATTTTTGATTTGGAAATGATTTAACATATTATATTTGGTATTATGTTAAATCATATAATGAAATTTTTTAGCAAAATTTCATTATACATGAATATATGAAAATAGCTACTTTTTTGCTTTTATATATTGACAATTATAGGAAATGAGAGTATTCTAATGATGTGGTTAGTAAAGACTAACTTATATTTTTGACAAAGAGTTAGCGTGTGCTAATATAAAGAAGGGATGATTATGATGCCATTAACATTAGCCAGTATTGGTGAAGTAAATACAATTCGTAAAGTTGGAGGAAATGAGGAAACAAGACGTTTTTTAGAAAATCTTGGTTTTATAGCTGGTAGTGAAATCACAGTCTTATCTACGATAAGTGGAAACGTTATTGTGAATATTAAAGACTCACGTGTTGCGATTAATAAAGAAATGGCACGTCATATTATGGTGTGATTGAAAGGAGAGGTTAAAAATGAATCTAAGTGAAGCAAAAGTTGGTAGTACAGTCACTGTTACAAAGATTGATGGTGATAGTGCTTATAAACGTCGTATTATGGATATGGGAATCACAAAAGGAACAAGCTTGTATATTAGAAAAGTAGCACCTTTGGGGGATCCAGTTGAAATTACAGTTCGAGGGTATGAGTTATCTGTAAGAAAAATGGATGCACAGTGTGTACAAGTAAAATAGGGGGGTTGAAAATATGAATATTAAAATCGCTTTAGCAGGAAATCCTAACTGTGGGAAAACAACCATGTTTAATGCTCTCACTGGAGCAAACCAATATGTAGGAAACTGGCCAGGTGTAACAGTAGAGAAAAAAGAGGGTAAATTAAAGGGAAAGAGAAAAGATGAAAATATCATCATTACAGATTTACCGGGTATTTATTCGCTTTCTCCTTATACATTGGAAGAAGTTGTCAGTCGTGATTATATTCTTAATGAGAATCCAGATGTGATTATTAATTTGGTTGATGCTACTAATATTGAAAGAAATCTTTATTTGACAACACAATTAATTGAAACAGGAGTTCCTGTTGTGATTGCCTTAAATATGGCTGATTTATTAAAAAAGAGAAACATCAAAATTGATATAAAACGTTTATCAATGTTATTGAATTGTCCTATTATTGAAACATCTGCTTTAAAACAGACGGGACTGGATGCTTTGATAGATGAAGCTGTAAAAGTAGCACATCAAAAAGAAGTGTCTTTACCAAAAGATATTTTTTCATCTGAATTAGAAAAAGCTATTGTGGAAGTGGAAAATCAATTACCTGCTTCTATTAGTGTGGATAAAAAAAGATGGTATGCAATTAAATTATTAGAAAATGATAGTAAGGTTGTAGAGCATTTACAAGGAAAGATTGCAAATCAAGCCATTATTGATCATCAACGTATTACACTAGAAAAGAAGCACGATGATGATATGGAAAGTATTGTGACTGATGAAAGATATCAGTTTATTCAAAAAATAATTTCTACAACAGTTAAAAAAGGTGGAGAAAAATTAACGATTTCAGATAAGATTGATAAAATTGTCACAAATCGTCTTTTAGGTATTCCTATCTTTATAGCTGTGATGTTTATTGTTTATTATGTATCAGTTACAACAGTAGGAACTTGGGTAACAGATTGGACTAATGATGTTTTTGTTGTAGCTATTCAAGATGCTGTTGGAAGCTTTCTTGCAAGTATTGGAACAGGTGATGTTGTTCAAGGACTCGTTGTAGATGGTATTATTGGTGGTTTAGGAGCAGTACTTGGCTTTGTACCACAGATGGCTATTTTGTTCTTGTTTTTATCTATCTTAGAAGATTGTGGATATATGGTACGTATTGCCTTTGTGATGGACCGTGTATTTAGACATTTTGGGTTATCTGGAAAAAGTTTTATTCCACTACTTATTTCTTCAGGGTGTGGAATTCCAGGTATTATGGCTTCTAAAACGATTGAACAGGATAATGATCGTCGTTTAACAATTATGACAGCTACTTTCATCCCTTGTGGAGCAAAGTTACCAGTTATTGCTTTAATGGGTGGTGTCATTGCAGGAGAAGTGGCAGGATATACTGAAAGTTCATTTATTGCCCCAATGATGTATTTTATGGGAATTCTTGCTGTACTTGTTTCAGCAATTATCTTGAAAAAAACAAAACCATTCTCGGGGAAACCAGCACCATTTGTCATGGAATTACCACAATATCATATTCCATCAGTGAAAACAGTTTTATTACATGTCTGGGAAAGATTAAAAGGATTTATTATTAAAGCTGGAACCATTTTATTCTTGGCATGTGTTGTGATGTGGTTCTTAGGTGCTTATGGATTTGTAGATGGACACTTTGGATTGGTTGAAAGTGAAAATAGCTTATTAGCTATGATTGGTGGAGCCATTGCTCCAATCTTTGCACCACTTGGATTTGGAAACTGGCAGGCAGTGGCTGCTTCACTTTCTGGATTTACAGCGAAAGAAGCGATTGTTTCAACAATGGGATTATTGGCGAATGTTGCTGGAGATGTCGAAGATGCTATGAATGTTGCTCAAGGTGTCCAAGCATGGTTCCCTACAACTTTATCTGCTTTATCATTCTTGATTTTCAACTTATTAGATTCACCATGTCTTGCGGCTATTGCAACTATGGCACAACAGATGCAATCTCGTAAATGGTTCTGGTTTGCGATTATTTTCCAAAATGTCTTTGCTTATGTTGTATGTTTATGTATTTACCAGATTGGAACATTCTTTGTGACAGGAGTCTTTGGTATTTGGACAGCTATTGCATTTGTCTTGGCAGCTGTGATATTATTCTTGTTGTTTAGACCAGATCCATACAAAAATCAAAAAGTGTATTCAAGAAGATCAGTTCAAGTCAATTCATAGTCAAGTCACTGGATACGAGAGTGTCCAGTTTTGACATATTAAAGGAGTGAAATGTTATGGCAGATATGATTGTTTTAATACTTATTGCCAGTTATTGTCTTTATGTTATCATACAATATTATCGTAAAAAGAAAAATGGAACGCAAAATAGTTGCAATGGTATCTGTACGGGATGTAGTGGCTGTGGAGATTTAAAACATTTGAAAGAAATGTATGATGCTGATCAAAAGAAATCAAAGAGGTAGGTCTATATGGGAAATTCAACCGGATCAATGTTTTATATGTTTTTGATTATTATTGTTGTTTATATTGCTGGGATGTGTATTTATTTAGGATTTCAAAAATTTAAAAAATGGTTAAATAAACGCAATGATTTAAAATTTCAGGAAAGAAGGGATCATCATGGTTGATGCAATTATTATTGGGATAGTTGTTGTTTTGTTGTGGTTTGCATTAAAAGGCAGTATGAAACATTTTAAAGGTGATGGTTCTTGTTGTGGTGGAAGCCACAAAAATCTTGATGTTGAAGAAAAGAAATTAAAATATCCAATCATTGGAAAGAAAGTTTTAAAAATTGAAGGAATGCATTGTGATCATTGTGTAAAACATGTTCAAAATGCGATTAATTCTATAGATGGTGCAAGTGCAAAAGTAGATTTAAAAACACAAACTGCCGAAGTCAGTTATGATCGAGAGATCAATGATGATGATTTATATCGTGTTATAGAAAAGGCTGGATATCATATTCAGTCGATGACTCATGAATCATCATAAGTAAAAGAGCTGTTGAAAAGACAGCTTTTTGTGTTATGAGGGATAGTTTAAAAATTATTATTGATATGTTAAAATGTGGTTTAAAAAGATAGGAGAGTGATATCAATGATAAAGTACGAAGAAAATATACTAAAGATTGAAGATATTCAAGCAATAAGAAAAGCAGTACATTGGTCTATGTTTACAGAAAATCAATTACAACAAGCATTAAATATGACTGTTTATAGTATTGTTGTGAAGGATGATGAAAATGTTATCGCAATGGGGAGATTAATAGGTGATGGAATTTATTATTTGATATGTGACGTAGCTGTTATTCCTGAATATCAAAAACAAGGAATTGGAACGAGAATTATTGAAAAAATCATTGAATATGTTCAAAATCACTTACAAAACAATGAACGTTGTTCTATTCAATTAATTGCTGCAAAGGGAAAAGAAGCATTTTATGAAAGCTTAGGATTTGCAAGAATACCTAGTGATTTATCAGGTCATGGAATGCAGATGTTTATAAAGAAAAAATAATACATCATTAGAAATAGAAATCAATGACTATTTTTTATAAAATGGATATAAGGAGTGGTTGATATGAATATAAAAGAAGTTTTACAAAAAGCTGATGAAGTGATTGAAGATCAAAAATTAAGAGAAATGTTTAAAAAGTGTTTTATGTCTACATTGGAAACAAGTGTAAAAGTAGATGGGGAGAAAACTTATATTATTACTGGTGATATTAATGCCATGTGGTTACGTGATTCCAGTTGTCAAGTGCATCATTATTTATCATTGATGAAAGATGATAGTGATTTACAAAATAAGGTTAAAGGATTGATAAAATCACAAGTTGATTATATATTATTGGATCCTTATGCTAATGCATTTTTAAATACAGAAGATGTTGAAAGAGAATATCACGATACAACAATTATGAAACCTTATGTATGGGAAAGAAAATTTGAATTGGATTCATTGTGCTATCCTGTTCAGTTGGCTTATCTATATTTAAAAGAAACAAATGATGATACGATTTTTGATAAACAATATCTTCATTTTATTCAAACAATTTTGGATGTTTTTGAAACTGAGCAATATCATAGTCAAAAATCAAGTTATACTTTTGAAAGAGATATGGCAAAAGTATGGAATTTAAGAAAAACGGAAACTTTACAAAATCATGGACATGGTTTTGATACAAGATATACAGGGATGATTTGGAGTGCATTTCGTCCAAGTGATGATGCCTGTGCCTTGAATTATAATATTCCCGGTAATATGTTTTGCAGTGTGATTTTATCTTACTTACAAGAAATTGTTAAAGATATTTATCATGATGAATATTTGGAAGAACGTATTCAAGATTTGAAATTTGAGATTGATTATGGGATTGAATTGTTTGGAACATATCTTCATCCAAAATATGGGAAAATCTATGCTTATGAAACAGATGGATATGGAAATCATGTTTTAATGGATGATGCAAATGTCCCAAGCTTATTATCTTTACCATATTTAGGATACTGTAATGAAGATAATGAGATTTATCAAAATACAAGATGTTTTATTTTAAGTCATGATAATCCTTATTATTATGAAGGAAAAAAAGCCAAAGGCATTGGTTCACCACATACATGGAAAGAATATGTATGGCCAATCGCTTTAACAATGCAGGCATTGACATCAACTGATGAACAAGAAATTCAAACACTTATTGATATGATTGTGAATAATACAGGTGATACAGGATATTGTCATGAAAGTTTTGATGTCAATGATGATAGCCAATATACAAGACCATGGTTTTGTTGGGCTAATTCATTATTTGCAGAACTGATTATGAAAGTGTATTTCTAAGAGGTAACAGCCTCTTATTTTTTTGTGGAAATCTGTAAAAATATTACAGGTTTTGTAATTTCTATTTGAAAGTGCTTTCTGTATACTTATTGTTGTTGAGGAGGAAAAAATATGAAATTAATTATGTCATTTTTAGAGAAGTATCTTATGCCACTATCTGACAAAGTTACTTCAAACAAGTTATTAAATGCGATTAAAGACGCATGTATCTTAACGAGTCCATTTACTGTTGTTGGATCTCTTGCAGGTTTAGTGAGTCAACAAGCTAATTATTGGTTTGGTGAATGGGGAATTCCTTTAGATGGAATCTTAGGATGTATTATTAATGCTTTCGCAAATATTAATACAGTCGCTATGGGTATGACTGGTTTAGTTGTTGTATTGGCTTCATCTTACAATTATTCTAATCAGTTAAGAGCAAATAAAACAGGTGATAAATGTGTTCCACTAGTTGCTTGTATTGTTTCACTTATTGCTTATATTGCTACAATTCCAAATGCTATTGATGTTGGTGATTCAACAATTACAGCATTCCAAATTAATTTCTTCAATTATGAAGGTATGTTTACAGGGATGATTATTGGTTTAGCTTCATCATTCTTATACTATCATTTAGTTAATTCTAAATATACAATTAAATTACCAGGACAAGTTCCACCAATGGTTTTAAATTCATTTTTATCTATTATTCCATTTTTTGTAATTATGGTTATTTTCTCAGTTATTAAAGAAGTTGTTGTACTTTGTGGTTATGCTTCATTACAGGCATTAATTACTGAATTTATTATTTCACCATTAAATGGTATTGGTACAGGATTACCAGCTGTTATTTTGGTTATCATTATTATGCAATTATTATGGTTCTTTGGTGTTCACGGATTCTCAATTATGTGGGGATTAATCTCAGTTTTATGGATGCCAATCTTTTATGAACACATTCAAATGTATGTGGAAACAGGATCTTTTGATGGAATTACACAAGTTGCTCCAAATACACTATGTAATGTTTATGCCATGATTGGAGGATCTGGTTCAACATTGGCTCTTGTTGTCTTGTTATTGGTATTAGGTAAAAAAGGTTCTGCAGAAAGATCTATTGGTAAAGTAGCCATTATTCCAGGATTATTTGGTATTAATGAACCAGTAACATTTGGTTTACCAATCGTATTAAATCCTATTATGTTCTTACCATTTGTTTTTGTTCCTGTTATCAATGCAATTATTGGTTATTTTGCAACTTCATGGGGATGGGTTAATCATTTAGTTGTTTTAAATTCTGGAGTTGAACCTATCTTTGTTAACGCATGGGTATTAGGTGCATTTACAATCAGTCCAGTTATCTTATGTATTGTATTGTTTATTGTTGATTTAATCTTATATTATCCATTTGTAAAACTACAAATTAAACAAAATAGTATTGAAGCTCAGAATGAAGGTGTCACACTTGAATAATATTCATTTTATTCCCCATGTTCATTGGGATAGAGAATGGCTACGTTCAACTGATGCTTCACGTATTAAATTGTGTTATTATTTTGATAGATTGATTGATATGTTAGAAAATGATCCACAAATGAAATGTTTTACATTTGATGGACAAACAGCTGCATTAGAAGATTATCTTGCAATTAAACCATTTCAAAAAGAACGTATTGCAAGATTGGTTAAAGCTCAAAAATTATTTATAGGTCCTTGGTATGTTCAGCCAGATATGATTATACCTTCTGGCGAAGCATTATTAAGAAACCTTATTATTGGAAGTCAATATGCAAAATCACTAGGTCATTGTATGCAAGTTGGATGGGTGCCAGATGCTTTTGGTCAAAATAAAGTAACACCTTACCTTTTTAAACAAATTGGAATGAAAGGTATCTTTGCATGGCGAGGATTTGATTATGATACATTAGAAGATTCATTGTTTTTATGGAAAGGGAATGGAGATACTGTTTTACCATCAGTTCACTTTGCCTTAGGATATGGACATTATCGTGGATTTCCTGAAAATTACGAAGATGTTAAAAAGGATATGGAAAACTTTCTTCCTAAATTAAAAGAACGTTATAAAGATGGGGAAATTCTATTCATGTTAGGAAGCGATTATGCTTTTCCTAGACGTCATTCTTCTCAGATGATAGAAAAATTGAAAAACGATCAATATCCATGTCAAATGACAAATCCAGAAGAATATTTAGATACTATTTTAAAAACTGCAAAACAAAATAATCATGAACTAACTGTTTATGAGGGTGAAGCTAGAAGTGCTGCTTTAGGTCGTATTCATGCTGGAATTACATCTACACGTATAGATATAAAAAATGCTATGCGATATTATGAAACATTGATGGCAAAAGTTGTTGAACCAATGATCAGTATTACAAGATCATTAGGTGGGTATTGTGATCAAGAACTTGTGAATTATTTCTGGAAAATTATCTTTAAAAATCAATTCCATGATTCCATTTATAGTTCATCTCCAGATAGTATCAATCATACAGTTGAAAATCGTTTGTTGAATTTACGTCATGGATTAAACGAATTGATTTGGATGAACTTTAGATTCTTAGCTGAAAAAGTAGATTTAAGTGAACTTCAAGATAATGAAGATATTCTTGTATTGTTTAATACTTTACCATATGCTAGACAAGATTATGCGTTTGTGAGCATGATTGTTAAAGATAAAGATTTTGTATTAAAACGTCAAGATGGAACAATTGTTCCTTACCAGTTAATGAATGAAATAAAAGAAACATGCCATGATATTGAATACTATAATGGTATGGAAAATTTCCATGATTCTGGTGAGGTTCTAGAAGGAACGAAGTTTAAAATTCAATTAAAAATTGATACATCTTTCTTACCAGCAATGGGGTATGAAATCTTAAAAGTATGTTTTAAAGAAAAGACAGAAAAAACTTTACAAGGTGATGTTGTCATTACAGATTGTGGAGCTAAAAATAAGTATTTATCAATGAATATTGAAGAAGATGGAACTTTAACAGTGACAAATCAATTAACAGGTGAAACATATCATCGTCTTCATACCCTTGTTGAAAAAGGTGATGATGGTGATGAATATAATTATTCACCTTGTATAGATGATAAAGAAATCAGAATTAATGATACAAAACCAACTGTTGAACTCATTGAAGTATCTTCAATAGAAGCTAAATATCGTCTGACTTTTAATGTGAAAGTACCTGAGAAGGTTGTTAATCATCATCGTAGTGATGAAAAGGTAGCTTTATGTATTGTGACAGATATCTCATTAAAAGCAAATAGTCAAACAATTGATTTTGAAACAACAATTGATAATCATTCATGTGATCATATTGTAAGAGTTACTTTTGATGATATTTATACTTCTCATCAAAACTGCAGTCAGGATCAATTTGGAACAATTATAAGAGATAATGTTATAACAAACCAAAAAGGTCTTGATAATGGAGCAACTGAATTTGTTTTACCAATTTATGCAATGCAAAGATTTGTAAAACTCAATCATGATAAGTCTATTATGGCTATGATCAGTCGCGGACCGCTTGAATATGAGGTAGAAGATAATCAAAAAATTTGTTTAACACTTTTAAGAAGTGTTGGAAAATTTGGTAAAGCAGATCTTTTAATTAGACCAGGAAGATCTTCTGGTTATCGTATGGATACACCATCATCACAACTTTTAGATAAAAAAATAACAAGTGAATATTCACTTTTCTTTGGAGAAAGTCATCAAATGTCAATGCTTGTACGCAATGCCGAAGTTTTAAATACTCCTGTACAATCACGTTATCTTAATGATATTAGTCGTCAACAAAATCAAAATTTAGCTTGGAGATATGAAAATATAGATTTAGATTCTAGAGTTGAATTGATGGCGTATAAAAAAGCAGAGTCAGGACAAGCTTCAGTTATTCGTATTGTTAATAATAGAAATGAGGATATTGAAAATGTTATTCTTTCTATAGATGCAGATAAGAAATGTTATCTTGCTACGGCACAGGAAGAAAAGCAGGAAGAACTTATCAATAAAGATGGCAAAATTTGTATTAAAAGCATGATGTCAAATACTTTCATAACTGTTATAATAGAGTAGATTTTCTACTCTATTTTCATATGGAAGGATTGATAAAAATGAGTCTTATTAAGAATTTTCAAGAATTTGGTAATCAATTAACTGAGTTGGAAGTAGAATGCTTTCATAAACTATTAAGCTTTCAAAATTTACAGCCTAACTTAACAATATCATCATTATCAGAAACATTAAATGTTTCAACAACAACAATTTTTAGAATGGTGAAAAAACTCAATTATAAAACTTTTATGGATTTTCGTTATGATCTTCTCTATCATCGTAGAGATCAATATGAGTTGACTTCAAAATGTGAAAATACTTGTGACAGTATAGAAAAAGAAATTAAAGATACAATGTCAATGTTACGACATTTGGATATTAGTCAAGCAATTGATGATATTGTACATGCTAAAAGTGTTCTCATATGTTCTTCAGGAATGAATAAATATGTTGCTAAAATATTGGCTGTAAAATTAAGTCTGTTTGGAATTAGAACAATCTATCCAGACGATAGTTGGTTTTTGTATTTGGAAGCTAATAATTTAACAACTCAAGACTTTGTGATAGTGATATCACGTGGTGGTGAAACAAAAGATATTATTGATGTTATGAAGATTGCAAAAATGAATGGTTGTAAGATGTTACTGATTTCTGAACAGATTCATTCATCTATGTCTAAATTATCTGATTATACAATGAATGTTTCCGTATCAAAGGATGAAGGATATGATATAGATTCACGTTTACATATGCATTTAGCTATTGAGTATTTATTACGTGAATTAGTCAATCAACATTTATATAGCAAGAAATATTTATAATTAAATGAGGAAAGAAAATGGTAGAAAATATTGTTAAACAAATGACTTTAAAAGAAAAGGTTGGTCAATTAAATCAACATTTATATGGGTGGCAATGTTATAAAAAAATAGGAGATCACTTTGAATTAACTGATTTATTTAAGAAACATGTTAAAGAATATGGTGGAATAGGAGCTATCTATGGCATTATGAGGGCAGATGCATGGTCACAGATAGACGAAAATAATGGAATTAACAGAGAAGAAAGTTATCAAGTGATTCAAATGATTCAAGATTATATAAAAAAACATTCTCGTTTTCAAATACCGGCATTGATTACTGAAGAATGTGTTCATGGTCATATGGCTTTACAAAGCCCTGTTTTTCCTACCCAGCTAGCAATGGGAATGTCATGGAATCCAGATTTGATGGAAAAAATAGCATGTCATGTGAGTCAAGAACTTGCCGCAAAAGGTGGAAATCTTGCATTGTTTACAGGATTTGATGTCCTAAGAGATCCACGTTGGGGAAGAAGTGAAGAATGCTTTAGTGAAGATGCATATTTGACTTCAAGAATGACAGAGAGTGCTGTTAAAGGCTTTGAAAAAGATGATAATGGTGTGAGTGTTGTTGTGAAACATTTATGTGCACAGGGAGCTTGTGAAGGTGGTCATAATTCAGATGCTGCTAAAATTGGTCCTAGAGAATTAAGAGAAATCCATTTACCACCTGTGAAAGCAGCTGTAAAAGCAGGAGCAAAAGGGGTCATGGCTGCCTATAATGAAATTGATGGTATTCCATGTCATATCAATAAGAATTTGCTGAATCAAATTTTAAGAAATGAATATGGTTTTGATGGTATTGTTATGGCTGATGGATGTGCACTGGATAGATTGCTTTTATTAGATGATAATCCTTTAAAAATGGGAAGTTTAGCTTTGAAAGCAGGTGTTGATCTAAGCTTATGGGATCAAGTGTATACAAAGCTTGATAAGGCTATTGAAGAAGGTTATTTAGATGAAAAAGAATTAGATGCTGCTGTTGAGAGAATTTTAAAATTAAAAGAAAGACTAGGTCTTTTTCAATCAGAAAGAAAGAAAATCTCTTTACCACAAAGTGATGAACTGTTGCTTCAAAGTGCCAGAGAATGTCAGGTGCTATTAAAAAATGAACAACAAATTTTACCATTAGATAAATCTTCTAAAATAGCTGTTATTGGACCTAATGCTCACCATTATTTAAATCAATTAGGTGATTATACAGCTTATCAGAATCCACAAGATATTGTGACAGTTTATCAAGGTATCTGTAAAAAAGCTAAAAATGTTAGCTATGCTTTAGGTTGTACAACACGAAAAAATCAGTTTGAAAACTTAGAAGAAACATTAAAGATAGCTAAGCAAGCAGATGTTGTTGTACTGGTATTAGGTGGCAATAGTACTCGTTTATACCAAAATGCTTTTGAAAATAATGGAGCATTGAGGATTCAAAATGAAAATGAAATGAACTGTGGAGAAAATATTGATTTAGCTTCTCTGGAATTGGAAGGATACCAAAACAAACTTATACAAGAAATAAGTAAAGTCAATAAAAACATTGTCACTGTATTAATTCAAGGAAGAGTTCATGTTATTGAAGATGTTTTCAGTTATTCAAAAGCTGTTATATCAAGTTTTTATCCTGGATCAAGAGGTGGCGATGGGATAGGAGATGTATTATTTGGAGATTATAATCCTAGTGGACATTTAAGTGTATCGGTTCCTCGTCATGTTGGAGCACTTCCATGTTATTATAATCATAAACATAATGGTGCACAAAAAGATTATATTGATTTACCATCAGGACCTCGTTTCCCTTTTGGCTATGGAATGAGTTATACGACTTTTGATTACCGAAATATATCATTACCATCTCAAATAACTATACAGGAATTAAAAGAACATGGTCTAACAATATCATTAGATGTATACAATACTGGTCATATGGATGGAGAAGATGTAGTTCAAGTTTATATTAAACATATTCAATCTAGTATCGTTTCAAGAGTGTTAGAACTAAAAGGTTTTCAAAAAGTATTTGTTCCCCATCAAACTTTTTCTACAGTAACAATTACTCTAGGATATGAAGATTTAGCAATATGGAATATAGATATGGACAATATTGTAGAACTGGGGAAAATGGCAGTTTGTATTGGACAAGACTCTCAAAATTATCAAGAATATTATGTACAAGTTGTAAAGAGCTACTAAGGTGGCTCTTTTAACATATCTATGGTATGATAATATCAATGGATGAAAGAAAAGAGGATGGTTTTATGTATAGTGTTATTATTTTGTGTGCAGGACAAGGGAAAAGAACAGGTTTAAGTTATAATAAAATGTTTTATACTTTTCAAGGTCAAACTGTTTATGAAATGACATTGGAAGTTTTTATGCAAGATGCACGTTGTCAACAAATTATCGTTGTGACTAGACCAGAAGAAAGGGAGGACTTTATAAAGTTATCTCATGATTCACGTATTGAATTTGTGGACGGTGGAAAAGAACGACAGGATAGTGTTTATGCAGGTTTACAACGGGTTCAAAGTAAATATGTTTTCATTCATGATGGTGCCAGACCTTATGTGAAAAAACAACAGATTGATGATTTATTAGAGTGCTTAAAAACACATAAGGCTTGTCTAGTTATGGTGCCTTGTAAAGATACAATTAAAAGAGTTGTTGATGATGTTGTGATAGAAACTTTAAATAGAAAGGAACTTATGCAAGCTCAAACACCACAGGCATTTGATACAAAACTTATTTTAGATGCGTATACCAAAGCTATTCAACAAAATTTTCAGGCAACAGATGATGCACAAATGGTTGAAAACTTTACAGATGAAAAAGTTTATATGGTTTTAGGTGATTATGAAAATAAAAAAATTACAACAAAAGAGGATTTAATATAAAATTCTTGAATATAATCAATGAGGTGATGTTCTTTTGAAAAAGAAAAAACACAGTCTTTTTGTGATTATCATATTATTATGTATATGTGTATTGATTTATATTTTTATTCCCCATCCACCATGTTCTTTATTATCTTTTGATAAAAGAGCTGTCTGGTTTTCTTATGGAGATTTAGAACAGTTTTCTTATAAGTCACAAAAAGACTTTGAAAAAGATTTTTCACAAGCCATTGAAAATATAAAAAAATATCATATGAATACAGTCATTGTTCAAGTGAGAGCTTTTAGTGATGCTTTATATGATTCAAAGCTCTTTCCGGTTTCAAAAGTCATTACACATCAAGAGAGTTTATCATTTGATCCTTTACAATCAATGATAGATATTGCTCATCAAAATGATATGAGCATTGAAGCATGGGTTAATCCTTATCGTATCTCATTGAATCGAAAAAGTTTTGAACAATTTCTCAATGAATCACCCCATCATCAATGGCTGGAAGATGCCAGTCAAACCATTGGATATGCAACATATCAATATATTTTCAATCCTGCCAGTCAATCAGTAAGAGATTATATTGTTGATGGTGTTCGTGAAATTGTTGAAAATTATGATGTTGATGGAATTCATTTTGATGATTATTTTTATGTCGCTGGAACACATGATGGAACAACTCAAAATCAACGTATGGATTATGTCAATATGCTTATACAAGATGTTTATCAAACAATTAAATCTATTGATGATCATGTTGTGTTTGGCATTAGTCCACAAGGAAATTATGAAAACTGTATCAGTGATGGTGCAGATATTGATACATGGCTAAGTGAAGAAGGATATATCGATTATTTGATGCCTCAGATTTATTGGAGTGATCAATATGGAGAAGGTAATGAAGCAATGTTTACTCAACGATGTCAACAATTTGCTGATATACCAAGACATCAAAGTGTCATATTGTATGCCGGTTTAGCATTGTATCGTGCAGGAAATGGAGAAGATGAAGATCATGGCTGGCAAAATCGTACAGATAATATTTCTTCACAAGTTCAAATATTATATGAACATGGATATAAAGGTTTTGGTTTATTTAGATATGGTTCTTTTTTACAAGATTCAGCTATATTGGAATTAGAGAGTTTAATTCATCAACATATGTAAAAATAAGAGGTTTCAGTAGGAAAACCTCTTATTTATTGATGTAGTCTTTGATGAAGTCGTGATGTTATTTTTCGCACATTTCTGATTGTTTTGATGCCATAATCTTTGAGTTGATGGAAAGGATATTCTTCTGGGGTATAAGTATGTGTATGCTTTATTTTCATAAGACAATTGTGATGATTGTCGGATATATCTGTTTCTATGACCTGACATTGGTAAAGAAGATAATTATAAGGCTTATTGACATAGACATAAACCCAATCATCTTTTCGTATATGTGGAAATTGTTGCCATAGGATTGTATCAGTATGATTAAAACAATGAAAAATATCATCGTTTTGAGGATTAACCGGTATAATCCATTCATGAATAGATTGAGTCAATTGATAACTTTCATCAATATGTTGAATAATTTCATAATCGGATAATGTATCATCCAAGATAATAGAAATCCATTTTTGTTTATTCATATGGTATGCCTTGTAAAATCCTTTTTGGTGAAGAAGTTGTTGAATATGATCTTCTTTTAATTTTAAATTCACAATTTCTATGTCTTGATTATCAGAATCTAATTTATTTTTATTGATGTTCATAATCAAAGCATACCATTTTTGATTGCTTTGATGCCTAAATACACCATATTGTGGATCACTATCCCAAAGAAATTCAGGATATTCATGATATTTTTCAATAATATATTGAGCAATACGATTAGATTGGGGATATAGAAAATATTGGGGAGATGTACATTGTTCTTTAATATCATTTAAAATATTCATAAACTCTTGACGCACTTTAGAAACAAATTCGCCCTGTGTTTTTATGCGATAGTTTGTATATTCTTCTTGAAAAGCTAAATCAATGATATGTCCTTGTACACTATCATTGTCTTGAATAATAATGATAACTTGAAATGTATGATCAAATATATCTTGTACATAAATGTATTGATGTGATTGTTTATGAAATCCATAAGATATTAATTTGTCATAGTTTATTTTTGTTTTTTGAAAGATATCTTCTTCTAATGTCATTTCAATCACCATCCTTTAGAGTGTATTTAAAAATTCTTTCCATTGATCTTCATGCTCAACAAAATATTTTGGGCATATTTTACCAGTCACATCATAATGTCTTATTACATCTTGACTTTGTAAGTGATAAGTTTTCATTAATGCACGGACAAGTTTAACAAGAGAGTTATATGTTTCTTCATTGAATTTTCCACTTTCATCAGGATGACAACATTCAATAGAAATCGTATCTCGATTACGATTATTGGAAGCATAGGCAATCTCATTAAGAGGAATACATTGAATGATTTCACCATCTAAGCCAATAATGAAATGACTGGAAACAGATGTGGTTTTTGTATATCTTAGATTTTCAAAGTAGTTTCTATTGTTTTTAGCGGTTGAACCGGGATTTGCAGTATAATGAATAACAATCCCATTGACACGATGTAAAGACTTTCCACTTCTAGAATAAGGATTGATTGTGAGAAATTGATGTTGAATGGGTAGACCTTCAACCTGGTAGGCTTCAACATCATTTTGATGTGTAGAAGCAATATAGAAAGAACCTAGACTTATTAACATCAAAATCACCACCATAATAAGAACAGGTTTTTTATTTATTCTTTTTTTCTTAACCATAAAAATCACCTCGCTTTTACATTATGTCATACACTGATTGAAAATGTTTAAATAAATTCTTAATATTTTATAAATGATAAGATGAAGAAGCATATATTTTCTTTTGATAAACTCTTGAATATTCTTTACGTGCTTCTTCTTCAAAATAGGTATAATAACTACCGGGTGAAATCATGCCATTAATACCAATAATATCTATTCCTGATGTTCCAATGATGGAATCAGCTAAAAGAACACAATTGGTTGTTAAAACAAAATATTTTTGAAAACGTCCTTTTTTAAATTTATAAAATTGAGCGTGAGTATATTCTTGAAGTCTTTTGGCATATGTATGCTGATGGTGTGTGAGTTCAAAAGGAAGCAGTTGTTGTTTTAATGATTGAATATTGTGTTCAATTAATTGTGTCTGTTGATGATTTAATTGGAGAGTATATGCAAAGATAACACTTTGAGGATCATCTTTTAAACAGAAATCAATATAAGATGATTCATCAACTTCAAATAATACACCATCACCTATAGCTCCTAATAAGTGATTAGATAAATCATCATAGGCACCATATGCATAAACAATATTTTGATAAGATATATCAACATGCCCAACGGCCCCAAATCCATTTTTACTGACGTGGATAAAAACTGTTAAATCTATATTGTGACCATCTGTATGTATGAAAGAAGGTGTTTCTAGTTTTTCGTTGATATAATCAATCATGATTCTAGGAATAAGAGCATTTAAAATAACAGGAAGTGATACATGGATTCTTCGTTTTATTTGATTTTGTCTGTTTTCACCTATGATTTCTCTGATTCCTTTTAAAATAAAAGAAAGTGCAAGATAAATGAGATAAATGCAAATGATTATATTTGTCTGATAAAGATGAATATAGGGTGAGAGAAGATAAGTAAAACCAAAGTTTATCAAAAATAAACTTGATAATAAAATAATAAAACGATAGGAAATATGGTTTTGTTTATATAAGTAGTAAGTGATAAATTGAGATAAACCCTTGATACATATATAAAATGCAAAAAGAAAGACAAATAGGGTAAAAGGTAAAGCAGGAAAGAGAGAAAGAATGATGCCTACAAAAAGGGATAATATAATTCCAGTTTTGTTATTTCTTTGTTTCCATACCATATATAATCCATTGAATAATATAATGATTCCAAGAATTCTCATAGAAAAAATCATCATTGACGGGTGAAAAAGGATAAATAAACTTATCAATAGGAGAATAAAACCGATTATAAACTCTATAAAAAAATAAAACTTATTTTTATACATAACATCACCTCATTTCTTATCCTATTATAACATTTTCAAATGAAAAAACCTCTTTAATTATAGAAATGATTATTATAAGATGATATATAGATATAAAAAGATTTGACTTGAAATATAAACTTATTCATGAGTATGATGTATAGGGGTGATTGTGATGGGATTCATTGATTTGCATATACATTCTTGTTGTTCTGATGGAGTGCTAACACCTTTTGAAATTGTTGATCAAGCGATGGAAAATCATGTTGATATGATATCTATTACTGATCATGATTGTATTGATGCTTATACATTATCTTTTTTAGAATATGCCAGAAAAAATGATATTTCAGTTGTTTATGGAGTGGAAATATCGACACATTATCAAGGAACAGGATTTCATGTGTTAGGGTATCAATTTGATATTCATAACTCAAAGCTTAATGAAAAACTTTATACATTAAAAAATGCAAGACATATTTATTTAAAGGAAGTTTCAAAAAAGTTAGAGGAGTTAGGGTATATTGTTTATGTTGATGAATTAAGTCAATTCAAAATAGTGACGAAGGCACATATTGCAAGTCATATTGTACAAAATAAAGAGAATGAAAAATTATTGCTTCATGATTTTGGATATATTCCTCAACGTGGTGAATTTATTGAAACTTTAATGAATGAGGGATGTCCAGCTTATGTGAAAAAGGAATCTATAACGCCTATGGAAGCAAGTCAGTTGATTAAAGAAGCGGGTGGAATAGTTGTATTAGCACATCCTGTCTGTTATGAACATGAAGATCATATCAATGTAGAATCTATAACCCATCTTGTTAAAGAGATGAATGCTGATGGAATAGAGGCTATTTATATGTATATAGATCAAAAAAATAATAAGATTAATGATATCGAAAAATGGAAGAATTTTGCTTTGAAGAATCATTTGCTTTATACAATGGGATCAGATTTTCATATGGATGATGGCATTCATCCTCAAATCGGATTAATAAATGAACAAGTATATATTCAAAATAATGATATACAATGGTTAAAAAAGAAAATGATAGGGGTATAATTTTATTGAAATCTATTGACAAAAGTGTAAAAAAGAGTATACTGAATATAGAGTTAGTTATAGCTAACTGATATATCTAAGCGTGTAAAAGATATATAAAGAATTGAAAGGAATAAGAAGAATCAAAATAGTTTCCCCTCATACTCCTATTCATCAAAAGCCAGATTGAAATCTAGACATACTTAACTATGATGATTTTCTATTCTTTCAAAAGCACTTTATGTGTATAAAGTAATCTTCGGATTACTTTTTTTCTTTTGTGATAAAGTTGCGTTTGAAATTTAGATGTGATAATCTAGGTATAAAGGTGATAGAAATGAAAAAAATGGAAATCAGACAGACAAAAATATTAGAATTATTAACAGAAAGAAAAAAAGTTGATGTGAATGAATTTTCACAGTTATTGAAAGTTTCGCAAGTGACAATTCGTAAAGATTTGGATTTATTAGAAAAAAAAGGGCTTATCATAAGGGCTCATGGATTTGCGACATTGAATGGTCAAGATGATATGAATAACAGATTGGCTTATCATTATGATATTAAACAAAAACTGGCAAAACTTGCCTGTGAACTGATTGAAGATGGAGAAACAATTATGATTGAATCGGGCTCTTGTTGTGCTTTATTGGCACAAGAGATAGCTGCCAGTAAAAAAGATGTAACGATTATATCCAATTCTTCATTTATTGCTGATTATATTCGTCAATATCCACAGGTGCGTATCATTTTGCTTGGTGGAGAATATCAAAAAGAAGCACAAGTTTGTGTTGGACCGATGACACGTAAATGTGTTGAAGCCTTTTTTGTGGATAAGTTCTTTATTGGAGCCGATGGTTTTTCAAAAACATCTGGTTTTACAGGGAATGATTATATGCGTAGTGAAACAGTAAGAGATATGGCAAAACAGGCACAACATGTGATTGTAATTACAGAATCATCAAAGTTTCAACAGGTGGGATTGGTTAATCTTTTACCAACGGATCAAGTATCATATGTTGTGACAGATCAACAAATTCCATTAGATAGTGAAGACTATCTACAAAGTCAAAATATCACTGTAAAAAAGGTATAAAAAAGGAGCTATGCTCCTAAATAAAACAATCTATGTTATGATTAATAAAAATTTGTTGATAATCTTTTAAGTCCTCAGGATGGAGGGCTTTTTTATTTTGATAAAGATATTCTTGATTCAACATTTCATATTTCTTTTCTCCAAATTGATGAAAAGGTAATAACTGTACACGTTTGATTCCTGTTTTTTGAAATAATTTCACGAAACCTTCAGCATCTTCTAATGTACAATTAAAATCTGGTATGACAGGAATACGTGGTAATACATCAATGCCTTGTTGAATAGCCCATGTTAAATTTTGAATAATGAGTTCATTAGGAACACCTGTTTTGAAAAGGTGCTGGTGACTATCATAATGTTTGACATCAAAGAGTAATAAATCAAATTGTGGAGCTAATTGATGAAAAATGTCTTCTTGGATATAACCAGTTGTTTCAATCGCAACATGTATCTTTTCTGCTTTTAAAGCTTGAAGTAAAGCTTCTACAAACTGTGGCTGTCCCATACCTTCACCACCAGAAATCGTAACGCCACCATTGGATTCTTCATAAAAAGGAAGATCCTGTTTACAGATACGAACAATTTCTTGCACTTCCTGATATTCACCTTCACATGTTAATGAATGTGAAGGGCATTGTTGTGTACATTGTAAACATCCTATACATTTTTGAAAATCAATATGGATATGTTCATTGTTATAGGAAATAGCGTGTTGTGGGCAGACACTGATACAATGCAAACAATGTAGGCATGTCTGATGATTATATAGGATTTGAATATCTGGATTTTGTGATTCAGGGTTAGAACACCACTGACATCTTAAAGGACATCCTTTTAAAAAGACAGTTGTACGAATACCCGGTCCATCATGAATACTAAATTTTTGAATGTTAAAAATGATACCTTTTGTCATAATTTCTCTCCTTTGAATATATGTTAACATATATATTGATGATAGTAAATAAAAAGTTTCATATGAAAGACATTTCTATTTTGTTTAAATAAATATTGACTTTAAATAAATGTATGATAATATATAATTGAAAATGAAATATAAAAACTTTCAAATGAAATAAAAAGGAGAAGAAAGATGAAGAATGTAGAACATTTTGGTGATTTAACACCACGTATGAGTCATTTTAGAGAAGCAGTGCTTGATAAGAAACCTTATATTGATGCCCAACGTGCATTGCTTGTCACAGAAGCTTATGAAAAGTATAAAAATCAGACACCGGTTATGAAACGTGCCTATATGTTAAAGAATATATTGGAAAAGATGTCTATTTATATTGAAGATGAAACTTTGATTGTGGGTAATCAGGCATCTTCTAATAAAGATGCGCCTATTTTTCCTGAATATACAATGAAATTTGTTATTGAGGAATTGGACACTTTTGAAAAAAGAGACGGTGATGTTTTCTATATTACAGAAGAAACAAAAGAAGCATTAAAAAGGATTGCACCATTTTGGGAAAATAATAATTTAAGAGCAAAAGGAGAAGCTTTACTTCCTGAAGAAGTCAGTGTTTTTATGGAAACGGGATTTTTTGGGATGGAAGGAAAATTAAACTCTGGAGATGCACATTTAGCTGTTGATTATCAAAAAGTTCTGGAAATAGGATTAAAAGGTTATGAAGAAAGAGTTTTAGACATTCTAAGAGATTTGGACTTATGTGTTCCTGAAAATCTTAATAAGTATCAATTCTATAAAGCTGTATTGATTGTAATTGAAGCTGTGAGAACTTTTGCCAATCGTTTTAGTCTTTTAGCGAAAGAAAAAGCTCAAAAAGAAACAGGAAAAAGAAAAGAAGAATTATTAGAAATCAGTCGTATTTGTGCAAAAGTTCCATATCAACCTGCTCAAACATTTCATGAAGCGATTCAATCTGTATGGTTTATTCAATTAATTTTACAGATTGAATCTAATGGACATTCTTTATCTTATGGACGTTTTGACCAATATATGTATCCTTATTTAAAACATGATTTAGATAATCACATGATTAATGAAGATGAAGCTGTTGAATTACTGACAAATTTATGGATCAAAACATTAACGATTAATAAAGTCCGTAGTCAAGCTCATACATTTTCAAGTGCTGGAAGTCCAATGTATCAAAATGTGACTATTGGAGGACAGACCCCAGATCAAAAAGATGCTGTGAATAAACTTTCATTTTTAGTTTTAAAATCAGTAGCTCAAACAAGATTACCACAACCTAATCTGACTGTCAGATATCATGCGCATATCAATCAGGATTTCTTTGATGAAGCGATTGAAGTTATGAAACTAGGAACAGGGATGCCAGCATTTAATAATGATGAAGTCATTATTCCATCATTTATTGAAAAAGGTGTCAAAGAAGAAGATGCTTATAATTATTCTGCGATTGGATGCGTAGAAACAGCAGTGCCAGGAAAATGGGGTTATCGCTGTACAGGAATGAGTTATATGAATTTCCCAAGAATTTTATTGATTGCGATGAATAATGGTGTAGATATGACTTCTGGTAAACGTTTTGTGAAGGAATGTGGATATTTTACTGAAATGGAAACATATGAAGATTTGATGAAAGCATGGGATCAAGTTGTCAGAGAATTAACACGTATGAGTGTTATTGTTGAAAATGCTATTGATTTGGCTTCTGAAAGAGATGTTCCAGATGTCTTATGTTCTACCTTAACAGAAGATTGTATTGGTAGAGGAAAGACAATCAAAGAAGGTGGAGCTGTTTATGATTTTATTTCTGGATTACAGGTAGGCATTGCCAATATGGCAGATAGTTTAGCGGCTATTAAAAAACTTGTTTATGAAGAAAAGAAAATCACAAGACAGGAATTATGGGATGCAATTGTGCATGATTTTGCAGGTGAACAAGGACAAAAAATTCAACATATGTTGATCAATGATGCTCCTAAATATGGTAATGATAATGATGATGTTGATCAACTTGTTGTAGATGCTTATGCTTCTTATATTGATGAAATGAAGAAATATCCTAATACTAGATATGGAAGAGGACCAATTGGTGGTATTCGTTATGCTGGAACATCTTCTATTTCAGCAAATGTTGGACAAGGTTTTGGGACAATGGCAACACCAGATGGAAGACATGCCAAAACACCATTAGCTGAAGGATGTTCACCTGCTCATAGTTGTGATAAGAGTGGTCCAACAGCTGTCTTTAAATCAGTATCAAAACTACCAACACATGAAATTACAGGTGGTGTTCTATTGAATCAGAAAGTGACACCACAAATGTTATCAACTGAAGAAAATAAACAAAAACTAGAAATGATGATGAAAACATTCTTTAATCGTTTAGAAGGTTATCATGTTCAATATAATGTTGTGTCTAGAGATACATTGATTGATGCTCAAAAACATCCTGAAAAACATAAAGACCTCATTGTTCGTGTGGCAGGTTATTCAGCATTCTTTAATGTTTTATCAAAAGCAACACAAGATGATATTATTGAAAGAACAGAACAAACATTGTAGGAGGAAAAGAAAATGGAATTGATTATTGATACAGTTGATTTAAGTGAAATCAAAGAAGCAGTAGAATATATGCCTATTGTTGGTGTAACGAGTAATCCTTCAATAGTAAAAAAGACAAATCCAAAGGATTTCTTTGAACATATGCGAACAATTAGAGAAATTATTGGGAAGGATAGAAGTCTGCATATTCAAGTCATCTCTAAAGATTGTGACAGTATGGTGAAGGAAGCTCATAGAATCCTAGAAGAAATTGATAGACAGGTTTATATCAAGGTACCTGTATCTTATGAAGGTATCAAAGCGATTAAAATGCTGAAGGAAGAAAACATTCATGTCACAGCGACAGCAGTCTATGACTTGATGCAGGGATATATGGCACTAGCCGCAGGGGCAGACTATATTGCACCTTATGTCAATAGAATAGGAAACTTGGGAGCTGATCCAATGGAACTGATTTATGAGTTATCAAATCGTATCATCATGGATAACTATGATACAAAGATTGTCGCAGCATCATTTAAAGGTGTTGAACAGATCAAGAATGCATTGAATAATGGAGCACAGGCGATTACAGCACCAGTAGGCATTTTAAAGCAGATATTTAAGAATCCAAACATTGAAAAAGCAGTGGATGATTTTAATGCTGACTGGTATAGTATGTATGGTGAAGGAAAAGGTATTTGTGATTTATAAGACGAGGGAACTCGTCTTTTTGTATAGTATGGTATTCTAAGATTTATCAAAAATACTTTTTATAATATCAGGCATTGCTAAATCAAAAAGATAGAGCATTTCCGGAATAGAGTGTTCATCATCTTTTAAAAACCAATGAATAGAAGTTATCATTGTTCCATTTAAATAGATAGATAAGACATCATACTGTGTTTTTGTTAATTTAGGTAATTTTGTACTCATTAATTGTATATATTTATTGATAAGTAAATGTATTAATGTGTTTTGAGAATCAATAAGAGCATTCTTAAAAAAATTTTTTTCTTTCCGTGAATAAAGTATAGTTTGCTTAGCTAGTGTATAGTAAGAATCTTGTGTCTTGGATGGAAAAAATTGAGGAACAATATCATTATGAAAAAAATAAGTTAAAACATCTTGTTTATTATGAAAGTGACGATAAAATGTTGTTCGACTTATGTGAGAATGATTTATAATTTGGTTTACTGTGATATTATCAAAAGGATATTCTTGTAAAAGTAGATAGAGAGATTTTGATAATTGATCTTTTGTTTTTCTTGTCATAATTTATACCTCTTTTTCTATATTATAACATGATAAGCGTTACACAATTGAAAAAGTGTTCCGTTTTTATTAGTAATATGATTTTATTATGGTAATTTCAATTCTTTTTTTTATAAATTCATTTAAAATAAAAAAAGGAGGATGAAAAAATGGAAGGTAAAATGAAATGTGCAATTTATTATGGAATTAAAAATGTTAAAATGGAAGAAAGAGATATACCAAAAATTGGTTCAAAAGATGTTCTTGTAAAAGTTTTGAGAGCTGGTATTTGTGGTTCTGATACAGGAGCTTATCTTCATGGAGGAGAACCTTATGGTATTTTTAAAGGACAAGAATTTGGACATGAAATGGTTGGAAGAATTGTTGAAAAAGGTGCTGATGTCCCAGATTGTTTTCAATTAGATGATATTGTTTTTATTGATCCAATGAAAGCGAGTCGTTTAGGAAGTTTTAAAGCAGACATGACAGGTGGATTTAGTGAATATGTTCGTGTTGAAGATGCTGCTTTGAATGTTAATTTATATATTCTAGATAAAAACGTTGACTTAGATACTGCTGCATTGATAGAACCGGTTAGTGTTGGGACACAAGGTGCAACTTGGATGAATCCATCTGTTGATCAAAATGTTGTTGTTTTAGGTGCGGGTACAATAGGTTTAGGTGCAACAGCAGGTCTATTATCTAGAGGTATAAAAAATGTTATAGTCGTTGATAAAGTCCAATGGCGTTTAGATAAAGCTAAGGAATTAGGAGCTAAAATCATTAATACAAGTGAGGATAATTTAGAGGAAAAATTATTAGAATATTGTGGTGAAGTTAGTAATGGGGCAGCTTTTCGCCCAGAAGATCTTAATCCAGATTTACTTCAACAAGTTATGGAATTTGCTAAAAAATCACATTTATCATTAGGTAAAAAAATTCCTAATGTTGATTATTATATTGATGCTGCAGGAGCTGTACCTTTATTACAACAAGTTTTTTCATTAGGAAAATTTGGTACAAAATATTCTATTGTTGCTGTATATGGAAAAGAGATTCCATTATCAGGAAATATGTTTATTGCTAATGAAGCAATGATTAGAGGATCAAAAGGATATAATACAAATACAATTCAAGAAGTTATTCAAATGATTGAAAAAAATGATATACCAGTAAAAACAATGATTACAAAAAAATATTCACATAAAGATTTTCCACAAGCAATTGAAGCAGCCAGTGATGTAACAAAAAATATTAAAGTTATTATAGATTATGAAATGTAAGAACTGATTTTCAGTTCTTTTTTATCTTAAGACGAGGGAACTCGTCTTTTTATGTTATAATATGATAAACCAAAGGAGAGAAAGAATTATGATTTATGTTTTGGGTATTGTTGTTGTGAGTCTTATTATTGTGTATCTTATTGTGAAAAAAAATCATTATTTTCAATGTCGGTATTGCTATCATATATGGAAACCAAACTTTTTCCAGATCATAGGGAATGTCAATTGTCAAGTCAATGATTATCATGTGAGATGTCCATACTGTCATCATGAACAAAATATTAAACGTTCTAGAGAAAATAAATTGTGATAAAATAGAGAAAAGAAAAGAGGGAGAGTTATGAAAGAAGTTGTTTTAGGAAGTACAGGTATTCAAGTTGTACAAAATGGGTTTGGAGCTTTACCTATTCAAAGAGTATCAATGGAAGTAGCCGTTAATATTTTAAGAAAGGCATATGAGGGTAGAATGCGTTTTTTTGATACCGCTCGTGCTTATAGTGACAGTGAAGAAAAGCTGGGAGAAGCATTACAGGTTTATTCTAGAGAAAGTTATTTTATCGCAACCAAAACAATGGCAACAACACCGGATGAATTTTGGAAGCAGCTACAACAGTCACTCACATTACTGAAAACAGATTATATTGATATTTATCAGTTTCATTGTGCTACGCAAGTTTATAAGCCTCAAGATGGAACAGGTATGTATGAATGTATGTTAGAAGCTAAAAAACAAGGAAAGATTAAACATATTGGGATCACAACTCATCAATTGCAAGTCGCACTGGATGCAGTGGATTCAAAATTGTATGAAACAATTCAATTTCCTTTTAGTTATTTATCATCAGATAAAGAATTAGCATTAGTTCAAAAAAGTCAAAAAGCCAATATGGGATTTATTGCGATGAAAGGTTTAGCTGGTGGTTTAATTAATCAATCCAAACCAGCAATGGCATATATGTGTCAATTTGATAATGTATTGCCTATTTGGGGGATTCAAAAAGAAAGTGAACTAGACGAGTGGCTTTCTTATATGCAAAATACACCTGTATTAAATGATGAAATGAAGGCGTTTATTGAAAAGGAAAAAGAAGAATTATCTGGTGATTTTTGTCGAGATGTGGTTATTGTATGCCTTGTCCAGTAGGGATCATGATTAATCAATGTGCACGTATGTCATTGATGTTAAGAAGGGCACCATCAAAGAGCTGGTTAACACCTGAAATGCAGGAAGAAATGAAAAAAATTGAAAATTGTTTACATTGTGGTCAATGTTCAAGAAAATGTCCATATGAATTAGATACACCAGCTTTACTACAAAAGAATTACGAAGATTATCAAAAAGTTTTATCAGGTGAAGTGAAAGTTCAATAACAGTATGAAATCATGCTGTTATTTTTTTAAAACATGTTATAATAAAAATAATAAAGATGAAGGAGAGAATTTATGAGCAAGATTATATTTTTAGATGTTGATGGAACATTGATTGACTATGAAGCAAAGTTACCTGCTTCAGCTGCGAAAGCTGTAGATATGGCACGTGCCAATGGACATAAAGTCTATATTTGTACAGGATGTTCAAAAGCTGAAATTGAACAAAGAAATCTTTGTGAATTAGATGGAATGATTGGTGGTAACGGGGCTTATGTAGAAGATCATGGACATGTCGTGATGCATCAAGGATTATCTAAAGAAGATGTCAAACATATTGTTGACTGGTGTAATGAAAGACATCTAGGGTTTTATTTAGAAGCTAACAGTGGTATGTATTGTAATGATTATATGTTAGAGCAGGGACCTGAAACAATGATTAAATATGCACAGGGAAAAGGTGCAGATTTGACTAAAGCTAAGGAAGCTTCAAAAAAGTTTATGGATGGTTTTATTCATTTGCAGGGTGAAGATTTGTATCGAGATGATGTCAATAAAATTAGCTTTATTTTAAGTCGTTATCAAGATCATTTAGATTCACAAAAGGAATTTCCTCATTTAATAGCAAATACTTGGGGTGGCAAAGGTGAAGTGGCTTTATATGGTGATTTAGGACCAACAGGGATTACCAAAAGACATGCGATTGAAGTGTTATTAGATTATCTAGGAGCAGATCAAAAAGATACGATTTCATTTGGTGATGCGAAAATTGATTTATCTATGTTTGAATGTTGTGATTATAATGTTGCTATGGGAAATGGTGGTAAAGAAATTAAAGAAGCTGCTGATTATATTACAACAGATGTAAATGATGATGGTTTATATAATGCTTTTCGTTATTTAAATTTAATAGATTAAAAGAATTATTTTGACAATTAAAAATGAGTTCATATAAAACTTGTTGATAATTGTCTTTTTTATATCATTGATTTCTTTTGTTTTTTCAATAAAGATGTTATAATAATGAGCGAATTGTAAGGAGAGGATTTTGTGAAAGAACCAAAATATAAATTTATAGATATTCATAAAATTGAAGCCAATGGTCATCAGCCAAGAACTCATTTTGAAAATGAGAAGATTCAAGAATTAGCTGTATCTATCCAACAAAATGGATTATTACAACCTATTGTTGTTAGACCTTATCAAGGAAAGTATCAGATTGTTGTTGGGGAAAGACGTTATCGTGCCTGTCTTTTAGCAGGTATCGAAGAAGTTCCATGTTTAGTTCAAAATTATGATGAACAACAAACAGCAACAGCAGCGATTGTTGAAAATATTCAAAGAGAAAATTTATCGGCTATTGAAGAAGCATTGGCATATCAACAAATCTTGGATACGCAAAATATAACACAGGAAGAATTAGCTCAAAAGGTTGGTAAAAAGCAATCGACGATTGCAAATAAATTAAGATTATTACAACTTCCGATGACTGTACAAGAGGCAGTACGAAGAAAAGATATTACAGAAAGACATGCCAGAGCTTTATTGAAATTAGATACAACTGCTAAACAAAATAATATGTTAAGAGAAATTATGGATAAAGGTTTAAATGTTGAACAGACAGAAGAAAAGATTAAAAAGAAAATTGAACCAAAGAAACCTAAACCTAAAACAAAGAGTATTTCACAAAATTTAAAGATAGCGATGAATACATTAGATCAGGCTGCCATGATGGTACAACAGGCTGGGGTAGACATAAGTGTAGATATATCAGAAACAGAAGATGAAGTGATTTATGTGATTAAGATGAAAAAATAGCTTCATCTTTTTTTGACGTGTTTAAAGAGAAGTGCTATGATAATAAAAAAGGGAGCTTATAAATAGGCTGAGAGGAAGTTGTGAACTTCGACCATACCTGATTTGGATAATGCCAACGTAGGGATATAAAATGAGTATTAAGAGTATATCCCTTGATATATTCTTTTTTTGTAAGGAGGATGAAAAGATGATAGAACAAGTCAAAAATGCTAAACCATTAATTCATTGTATCACTAATAAAGTGACAATGAATGATTGTGCCAATGCTTTACTCGCAATTGGCGGGAGTCCTATTATGGCTGATGATGAGGCAGAAGTAGAAGACATTACATCTATTTGTCAAGGATTGTTGATTAATATTGGAACATTGAATCAGGCAACCATTCCATCTATGATGAAAGCTGGAAAAAAAGCCAATGCCTTACAACACCCTGTTTTATTAGATCCCGTTGGAATAGGCGCAAGTCAATTACGTTATCAGACAACTCAACAATTATTAAAAGAAGTTCATTTTGATGTCATTAGAGGAAATATTTCAGAAATGAAAGTTTTAATGAATATCCAGTCACAATCAAGAGGTGTTGATGCGAATGCATCAGATAGTATAACGGATGAAAACTTAGATGAAAATATAATATGGTTACAACAACTCAGTTCAAAGACAGGAGCGATTATAGCGGTTAGTGGAGCTATTGATGTGATTGTGGATAGTCAAAATGCTTATATTGTTAGAAATGGATGTCAAGAAATGTCTATGATTACAGGAACAGGTTGTATGTTAAGTGCAATTATGTCTGCATTTATGGTTGTTCATCGTCAAAGACTGTTAGAAGCATGTACTTATGTCAGTGCATTGATGGGATATTGTGGAGAGTTGGCAAAAAATAAAATGCTTGTTGAGAAATTAGGTGTGGGAAGTTTAAGAGTTTATTTGATGGATTATTTATCACTTATGAATGATGGTATATTGAAAGAAGGAATGAAGATTGAAAAAAGATGTTAAGAAAGCCATGCCATTATATCTGGTTACAGATCGTCGCTGGTTAAAGGAATCACTGATTCAAACAGTTGAAAAGGCAATTCAAGGTGGTGTGACTTGTGTTCAGTTAAGAGAAAAGCATTTGGATCAAAAATATTTTGTTGAATCAGCTAGACAACTTTTATCTCTTTGTCACCAACATCATATTCCTTTGATTATTAATGATGATGTTGATGTGATGATAACAGTTCAAGCGGATGGTGTGCATGTTGGGCAAAATGATATGGATGCAAAAAAGGTAAGAGAGATGATTGGACCGGATAAAATATTGGGTGTATCAGTAAGAACTGTGGAACAGGCTTTAAAAGCACAACAAGATGGAGCCGATTATTTAGGAGTGGGTTCTATTTTTGTGACACACACAAAAGATGATGCCAAAAAAGTGGAAATACAGACGTTAAAAGATATTTGTCAAGCTGTTGATATTCCAGTGATTGCTATTGGAGGTATTGGACAGAATAATCTTTTACAATTAAAGGGGACAGGCATTGATGGAGTAGCTGTAGTTAGTGCTATTATGGCTCAAGATGATGTGTTCAAGGCTGCCCAGAATTTAAAAGGAAAAGTTAAGGAGGATATTTTATGAAAACAGTTTTAACAATTGCAGGAACGGACCCAACAGGAGGGGCTGGGGCACAGGCCGATTTAAAAACATTCATGGCTCATAAAGTCTATGGAATGAGTATTATTACATCATTGGTTGCTCAAAATACATTAGGTGTTAAAGATATTATGGATGTGACTCCTTATTTTTTAGAAGAACAATTTCAATGTGTTTTTGAAGATATTTATCCAGATGCAGTCAAGATCGGAATGGTTTCACAACCAGAATTAATTCATAAAATTGTTGAACAATTGAAAAAATATCATGCTAAAAATATTGTTGTAGACCCTGTGATGGTTTCTACAAGTGGTTCACGTTTATTAGCTGATAGTGCTTTAGAAGCTTTAAAAAGTGAGTTGATTCCATTATCTTGTATCATCACACCGAATATTCCTGAAACAGAAGTTTTAGTGAATCATACGATTCAAAGTAAAGAGGATATGATTCAAGCGGCTAAAGAAATACAACAATGGTATCAAGGAGCTATTTTGATTAAAGGAGGACATTTTGAAAAACGTGCTGATGATTTACTTGTCATAAATAATGAGGTTTATTGGCTAGAATGTGAGCATATTGACAATCCAAATACACATGGAACAGGTTGTACTTTATCTAGTGCCATAGCTTCCAATCTGGCTTTGGGTTATGATTTAAAAACAAGTGTGGAAAAAGCCAAGAAGTATATTACAGGAGCATTAAAAGCTAATCTAAATTTAGGACATGGCAGTGGACCATTGAATCATTGCTGGAATTTATAATAGAATAATGAAATATAAAAAATAATGATTAGATTAGGAATTAAGCATTGAATATGTATCTGATAATAGATATATATTCAATGTTTTTTATATTATTTAGGATATTATCAATGATTTTTCTATTCATAAATGTCTTATGGGATGTGTTTAATATTTTCATACTTCTTATTTTTAGTGTTTAAATAAATCAAAATTCGTCGAAAATTCATACACTTTTTCTTTTGACATACGAATTAAAGTACACTTTATTAAGGGAGGTGTACGAATAATGCAATATTCATTAGTGAAAGGGAAAATATGGAAGCAAATTCTGAAATTCTTTTTTCCTATATTAATAGGAACTTTTTTTCAACAGTTATATAATACCGTTGATACAATTATTGTTGGACAGTATGTAGGGACTCAGGCATTAGCCGCTGTTGGATCAACAGGAAATCTTATTAGTTTGCTGGTGGATTTTTTTGTTGGATTATCTTCAGGAACAACTGTTTTGATTGCTCAGTTTTTTGGAGCAAATCAAGAACATCGTGTTTCTAAAACTGTTCATACATCTTTTGCTTTAGCTATTGTCTGTGGCTTGATAATGACTTTATTTGGCTTGTTTTTTTCTGGAAAGTGTTTAAATATGATGGGAGTTCCATCAGATATATTAGAGGCAGCAACTTTGTATATGCGATTGTATTTTTTAGGTGGTATACCTCTAGTTGTCTATAATATTGGAACAGGAGTATTACGTGCTATTGGAGATAGTCACACGCCTTTAATATATCTTATGATTTGTACTTTTATTAATATTGTTTTAGATTATATTTTTATTGTTTATTTTTACATGGGAATTGCTGGGGCAGGTATTGCGACAGCTATTGCACAGTTTGTTTCTGCACTTCTTGTCTGTTACAAACTAATTAAAGCAAAAGGCTGTTATCAATTATGTTTGAAAAAGATAGAGTTTGATATAGAAATTTTAAAAAATGTTTTAAAAATTGGTATTCCAGCGGGGTTACAAGCAGTTATGTATGCAGTTTCCAATATTATTTTACAAGTTAAAATTAATTCTTTTGGAACATCTATGATTGCCGCATGGACTGTTTATTGTAAAATAGATGCCCTGTTTTTTATGATAGCCGCTGCATACAGTTCAGCATTAACAACTTTTGTAGGTCAAAATTATGGAGCTGGGCTTTATACAAGAGTGCGACAGGGAATGAAAATTTGTATTGGCATGTTAAGTATCTCAGCCATTTTTCTAAGTATTTGTTTGATGACTTTTGGTAGACAGATTGCATCATTGTTTTCAAATGATTCGCAAGTTATTTTAGAAACTGTTCAAATTATCTATTATATTGTTCCATATTATGTTACATATAGCGGAGCTGAAATTATTTCGGCTACAATGCGAGGATGTGGAGATGCATTCAAACCAATGATTATTGTTTGTTGTGGAGTTTGTTTATTAAGAATTCTTTGGGTTATTGGGATTCCTGATATATTTGCTTCATTTCATATGGTTGTTGTATGTTATCCTATTTCATGGGCAGCAACATCTATATTATTTGTTGGATATTATCAAAATTTTAAGAACCGCTTTTTAAAAAGTGTCTAAAATATATAAAAAGTGACAATTATTTAAACACTGAATTCTTATTAAATAGATTTTTATATGATAAAAAAAGAAAGGGAGATGAGGTGATAATGTTAGATAAAATCAAACGATATATTGGTCCACGAAAGTTTTATCAATATGTTTTTTCTATGGCAATCCCTTTAGGTTTTCAACAATTGATTTCTAGTTGTATGGGGATTGTAGATTCGTTAATGGTATCATGGATTGGTCAAGTGACAGCAGTAGGAACGGCTGTACAGATTGAAACATTATGTACATCGGTTTCTTGGGGAAGTGCTGCAGGAGTTGGAATTTTTTCTGTGCAATTTTTTGGTGCTAAGGATTTTACAAGCTTCAAAAAGTCATTTGGTTTAAGTGTCTTGTTAGCTTTGATTTCAGGTTTATTTTGGTTTTCTGTAGCAAGTTTTTTTGGGAAAGTGATTTTACAATTTTATATAAGTGATGCAAGTGTTATTCAAAATGGACTAGCCTATCTAAATATTGCAAAATTCTCATATTTTCCATTAGCGTTAAGTTTTGTTTTCAATATGACTTATCGCAATATTAATCGTCCAAAAGTACCTTTGATTATAGGAATTATTGCAATGATCATGAATATAGTCGTGAATTATGTACTTATTTTTGGATTGTATGGTTTTCCACGAATGGGGATACAAGGTGCAGCTATGGGAACATGTATAGCTCAAATGTCATCATTATGTATTCATGTTTTGTATGCTTATCAAACAAAACAACCTTTTATAGGTAGTTTTCAAGAAATGTTTACATTTGACCGTTATTTTATTCAACCCATTTTACAAAAAACACAATCTATTGTATTTAATGAACTATTATTTGGGTTTGGCTCAACATTATTTATTAAAGCATTTGGAGCTTTAGGAACACGATCTATGGATGCTTATTATGTTGGAGAAAAAATATCAAATGTATTTTATGCTTTTGCAAATGGATTTTCTAATGCAGTAGCTGCAATTGTTGGTTATTCATTAGGTTATGGTGATGGTCATAAAGCAAAAGAAGAAGGTGATTATTTAATGACTTTAGCAACTGCTATGTCAGTTGTCTGTCTGATATTCATTTATTTTGGTTCGCCTCTTTTTGTCCAAATCTTTGACTTGACTCATCCACAAGTCATTCAAGAAGCTATACTTATTGTGAAAGTTTTTGCTTTGCGTATAGCGTTACGATTCTTTATCGTTATTGTTTTTTCTTCACTCAGAGCTGGAGGGGATTCTAAGGTATTAACTTTACTTGATAGTGGATTGATGTGGAGTGTAGGAATTCCATTAGCATTTATAAGTGTTCATATCTTTCAGATTCAAAGTATAGCTATTGTTTTTTTGATTTGCCAATTAGAACAAATTGTGAGAGTGATTTTAGGAATTAAACGTTATCAAACAGGAAAATGGATTGTGAATTTAACAACATATGTTCATGATTCAATAAAATAAGGAGGAAGAAAATGTTACCAAAATTAATTATTTTTGATGTTGATGGTCTTATGCTTGATACAGAAGCAAGATGGCAAGAAGCTTGGGATAGTGTTGGAAAGCGTTATGGTGTACAGGATTTGGGAAATACAACTTTTTTAAAATGTGTAGGGAGAAATGGTAAAGAAGTTGAAGATATTGTGAAGAACGATCTTCGACAATTTGCTCATCCAGAAAAGATTTTACAAGAAGTGAGAGAATATGGTGATGAACTTCTAAAAGAAAGAATTGATATAAAGAAAGGTCTTATGGAATTATTACGTTTTATTCAATCATTATCTATTCCTGTAGCAGTTGCAACAGCGACAGATAAAGACACAACTTATCAAAGATTATCTCGATTACAGTTATGGGATCAATTTGATTATATATTGTGTGGCAATGAAGTTCATTTAAGGAAACCACATCCAGAAATTTATGAAACAGTATTGAATTATTTTGGTGTCGATTCACAAGAGGCATGGGTATTGGAGGATTCATATGTGGGTGTCGAAGCTGCATATCGTGCGCATATTCCTTGTATTATGATTCCAGATTTAGCACCGGCACAAGAAAAGCAGAAAAGAGAAACTTTTGCTATAGTAGATTCTTTGATAGATGTTATTGATATATTAAAGAAGAATATTCAGGTAACTATGATGACATATATTCAAGAAACACCACAACAGATGAAAGACAATATCATAAATATAGAAGAAATAACAAAGCCTCTGGTACAGCTTTATTTACAAAAAGAATATCAGTCCCTATGGATTATTGCTTGTGGCTCTAGTTTTAATGGGGCACAATGTGCAAAACCATTTTTAATGAAATATTTAAATTGTGATGTTAAAGTCATTTCACCTATGAGTTTTGTATATTTTGAAAATCAAATAACAGAAGATGATTTTGTTTTTGTGGTTTCACAAAGTGGTCATTCTACAAATTGTATTCAAGCACTTCAAAAATTAAAATCACTTCATCGAGAAGCTGTCCTTATAACAGGACAAAAAAATGATGATTTGAAATCATATGCAGATATTGTTGTAGATTATCATATGGGAATAGAAACTGTAGGATATGTCACAAAAGGTATTGTGATGCTGATGGAATATTTGATTTTATTTGCATTGGTATCTGGTTTGAAAAAACATTGTATTCATCAAGAAGTTTATGATGAAATCATTAAGGAACTATTAGAGGTACCTGAACGTCATCAAATAATTCAAGAAGAAACAAAACAATTTTATCAAAAGTATCTATATGAAATGACTTCTTTGAATCCTACATTTTTTATAGGATTCATTCAAAGTTATGGCATTGCTTTAGAAGGGGCATTGAAAATGGCAGAAACAACAAAGCATCCATGTATGGCTTATGAAGCAGAAGAATTTATTCATGGATTTAATCTCCAATTGACACCAGCATATACAGTGTGGTGTATTGATGATTGTTCACAGGGAAGTTCACGTATCATCTCAATTTATCAAGCCATTCAAAGTGTTACACCACGAACTTATGCAATCACGAATAGCCCTTTGGTTGATGATGAACATGCGATAAGAATTCCTTTTCATATTCATGAACCATTATTAATGCCTTTGTACATTTTACCGGTATTTCAAGTTTTATCTTATCAGATCAGTGAAGAATTACAAACATGGAATACGCATCCAAGATTTTCTAAGTTTAATGATTATGTTCAAACCAAAACTAATGAATAGAGTTATAAAAAATGGAATGATTTCCATTTTTTATTTTTCAACACTTTTGTAGATTATAAAAAAACAAAGGAATATGACTGTTAGAGTAGTGTTGAAAAATGTCAAAAAATCAGAAAAAGTTATAAAAAACAGAACATTAAGACAAATATGTCAACACTACTTATAACAAAAAATGAGTTTGGTATAGTAGAGGTATCAAAAGAGAACATCAAAAAAGGAGGAAATAGAAAATGTTTGATGTCAAAAAAATAATTGAAGAAATTACTTCAGAAAAACAAATTAAAAATTTAAGTTTTGCAGGTGTTGGAGGGTCTTTAGCATGTTTCTATGCAGCATATTACTATGTTCAAAGAGAAGCTAAAAATATAACAACAAGTTATACTTCAGCAAATGAATTTGTTCATGATACACCAGCTTGTATTGGTGAAAACTCAATCGTGGTCATTGCATCTAGAGGTGGAAATACTGCAGAAACAGTAGAAGCAGGACGTGTTGCAAAATCTAAAGGAGCAACAGTTATTGGATTGACACATGAAGCACAAGATACAGGTATTCATGAAGTTTCTGATTATACAATTGTTTTTGAAGATGGAGAAGGTATTCCATTTGAAGTAGGAAAATCTGCTTATATCTTAAAAATTGCTTATGAAACTTTATATCAAGTGGAAGGAACTGGTCAATATGAAGCAATGGTAGAAGCAATGAATAAAATGAATGAATTAGTACCAGCTGCACAAAAAGCTATTGTTCCTGAAGCTATTCAATTTTCTATTCAATATAAAGATAATCCAGTTATTTATACAATGGGAAGTGGTACAGCATGGTCTGCTGCACAACAAGAAACAATTTGTATTTTAATGGAAATGCAATGGATCAATTCAGCAGTTATTCATACAGGAGAATATTTCCATGGTCCATTTGAAATCACTGATCCAGATACAGCATTCTTATTATTAAAATCAACTGGAAAAACGAAAGCATTGGACGAAAGAGCTATTCGATTCTTAGATCAGTACAATCATCATCATACAGTGATTGATTTGGAAAAATATGGTTCACATGAATTAGGTGAAGTTAGTGAATATTATGATTATGATTTCCATACAGCGCTTTTAGATGTATTTAATCATTTATTAGCTGATATGAGAGATCATCCATTAAGTAAAAGAAAATATATGTGGAAATATAAATATTAAAATGAATTGTCATTAGAAAGTGAGTGTTTCTAAAACTCTCACTTTCTATCAAAGGTAGGCAAAAAGATAGTGTTTAATTTTTCAACACTAAATCATCTAAAAAGTGAGTTAGTGTATATTTAAGTATATGAAATGTAAAAAGTGCATTTTATGAAAGGATGATGAATGTGACAGGGAGTACAAAAAGTATGATTTTAAATTATATGAATGATTTAACACAAAACTTTGATTTTACTCAAGTGAGTCATTTTACAGCATCATCTATTGCAAAAGAAATGCATATTAGTCGCAGTTTAGCAAGTCAATATCTTAATGAACTTGTAAAAGAAAAATTGGTGATGAAGATTAATTCTCGACCTGTATATTTTTTGCATCGTCAGAAAATGGAAGAATTATTTCATTTGGTATTTCAAAATGATGATTTTTATGACTTAGAGGAAGTAAAACAATATATTAATGAACATTCCGTAGGAGATGGTGATTATTCTCAGATTATTGGTTATGATAAATCTTTAGCGGAGCCTATTAAACAATTAAGAGAAGCTTTTGAATATCCACCAAGCGGATTACCAATTATTTTGTATGGGGCAAAAGGTACAGGTAAGAGAACACTTAGTCAAGTCATTTATGAAAATGCAGCAAGGCGTGGAAAGATTAATGAAAATGCAAAAGTGTTTAAGATAGAATTTACACCTACCAATAGTGAACAAGTATCATTAAAAATTTTTGGAGATGGACATAAAAGTGGATTGATTGACCAGTATGATTATATTGTTTTCATTTTAGCTGGGGCACAATATATGTCCGAATCATTTCAAGAAAAATTATGTCATTTGATTGAAATAGGCAAGAGCGCAAATACCAAAAAAATGAAATATCTCCATAAAACAATCAGATATATTCTTTTATCTGATATTCATCCGCATCATTTTATGGTTGATTGCCTGCTTAAAAATATTCCTGTCTTAATTTCTTTGCCTTTATTAAAAGAAAAGAGCAAAGAAGAAATTGAAGAGCTCATTATTCATTTCATGATCAATGAAGGCAAGAAAATGAATAAAATTATTAAAGTCAGTAGTAGTGTTTTAAGAGCATTGGTTAATGGTGATTATTCACAGAACTTAATCGGATTACAATCTGCTATACAGATTATGTGTGCTTCTGCCTTAAAAGAAAATACAGGTAATAAAGAAGTTATTATTCATACATATCATTTACCAGAATATTTATTAAGAACACTTCCGATTGTTACTGATGAAGATATTGTTTATATTGATACAACAGCTTATAAGAAAAGTGATCAGATTGATTATATTTTGGATTATTTTAGTATGATTGTAAAATCATTTTTTAAAGATCAAGATTTTCAGGAATCCCTAAAAGATGCACAACATCATTTTGACTTATTAAGTGATTTTCTTTCATATAAACAAAGAGTTGCTCCTGAACGTATTAAAGGTATAGAAATCTCCCTCTCTAATATTTTTGATACTATATTAAAAAAACGTTATATGAATCTGCCTAGTGGCTTTAGCTATACCTTTGCAAAGTTAATGTATATGAATGAATTGTATCACTCATCTATAAATAAATGGCAACAGAAGAATCGTTTTGATATAGATAATATATTAACTCAGTTAAAGGAGCATTGCATTAATGAAACATTAATTGTTGAAGAAATGATACGATTAGTCAATTCTAATTTAGAAACAGATATTGATAGTTTTTTTAAATTAATCATGATAGTCAATCTTAATCATTATAATACAGTCAGAAAAACACAAAAAATATTTGGAATTATTATCTGTCATGGGTATTCTACAGCAACATCAATAGCTGAGGCTGTTAATAGTTTGCTGGAAAATTATATATTTGATGCTGTAGATATGCCATTAGATGTAACAATTGATGAAATTAAAGAAATACTAGTTGAGAGAATTAATCGTATGCATAGTAATGCAGATGTTATTGTTATGGTGGATATGGGGTCTTTAGAATTATTAGGAAAAAGCTTAAGTACAGCGATTAATTGTAATGTAGGTGTCATTAATAATGTTTCAACGAGATTAGCATTAAATGTTGGTAATGCTATTTTGAATGAAAATAATATGAAAATGATTTTAGAAAAAGTCAGTGCTCATTCAATGGCAAAATATACAATTGTAAAAAGACAAAAAAAGGATGCTATTATCTTTACAAGCGAAAGTGGAATTCAAACAGCCCAACGAATGAGAGAATTATTTGAAAATAGTTTATCAACAAAGTCTATTCCTGTAGATTTTGTGGTTTGTGATTACAATCAATTAATTTCTAGTGGTCAAGATCATGAAATTTTTAATAACAATAATGTATTGTTTATTACAGGGACGGCTAATCCTCATGTGAATGGACAAAAATTTGTTGCTTTAGAGGACATTATTTCTGGTCATCATATAGATATTATTATGAAAAGATTATCACCATATTTAAATGTTGAAGAATTAGATCATATGATTTCTGATTTACGAAAAAACTTTACTTTACTCAATGTTGTCGGATATTTAACCATTTTAAACCCCCAAGTTTTGTTAGACAATGTGAGTGTAGCTATGGATGTTTTGCAAGATTGTTTGCAAGAAAAGTTTGATGGAAAAACACTTATAGGACTTTATATACATGTTTGTTGCCTTATTGAAAGACTTGTTACAAAAACAGCTATTACAGAATTTGACGATTTAGAGAATTTTGAAAAAACACATATGCATTTTATTAAGTGTGTTCATGAAGCATTTCATATTATATCGAAACGCTATAATATTGTGATTCCAACAAGTGAAATTGCCTATCTTTATGAATTTATTGATGCTGATCATAATGCAAAATAAAATCTATTTTGCATTATGACAGGTATGTTAAATGAGAAGAACTCCTTTCATAAAGAAGGAGAGAAAACATGATGAAACTGGAGAGTTGTCGTCATATGCAATAACAAAGATATTGTGTAACGAACCTTCTTTGGCACAATGCTAAAAATAATCAGCATGTTTTGGCTAGAAAGGAATGAATATAAAGCATGGAAAAAGGAAAAAAGGTTATTATTGCAACACATGGATATCTCGCCGATGGTTTTGTAAGCGCTTTGAATATTATTGTCGGTGATATGAAAGATTTAAAAGCAATGTGTTGCTATACATCACCAGATTTTAATTTAGATAATCAAATAACACAAATGATGGAAAATCATGATTTTGAAAAAGAAGATTTGGTGATTTGTACTGATATATTAGGTGGGAGTGTTAATAATGGATTTGTGAAGTTTTTAGGAACTTATCCATTTCATCTGATTACAAATATCAATTTAGCTTTTTTGATTGATTTGTTATTAACGACTCCGACAGTGAGTGACAATACATTAGAGATGAAAACACAGGAAGAACTTTTTGGTGTGAAATATATTAATAAATCAATTGCTTTTATACCTGATGAAGATGATTTGTAGAGAGGTGAGAAATATGATAAAAGCTGTAAGAGTTGATCATAGACTTGTTCATGGACAAGTAGCATTTACATGGACACACTATTTAGCTGTATCGAGAATTATTGTTATTGATGATAAAGCAGCAAATGATGAATTTCAAAAAATGGCATTGAATATGTCAAAACCAGCAGGAGTAAAATTAAATATTTTTACTGTAGAAAAAGCTTTATCTAAAATGCCAAAAGTCGAAGAATTAAAAGATACAATTTTTATAATATTTGGTTGTACAAAAGATGCTGCTAGATTTATTCAACAGTATCCTAAAATTAAAGAAATTAATTATGGAGGAATTGCAAAAAAAGAAGGATCAAAATTGTATTCTGACGTTGTTTATTTAAATGATGAAGAAGTTGAAGATTCAAAAAAGATTATGGATTGTGGAACACATATATTTATGCAACAACTTCCATCAACAAAGAGAGAGGAATTGAAGTTTGAAAAATAAGGAGGGAAAAATAAATGTTATTAAATGCATTTGTTATAGGTCTAATTGCGGTGTTTGGTAGATTAGATTCACGTATGTTAGGACGTTTAAATTTTGAAAGACCATTAATTACCTGTACACTTGTAGGGTTGTTCTTAGGAGATTTAAAAACTGGACTAGCAGTTGGTGCTTCTATGGAAATGGTAAGTTTAGGGTTCATGAGTATTGGTGCCTCTGGTTTTGATATGAATATGGGGTCAATCGTTGGATGTGCTATTGTTATTATGACTGGTTCAGACATTTCAACAGCATTAGCTATTGCGACACCAATGACTTTATTAAGTACATTGATTGAAACGGGAGCAGATATTCTTCGTATTAGTATGACACATATGATTGATAGTAGTGTAGAAGCTGGTAATTTTAAAAGAGCCAAAACAATTAATATTGTTTGGGGTCCAATGTTATATTCTATTTGTTACTTTATCCCAGTGTTTATAGCTGTTTATTTTGGTGCTGATCTTATCAATTTGATTAATGATTTTATTCCAGAATTTGTATTAAATGGTGTTACATTAGGAGCTAATTTAGTTGCATTCTTTGGATTTGCTATGTTACTTTCTGTTATTATCAACAAGAAAAATGCTATTTTCTTCTTCTTTGGATTTGCTTTAGCAGCTTATTCTGGTTTAAGTTTAACAGGAATTGCTATTATTGCGATTATCTTTGCTGTTATTTTATATCAATTGAAATATGATAATAATTCAAAAGTTCAAACAGCTGATGGATCCATTGATGAGTTAGATGAATTAGATGATTAAAGTAAGGAGGATGAAATAATGTCAAAAAAAGGATTGGAAACACAAAGAAATTATCCGTTAAGAAAAAAATGTAAAGAATTTTTCTGGGGTGGTTGGTGTATGCAAACTCTTTGGAACTATGAAAGACAAATGAATACTGCATTTATGTGGGGTATTTCTAAAACTTTAGATCGTTTGTATCCTGACCCAGAGGATTTGGAAAAAAAGAAAGAAAGATATAATGCGGCTTTGGAATTCTTTAATATTACACCACAATGTGGAGCCTTTGTATTAGGATTAACTGCCGCAATGGAAGAAGAATATGCTGAACATCCAGATACATTTAATCCAGAGATGATTACAAATGTCAAAACTGCTTTAATGGGGCCATTATCTGGAATTGGAGATTCATTATTTCAAGGAACTGTAAGAATTATAGCCATGAGTATTGGGATTTCATTAGCTCAAAAAGGTTCAATTTTAGGACCAATTATTGCTATGTTAATTTCATTTGCTGTTAGTTTCCCTATCACATGGTTTGGTGGTAAATTAGGGTATGTTAAAGGTCAGGAAGTTATCCGTCAAATTTCAGAAAACAATTTGATGGATAAAGTGATGTATGGCTGCTCAATTGCTGGTTTAATTGTTGTTGGTGGAATGTGTGCAACATTAGTAAATATTACAACACCAATTGTTTATAATGAAACATTAGTCTTACAAGACGTTTTGAATGGTATTATGCCATGTCTTATTCCTTTATGTTTAACAGGAATTATGTATTACTTTGTAAAAAAAGGTGTTCATCCAATTGTTATTGTTATATCATGTTTTGTTGTAGGTATTGTATTAAATTATTTTGGAATATTAGCTGTTTAAACAAACTCTAATCTATTGATATACAAAATAAACTGTGCTAAAATATCTGACAGATATATCAATAATGTTTGCCGCCGGGTAGACTTTAAAACATTGGTTTCGTATCGTTAGGCCATAGAAGATACGAAAATCAATGTTTTTATTTTGTACAAAAGGAGAAACAAAAGATGAAAAAAATGCGTCGTAGTAAACAAGCTTTATCAAATGAAAAATGTATAGAAATATTAAACAATAATACATCAGGTGTTTTAGCACTTTGTGGAAATCAAATGGAACCGTATGCTTTACCTATAAGTTATGTCTATGAAGATCAAAAGATTTATTTTCATTGTAGTAAAAGTGGTTATAAATTAGATTTAATGAAAGAAAATAATCAGGTTTCATTTTGTGTAATTGATCAGGATGTTATTGTTCCAGAAAAATATACAACTTATTTTAGAAGTGTGATTGTTTTCGGCAACATCCATATGCTTGAAAATGATGATGAAAAACAACATGCTATTGAAACACTAGCTATCAAATATTCACCAGATGAAAGTATCCAAAATCGACAAGAAGAAATAAAAAAATTTTGGAAAGCCTTATGTCTATTAGAACTGGATATAAAAGATATAACTGGCAAACAAGCAATAGAACTTGTAGATAAGAGAAATGAGGGATAGAATTTTGAAAAAAGGATTGAATGAATTTTTGAAATATACGTCTTTAAATATTTTGGGAATGTTGGGTTTATCATGTTATATTTTAGCAGACACCTTTTTTGTATCTAAAGGATTAGGTACTGATGGATTAACAGCTTTAAATTTAGCTATTCCTATTTATAGTTTTATTCATGGCAGTGGTTTAATGATAGGTATGGGAGCTGGAACAAAGTATTCCATCTTAAAGAGTCAAGAACATCATCTTGAGGCGAATAAAACTTTTACACATGCCTTGTTTTTGGCAGGATGTTTTGCAGTGCTGTTTGTTTTGATTGGTATCTTTTTTTCTGGTTTTATTATTTCTTTATTTATTGAACAAGGATATGTTTTTGATATGTCTAAGACATATCTACAAGTGGTATTATTGTTTGCTCCAGCATTTTTATTAAATAATGTTTTATTATGCTTTGTACGTAATGATAGAGCACCTCAATTATCAATGGCTGCTATGATTGGTGGGAGCTTATCTAATATTATTTTAGATTATATTTTTATTTTTCCTTGTCAAATGGGTATCTTTGGTGCTGTTTTTGCGACAGGTTTAGCTCCCATTATCAGTATGATGATTCTTTCACCACACTTTATTAGAAAGAAAAATCAGTTTCATATTCAAAAGTGTTATCTACAATTCAAAAGGATTATTGGTATTTTATCGAGTGGAGTGCCTTCACTTGTGACTGAAGTTTCTTCAGGTGTTGTCATGATTGTGTTTAATACAATTATTTTAGGACTGACTGGTAATGTAGGTGTTGCGGCCTATGGCGTTATAGCCAATCTTTCATTAGTTGTTATTGCTATTTATACAGGTATTGCTCAAGGAATACAGCCATTGATGAGTCGTTACTATGGGTTGAATCAAATGAAATCCATCCATCAAATATTAAAATATGCATTGGTGATGATGTTTGTTATTTCTGTATTGATTTATGGACTTGTTTTCTTTCAGGCAACAAGTATTACACAAGTTTTCAATAGTGAAAATAATCAGGCTTTACGCATCATTGCCTCGCAGGGATTAAAATTATACTTCTTGGCTTGTCCATTTGCAGGATTTAATATCATTATTTCTATGTATTTTACATCAGTTGAACATCCACTTCCTGCCCATATGATTTCTTTATTAAGAGGATTTTTTGTTATGATTCCAACAGCGTTCTTATTATCATGGATAGGTGCTATGACTGGTGTCTGGTGTGCATTCCCTATAACAGAATTTATGGTATCTATCATTGGTGTTATATTTTATTTGAAATTGAGAAGAAAGAAAAAAACTGTGTGAATTACACAGTTTTTGTAATTATTCAAATGCAATACATACAGGAGCAGGAATTTCTACTGTAGAATCAGTCAATACAAGTTCTTCTGTATCCTCATTCAATGTCATGATTTGTAAAAGATTGCTGCCTTGACAAGCGACAATTAAGTATTGATCATCAAGAATTTGGAAATCTCTTGGTTCTTTACCGGTGTGAACCATATATAATAGTGAAATTTTCCCACTTTCTTTGTTAACACGATACATCGCAATACTGTCATGTCCTCGATTAGATACAAAAAGATGATTTCCACTTTGTGTTAAACGAATCGCTGCAGCACTTGAAAAGCCCTTGAAATGTCGAGGAATACAATGAATCGCTTGAATCAACTGGAAATGTCCTTGCAGATATTTAAAGACCATAATATTATTGGCAATTTCATTGACTAAATAAGCAAAACGACCATCTTTTGAAAAAATCATATGACGTGGACCAGAACCCGGTACAATGTTAAGTGTATAATCAGGATCTTCCAATAAAACACCTTGAGAGTAGCGATACATGACAACTTTATCGGCTCCTAAGTCAACAGCGTAAACAAATTGTTGATCTGGTGTAATGCCAACATAATGAACATGAGGGCTTGTCTGACGTTTGAGTAAATCAGGACCTAAGCCAGTATGATGAACTGCACATATTTTTTGAGTAATGATACCATTTTCTAATTGATAGGAAGCTGTTGCTCCGACATGATAATTTGCTGCAAACAAGTAGCGATGACTTTGATCAACACAAAGATGTGTATAAGAACGACCACTGGAATGATAATTGTTATTGAGAATTAATTCATCTTTATATATTGAAAAACTTCCTAAACCACCACCGTGACTATGAGAATTAGCATTTTTATAGGCAACATATAATGTATGATCATCACATATCATATAAGAGGGATAATCTTGTGTTTCAATTTGTTGAATACGTTTCATTTCAAGTGTTTCTTTATCAAATTTCATGATATAAATGCCTTTATCATGATGTTTTCCATAACTGGATACATAAAAAACTTTCATAGATCATGCTCCTTTCAGTTTATAAAATTATTTTAACATAATTATTTGTGAAATAAATAAAAATCAACATATAAATATAGAAATAATAAAAAAATCATAAAATTCTTTCATAATACACAAAAGTGTAATACAATAGATACTATATTGAAGGAGGAAGCGAATATGGATGAAAAATTAATGCTAAGTTTGTTACAAAAAAATGCGAGGATGAAGATTACTGATTTAGCGGCCGCCTTAGATGAATCAAAAGATGATGTGATAGAGAAATTAACAGAATTAGAAAAGAAAAAAGTTATTTGTGGTTATCATACAATTGTCAATTGGGATTTAACAAATACCGAGATTGTGACGGCTTTAATACAAGTCAATGCCAGTCCAGAAAGAGAATATGGTTATGACCGTATTGCCAGTCATATTTATAAATTTGATGAAGTGGATACAATGTATTTGTTGAGTGGAAGTTTTGAATTTGTATGTATTGTGAAAGGAAAAACAATGCAGGAAGTGGCTCATTTTGTGGCTAGTAAATTAGCATGTGTAGATGGTGTCACTGGAACATCAACTTATTTTGTTTTGAAACAATATAAAAACAATGGTGTTGTTTTAATTGAAGATGAAGATGGAAAAAATGATAGATTGGTGGTGACTCCATAATGGATTATAATGATATTTTAAGTGATAGGGTCAAAACAATTAAACCTAGTGGTATTAGAAAGTTCTTTGATTTAGCTTCACAGATGGAAGATGTTATATCATTAGGGGTAGGAGAGCCTGATTTTACAACACCTTGGGCTATTCGTGAAGCAGCTATTTATTCGATTGAAAAAGGAAGAACTTTTTACACGGCTAATCAAGGTTTACAGGAATTAAGAGAAGAAATCTGTCGCTATTATCAAAGACGTTTTCATGTAGAATATAACCCTAAGGATAACTGCATTGTAACAGTTGGAGGTTCAGAAGGAATTGATATTGCGATTCGTGCAATATTGAATCCGGGTGAAGAAATGATTGTATTAGATCCTGGATATGTGGCTTATACGCCGGGAGTAGAATTGGCAGGAGGAATTCCAGTAACGATTAATCTTCGTCAAGAAGATGAATTTAAATTAACGCCAGAATTATTAAAAGCTGCCATTACACCTCATACCAAAGCATTATTAATCAATTATCCATCTAATCCAACAGGTGGATTTATGACAAAGAGTGATTATGAAAAAATAGTTCCAATTATCAAAGAATCAGGAATTATTGTCATTTCTGATGAAATTTATGCAGAACTCAGTTATGAAGAAGAATTTTGTTCCATTGCTTCATTTGATGAAATTAAAGATCAAGTCATTGTTGTAAGTGGTTTTTCTAAAGCCTTTGCGATGACAGGATGGCGCTTAGGGTATGTTTTGGCTCATCCAGTTTTAACGAAAGCGATGAATAAAATTCATCAATATATTATTATGTCAGCCCCTTCATCTGCCCAATATGGTGCTATTGAAGGATTAAGACACTGTTATGATGAAGTTTTAAAAATGCGTGATTCTTATAAAGCCAGACGTAATTTCTTAGTCAAAACATTTAATGATATGGGCTTAGAAACATTTAAGCCACAAGGGGCTTTTTATGTTTTCCCATGTATTCGTTCAACAGGTTTGACTTCTGATGAGTTCTGTGAAAAACTATTGGAAGATCAAAAAGTTGCCTGTGTACCGGGAACAGCTTTTGGTCCAGCTGGAGAAGGATTTATTCGAGTTTCGTATGCTTATAGTTTAGAGGAATTGAAGATTGCTACTGAGAAAATAAAAATATTTGTTGATAAATGTAGAGGCAATCATGATTAAAATTCTATTATGTTGCGGTGGTGGCTTTTCTTCTAGCTATGTTGCTGAAAGAATGAAAAAAGAAATTGTAGAGAAACATTTAGATCAGAAGTTAATGATTGAATTTTCACCATTTTCTATTGCTTATGAAAAGATGAATGATTTTGATATCATTGTTTGTTGTCCTCATTTGAATATGTATATCAAATCATTTATTGAAAATCATCATGTTCAAATTCCTGTATATGTATTACCACCAAGAATGTATGGGAATATGGAAATTGAAGAAATTTATCAAGATGTTAAGGATTTGTTAGTGATTTATCAACAAACACATATGAATCCAGTTCATTTTCCCGATGAAGAACATGTATTAAAAATCAAAAGACAAAAGGCATATCATCATGTTTAAGGAGCATTAATAGAGATGTTCCTTTTTTCGTGACATTTTTCTAATGAGCAGGTATAATCAAATTATATAACTTGCCCCTTGCAAAAAATGAGAGAGGGGGGGGTATATAATAAAAAACGAGGAGGGATGTTATGATAGAAATACATCATTTAACGAAACGTTATGGTTCGTTCAAAGCAGTGGATGATATTGAACTGGTTGCTCAAAGTGGTAAGATTACAATCTTATTAGGTCCTAATGGAGCAGGAAAATCAACGACGATTAAAAGTATTGCAAATCTTTTGAAGTTTGAAGGAAATATTCAAATATGTGGATATGATAATGGTTCTATTGAAGCGAAACGTTGTTTTGGTTATGTACCAGAAACGCCTGTTTTATATGATTTGCTTACGGTAGATGAGCATATTGATTTTATAGGACATGCCTATCAAGTCGAAAATTATAAGGAAAAAGCACAAAAGTATCTGGAATTGTTTCACCTTACTGAAAAAAGAAAGAAAATGGCAAAAGAGTTAAGTAAAGGGATGACACAGAAGTTAAGTATGTTGTTAGCTTTTATGATTGAGCCAAAGGCTTTACTTGTGGATGAACCGATGGTTGGTTTAGACCCAGCAAGTATTGAAGAAACTTTAAAAATATTGAGGAATATTGCTGATGAAGGTTGTGCAGTATTGATTAGTACACATATTATTGATATTGTCAGTGATATTTTTGATGAAGCCTATATTATGAAAGAAGGACATATTATTCAAAGAATTCAAAAAAATGAGCTTCAAGAAGAAAGCTTAAAAGATTTTTTCTTTGAATTAACAGAAGGAAAATAGTATGAAAGCATTATGTTTGTTATGGTTTATGAAAACCAAAGCATCTTTGAGAAATCTTTTTAAAAAGCCTTCTAGTGCTATCTTTACAATTTTTGTTGTTCTTTTATATGGTTTTATTTTCTATGCTTTCTTCTTTTTACCAAAAGATAATACATTGATGTTAGTGAATTTTGAATTACATTCATCTATTCTTATCTTTATAGGTTTTTTAGCTTTAATGTTATTTTCTACAATGCTTTCTTCAAAAAAAGCTTTGTTTTCTGGAGAAGATGCCTATTTTTTATTTAGTGGACCTTTCCATAAAAAACAGATCATGACATTTTTATCTTTTCAAACCTTTTTACAATCCATATTACTCGCTTTCTTTGCTTTGATTTTCTTTATAGGCATGAATATGCAAATCAAAGTTGATTTAGGATTTATTCTGTTAGCTTTATTAGGTAGTGTTATAACAATCATGACTTTTCTTGTGTTTATTGATTATAGTTATGTTTTATCTATTGGAGATCAAAAATATAAAAAGATGAATTATGTGATTGCAGGAATCTTTGTTTTGATTCTAGCAGTGATATTAATATTAACCTATTTACAGACTGGGCGTATACAAACGATTATGATAGATTTTATTGAATCACCACTCTTTTATTATGTACCAGTATTTGGATGGTTAAAGTTAACTTTGATTTCTTATGTAGAATCAAAGATGATTTTAACGGTTTTAGGGTTATTATTGTTGATGATTTGTTTGATTGTGATTTATTTGTTGTTTATTAGTTATAAGGGTGATTTTTATGAACAGGCATTAGAAGATTCATTAGAATTATCAAAACGTTTAAAGGAATTTAAAGCGGGAAATCAGGATGCTTTAAGAAATGTGAAAGTTAAAAAGATCAATGTTAAAAGATTCTATGATGGTGCTTTTGCTGTATTATCTAAAAATCTTCTTATTATGAAGAAAAAAGGGAGTCTTGTTTCATGGAATGATTTGCTTTCTATTGGGATTTATCTGATTATCACTATTTTTAGTAATATGGGATTTGGATTCTTTATTTATATGATGGTTATCTGGTTATTTATGATGATGCAGACAAGTGATTTAACAGCTGAATTAAAAAATTATCAGATTTATCTTATACCAGATCAACCTTATAAAAAATTAATTGCTGTGATGATTCCTACATTTATGAAAGTATCAGTTATAGGTGTTTTATCTTTCATTATTGTTGGGGTTTATTACCATGAATCCATTCTTAATATTTTGATGTATTTACTCAACATGTTTGGTTACATCTTTGTATTTATGAGTGCCAGTGTATTGACGATTCGTATATTAAAAAGTCGTTCAACACGTGTTTTTGAAAATATGATGCGTATGTTGATTATGTTAGTCAGTGCATTGCCAAGTGTTCTATTGACAGTGATTCTTGTGATGACAAATAGTTTAACCCCAACGACTCTCACAATAATCTCAATAGCTTCTTTAGCTATGAATTTTATATTATCCTTCATTATATTGTGGGCTTGTCAAGGTATGATGAATGGTAGAGAATTAAAGAGTGATTAAAAGGATGAGATTTAGTTCTCATCCTTTAGTAGTTTATGATGTAGATATTGTATCATGTGTTCAATTTCCTCTTTGTTTAAGGAATAGTAAATACGATTATTTTCTTTTCTAATATGAATAAGATCACCACTGATAAGAGCATCCATATGATAAGATATCGTAGGTGTTTTTAAATGCATAGCTTTAGCAAGTTCATTACCATACATGGACTTTTTCTTTAACAGAGTTAAAATTTCAAACTTAGATTTATCACTTAAAACTTTTAAGAAATATTCTAATTTCTGTTGTTCATTACGTGATTCATGATAGGAAGTTAATGATTGACTCTCTAAACCAGCTCCCATAAGTAAAACATAATGATCTTCTTCTATCAATAATACCAATGAATGATAATTTGTAAAAGAAGGATAAATATAAAGAGGTGTTTCATCGATATTTAAACCAATATGTTTAAAAAATAAACGTAAATCATTTTCTTTGATATTTTGAGTGCTATGGAAAAGATTATGATCTAAATTTAAAGATTGATAAATATCTTCAAATTGTCTAAAAATATCAAATAAACCATGAATCATAGCAGCAGGATGATAGAGCGTTTCAATAATATCTAATTTTGCTTCGTTATCAATATTTAATTGTCTGATACTTGCTATAACATCATTTTGAAAATCAATGAATTTTAAAGTATCTTCCCTTAATTCATCAATATGAAAATCTCTAAACTTTTGAATTAAGGTTTCTTCCATATGCTCCTTAGAAAACTCATTGACATGGTAGAAAGCATTTAAGATAAAATCAGCTAAACATAATATTTCATTGTTATCTAATTGATAAGATAAAAAATATTTTTGAAGATTTTTTATCTTTTTTGCTTTTCTTATCAATATGTCATGACTTTTTTTGAAAGTAGAAAAGTTTTCATTTTTTTGTGAGATATTTAAAGATAATGTTTTAGGACCATTCACACATTCAAATCCTAAATCTCGCCATTCTTTATACCATAAAGGTTCATTATATATCGTCATTTTCATCTTGATCAATCACCTCATCTATAGATTTATATAATAATATTCCTCCTACTATCATAACAAATATTCCAGTAAAAATAAAAATATTTTGAATAGAAAATAAAGAACTTAAAAAACTCATGAAAAATGATACAAGTGGAATCATTGAAACACCTAAAGAATTTGTAATTGCACTGAATCTAGCAAGGTAAGATGAATGGACCTTTTTTAAAATCATTAATTGAGAATACATATTTGCAAACACAACAACTGTTCCAAACATAATTGCCAGTATAAAAAGGCCGAAAGATTTGACAAGTTGTAATGAAAAATAAGAGAATACAATCGCAAAAATATAGAAAACACTGGCACCACCAAATAAAGTTTGAATCATTCTTTTGGCATTCATATAAGAAACAATATAAGGATAAATAACAGAACCAATAACACTACCTACACTAAAACCAATAGATAAATAAGAAACCATCTGAGGACCTCCATGATAAACTTCAACACTTAATGCACTAGAAAAAGCATTGATAGGGACTAAAAAAGCATTAATACAACAAGCTAAAATACAAAGTTGAATCAAAGAGGGTTTGGTTTTGGTATATTTGAATCCTTCTTTTAATAGTAATAATGTTGATTGTTTATGGGAAGTGTTTCTTTGAGTGAAATGTAACCAACTGATTAATAAACTACTGATCACAAAAGCACTGGCATCAATGATGAAAGTGAAAACAATACCATTTGTACTTAATAGAAAACCAGCTAAACCCATTCCGATAATTTCAGCACCTTTAGATAAAGATGTATGCAAAGATTGAGCGATATCATATTTATCTTTACTGACAAGCGATGCGACTAAAGGTGTTGAAGCAGGAACACGTAATGTTTCTAAAGTTGAAATCATGAATGTTATGAACATGATGATATAAACATTGAGTTGATTAGTCATATATAAAGTTATCATCAGGATGACAAGTGATGCACGAATAATATCACTTAACGCCATGATTCTTTTTTTATTTCTTTTTTCAATAAAAGCACCCATGATTGGTGTGAGAATAATTGTAGGTAAATAGTTTATACCAAAGTTCACAGCACTATACATAGCATTACCACTCAGTGCATAAACAAGCCATGTTAGAGCGAGGGCATCAATAGAATCACCAAAACGATTAAATGCTGATGCAATAGCTAATTTGAAAAATTCTTTTTCATTTTTTAATTGTGTATATTTCATGATATGACCTCCTTGTTAGATTTACATCTAACTATATATTCAATATATATAGAATTATAATGTTAATTAGATAAATGTCAATATTGACATTAGATAAATATCTAATATATTGATGGTTGATTTTTATATAAAGATAGTATTTAATAAAGGTAAAGGGGAGTGAGAAGATGTCAAAAGAGGAAACAACACTATTTGTATTTTTAATTGTTGGAGGTCTTGGTGCTGTTTTTACAGTTATTGGATTTTTGATTATATTTCTACAAAAAAGAAAAATACATCTTTGCCAAGACATGACTGAAGGAAAAGTTGTTGATTATGGTTATAGAGGAAATGGTGTGATTGTGCCAGTTGTTGAATATCGTGTTTTTGGAGAAACTTATCGAAGAAAAAGAAGCTTTCGTGGTTATGTGATGAAAAGTTGGAAATCACAAGAAGAACCTTTTGTAAAAGTAACAAAAAATGACTATTTGTCTATAGCTGGTGGGAGAATGGGTAAACGTGATGCTATGCAAATGTGGCCTTTGGAATCACGTATGCCTGTTTATTATAATCCGTCAAAACCACAGATGTCATTTGTAGAAAAGATACCAGAGAAACTATCTATAGTTGGACTTGTTTTTTTGTTGATAGGTGTTTTTTTGATCATATTTTCAGTAATTTTATTTTATATGATAGATAGTTTATAGAATGACTTAGGGATGAAAAGTCATTCTTTTTTTTGAAAATACTTTCAAAATATAATTATTTTAGATATGTTTCAAAAAAATTTTGAAAGTAAAATCTAAAGGATTTGAAAGTGTTGTCAAAATAAGTTTTAAAAAGTATAGTGTGGTTAAGCAAGGAGGGAGAAGATGGAGGAATTTAAAAATCAATTAATTGTTTCATGTCAGGCATTGGAAGATGAACCACTTCATTCATCTTATATAATGTCAAAGATGGCATTGGCTGCTTATCAAGGAGGTGCTAAAGGAATAAGAGCCAATAGTGTTGAAGATATTCAAGCTATCCGCCAAGAAGTATCTCTACCAATTATTGGTATTATTAAAAAAGATTATGATGATAGTGATATATATATCACACCAACGATTCAGGAAGTTGATGAGTTGGTTAGAGCAGGAGTTGATATTATTGCTTTAGATGCAACAAATCGCCTAAGACCTTATCATATAACACTAGAAGCATTTTTTAAGCAGATTAAAGAAAAATATCCACAGCAAAAATGGATGGCAGATTGCTCGACGATAGAAGAAGCAATATATGCAGATGGACTGGGATTTGATTTTATTGGAACAACACTTGTTGGATATACACCAGAGAGTCAGCATTTAAAGATTGAACATAATGATTTTGAAATCATACGTAGCATACTTGCAAGAGTCAAACATCCTGTGATTGCAGAAGGAAATATTGATACACCACAAAAAGCAAGGCGAGTATTGGAACTAGGATGTTATAGTGTTGTGGTTGGTTCGATTATCACAAGACCACAGATCATTACACAAAGATTCGTCAAAGAAATGAGAAAGGAAAGTGAGAAAAATGATGGATAAAATTTCAAATTTTTTATTACCAATAGCTGAAAAATTATCAAAAAATAGATATTTATCAGCGATTAGAGATGGTTATATTGCGATTATGCCTCTTGTTATTACGGCATCATTGTTTACATTGATTAATAGCGTTTTAATAGGTGAAGGAAATTATTTGGATCAATGGTTTGGTACACCATTTAGTGATTTTGCACAACTTGGTAGTGTCATTAGTTCGGCATCTATGTCAATCATGACAGTATTGCTTGTTTTTACAACGGCTAAAGCACTTGCCAGTCAATATAAAATGGATACTTCTATTGCTGGGGCAACAGCTTTGGTATGTTTTCTATGCTTAACACCTTTCGTTGCAGATGCAACGCTTGGTGAATATGTCACAACATATTATTTAGGTGCAGCAGCAATGTTTACTGGATTTATTTCAGCATTAGTATCTGTAGAGCTTTTTAGATTTTTAATGGGATTTAAGGCATTAATTATTAAAATGCCTGATAGTGTTCCTACAGGAATTGCACGTTCATTAAATTCTATTGTTCCTGTTGCTTTAACTGTTATTATTTTTGGTATTGCTCGAATCATCACAGATGCCTTAGGAGCACCATTAAACGATTTAATTTTTAATTGGATACAAACACCATTTACGAATATTGTTTCATCACCAATAGGTTTAGTCGTTATTTATGCATTATATATGTTAATTTGGGGATTTGGTATTCATTCAGCATATATTTTCAATCCAATTTTGGAACCAATTTATTTGGCAAGTTTAACAGCAAACGTTCAAGCAATTTCTTCAGGTGTAGAACCTGCAGCTATTATCACAAAACCATTCCTTGATAGTGTAGCTTTCATGGGTGGTGCTGGAAATATGTTGGCTTTAGTGTTGGCTATCTTTATTGTTTCAAGACGTGAAGACTATCGTACGATAGCTAAATTAGGTTTTGTACCTGCATTATTTAATATCTCTGAACCATTAATGTTTGGATTACCTGTTGTTATGAATCCTATCTTGATTATTCCTATGATTGTTTCTACTTTAGTTGGTTTAGGCATTGGTTCTCTAGCAACATCTATTGGGGTTATGGCTTATACTTATGTTCAGACGCCTTGGACAACACCACCTGTTTTAGGGGCTTTCTTGGCAACTGGAGGAGATGTTCTTTCTGGTATTGTTGCGTTAGTTATTCTTGTTTTATCAGTCATTATTTACATCCCATTTGTTAAGGTTATGAATAATACAAAGGAAGAAACAAGTGAAGAATAAAGTTATTGTATTTGACTTAGACGGAACATTATTAGATTCTCAAAATCAAATTATTGGAGGAGATCAGACATTAAAATATCTGAATCTCCTTCAAAATATGGGATGTACATTAGCTATTTGTACAGGTCGTTTAGACCATGATATATTAAAAATACAACAAAAATACCAATTATCAATTAAACATCGAATTTCTCAAAATGGTGCAGTTGTCATTAAAGAAAATTATCTTTGTAGTGAATTACTCAATAAATCAGATGCTTTCAAAATTTATGATCAAATTAAAAATTATCCTGTTCGTATTGAAATCAATACGGTTTCTAATCGTTATTGGACAAGTGAACGTGATCCAGAGTTTCCTAAAGAGCTTTATGATTCTCATATGATTAAGCAAGATTTTGAAGAAATTATATTATGTCAACCAGTTGTTTTGTTTTTAATTGTCGGACAAACATCTATTTTAGAAGATATTGCGAAAACGGTTAATAAACAATATAAGCAGACACAAGCTATTTTGACATCGGCGACTTCTTTAGAAATATTGAGTTGTCAGGCATCTAAAGGTTTGGCTTTAAAAAATAATTTTCAAAATGATTATATCTATGCGATTGGAGATTCTCCAAGTGATTTTGCTATGATTGAATATAGTGATTGTTTTTATAATGTAGGTCAGTTTGAAAATCCTAGACAGGCTATTGTAAAATACAGTATTTTAGAAGCGTTGATTGATATTTATGAGAAAGAGAGGAACATATGAAAACATTACTTATCCCATTGGATGAAAGACCATGTAATTATCAATATCCACAAATGATTGCTCAAACAAATCATCAGATTGAACTGATAGTTCCACCCCAATCATTGTTAGGAAATAAAAAAGAATCTGCTCCTTTAGAAAAACTTGATCGTTTTATATATGAACATATTCATCAAGTTGATAATATGGTTTTATCTATAGATATGCTTGTATATGGTGGATTGATTCCTTCTCGTTTACACAATAAAAAAAAGGAAGAACTTATATCACGATTAAATATTATTAAACGTCTTAAAGAAATGAATCCAAAGCTAAAAATATATGCTTTTAACTGTATTATGAGATGTCCATCATATAATTCTGCTCAAGAAGAACCAGATTATTATGAAGAGTATGGATATCAATTATTTAGAAGAAAATATTTATTGGATTATCAACAAAGACATGGATTGACAATGGAAGAAGAAAAAGAATTGGAAAGTATATGTATTCCTCAAGATATTATAGATGATTATGAAAAAAGAAGAAATCTTAATACATTTGTCAATATTCAAATTCTGTCTTATCTAGAAAATAAAGATATTGATTTTCTTGTTATTCCACAAGATGATTCTTCTCCTTATGGATATACAGCGATATCACAACAAGAAGTCATTCAAGTTTTAAAAGAAAAACATTTAGATCGACAAGTCATGATTTATCCTGGTGCTGATGAAGTTGCATTATCCTTATTAACAAGGGCTTATCATGATTTCTATCAATTAAAACCAAAAGTGTATCCATATTATGCTTCAATATTAGGTCCAACAATTATCCCTAATTATGAAGATCGCCCTATGTATGAAAGCTTGAAGTCACATATCAGAGTTTGTGGGGCGAGAATCGTTGCTACTCCACAGGAAGCAGATTTCATACTGGCTATCAATGCACCTGGAAAAATTATGCAGGAATCTTTTGTCGATGAAAAAGAGAAAGATATCACATATACAAGCTATCGCCAATTGCTTGACTTTGCATATACGATTCAAGAATATATTGAACAGGGCTATCATGTAGCTTTATGTGACAGTGCATTTAGTAATGGCGGAGATATTCAATTAATTGAATATTTAGACGAATTGAATGTACTTGATAAACTGATCAGTTATGCAGGGTGGAATACAAATTGTAATACATTAGGTACAACTTTAGCTCAGGCATGTTTAGGTGAAACAAATATGATAAAAAATATTTGTTTTAGAATTATTGAAGATGTCTTTTATCAGGCATGTGTACGTAAAGAGGTTGTCAATTATAATTTACCATGTTTAGGATTATCTTATTATGATTTTAAAAATCAACAGGACCAAGTAGAACAGATTATTAAAGATAAACTTCAAGAATATTATAAATCACTCAAAATAAGTCAAAAATATCCTGTTATTATTCATAGAATAAATCTTCCATGGAAAAGAATGTTTGAAATAGGAATGGAAATAGAGGTATGTTATGAGAGAAACAATGAAGTATAATCCTTGTTATTATCAATTAAGAGAAGGGCAACTGGAAAGAATGATGACAATTGTAAAACAGACAAAAACTGCATTACTAGGTGGTGTTGTATTCTTTGGTGATTCTATTACAGAGATGTATGATTTAGAAAAATACTTTCCTCAAATAAAACCAATATATAATTGTGGAATAGGAGGAGCAACTTCAAATGAACTTTTATGGATGGTTGATGAAGCAGTTATTAAATATCAACCAAAGATTGTTGTCATGATGATTGGTATTAATGATTTAGGAAACACAGTCATGCTTTCACCAAAAGATATCGCTGTTAATGTTAAAAATATAATTGATCTCATTCGTGGGAATTGCCCTGATACACAAATTATATTGATGTCTACACTACCTTGTATTGAAACACTCAAAGATTATCATCATGTTCCAGGTATTCGTTGTAACGATCTTGTTGAAATGATTTATCAGCAGTATCAAGAAGTGATATATGATTCAAAAACAATATTATTATGGACATTTGATGATTTTGTAGATGAAAACAAAGAGGCAAAAGTCAAATATTATCAAGATGGATTACATTTGAATGAAGAAGGGTACAAATGTTTAACTCAAATTTTAACACCAGTCATTGAAAAATATTTATGATTATAAAAAATAAGTGTTATAATGGCATAGGGGTATTATTATGCGTACATATAATCAAAGTGTTTTGCCGTTGATTGAAATGGCTTATTCTAAATTAACACCATTAGAAAAAAGAATAGCAGACTATTTTATGAATCAAGTTAATGATGAAAATTTATCATCGAAAGCTGTTTCTCAAAGATTATATGTTTCTGAGGCATCATTATCACGTTTTGCGAAAAAAATAGGATTCAAAGGTTATCGTCAATTTGTATATGTATATCAAGATTCACAACAAGTTGTAAAAGATTTAGATGTACTGACAAAACAGGTTTTGAATTTTTATCAGAAAGTCTTAGAAAAGACATATTCATTAATTGATAATGATCAGATGGTTCGTGTAGCCAAGATGCTCGATGAATATAAGCGTATTTATGTTTATGGAATAGGGTCATCAGGTGTTGTGGGGAGAGAATTTAAACTCCGATTTATGCGACTGGGACTAGATGTGGATTATCTTGTTGAAGCTCACTCTATTCGTATGAATATCACACGTATTGATGAAAACTCTTTAGTCTTTGGTATTAGTGTAAGTGGACAAACAAGTGAAGTGATTGATGGGTTAAAAGCTGCCAAAGAAAAAGGAGCGAAAACAGTCATGTTGTCAGCTTATAATAGATATAAGTATCGTGATTATTATGATGAATTTATTTTGATGAGTGGTCTAAAGAATTTGGCAGTTTCAGATAAGATATCGCCACAAATACCAGCATTGATTATGATTGACATACTTTATGCACATTATCTTCACTATAATCAATACAACAAAAGAAAAAAATTACAGATGACTTTAACAGATATAGGATATGAATTAGAAGAATAGGATCTTTATATATGTGCTCGTTTTATTATATTAAAAATGAGCATATCAAAAATGATAGAAGCTGTTTTTGTAACAGCTTCTTTTATCTTGAAAATGAATTTATCGAGTTGATCTATATTGTGAGGGAGTCATACCTGTGTTTTGATGAAATATTTTTCCAAAGTAACTTGATGTTTGAAAATCACATTTTTCCATTTATTTCATCAGTGGAAAAATCTGAATATTGTAACATTTTTTGTCTGACTTCAACGATATTGAATCAAATATTGGATCGATGATTGATGAAGATAAATATATGAAAGCAAAGGTATTAGCAGAAGATACAGATAAACATAAACCAAATCGTGCACCATTATTGGAATGTTTAAAGAAATTAAAATTACAGCCAGATGAAGTCATTTATATAATTAGCTTCAAAGAATGCTCACATTGATTTTGAATATGCGAAGTGGAGGAGGGAGTACATCAGATATAGGAATTGATTATTATACTTATATTTTTGATAAACCAATAGATTTATTACAATTATTATGAAATGATACATAACAATCTATTACTAAAAAAAGAATCACTTATAAAATATTGTGATTCTTTTTTGCGTGGAAAGATAATCATAAAAAGATTGCTTTCTATGGATATATGTTATTTAATAAAAGCAAGAGGTGAAAATGAAAATGAAATTCAAGTCTTATATTCACTCATTGTTGATTACAGTTATATTATTAGTTATAGCATCCTGTGTAGGCTTGTTCTTTCAATATTTAGACTGGTCTGAAATAACGATTGTTTTAATTTATATTATTTCTATACTGATCATCTCCTTATTAACAAAAGGATATATCTATGGAATAATTAGTTCTATTATTGCAACATTTTTATTTAATTATTTCTTTACAGCACCTTATTATACATTATTATTTTATGATTCCAGATATTTTATAACTTTTATATCTATGACATTGACCTCTATTATTGTCAGTACATTAACCTCACGTATCCAACTTTCCCAGAATCAGGCATATAAAAATGCTCAAAATATGAAAATGCTTTATGAATTGACAAATCATCTTTCAAAGATTACAGACAAACAGAGACTTTATGATGAAGTCTATCATATATTAAATCAATATTTTCATTATCCAATAGATTTCATCTTTTTAGATTATCATAATGAACATAAACATCAAGATATTATTGACTGTTTTCGTAATGAAAATCAAAAATATATTATCAAAGATATGTATATTTTCTTTCCTTTATATGGTGTTTCACGATTATTGGGAATTCTCTTTTTTAAAGATGATAATTTTCAACATATGGATGAAACCCAAAAACATATCTTTTATCTTATGATAGATAATATTTCATTAGCCTTAGATCGTATTTATTCAATAGAGGAACAGTTAAAATTAAATGAAGCAAGTATTAAAGAACATTATCGCAGCAATCTTTTACGCTCCATTTCTCATGATTTAAGAACACCGTTATCTGGTATTATGGGAACGTCAGAAATGATTATGGGAATCAACCAACCAACAAGTTCCTCATATCATTTAGCACAGGATATTTATCAAGAGGCTGATTGGTTGTATCTTATGGTACAAAATATTTTGAGTTTAACTAAAGTACAAGAAGGAAAACTTGTGATTCATAAAGAATATGAAGCGATAGAAGAAGTTATAGGAAGTGCTATTTCCCATGTGCAAAAAAATATGTCTGAGAGGCAGATTGAGGTTCATGTTCCTGACGAAGTCATGATGGTTCCAATGGATGCACAACTGATTCAGCAAGTCATTATTAATTTACTGGATAATGCCTTTAAACATACTTCAAATAATGAAAAAATAGTCATTAATGCTTACAAACAAGATCATCAATGTTATCTTGTTGTAGAGGACTACGGGGATGGTTTTCTTGGTGAGGATCCTCAAAAACTTTTTGGAATGTTCTATACACAACATCAGTCTTATTCTGATTCCTTTAAGGGAGTAGGACTTGGTTTAACAATATGTAAAGCTATTATAGAGGCACATCAAGGAACTATTGAAGCCAAAGAGTGTCTGAATCATCAAGGAGCACAATTTATAATAACATTACCAATGGAGGATGAATATGAATCAAACAATATTAGTTGTTGAAGATGATGTACAAATTAGAAAATTTATTTGTTATTGTTTAGAAAATAACAATTATCAATACATTACTGCCAGCAACGGACAAGATGCGTTACGAAAGATTTTTTACGAAAATATAGACTTAATATTACTTGATTTGGGATTGCCAGATATGGATGGGGTAGATATTATTCAAAGATTACGAGAATTCTCAGAAATTCCTATTATTGTTGTTTCTGCCAGAGATAAAGACAAAGACAAAGCAGATGCATTAGAATTAGGGGCAGATGATTATTTAACCAAACCCTTTTCAGCCACGGAATTAGTGGCAAGGATTAAAGTGGCTTTTAGACATTTTTATCGTTATAATCAAGTTCAAATTCAAACATATTATAAAGTCAAGGATTTATCTATTGACTTAGATAAAAGGCAAGTCTATTTAAATGATCAACCTATTCATGTAACACCATTAGAATATCAATTACTTGTTTTATTTTTTAAGAATGCAGGAAAAGTTTTAACAACAGATATGATTATTGAAGAAATATATGGAAAAGGGTATGGACATGATACACAGGCACTGAGAGCTCTTATGGCAGGATTAAGAAGAAAAATTGAAAAAAATCCTGCAACACCACAATATATACTTACAGAAATAGGTGTTGGATATAGAATGGTTGATGAATAACTGTATGTATAAATGAAAGTATATTTGGCTAAGTTTATAATGATTATTTACAATAAAACAATGAAGGTATTATAAAAACGTCAGTAAATATCATAAAAGATTGTTATTGACGTTTTTATAGTGTCTATTGGCTTAATGATTTTATAATAGAATTATCTTGAGAAGAATATTTAAGAATATGGTTATGATGTTACATATCTTCATGTTCCAAAGATTCATTTAATTGTTGTTTTAAAATCATTTCATTATGAGATTCTTGTTTATAAATTGCATCAATAGCTAAAGCGATTTCATTTAAAATAGCTTTCAATAAAGCTTTTTCATAAGGTGCTAAATCCTCACCTTGTTCCATAGCAATACCAATCACTGCAAAAATATTGTCCTTTTTTCTAACAGCAAGATATAATCCTTTAGCAGCGGGAAGAGTGCTGGTTGAAACACCGGCATTTTTATTGTTGACAAGAACCCACTGGGCTACAGCTAACTCTTTATGATTAATGTATTCTCTTTTAATATCTGAAGTGATATGTGGACCATAAATCATAGGTTTTTGGAGTGTGTTGTTCTTAACGGGATAAAAAATAATTATACGATTTAACATTTTATATAGTTGAAAACATGTAATATTCATAATATCTTGATAAGAATTGCTCGTTTGTAAATTTTGACTTGTTTCTAACAGAATATCCATACTATGTGCATGAATAGAGGCTAAAAGGTTTTCTTTCTTTAATTTGTGAGCCATTGTACTAATGGATATTGATACAATGAACATGACAATAAAAATGAATGGATAATCAGATGAGGACATATTAAAGGTAAATCTTGGATCTATGAAGAAGTAGTTAATAGCAATAATGCTTAAAAAGGTTGAGATGAGATTGTATATTGGATAATATGTGACAATACCAATGAAACATGAAGCTAAAACATAGAGTAAAATAATATTTGTTGTATTGACATGTATTTCATAGAAAATAAAACCTAGTAATGTAGTAATAAGAAAAATAGATAGAGCTAAAATTGTTTCTTTTAATGAAAATTTGATAAATTTTGATAAATCTACAGATTTCTTTTGTGCCGTTGAACGATGATCTGGAATAATATAAATTTCTAGGTTTGGAGCATTCATCGTTAATTGATCGACAATGGTACTTCTTTTGATTAAAGTTGGTTTTTGATAAGAGCGACCTAACACTAATTTAGAGACACCACTTGTTTTGGCATATTGACCTATTTGAAATGCAACATCATCCCCATATGTAGAAACAATATCTGCTTTGAGATGTTTGGCTAAATTTAAATTCGACTGAAGTTGAGCTAAGGCTTTCTTAGAGAGATTATTACTTTTTGAAGTTTCAACATATAAAGCTGTAAAATCTGCATGAAAAGCCTGAGCCATACGTGAAGCTGTACGAATAACTTTTTGATTAGTTGGAGAACTTCCAATGCAAACAAGAATATGCTCTTTAGCAAAAGGTTGATTTTGTTTGGCTGTTACGATATTAACACGATCAGCACAACGTCTTAATGTAATCTCTCTTAAAGCTGTCAGATTATCTCTAATAAAGAAATGTTCCAAAGCTCTTTTGGCTTGTTGTTTATGATAGATTTTCCCTTCTTTTAATCTCTCAATTAAATCATCAATTTCAATATCTACTAATTTGACATCATCAGCATCATCAAAAACATGATCAGGTATTCTTTCATTAACCTTGATTCTTGTAATACTTTCAACAATATCATGTAGACTTTCTAAATGTTGTACATTCACTGTTGTATAAACATCAATACCCGCTCTTAATAATTCTTCAATATCACTATAACGTTTTTGATGTCTTGAACCATGAACATTGGTATGAGCTAATTCATCGACTAGAATAAGTTGAGGATGTCTTTTTAAAGCACCATCTAAATCAAATTCATAGAAAAGACGATCGCGATAAATAATTTTCTTTTTAGGAATCTGTTCTAGACCATAAATAAGATCGGTAGTCTCTTTACGATCATGCGGCTCTATATACCCTATAACAACATCAACACCTTGTACAGATTTTTGATGAGCAGCTTCAAGCATCGCAAATGTTTTACCGACACCAGCACAATAACCGAAAAATATTTTTAGACGTCCTTTTTTTATTGTTTCCATATCTACCACTTCCTTATTTTTTTATTGTACATAAATTTTATAAATAAAAAAGTTTTAATAAAAATTTTAATATGATTTTAATATGGGGGCTTGGTGTTTTAACACTTTCTTTATTTTATCTATGCTAAGATATATACGTCTAAAAAAGACAAAAGGGGGAAACGCTATGATGATGGACATAATTATGGGTGCTGTATTAGCTATAGGTTTTCTGCTTATGAAACTTTTTGTAGATTGGAATGATAAACAGATCAATAAAAAGTAACGGAGGGAAGAATATGTGGTTATTAGCGATTGTGATTGTAGCATTAGCAAGTTATTTGGTTTATGCGTTGATCAATCCTGAGAAATTTTAATTTGGAGGAGAGTTTATGTTACAAATAGTATGTACATTACTTGTCTTCATGGTGATTATTTTTCCTATTGGAAAGTATGTTTATCATATAACAACTCACAAGAAGACATTTGCAGATCCACTTTTTGATCGTATTGATAATGGAATATATAAGATATTAAAAATTGATACATCAAATATGGGGTGGAAAAAGTATGCATTATCTTTATTGTTATTTAATGCATGTTTAGTTTTTGTTGGTTATCTTATTTTAAGAATTCAATCAATAGGTATATTCAATCCTAATGGTATTGAAGGGATGGAAGCATCATTATCTTACAATACAATTATTTCGTTTATGACAAACACAAATTTACAACATTATTCTGGTGAATCAGGTTTATCTTATTTATCACAAATGTTTGTCATCATTATGATGATGTTTACATCTGCAGCAACTGGATATGCTGCATGTGTTGCAATGGTTCGAGGAATCTTAGGTAAACGAATGGGTAACTTCTATTGTGATGTGACACGAATTACAACACGTTTCTTGATTCCTATGGCTTTCATTGTTGGATTGTTCCTTGTATCTCAAGGAGTACCTCAAAATTTGAGTCCAAATATAACACTAACAACAATTGAAGGAAAATTGCAAGATATTGCTTCTGGACCAATAGCGGCACTGGAATCAATTAAACACTTAGGAACAAATGGTGGAGGTTTCTTAGGGGCAAACTCATCAACACCACTTGAAAATCCAACAGTTTTATCAAATATTGCTGAATTATATTCAATGATGTTCTTACCAGCAGCTTGTGTATTCACATTTGGTCATATGGTTTATGATAAATATCAAGAAAGAAAAGCTAAAAAATTGGATACAACAGCTTCAAAAGAATTTGATAAACCAAGTTCTAAAGTTTGGTTAGGTAAAGAAGGACGTACAATTTTTGCGGCAATGTCAATTTTGTTTGTTATTGGTTTAGCACTATGTTTCTTTAGTGAAAGTCAAGGAAATAGTGCAGTTGCATCAGCTGGAATTACTCAAACAATTGGAAATATGGAAGGTAAAGAAGTAAGATTTGGAGTTGCCCAGTCTTCGCTCTTTACAACTGTAACGACATCATTTACAACAGGAACAGTTAACAATATGCATGATACATTAACACCATTAGGTGGATTAGTTCCATTATTGCATATGATGTTAAATGTTGTCTTTGGTGGTGTTGGTGTAGGTCTTATGAATATGCTGATTTATGCAATTATTGGTGTATTTATTTGTGGTTTAATGATTGGACGTACACCAGAGTATCTAGGTAAAAAAATAGAAGGAAAAGAAATGAAATTAGCAGCACTATGTATTATTATTCATCCTTTATTAATATTAGGATTTAGTGCTTTAGCTGTTTCAGTTCAAGCAGGATTAGATGGAATTACAAATCCTGGTTTTCATGGATTAACACAGGTATTGTATGAATTTACATCATCTGCAGCTAACAATGGTTCTGGATTTGAAGGATTAGCGGATAATACAGTATTTTGGAATGTTACTTGTGGTTTAGTTATGTTTTTAGGACGTTATCTATCAATTATTATTCAATTAGCTATTGCTGGAAGTTTATTCAATAAAATTGATGTGAACGAGTCAATTGGTACATTAAAAACAAATACTTGGACTTTCGCTATTATCTTAGTTTTTGTTGTTTATATTTTTGCAGCATTAACATTCTTACCAGCTTTAGCTCTTGGACCAATTTCAGAGGGATTGACCTTAGGTCTATAGAAAGGGGTTTAGTTTAATATATGAGTCGTCAAGAAAAAACAAAATTTATTACAAAAGATATTCTTGGTTCTTCTATCAAAGGGGCTTTTGTAAAATTAAATCCTATGTATATGATGAAAAATCCAGTTATGTTTGTTGTTGAAGTTGGATTTGTCATTTGTACTATTCTTGTCTTTTTCCCACATTTATTTAATGATAAGGGAGATAATTTAAGTTTATATAATGCGATTGTTGCGATTATTTTGTTTATTACTTTATTGTTTGCTAACTTTGCTGAATCTGTTGCAGAAGGACGAGGAAAAGCACAGGCTGAAACATTAAAGAAAACAAAGAAAGATACAAAAGCTCGTCTTATCCACGAGGATGGATCAGAAGAAATGATTTCAGCTAGTGAATTACAAAAAGGTGATGTTGTTCTCGTAAAAGCTGGAGAATTAATTCCAAATGATGGTGAAATCATCGAAGGAATTGCGAGTATTGATGAATCTGCGATTACAGGTGAATCGGCACCAGTCACTAAGGAAAGTGGGGGAGATTTTGCTTCAGTCACTGGAGGAACAACGGTTGTTTCAGACTGGATTAAAGTGGAAATTACTTCTGAACCAGGGCATTCATTCTTGGATAAAATGATTGCTTTAGTTGAAGGGGCTTCACGTCAAAAAACACCTAATGAAATAGCTCTAAACACATTATTAGTTTCATTAACAATTATTTTCTTAATCGTTATTGTAACAATTTATCCAATGGCTAATTATTCAGAAGTACAAATACCAATTTCAACATTAATCGCATTAACTGTATGTTTGATTCCTACAACAATAGGAGCTTTATTAAGTGCTATTGGAATTGCGGGAATGGATAGAGTAACACGTTTTAATGTTATTGCTATGTCAGGAAAAGCGGTTGAAGCATGTGGTGATGTTGATACAATGATTCTTGATAAAACAGGAACTATTACTTTTGGAAATCGTTTGGCTAGTGATTTTATCCCTGTATCAGGTATTAAAAAAGAAGAACTCACTGAATACGCTTGGATTGCATCTATAGGTGATGACACACCTGAAGGAAAATCTACTGTTGAATTGGCAGAAAAATTCGGTTGTCAATTACAAAGAAAAAATTATGAAAATGCTGAATTTATTGAATTTACTGCTGCTAGTAAAATGAGTGGTGTGAATACGACTGATGGACATGTTGTTCGTAAAGGTGCCGGTGACGCTATGATTCAATATGTTAAAGAAAATGGTGGTAAGGTACCAGATGATTTAACATTAAAAGTAGATGAAGTTTCAAAACTTGGTGGAACACCTTTGGTTGTATGTGCAGATTATAGAATTTTAGGTGTTATTTATTTAAAAGATACTGTAAAACCTGGTTTAGTAGAACGTTTTGAACGTTTGCGTAAAATTGGTATTAAAACTATTATGTGTACTGGAGATAATCCATTAACTGCTGCGACTATTGCTGCTGAAGCAGGTGTTGATGGTTATATTGCGGAATGTAAACCAGAAGATAAAATTGAAGCAATTAAAAAAGAACAATCTGAAGGAAAGATTGTAGCCATGACTGGTGATGGAACAAATGACGCACCAGCACTTGCCCAAGCTAATGTTGGTATTGCTATGAATAGTGGGACATCTGCTGCCAAAGAAGCTGCAAACATGGTTGATTTAGATTCTGACCCTACAAAGATCTTGGAAGTTGTAGAAATTGGTAAACAGTTGTTAATTACTCGAGGATCATTAACGACTTTCTCAATTGCTAATGATATTGCAAAATACTTTGCAATTATACCAGCCATGTTCCAAGCTGTTATACCACAATTAAGTGTTCTTAACATCATGGGATTACAAACATCTGAAAGTGCTATTTTATCTGCATTGATTTTTAACGCAGTGATTATTCCATGTTTGATTCCACTAGCAATGAAAGGTGTTAAGTATAAACCTATGAGTGCATCTAAAATGCTTGGAAGAAATATGCTAATCTATGGATTAGGTGGAGTGATTTGTCCATTTTTAGGAATTAAGATTATTGATATGATTATTGCACCATTATTAGTTTTATTAGGATTATAGGAGGTAAACTATGAAAAAGTTTTTAAGACACTTTAGATTGGCGTTTCTATTTGCAATAGCAATGTTTGTGATATGTGGATTTATTTATCCCATGGTATTAACAGGAGTTTCACAAGTTGTATTTCCAAGTCAATCAAATGGAAGTCTTGTTGAAGTAGATGGAAAAGCAGTGGGTTCTGAAATTGTTGGACAAGATTTTACTGATGAAAGATTGTTCCATTGCAGACCTTCAGCTTACAACTACAATACTTATACACAAGAACAAAAAGATAGTGGAGAATATGCAGGTTTATCATCTGGAAGTAACAACTATGCACCAAGTAATCCTGCTTTGAAAGAAAGATTAGATGAAGATATTGAAAAATTCTTAGAAGAAAATCCTACAGTAAGCAAAGAAGATATTCCTTCTGACATTATTACTGCATCAGGATCAGGATTAGATCCACATATTTCAGTAGAAGCTGCTAAAGTACAAATGGATAGAGTTGCTAAAAATACAGGTTTATCTCAAGAACAATTAGAAAAAATGATTGAAGAAAATACTTCAGGAAAATTCTTAGGTATTTTTGGAGAAGAAACTGTCAATGTTTTAAAATTAAACTTAATGGTTGCACAAGAAATAGATATGATTTAATGAAAAACTCCACTTTATCCAAGTGGAGTTTTTTGGTCTTGTTTATATAGAAAAGACTTTTTTTCGTAATAGCTATATAGTAAAATATAAATATATTTAAAGGGGAAAAGGAAGAAAATATGCAGGCGAATATATTGGTTGTAGAAGATGATCATTCAGTTAGAAATCTTGTGTCTACAACTTTGCAGACACATGGATATCAATTTGATGCTATGATTAATGGTGAGAGTGCTTTATTGGCTATGACATCACATCATTACGATATTATTTTATTAGATTTAGGATTACCTGATCAAGATGGTATAGATATTATCAAAACAGTTCGTACGTTTTCGGTTATTCCCATCATTGTTTTAAGTGCAAGAAGTAGTAATGAAGATAAGATAGCTGCATTGGATGCAGGAGCAGATGATTATTTAACAAAACCATTTAATATTGATGAACTTTTAGCAAGAGTTCGTTCAACTTTACGTAGAGCTGAATATTTACAAAATATGACGACTCAAGAAGAAACGGTTTTTGAAAATGGTGATTTAAAAATTAATTATTTATCAGCGACAGTATCTTTAAAAGGAAAAGAAATACATTTAATGCCAATAGAATATAATTTGCTTTGCCTTTTAGCAAAAAATGTTGGTAAAGTCTTAACTTATCAGTTTATTTTAGATAAAATATGGAAAAATGCATTGGAATCAGATTTGTCCTCATTACGTGTTTATATGACAACATTAAGAAAAAAGATTGATAAACAGTATGCGGATGATCAAAAATATATTCAAACGCATATAGGTATTGGTTATCGTATGGTTAGACAAAAAAAGAGTGGTGAATAATATTCATGAATGAAGAAAAAAAACATCAAGGGCGTTTAAAAATATTTTTTGGCTATGCAATGCATACTGGAAAAACATATGCAATGTTACAAGAAGCTAAGGAATTGACGGATATGTCTAATGATGTGGTTGTGGGGTATATAGAAAATGTAGAAGGGTTAGAGACGATTTTAAAGGGGTTGGAATGTGTTCCCAATCGTCAGTTAATGCTATCTTCACCAGAGGTAGATATAGATGCTATTTTAGCGAGACATCCACATATAGTATTGATTGATCATATGGCTCATACAAATAGAAATGGCTCTAGGCATTTAAAACGTTATCAAGATATTCTTGAAATACTTGAAGCAGGAATTGATGTTTATACAACTGCCAATGTACAAGATATAGTGAGCTTACAAGATGATATTAATAAGATAACAGGAGAGCATTCAAGTGAAACAATACCTGATTATCTTTTTGAACAAGCACATCAAGTTAAGTTTATTGATAATGAGCCACAATATGAGCATCATTATTCAGTAGAAACTTTAAAAGCATTAAGAGAGTTAGCAATCAAATGTTGTGCACAAAGAATAAAAAAGTTAACTTCCTTACCTTCTAAATCTCATTTTATAAATTCTGAGCATATCTTAGTCTGCTTGTCACCATCACCTTCAAATGCGAAAGTCATAAGAACAGCAGCAAAACTTGCAAGTACATATCAAGCAAGATTAACAGCTTTATATATTGCACCATTGGATAAAAAGCTTTCTAAAAAAGAATATCAGTATCTACAAGAAAATATATCTCTAGCAAAAGACTTACAAGCACAAATTGAAGTGCTTAATGATAATAAGGTTGTATTTGAAATAGCTGAATATGCTAGAATCTCTGGGGTTACCAAAATTGTGCTAGGTCAAAGTCCAACGCATTTTTTTCAACGTTCTTCATTATCTGAGCAATTAGTTCGATTAGCACCACAACTAGAAATATATGTTATACCTTATATTGATGAAAGGTCTATTTTTAAGTTAGTAAGACCACAATTAACACTTAATCGTCAAGATTTCATGCGAACAGCAGGTATGTTGATTTTGTCCACATTGATTGGTGGAATCTTTTACTATCTTGATTTTAAAGAATCTAATATTATACTGATTTATATTTTAGGTGTTTTAATGACTGCATTGATTACGACAAGAAGAATTTATAGTTTAGCATCTTCATTCATTAGTGTCTTGATTTTTAATTTTCTTTTTACAAGTCCAAGATTAACATTGAGAGCTTATGATTCAAGGTATATCGTGACATTTATAATCATGTTTATTGTTGCTTTTATTACAAGCAGTATGACAAATAAGTTACAAACAAGTGCAAAAGATTCAGCACAAAATGCTTATCGTATGAAAATATTATTAGAAACAAATCAGAAACTACAGAAGGAAAAAAATAAAGAAGGAATTATTTCTGTAACATGTCATTCACTTATGAAATTATTACAAAGGGATATTATTTTCTATCCTGTTTCAAAGAATAATTTAGAAAAACCACTTATTTTTTGCCAATCGCCAAAGGATACATCCATATTTCAAAATGAAGAAGCTGTTGCAAAATGGGTTCTCAAAAATAATAAACATGCTGGAGCGACAACGAAAACATTATCCAATGCATTATGCCTTTATTTAGCAGTACGTATTGGAGACAAAATTTATGGTATTATCGGTATATATATAGATGACAAACCCTTAGATTCATATGAAAATAATATTATGCTTTCTATCTTAGGAGAATTAGCTCTTTCTTTAGAAAATGAAAGTGTTATTAAGGAAAAAGCAACCGCAGATTTAAAAGCCAAAAATGAACAACTCAGAGCTAATCTTTTACGTTCTATATCTCATGATTTGAGAACTCCTTTGACTTCTATCTCTGGTAATGCAGGAATTTTATTAAGTACGGGTACAATCTTAGATGAAGATAAAAAAAAGCAGTTATACAGCGATATTTATGATGATTCTTTATGGCTTATTAATCTTGTAGAAAATTTATTGTCTGTAACTCGTATAGAAAATGGATCAATGAATTTGAATCTAAAAGTAGAATTAATAGAAGATGTGATTAATGAAGCACTTAAACATATCAATACACGCAGAATACAACATCATATTCAAGTTATTCAAGATGAAAATATATTACTTGCTAAAATAGATGCTAGACTGATTGTTCAAGTCATTATGAATATCTTAGATAATGCTATCAAATATACACCTGATCATACAACAATAACTATACAGAGTTATCTTAAAGATAAAAACATCTATATTGATATTGCTGATGAAGGAAATGGCATTAATGATAAAGATAAGGAACATATTTTTGATATGTTTTATACTGCCAATCGTCAAGTCGCAGATAGTCGCAGAAGTTTAGGATTGGGATTATCTCTTTGTCAGTCCATTATACAGGCACATCATGGGGAAATTAAAGTTTATGATAATTCGCCTCATGGAACAGTTTTTCAGATATCTTTACCGGCACAGGAGGTAGAAATACATGAATAGTCCAAAAATATTAGTTGTGGAAGATGATAAAGCCGTTCGTAATTTGATTGCTATTACATTACAGACAAGAAATTATAAATATATATTATCTGATAGTGGAGAATCAGCTCTTCTAGAGTTTGCCTCTGAACATCCTGATGTTATCCTTCTAGATTTGGGATTACCTGATATAGATGGAATGGAAGTGATTCAAAAAATTCGTGAAAAATCACAAATTCCAATCATTATTCTTAGTGCCAGAGGAGAAGAAAGTGACAAAGTGGCAGCTCTTGATGCTGGAGCAGATGATTATTTGACAAAACCATTCTCGGTAGAAGAATTATTGGCTCGATTGCGTGTCGCATTAAGAAGAACAGAATATATATGGAATAGTGATGCAAAAAACAACCATATATTTGAAAATGGAGATTTAAAAATTGATTATGCTTCAAGTTGTGTGACTCTTAAGGGAGAAGAAATTCATTTAACACCTATTGAATATAAGATATTAAATTTGTTATCAAAAAATATCGGAAAAATTTTAACGCATACTTATTTAACACGAGAAATATGGGGAAGTGCTTTTGATAGTGATGTCGCTTCGTTACGTGTTTTTATGGCTAATTTGCGTAAAAAGATTGAACCAGAAAAAAGTGGTGTGAGTTATATTCAGACACATGTAGGGATAGGCTATCGTATGGTGAAGATTGAAAAGAGTGATTAAATTCTCACAGCATTCTCACACAAGCTTTTGTTTTCTCACACTCACTTCACAATATATTTCTTATAATAATAGTGAAGATAAGGAGTGAGTTATATGAAACAAAATAGAAATGAATATATAGTTTTAGAAAAATTAGGAGAAAAGGTTAAAAGTCTTATTGAAAAGGATCGTTCTGAATGTCAGGAATTAGTTGTTCAGGCATTAGTGAATTATCCACATGCACCTCAACCACAGAATTTACTAGGCATTTTAGCAGAAAAACAAGGAGATTTAGCCCTAGCAATGAAACATTATCGTGCAGCTTGGTCATTATCTCCTAATTACCGACCATCAAGAAAAAATATTGATCGATTGGTATCTTTATCAAGTTTCCAATGTTATTATTATGATCAAGAGTGTTGTGAGATGGAAACGCAAGATTCTCAAGGATTGTTTAAAAGAAAAATTATTATATAATTTGCATTTTCATAAAAAAACTTGTTATATTTGGAAAAAATAAAAAAATATATTGACAAAAGAAAGCTATCCATGTATGATTAACGCATATTAAAAATCGTTGAGCAGGAAAAGTAATTTCTTGAACGCTTCAAGCGAGGTAGTACAGAGTGGAAGGCTACTAAGTGGAAAGATGTGAAACGCACCTGTGAGAGTCCATTGGAAAGAGAAGTATAATGGAACGTAACCTGCGTTAAAGGAAAGAGTGGTTAGATATTATATTATCTGACAACTAGAGTGGTACCGTGTTTATGCACCTCTGGATTTATCCAGAGGTTTTTTGTTTTAGAGAGGGTGATGAAATTGCGGCGAGTTCAATGTATAAATAATCAATTGAATAATATAGAAATAATGGAGGAAAATGAAAGATGGAAAAGAAACAATATAAAAAAGTCGTATTAGCGTATTCAGGAGGATTGGATACATCAATTATTATTGCATGGTTAAAAGAAAATTATGGTTGTGAAGTTATTGCCGTAGCTGGGGATGTTGGTCAAGGAGATGAACTTGATGGATTAGAAGAAAAAGCTTTAGCGACCGGAGCTTCTAAATATTATTGTGCTGATTGCAAGGAAGAGTTTGTGAATGATTTTATTTTTCCAGCGATTAAAGCGAATGCTGTTTATGAAGGAAAATATCTTTTAGGAACTTCTCTAGCAAGACCAATCATTGCGAAAAAATTAGTAGAGATTGCAAAAAAAGAAGGGGCAGATGCCATTTGTCATGGTTGTACAGGTAAAGGAAATGATCAGGTCAGATTTGAACTGACAATTAAAGCTTTTGCACCTGAATTAGATATTATTGCACCATGGAGAGTATGGGAATTAAAGAGTAGAGAAGATGAAATTGAGTATGCCCAAGCGAGAAATATTCCTTTAAAAATCAATAAAGAAACAAATTATTCTAAGGATAAAAACTTATGGCATTTATCACATGAAGGATTGGATTTAGAAAATCCTGCAAATGAACCAATGTATGATAAGATTCTTGAATTAGGTGTCACACCAGAAAAAGCACCAGATAAGCCAACATATATTACTTTAACTTTTGAAAAAGGAGTACCTGTTGCTTTAAATGGTGAAAAGATGAATGGTATTGATTTAATTACTGCTTTAAATAAAATTGGTGGGGAAAATGGTATTGGTATCATTGATATGGTTGAAAATAGATTGGTTGGTATGAAGTCAAGAGGTGTCTATGAAACACCGGGAGGAACAATTCTTTATAAAGCTCATGCTGATTTAGAAGAAATCACAATTGATAAAGAAACACAACATTTTAAATATCAAGTATCTCAAAAACTAGCAGATATTTTATATAATGGTCAATGGTATACACCACTTACAAAAGCATTATTGGCTTTTATTGATGAAACACAAAAGACTGTCAATGGAGAAGTGAAATTAAAATTATATAAAGGAAATATTATTGGAGCAGGAATGACTTCACCAGATACTTTATATAGTGAACAGACAGCTTCATTTGGAGAGGATGAAGATTATAATCAAATGGATTCTCAAGGATTCATTAATTTATATGGTTTACCTATTAAGGTAAAAGCTTTATTAGATCAACAAAGAAAGAAATAGGGGTTGAAAATATGGCATTATGGGCTGGTAGATTTAAAAAAGAGATTAATGCAGATGTGAATGCTTTTAATTCATCTATATCATTTGATGCAAGAATGTATAAACATGATATTATGGGAAGTCAGGCCCATGCAAAAATGCTGGCAAAACAGGGGATTATTTCAAGACAGGATTTAGATGAAATCTTACAGGGATTGAATGATATTCTTCAAGAAATTGAAGAAGGAAAACTATTGTTTGATCCTGAAGCTGAAGATATTCATATGTTTATAGAAGCAGAGCTGACAAAGCGTTATCCAGTCAGTGGGAAAAAGTTGCATACAGCCAGATCACGTAATGATCAGGTAGCTTTAGATTTAAGATTATATACGCGTGATGAGATGAATGACATTAAAAATATGTTGATAGAGCTGATGAAAGTGATGATTGAAAAGGCCAAGGATCATACCCATACAATTATGTGTGGTTATACGCATTTACAAAGAGCACAACCTATCACTTTTGCTCATCATTTGATGGCTTATGTGGAAATGTTTTATCGTGATTATACAAGATTAGAAGATTGTTTGAAACGTATGAATGTATCACCACTAGGAAGTGGGGCATTAGCCACAACAACATATCCTATTGATAGAATGTTTGTCGCTCAAGAATTAGGTATGGATGATATTATGTATAATTCACTCGATGGTGTCAGTGATAGAGATTATGCGATAGAATTAGCCAATGATTTAGCTATGATTATGATGCATCTTTCACGTTTGAGTGAAGAAATCATTCTATGGTGTTCGTGGGAATTTAAATATATTGAATTAGATGATGCTTATGCAACAGGGTCAAGCATCATGCCACAAAAGAAAAATCCAGATATTGCTGAACTTGTCAGAGGAAAAAGTGCCAGAGTCATCAATCATGTTTCAACACTTTTAACGATGATGAAAGGATTACCTTTGGCTTATAATAAGGATATGCAGGAAGATAAAGAAACATTATTTGATAGTATTGATCAAGTGAAAATGTGTTTACCTGTATTTACAGATATGATCAAGACAATGAAAGTGAATGTTGAACGTATGAAAGAATGTGCTGCCAAAGGATTTATCAATGCGACAGATTGTGCTGATTATCTTGTGAAAAAGGGTAGAGCTTTTAGAGAAGCTTATAAAACAACAGGACAACTCGTTGCTTATTGTATTGATCATGATGAAGTGCTTGAAACACTTCCGTTAAATGTTTATCAGTCTTTTGATGAAGTTTTTGATGAAGATATTTATCAGGCTATATCACTTTTGACTTGTATTGAAAATAGAAAAGTGGAAGGTGGTCCAGCACCAGTAACTTGTCAAAAAGCAATTGAAAGAATGGTCAAGAAATTGGAGGCATTGAAATGATAAAAGTAGGAATTATAGGTGCCAGTGGGTATGCTGGAGCTGAGCTGTATCGATTACTATTAGGTCATAAAGATGTAAATATTATTGCGATAAGTTCACAAAGTTATGAAGGAAAGATGATTTCTGATTTATATCCATCTTTTTATGGAAGATTTGATATGATGTTGACAAATGATCAGGAAGTATTGGAAAATGCAGAGATGATTTTTGCTTCCCTTCCTCATGGGCTAAGTGAAAAATATGCGAAAGTTTGTGATGAAAAAGGAAAAAAATTTATTGATTTAGGTGCAGATTTTCGCTTGGATCATGAAAAAGATTATCAACAATGGTATCTTCATGATTATCAATATCCAGATCTTCATGAAAAACAGGTTTATGGTTTAAGTGAAGTCAATCGAGAACAAATTAAGAAAGCAACAATTATTGGAAATCCGGGATGTTATCCAACTTCTATTACTTTAGGACTTTATCCGCTTTTAAAACATCATATACAAAAAGATGAAAAGATTATTATTGATTCGAAGTCTGGAACAACAGGAGCAGGGAAATCGTTAACGGAAGACACGCATTTTCCAAAATGTAATGAATCTTTTCATCCTTACAAAATCGCAAGTCATCGTCATACTCCTGAAATTGAACAAGAACTTTCAAAGATGGCTCATCAGAATATAGAAGTTGTATTTACACCACATTTATTGCCAGTCAATCGTGGAATTATTTCTACCATATATGTATCTTTAAAGGACTCTGTATCATGGGAAGCTGTTTATGATATTTATCAAAAAACTTATCAAGATGAATATTTTGTAAGAGTCTTACCAACAGGAAAAGTGGCTGATTTAAAATTTGTACAATATTCTAATTTCTGTGATATATCTTTACACTATGATGCAAGATATCATCAACTTATTATTGTATCAACTATTGATAATATGGTAAAAGGTGCAGCTGGACAGGCTATTCAAAATATGAATTTGATGTATGATTTAGATGAAAAAGAGGGTTTGATGATGATACCAGCATCATTTTAAGGGGGAAAATATATGTTTAAAGATATTGATGGAGGGGTGTGTGCCCCTCTAGGATTTCAAGCCTCTGGAATCCATTGTGGTATTAGAAAAAATAAAAGTAAAAAAGATTTGTCTTTAATTGTCAGTGATGTTATGTGCCATTGTGCGAGTACATATACTCAAAACAAGGTGAAAGGGGCACCCATCTATGTCACACAACAGCATTTAAAGAATCTTGAAGCCAAAGCTATTATTTGTAATAGTGGTAATGCCAATACATGTAATCCTAATGGTAAGGAGATTGCTGATAAAATTTGTCAATTATGTGGACAGGCATTAGGCATTGATAGCGATGATATTGTGGTTGCTTCCACAGGTGTGATTGGACAACCTTTAAGTATTGAACCATTTGAAAATTATATGGAACAATTGGTTCAATCTCTATCTACACAAGGAAGCAGTGATGCCTGTGAAGGAATCATGACAACAGATACTGTCAAAAAAGAATATGCGGTTGAGTTGAAAATTGGTGATAAAATTTGTCACATTGGAGCAATCGCTAAGGGAAGTGGGATGATTCATCCCAATATGGCAACAATGTTAGCTTTTGTGACAAGCGATGTTGCGATTAATAAAGAGATGTTAAATGAAGTCATTCATGAAGTTGTTGATGATACATTTAATATGGTGAGTGTTGATGGTGATACATCAACAAATGATATGTTAACATTGATGTGTAATGGATTGGCTCAAAATCAAGAGATTACACAAAAAGATGAAAATTATTATGTTTTTAAAGAAGCATTCATGTATATTTGTACAAAATTATCTAAAGCGATTGCGAAAGATGGCGAAGGAGCAACAAAGCTATTAACATGTACAGTTTTGCATGGACAGACATTAAAAGATGCAAAAGTTGTAGCAAAATCTGTTATTACAAGTTCATTATTCAAGGCGGCTATGTTTGGTCAAGATGCGAATTGGGGTCGTATCTTATGTGCTATTGGTTATAGTCCAGCACAATATGATATTCAGAAAATTGATGTCGATTTAAAAAGTATTAAGGGGAAAATTCGTGTTTGTGAAAATGGTGGTGGCTATCCTTTTAGTGAGGAAAAAGCTGCTCAGATCTTAAGTGAAGATGAAATAGAAGTGATTGTTGATTTGCATGATGGTGAGTTTGAAGCTGTTGCATGGGGATGTGACTTGACTTATGATTATGTCAAAATCAATGGAGATTATCGCACATAAAGGGGAATAATTATGAATCAAAATGCAATTGTCAAAGCAGAAATTTTATCTCAGGCTTTACCATATATTCAAAAATATCATGATAAGATTGTTGTGATTAAATATGGTGGAAATGCTATGATTAATGAAGAATTGAAAATGAATGTGATTCAAGATGTTGTTTTATTGTCTGAAATTGGGATTAAAGTTATTTTAGTACATGGTGGTGGACCTGAGATTAATCAAACTTTAAAGAAAATGAATAAGGAATCTCAGTTTATTCATGGTTTACGATATACTGATGAAGAAACGATGGATGTTGTTCAAATGGTTTTAGCTGGAAAAACAAATAAGGATCTTGTGAAGTTGATTATGCAAAAAGGTGGAAATGCAGTTGGAATCAGTGGTATTGATAACCAGTTAATCGTTGCGAAAAAACATGAATGTGAAGATGATTTAGGTTATGTAGGAGATATTGTAAAAATCAATGCCCATATTATCATGGACTTATTGGATAAAGGGTATATTCCTGTTGTTTCAAGTGTAGGTTTAGATGAAGAAGGTCATACTTATAATATTAATGCTGATACAGCTGCTGCTGAGATTGCTGCTCAAGTTCAAGCTGAAAATATGATTCTAGTAAGTGATATACCGGGATTATTGATGGATAAAGAAGATGAATCAACACTAATTCCTTTAGTTCATGTTTATGAAGTGAAAGGATTAACAGACAAAGGAATTATTGGTGGAGGAATGATTCCTAAAATAGAATGTTGTGTTCGAGCTATTCGTGAAAACGTTAAAAAAGCAGTGATTATTGATGGACGTATTCCTCATTCTATTTTGATTGAAATGTTATCAAAAGATGGAATTGGAACAATGTTTACAAGATAGGAGGATTATATGGTTAATTTAAAGAATAGAAGTTTTTTAACTTTGAAAGATTATTCTCAAGAAGAAATTCGTTATTTATTGGATTTAGCACATCAATTAAAAAAAGAAAAAAAAGAGGGGAAAATTGGTGAATCTTTAAAAGGAAAGAACATTGTTTTGCTGTTTGAAAAAACATCTACACGTACACGTTGTGCATTTGAAGTGGCTGCTTTAGATGAAGGAGGCCATGTGACATTCTTGAGTAACTCACAAATGGGGAAAAAAGAATCTTTAGAGGATACAGCGAAAGTTTTAGGAAGAATGTATGATGGTATTGAATTTAGAGGCTTTGCCCAAAAAACTGTTGAAGATTTAGCAAAATATTCAGGGGTTCCAGTATGGAATGGCTTAACAGATGTTGATCATCCAACCCAGACACTTGCTGATTTTATGACAATAGAAGAACATCTTCATATACCTTTAAACAAAGTGAAATTTGTTTTTACAGGGGATATTCGTAATAATGTCTGTTATGGTTTAATGTATGGTGCAGCTAAGATGGGAATGCATTTTGTATGCTTAGGACCAAAAGATTTACAGGTTGATCCAGAGGTTTTTGCCTATTGCCAACAGGAAGCAAAAAAATCAGGTGGAAAAATAGAAATTTTAGATAATATTGATGATGCGGTTAAAGATGCAGATGTGATTTATACAGATATTTGGGTAAGTATGGGTGAAGATGAAGCTTTGTATAAACCAAGAGTTGAAATGTTATCACCTTATAAAGTCACAACCCAAATGATGAAAAAAACTGGAAAAGAAACAACGCTTTTTATGCATTGTTTACCTTCTTTTCATGATTTTGAAACAGAAGTGGCAAAGATAAAATATGATGAAGGTATTGATATTAGAGAAGTGGAGGATGAAGTTTTCAGATCTTCACAATCTGTTGTTTTTGATGAAGCAGAAAACAGAATGCATACTATAAAGGCTGTTATGGTTGCAACAATAGGGAATAGATAAAGCTGTTTTTTAACGGCTTTTTTTATTTATAGAAGATTTTGTATAAAATTGAAAATAAAAAAAGAAAAATGAAATATTTTTGCGTATATAAATAATAGAGAGGTTAGAAATATTATATAGTGTTTACTATAAGCAATGATTTGTGTATAATAAGTTTAGCCTCTCCTCTATAGGAGGGATTCATTGATGAAAAAAGATCATGTGTTGAAGGATTTCTTCTCATACCCTATCCGTTTTGCTGACTTCATGAATGCTCTTTTCTTTGATGGTTATGCTATTATCCATCCCTGTGACCTTCACCCTCTTGATTCCAGAGAGATATTTATTGGTGACTTTCTATCTAAGGAACGCACTCATGATGTCATCATGATGTGGGAAAGAAAGGATTTTCAAGCTATCTTGATTCTTGAAGCTCAAAGCAGTGTTGACTTTACAATGGCATCAAGAACACTGCTTTATGATGCACTGGTCTACAACATGCAGGACAAGCGATTCAAGAATCATATGCTGATGCCAGTGATGAGCGTCGTATTATTTCATGGCGAAGGGAAATGGAATGCCGTGACATCATTGCTGGAAAGAGTCAAAGGACCAGAGGAAATCAAGAGAAAACAGAATGACTGGAAGATGAGGGTTGTAGACATGAAGGAGATGGATGAAAACCTGCTGAAAAATGAAGATAACAAAAAGGTCATCAGTGGATTAAAGACAATATGGAGAAAAGATGAAGAAGGCTTGAAGAAGATGATTATTACAAAAGCGGTAGCCAGAGTACTGGCAACATTGACAGGGAGAGAAGACATACTGGAAAAAATGAAAGGAGATGGAGGAACAGTGGAAATGTATTCATTCTGGAAAGATGCAGAGAAATCAGGTATGGAAAAAGGAAAACAACAAGGGAAGTTAGGTTTAATCCTGCTACAATTAAAGAAAATCTTAGGGAAGCTTACACCAGAGCTGGAAATCAAGTTAGAAAAAAGTAGTGAAGAAAGTCTTGATACAATAGGAATACATATTTTAGAAATACATAATGAAGAAGATGTATTAAAATGGTTATAAGCAAAATTTGCTTTCTTAAATAGGTCAATTTTAAGCATAATGTTACAGTTTTGTAATATTATGCTTTTTTCTTTTTATAGTGATAAGAAAACGATATAATAGTTTTAAGATGAGAGGTGATTTGATGAATCCAATACATATAATGATTGTTGAAGATGATGATATACTTGCACGTGAAATCAAAGATTTTTTGATAAGATGGGGTTATCAAGCAGTTACAGCAACACATTTTGAGAATATTATGCAAGATTTTATGAATTATAAGCCACACTTAATCTTAATGGATATTAATTTGCCTTATTATGATGGGTTTTATTGGTGTACCCAAATCAGAAATATATCAGAAGTCCCTATTATTTTTATCAGCAGTCGAAATGATGATCATGATAAAATCAGAGCCATCTTACAGGGTGGAGATGATTATGTTGATAAACCATTTCATTTAGAACTTTTAAAAGCAAAAATAGAAGCCATTCTTAGACGAACGTATCAATATAAAGTGAAAGATCAGATGCGTATTAATGAAAATATATATTTTGATAAAATGAAAGGCAGCTTCTTTTATTATGAAAAAGAAATACCTCTAACAAAATCTGAAAGTCAAATTGTATGTTTGTTATTAGAATCAAAAGGAAATGTTGTTTCAAGACAAGAACTTATGGAAACATTATGGAATACGGATGAATTTATATCTGATAATTCACTTACTGTGCTTATATCACGTTTAAGAACAAAACTCAAAGAAACATGCCAACAAGATATGATTTATACAAAAAAAGGAAAGGGCTATTATATTCCATGAAATATATTCAAAAATATTATGTCTACCTACTGATCATTATTTTCATCATATTATCATATAATCTTTATTTTATATACTTAATACCACATGCTAATATACAATACCTTATTTATTTAGATGTAGTCATTATTATTTTAATTACAATGTTTTTACTTATAGATTTTTTCAAAGAAATACATCTTCAAGATAAAAAGAAAGAATATCTTAACTCAAAAGAAATCATTGCTTCACAGTTTGATCGCTATGAAAATATTGATATTGCTTATCATGATATCGCAATACTTCAAGAACAACTCAATACACAATATCAGGCAAATTATGATCTTCAAGATTATATTGCAAAATGGTGTCATGAAATGAAGATTCCGCTATCTGCCAGTTTATTAATGAATCAAAAAAATTCTCATTTTCAACAAAAAGAAGATATGCAGGAACAATTAGAAAAAATGAATCAATATCTCAATCAAGTTTTAATCATTACAAGAATTCAAAGTCAATTATATGATATCAATATGAAGCCTGTTTCTTTAAGAGATTGTGTCTACCAATCATTAAAAAACAATCGCTTTTTCTTTATCAAAAAGCATTTTGAGATCAATGTACAAGTGGAAGATGTTCAAGTTTATAGTGATCAAACATGGTTAGTTTATATATTAGATCAGATTATGAGTAATGCTATTAAATATGCCAAAGAAAGTCCTTGTTTAAAAGTATGGATACAACAACAGGAAAAAGATATTGATTTATGGATTGAGGATAATGGTGAAGGTATTCAAACACAGGATTTACCAAGAATTTTTGATAAAGGCTATACAGGTATGAATCATCATAATGGGCAATATAAATCGACAGGAATGGGATTATATATGGTGAAAAAAATGATATCTCAGTTAGGACATCAAATCGAGGTAGAAAGTGAGTATCAAAGATACACAAAAGTAAAAATATCTTTTCAAGATCAAAGAGATTATTTTTATCGCTAACCTTTCAATCAATGTAAGATAAGCTAGGTTATTGTGAGGGAAATGTAAGGATTTCAAAGAGGTTCTATTTTACAATGAAGGTGTTAGGAGGAATAATTTATGGATAGAAAAAAGATTGTAGAAATCAAAGGTCTTGTGAAAAATTATGGGACAAGAGGATTTCAGACAAGAGTATTAAAAGGAATTGATTTAACGATTTATCAAAATGATTTTATTGCAATTATGGGACCTAGTGGAAGTGGAAAAACGACTTTACTGAATATTTTATCAACGATTGATAAACCTACACAGGGAATGGTTTTATTAGATGGTAAAGATATAACAAAAATGAAAAATAAAGAATTATCAAAACTAAGAAGGGATAAGATAGGATTTATTTTTCAAGACTATAATTTATTAGATACAATGACTTTACAAGATAACATTGCTTTACCATTATCCCTCAATGGTGTTTCATCTCAAGTTTGTATAGCGAAAAGTGAAAACTTAGCTTCTATCTTTGGTTTAAAAGAGCATTTAAAAAAATATCCTTATCAACTGTCAGGTGGACAAAAACAAAGAGGAGCAACTTGTCGAGCTTTAATTAGTGAACCAGAAATACTATTTGCAGATGAACCTACGGGAGCTTTAGATTCACGTTCTAGTCGTGATTTATTAGAACGTTTAAAAATGATTAATGATGAAGGAAAAGCAACGATCCTCATGGTTACACATGATCCTTTCAGTGCTTCTTATGCAAAAGATGTGTATATTTTAAGTGATGGCATGATGAAATGTCGTTTAACAAGAGGAGATAGTCGAAAAGAATTGTATGATCGTATTATTGATACACAGATTGCTATGGGAAGTGATTTTGCATGAGCCTTGTCAAATTGTCTTTTATTAATTTTAAAGCAAGTCTTAAAAATTATATTTCTTTAATTGCTTCACTCGCTTTCACTGTTTTGATTATATTTAATTTTTTTAATCTTATGGCTTCACCCATTATGGAGTCATTAGGTCAAATGAATAGTCGTAATTTAAAGATTGTTATTCAGTGTGTTCTTATTGTTTTATCTTGTTTTATGTTTTTCTTTGTTTGGTATGCAACAAATGTTTTTTTGACAAAGCGTAAAAAGGAAATAGGAATCTATATTTTTATGGGACTCACTAATCAAAGAATTGGGAAACTATATATGTTAGAAACATTAATGATTGGTTTGGTTTCTTTGATTATGGGAATAGGATTTGGAATTTTGGTTTCACAATTGTTTACAATGATTTTAATAACAATTTCAGATATAGAAGTCCAATTAACATTTCAAGTGTCTTTATCAGCTGTTTTATGGAGTTGTATTCTTTATTTGATTGTTTATTTCATTTTTGTATTCAAAGGATATGTGAATTTAATGCGAAGCAGTGTCTTAGATATGGTCAGTGCTAATCGTCAAAATGAATACATTAAACAAAATAAAATTATTCTCTTTTTAAAAGCACTATTAGGAATAATTATTCTTGTTTTAGGATATTATTTTGCTATTAAAAAGGGTGGTATGGAAACCATGTCTAATTCATTATTAGCTGTGGTTCTTGTGATAGTTGGTGTTTATTTGTTATTTGGTGGCTTTGTTCCTTTAACTTATCAAAGTTTAGCTTCACATAAAACTTTTCTTTATAGATATCAAAGAACATTATGGATGAATCAAATGATTTATCGTATGAAGAAAAATTATCGAACTTATGCTATTGTAACAGTTTTGATGATTTGCTCTGTCACTGCTCTAGCAACTGGAGTCGCTATGTATGATCGTTATCAGACAATTCATGATTTTGAAAACATATACACTTATCAGATATTTAGCCAAAAAGATCATTTGCAAAATGAATTTGCTGGAGAAATAGAAAAACATAATGATATAGAGTATCAATCTCATATTGAAATTGTACAAATAGATCCTTCATTGGTAAATGAAAAATATGAAGATAACAGTTATGTTGTGATTCCTTATTCACAATTAAAACAATTAGCTAAGGATTCTAAGCAGGAATTTGATTTACCTCAACTTCAAGATAATCAAGTTATAGATTTACAACATCAATATTTAATGACATTATTAACAGATGGTCGATTAGAAGATGTTGTTTTGAATCATAAAACTTATCAAACCGTTGCAAATACACAAGTTCCTTATTTAGGTTATCTTCAAGAACAAGTATCGTTTTATTGTGTGAGTGATGAAGAATTTGAAGATTTAAAATCTATAGGAACATCATTATATGTATATAATTATAAAATTGATAATCCTAAAATGGTTAATGCATCTTTACAGGACATACAAAATCAGCCGGATTATGTGGGAATGATTAAGATGGATACAGAGAATGATTCTATTCAATGGATAAAAATGTTATATCCTGTTTGTATCTTTATGTTTATGGTGTTTATTTTTGCAAGTGGCAGTATCATTTTTATGAAACTTTATAATGATGCATTTGAAGAAAAAGAACGTTATCGAGTTTTAAAGAAGATTGGAATCAGTCAAAAGACATTAAAGAAAGGTATTCAAAAAGAATTATTATTTATTTATGTCGTTCCATTTTTAATTATGAGTGTATCATCATATTTTTCAGTTCATGCTCTTGCTAATATGATGCAGACAGATTTATTAATGACAAATATTTTGAGTGTTGGAGTTATTAGTATCTTTTTCATATTATGTTATGGATTGTCCATTGTCATATATTGTCAAAATGCTGGAATTTATGAAAAACTATAGAAACTTAAAAGCCTACTTAGAAAAAAGTGGGTTTTTTATATAAAATTGAAAATAAAAAAAGAAAAATGAAATATTTTTGCGTATATAAATAATAGAGAGGTTAGAAATATTATATAGTGTTTACTATAAGCAATGATTTGTGTATAATATGTTTAGC
>NZ_NFLJ01000030.1 GCF_002160865.1 Massiliimicrobium timonense
CATTTTCATCAATGACAGGTGTAATCTTTCTTGGACTGGCATGGCTACCTACAGTCATAATATCTGATACATTGATACCTTTGCCACCATCACGCCATCCACCTTCAACTTGATGGGCGACAACTGCACCGCCCCATAAAAAATCCTTTTTTAAAGTCATTTTGTTTCCTCCTATTTATATATGATTTTATAAGTTAAGATGATAGAAGCAAATACAAAGGTAATCGTATTAGCTCCAATTAAGTTATAATCCTGAATATTCCATCCATGAATAATCCATAGAAAAACACCAAACACAAACATCGTATACATGCCTAAAGAAATACTTGATGTATCTTTTGTTTTGATAACTTGATAAGCCTGTGGTAAAAATGATAATGTTGTAAGTATGGCAGCAATGGTTCCAATCATCAATAATCCCCCTTTCTTGATAAGTCATCTTAAACTTTTAACATGATTATCATAGCGTATTTTTTGAGTATGACAAGGCTTTGAAAGTGTTATGCAATGATGTTACAAAAATAATGTAAAAAAGCATATTTGTCAGTTGCATTGCAACAAAAAAGCAGTCAACGACTGCCATCTTTACGCTCATATAATGTTCCATAGAGTTGATCAAGTTCTTTTGCTTGTTGGAGGTTTTCTGAAATCATAATACTATAAATTAAATCAAAAATATATTTTAAAGAAATATAGAAAACCATATCTTTAAGATTTTCAAATTCATCATGAATGACACCGTATAATATTAGAGCTTGTTTTTTTGCTAGAGCATTCTCTTTGTGACTTGTAATAATAATCAAGGGGATTTTTCTTTTGATCAGAATATCAGCAATCTTTAAAAGATGTTGATCCTTTCCATTTTTACTTACCATAATAACAGTATGGTGAGTATCGACATTTAAACCTAACCATAATTGTTTATCTCTATTTTGATAAACAGTTGTAATTTTACCCGTACTTAATAATAAATGACTTATATATTCACTAATACAGGCATTAGTATCATTAGCGATAATATCAATATAAGAATTTTGTAAAAGCAATGACATGACTTTTTGAAGATTTTCTATTGATATGAAATCTTTGGTCTGATTAATGATTCCTGTTTCAATTTTTGCTAATTTATCTTTAATGGATTGGAAGTTTTCATGGGAAAGAATTTCCATTTCTTTTAAATAATACTGACTTAAAAATGACTGCAGATGAATTTTAAAATCATTATAGTTATCGAAACCAAGTTTTTTAATACATCTGATGACAGCTGTAGCACTTGTAAATGTTTTTTTAGCGAGTTGATGAGTAGATAAATGAATAACTTCATCACTATGATCAATGATGTATTGAATCAAGTAGAGATCATTATCATTGAGTTTATAATCGTGTGCTATACGCTCTATTATTGTCTTCATGAAAACCACCTCTTATTCATTATACTTAATTTTCTTCAATGCGTCACGATAAATTCTAAAAGGAATTTTTTTCAAAAATGGGAAATGAATATATTTTTGAATAAGGATATGCTATGATAAAGATAACTTTCGATAAGTCTTGACGAAAGTGAGAAAAGAGGGATAATTTGTCAAAAGTCAATGATTTGAAATTCATGAATATACAAAAAATCAGAAAATGTTTTTATCAAAAGAAAATCTGGACCAAAGCAGAACTTGCCAGTGTTACACAATTATCATTAGCTTCTATTACAAATATTTTACAGGAATTGCTGAAAAGTCAAGAAATCTTATTTATTGGCGAAAATGATTCAACAGGAGGAAGAAAATCAAAACAATATGTTTTGAATAAGGATTATTGTCATCTCTTAAAGGTGATTTTAAAAAAACAAAAAGATCATGATGAAGTGATTTGTATAGATGTGGATTTGTTTAATCATATTATTTTAAAAAAACATGTATCTTTTTTATGTCTTAGACAAGATGAATTGAAAAATATTTTGATAGAGATAATTCAAAATGATCATTTCATAACAATGATGAGCTTGAGTGTACCTGGTGTTTGTCATGATGGAATAGTAGATGTTTGTGATTTTAAGGCATTTGAGAATATGGATTTGAAAGCATATATCCAGACTTTTTACTCACATCAGATTATCATTGAAAATGATGTGAATATTGCCAGTATTGGTTTTTCGGCTTTATATCCAAACTATCAACATATGGTTCTGGTTTATCAGCCATTAGTGGAATATATTGGATGTGGTATGATTATCAATGGAACATTGTATGATGGATTTACACATTTTGCTGGAGAATTACGATACTTACCATTTTATACTTTACAACAACAAGATCAGTTATTAAAAACCAATCCTATGGAATTATTGGAAAAACAGTTGACAACTCTTTGTTGTGTTATGAATCCAGAAATCATTGGCATCTTTAGTGATGTGATTGATGATGTCAGTGATATACATCTTTCAGGTATTCCAGCTACACATCAGCCACAAATTGTTGATGTGGAAGATTTGTATCCATTGATTGAATCAGGACTTTATCGAATGAGTATGCAAAAAATAATGGAGGAAAAAGAAGATGAATAAGAGTCATATTGATTTACATATGCATAGTATATATAGTGACGATGGGGAATATTCACCTGAACAACTTGTTAGAATGTGTCATGAAGCAGGTGTTCGTATTATGGCCATTGCTGATCATAACTGGATCAAAGCGAATAAGGAAGCTAAAGAACAGGCACAGGCATTAGGCATAACATATATTCCAGCCATTGAAATTGACTGTACTTATCAAGGAGTTAATTTACATGTACTTGGTTATGGTATTGATGATGATCCATCATTAAATCAATTAGGGGAAAGTATTGAAAAGCAGGAATTAGCCTGTAGTATGAAAAAATTGGAACTGACTAATGCTTTAGGTTTTGATTTGAAAAAGGAACAGCTTGATGCTTTGTCTGATAACGGTGTTTATACAGGGGAAATGTTTGGAGAAGCATTATTGAAAGATCCAAGATATCAAGATCATGAATTGTTGAAATGTTATCGTGAAGGAGGTTCACGTAGTGATAATCCTTATGTGAACTTTTATTGGGATTATTATGCACAGGGAAAGCCATGCTATACAGAAATTTATTTTCCTACATTAGAAGATACAATTCAATTGATTCATCATCATGGTGGTATAGCTGTACTGGCACATCCGGGTAATAATTTGAAAGGAAAATATGAATTATTTGATGAAATGGTGGCTTTAGGTTTAGAGGGGGTAGAATGTTTTTCAAGTTATCATACACCAGAAACAAATGACTATTTTTATCAAAAAGCGAAAGCATTAAATATTTTATATACTTGTGGCAGTGATTTTCATGGCAAGACAAAACCTGCTATTCATTTAGGAGAAAATGGTTGTCCTCAACCTTATGAGATTGAACAACTTTTAAGAACATATCAATTGATAAAATAATGCCTGTTATGGGTATTATTTTTATTTTGATTGGCTTTTTTATTTAAACGCTTACATAAAAGTGATAAAATAAAATTATGTAGGTAGGAGGAGAATTATGTTAAAGAATTATAATTTTGAACAAATTGAAATTGCGCCCGATATTGAAGAATGTTTAGAAAATGCAAAACTGGAGTTGTCTAAAAAACAGATGATATTAAAAGAAAAGAAATTACCTGTCATTGTGTTGTTTGAAGGATGGGGAGCATCTGGCATAGGGACAACACTTGGAAAAGTGATTCAAAATATGGACCCTCGTTTTTATAATGTTGAAACGATGAATAAGATCAGTGAAGATGAACAACGTCGTCCATTTTTATATCGCTATTTTTTGCGTATTCCGGAAAATGGTATGGCCACTTTTTATGATCATGGCTGGATGAACGATTTAACAAAACAATACATGCATCAGACCATTTCTAAAAAAACATATCATCAACGCATCAAAAGTATTCAAAAGTTTGAAAGAACATTAGTGGATAATAGTTATCTTGTGATTAAATTCTTTTTCCATATTTCCAGATATGAACAAACGCAGCGTATGCATAAATTATTAAAAAATAAAAATACAAAATGGCGTGTCAGTGATGAAGATTTATATCAGAATAAACATTATGAAGAATATCTTGATATCTATGATGATTATATGAATGCGACAAATGATTCTTATGCACCTTGGTATGTGATTGATGCGACAAATAAAAAATTAGCACAATTACAAGTTTTAGAAACATTAATGAGCTGTATTCAAGAACATCTTGATCATCCAAAACAGGATGCTCCTTTGATTGACAACGTTTTTGAAATGCGTGAAATGATTCATTTGGATGATTATGATTTAAGTGTGAGCATCAGTGATGAAACATATCGTAAAGAATTAAAAAAATGCCGTAAAAAATTAATGAAATTACATAATAAACTTTATCGTCGAAAGATTCCAGTGATTATTGCCTATGAAGGATGGGATGCAGCTGGAAAAGGTGGAAATATTAAAAGAGTGACTTCTGGACTTGATCCAAGAGGTTATACAGTTTATCCAATTGCTGCTCCTGATAAAAGTGAATTGAATAGACATTATTTATGGCGTTTTTATAAACGTCTGCCTAAAGATGGACATATTGCGATTTTTGATAGAACATGGTATGGTCGTGTCATGGTTGAAAGATTAGAGGGCTTCTGTAGTGAAAATGATTGGCAGAGAGCTTATAATGAAATGAATGAATTTGAAAAAGAACTTTATGACTGGGGTGCCATTGTTATTAAATTCTGGGTACAGATTGATAATCAGACGCAATTAGAACGTTTTACGGAACGTCAAAATACACCGGAAAAACAATGGAAGATTACAGAAGAAGATTGGCGTAATCGTGAAAAATGGGATTTGTATGAAAATGCTATTACAGAAATGTTGCAAAAGACTAATACAATTTTTGCACCTTGGTATATTCTTGAATCAGTTGATAAAAAATATGCCCGTATTAAGGCAATGAAAATTGTGATTCGTGAAATTGAAAAAAGATTAGAGAAAAAATAAGAATAGGGCAGAACCTTATTCTTATTTTTCTAATAAATGGTAATGTAAACAGGCTTTATAAATGCCATCATGATCAACATCATCAGTGACATAGTCTACAACGGATTTAACTTTATCACTGGCATTATTCATAGCAACACTGATGGCTACATGCTGTAACATGGGGATATCATTTCCACCATCACCAAAAGCCATTGTTGAAGATAAATCTATATCATAATATTTTAAAAATTTATCAATACCATGTTGTTTAGAACCACCCATAGGTGAAATATCACAAAATGTTGGATACCATCTGGAAGCATGACAATGTGGCATGACTTTTAATAATTCTTTTTCTTCTTTTTCATCAACAAAGCACATGCACTGATAAATTTTTTTATGAACGACTTCACTACAGTCTTTGGCTGGATGATCATCATTATGAGTGATTTTGTGGATTTCATCAACCAGATGATTACGCATATTAAAATATTTGGTATGTTCTTCAGTAAAACCGCAAGGAAAAGGTTTTTCTTTTAAATAATCTAATAAACTTTGAATGTCTAATGGATCAATTGTATTTTCATAGATAACTTTTTCATGAGTAAAACAATATTGTCCATTTAAAGTGATATAACCATCAAAAGGAAAACCTTCTAATATATCTAAACCATCTTTCCCTCTACCTGTCGCAATAAATAATTTAATACCTTGCTTTTTTAAAGCTTTTAAAGTTTGGAATGTTGAATAAGGAACTTGATGAGTCTGAAAACTAGCTAATGTTCCATCAATGTCAAAAAATATCGCTTGAATCATAATATCCTCCTGTTTTTCTTTGATATTTATTATATCAATCATTTTTTGATTTCACAATTTTTTTCAAATGTTGCTTGTTTTTTCTTTTTATATTTAGACATGTTATAATGCATAGAGAAAGAAGGGGTTTATATGTTTGATGTTTTTATAACGTCATTGACTTTTGTACTTATTATTGTGATTGCTTATACATTGAAGAAATGGAAAGTTTTAAAAAAACAGGATGCCAATATTTTAGCAACCATTATTATGAATGTCACCTTGCCTTGTGCCTTGCTGACAAGTGCCAATGGGATTTCGTTAGATATCACCATTATTATTTTAATAATCATAGGTATTCTTTCTAATGTTTTGATGATTGTTGTGGGGTATATCGCTTCAAGAAAAGAACGTCCTATTTTAAAAGGAACTTATATGATTAATGTTTCAGGTTATAATATCGGTAATTTCATTCTTCCTTTTATACAGGCATTTTATCCAGGAATGGGTGTTGTCTATTTATGTTCTTTTGATATTGGAAATGCTTTGATGGGACTGGGAATCACATATGCTTTGGCTGATCATGTGGCAAGTGGTGAAAATTCATTTTCTTTACAGGAAACATTGAAAAAGCTGTTTTCATCTATTCCATTTGATGTGTATCTATTGATTTTCTTGATGGCTATTTTTCAGTTACAGTTTCCATCGTTTGTGCTATCTATCGCAACGACTATTGGGGCAGGGAATAGCTTTTTAGCAATGATGATGATTGGATTAATGCTGGAAGTTAAAGTGGCTTCTCATGAAGCTTTGCACGTGATAAAAATTATCGTTTTAAGAATTGCTGGAAATTTGCTACTGGCAGGAGTGGCTTTTATGATTTTACCATTACCTTTACTTGCTAAAGAAATTTTAATTATGGCTCTTTTAGCTCCGTTATCTTCAGTTTCAGCTGTCTTTTGTCAAAAGATTGGATATAGTGGGGATATGCCAGCGACGACAAATTCTTTAAGCATCATTATATCTATTATAAGTATGTTTATTCTGTTATTGATTTTTGTATAATCTAAGATATTCTTGAATAGAGAGTATCTTTTTTTTAAATTTATGATACAATAAACGACAGGTGGTGAGAAGATGACAGATATTCGCTTATTAAAAACAACAGAGAAACGTTTAGAACTTTTAAGACAAATGAATATTCATACATTAGAAGATTTGGTATCACAATATCCGTATCGTTATGAAATCATTGAAGAACAATATCCTACAGATGAAGATGATCATGTTGTTATTGAGGGGACAGTTATCTCACCCGTAAAGATTTTTTTTAAAGGCAGAATGTCAAGAATGACATTTGAAGTCGAGGATCGTTATTTACAACATTTTCAAGTCACTATTTTTAATCGTCATTTTTTAAGACAATATTTAAAAATAGATACAATTGTGACAATCATAGGAAAATGTCAAAACCATCGTATCACAGCCTCAGATTTAAAAGTCAAACCTCTACAGGAAATAAAAGGGATTTATCCGGTTTATTCATTAAAAGAAGGGTTAACTCAAAAATCATTTAGACAATATATCAAAAAAGCATTACATCTTTTACATCAACAGATTGAAGACTTTATTCCTGAAAAATATTTAATTCAACATCATCTTATTCGTAAGGAAAATGCTCTGTATTGTATTCATTTTCCAGAAAATAAAAAAGATATTCAAGAAGCTTTAAAATATTTAAAATATGAGGAATTTTTAAAATTTCAATTAACGATGCAATTGATTAAACAACAGCGTATTCAAGAAATTGGGATGGCTAAAGATTTTGATGTGACTGTTTTTCAAAACTGGATTTTATCTTTACCTTTTCCACTCACAACAGATCAGCAGAAGGCTATTAAAGATATTGTGGAAGATTTAAAAAGTCCTCATATGATGTATCGTTTTTTGCAGGGAGATGTGGGAAGTGGAAAAACTGTTGTCAGTTTGGCTGCTTTATATGCTAATTATTTAGCAGGATTTCAAGGAGCATTGATGGCTCCTACAGAAATTTTAGCAACACAACATTATCAGACTTTAACTCATTTTTTAGAAGAAACACCTGTTCGTATTGAATTATTGACGGGATCTTTATCAGTAAAAGAAAAAGAAGCAAGCTATCAAAGAATAGCTCAAGGAGAAGCAGACATCATCGTTGGAACACATGCTTTATTTCAAGATAAAGTGGTTTATTCTAAACTAGGACTCGTTATTACTGATGAGCAGCATCGTTTTGGTGTAATGCAAAGAAAGGCATTGAAAAACAAAGGACAACAGGTTGATTTTTTAATCATGAGTGCTACACCTATTCCCCGTACTTTAGCTATTTCTATGTATGGTGATATGGATGTGTCAACCATCAAAACAATGCCTCAAGGACGATTGCCTGTTATTACCAAGTATATTCATTCTGCTTCAATGAAACCTATTCTAAAAGATTTAAAGAATTATCTGGCACGTGGGGGTCAATGTTATGTGATTTGTCCTCTGGTAGAAGAAAGTGATCATCTGGAAGCTAAGAGTGCGATGCAGATTGCTGATGCGATGCAAAGATATTTTCAAAAACAGTATCATGTTGGATTATTACATGGACAAATGAAAGATGAAGATAAAGAAAAAGTTATGACAGGTTTTTTAAATAATACCATTCAAATTCTTGTTTCCACAACGGTTGTGGAAGTAGGGGTTGATGTGAAAAATGCCAATATGATGGTTATTTATAATGCTGAACGTTTTGGGTTAAGTCAATTACATCAATTACGTGGACGTATTGGACGTGGGAAGGAACAGGCTTATTGTTATTTGATGAGTGCTTCTTCGTCACCAGAAGCAAAAGAGCGTTTACAGTATCTAGAAAAGAGTCATGATGGTTTTGAAATTTCTTTGTATGATTTAAAATTAAGAGGACCCGGTGAAGTCTTGGGACAGCGTCAAAGTGGTTTGCCGACTTTTCTGGTGGCAGATGTGATGAAAGATTTTCCGATTTTATCAGTGGCTAGAAAAGATGCCCAAGAAATGATTTATGATTATGTTCAAAATCATGAGTATCAAGGAATCATGAGTCAGATTCAAGAGAAATTGAAAGTGAATAATGAATATGTTGATTAAATATGTTATACTTACAAACAAGGAGTGAATGGAACATGTATAAATTATCAATAGATGCAATGAGTGGAGATTTAGGAAGTGCAATTGTGGTGGAAGCTTGTGAGATGTTTATAAAAAGCCATCATGATGCAGAACTTTATGTAACTGGGAAAAAAGAAGAATTAGAAAAATTATCAAGTTATCCTCATATTCATATTGTCGATGCCAGAGATATTGTGAAAATGGATGATGGAATTATGTCAGTGCGTCGTAAAAAGGAATCAAGCATGGTAAAAGCTGTGATGATGGCTAGAGAAGGAATTGTCGATGGGGTTGTTTCTTGTGGCTCTACAGGGGCTTTTTATACGAGTGCAATGTTATTTTTAAAACGTATTGAAGGTGTTGAAAAATCATGTTTAATGGTTATGATGCCAACTTATAATGGCAAAGGTATGGCCATGCTGGATGTTGGTGCCAATGCTGAAAATACGGCAGAGCAGCTTTATGATTTTGCAATTATGGGATATATTTATGCCAAAAATATACGTGGTATTCAGCAACCTCGTGTCGCTTTATTGAATATTGGAACGGAATCAAAAAAGGGAGATGAAACACATCAAAAAGCTTATCAATTATTACAACAAAGTGATCGTTTGCATTTTGTTGGCAATGTAGAAGGACGCGATATCCTCAGTGGTGATTATGATGTTGTGGTCACTGATGGTTTTAGTGGGAATATTGCTTTAAAGACTTGTGAGGGTGTTGCAGGAACTTTAATGAAAATGATTAAAGAAAGTATGATGTCTTCTTTTAAGGGAAAACTAGGAGCATTACTAGCAAAATCATCATTATATAGTTTAAAAGAAAAATTTGATTATAAATCTGTCGGTGGCGCTTTGATGATGGGATTTGAAAAAGCTGTTGTCAAAGCCCATGGAGCCAGCGATGCAAAAGCATTTTCTAATGCGATGGATTTAGCTTATCAGATGGTTAAAATGGATGTTGTTGGACAAATGAAAGAAGGATTAAGCCAAAAATGAAAATATTAGATTTTTTACAAAAAGAAAAAATACCATTTCAAAATTTATCACTTTATAAAGAAGCTTTTACACATGCTTCTTATGCCAATGAATCTCATTATGTGCATAAAGATTATGAGCGTTTAGAATTTATGGGTGATGCTGTTTTGCAGTTATATGTATCAGAATTTATTTTTAAGCTCTTTCCCGATGCCCCAGAAGGAACATTGACAACGTTACGTAGTAAGCTAGTTAGAGAAGAATCACTGGCACGTTTTTCTAAAGAACTGGGACTTGGAGAACTCCTTTATCTAGGGGTTGGAGAAGAAAAAAGTGGTGGTCGTGAGCGCGAGAGTGTTTTAGCTAATATTTTTGAGTCTTTTGTAGGTGCACTCTATTTGGATTGTGGTAAAGATGAAGTTTTAAAAATTTTACATCAAACGATTTTTAGACATGTTAATGATTTAGATTATGATGATATTACAGATTATAAAACAACGCTTCAAGAACTGATTCAAGCCGATCAACGTCGTACCGTAACATATGAACTCTTAGAAACATCTGGACCATCTAATGCCCCAGAATTTAAAGTGGCTGTGATGATGGATGATATGTGTCTAGGAATAGGAAAAGGCACAAGCAAGAAAAAGGCTGAGCAACAGGCTGCAAAAGATGCTTTGAATAAAATGGCAACAAAATAAGTGAAAACTGCCTAAACATGATTATCGAAAATACATATATTATCTTGGGAGTGATAATCATGTATAATCCATATATGTATGATGATGAAAGAATTGTCAATCCACGTGTAGGAGAGATTATCTTATATACAGTTCATAAGGGTGACAATGTTTATCGTATTGCGAAAACTTTGCATAGTGAGGTGGCATGGATTCAGGTGATGAATCAGTTGGATGATGATTTGATGATTCATCCTCAACAACAATTGCTCATCCCAATTGTTTTCCAAAAGATTCCACCAGTGCCACAGCCTTATCAAAGAGAAACCTATGATTTATATTTTTAAAAAATGCATAAGATTGAAAATTAAGCAAAAACTATAAATAGGAGGTTGAAATGATGAAAAGAGTATTCATCCTATTTGTAGTTTTTTTGTTATGTGGATGTAGTCCACAGAAAAATGAAGAAACAAAGAAAAACCAATATAAAGATGGCACTTATACAACGACGGCAATGGGATATGGTGGAGAATTTGAAGTCGAAACAACATTTAAAGATGATCGTATTCAAGATATTGTCATTAAAGAACATAATGAAACACCTTCTATTGGAGGAGTTGCTTTAGAACAAATGATTACAGCTATGAAAGAAAAGAATCATTATGATGTGGATACGATTTCTGGAGCAACAAAATCTTCTCAAGCATTGAAAGAAGCTGTCATCAAAGCTTATGAAAAAGCTAAAAATGAATCGTGATTTTTTGATGGAAAGTAGTTACAAAAAAAGTGGCTACTTTTTTTGTAAGAAACGAATAAGACTTTATTTTTTTTTTGATTTGGTATATGATAATGAAAATGATAGGGGGTTCAATAATGGAAGAAAACTATGTTGGTCGTGAAAGAAATATTACTTTAATTATGGATTTTTATGAATTAACGATGTCATACAATTATTTTAAATTAGGAAAGCAAGATGAAATTGTTTATTTTGATATGTTTTATCGTAAGAATCCTGATCAAGGTGGGTTTGTCATTTTTGCAGGTTTACAACAGCTCATTGAAGCTATTGAAAATATGCATTTTAGTGATGGAGATATTGAATATTTAAGATCTCTGAATGTTTTTGATGAAGACTTTTTTGCTTATTTAAAAGATTTTCATTTTACTGGAACAATTTATTCGGTGAAAGAAGGGACACCTGTTTTTCCTTATGAACCATTAATTACAGTCAAAGCGAAACTGATTGAAGCACAATTGATTGAAACCTTCTTACTTGTGACAATTAATCATCAGTCATTGATTGCGACAAAGGCAAGACGTATCGTTCAAGAAGCCAAAGGACGTCCAGTTATGGAGTTTGGTGCAAGACGTGCTCAGGGTTATGATGGGGCTCATTATGGAGCGAGAGCGGCCTATATTGGTGGTGTTGTAGGAAGTGCAACGGTATCGGCTGGAAAAGATTTTCATATGCCTGTGTTAGGGACAATGGCTCATTCTTTTGTGCAGTCATTTGATAGTGAGTATGAAGCGTTTAAAGCTTATGCGTTGACTTATCCGGATAATTGTGTTTTGTTGGTAGATACATATGATACTTTAAAAAGTGGTGTGCCTCACGCTATTAGAGTAGCTGAGGAAGTGCTGGCTCCAATGGGAAAAAGATTAAAAGGAATCCGTTTGGATAGTGGGGATATTGCTTATTTGACTAAAAAAGCGAGAATGATGTTGGATGTGGCTGGATTACACGATTGTCAAATTACAGTATCTAATTCATTAGATGAATATTTAATTCGCTCAGTATTGGAACAAGGAGCTCAAATTGATTCTTTTGGTGTAGGTGAAAATATGATTGTTTCAAAATCTTCACCTGTATTTGGTGGTGTTTATAAATTGGCTGCCATTGAAAAAGATGGACAAATTATTCCAAAAATAAAAATTTCTGAAAATACAGAAAAAATTACAAATCCTGGTTTTAAAAAAGTTTATCGTTTAATTGAAAAAGAAACTCAAAAAGCAATTGCAGATATTATTGCTTTCCATGATGAAGTTTTAGATGAAAATCAAGATTTAACAATCTATCATCAATTAGATTCATGGAAACATAAAACATTATATGCAGGAACATATGAAATTCATCCCCTGCAGACACTTGTTTTTGATGAGGGAAAAAATGTTTATCCACATTATTCATTAGATGAAATTAGGATTTATTCTCAACAACAAAAACAATTATTATGGGATGAAATCTTCCGTTTAGAATATCCTCATATGTATTATGTTGATTTAACAAAAAGATTATTAGATTATAAACTCAAAATGTTGGCGAAAGGAAAAAAAGGACATTAGTCCTTTCTTTTTTAAGGAAGAAGTTTATGAAAATTACAGTTGTTGGTTTAGGTGTTATTGGGGGAAGTTTTGTCAAAGCATTGAAAGGTCTGGGATATGAAGTTTATGGTGTGGATTGTGATTTAAAGACTTTGGAGATGGCAAAAGAGGAAGGTTGTATTCTCGAAGGTTATCAGGATGGACATGATATGATTGCTCAAAGTGATTTAACGATTATTTGCTTATATCCATCAAAAGTTCTGGATTTTATTGCGACACATCACTTTAAAAAGGGAAGTATTGTCACAGATGTTGTCGGTATTAAATCTTATTTCTTACAGCAGGCTCTTTCTATGATTGATAAAGATGTAGAATATATTAGTGGTCATCCTATGGCTGGACGTGAAAAAAAGGGGTATCTTTATGCCAGTAAGGAAGTTTTTGCGAAAGCAAATTATATTGTTATTCAACATCAACACAATCATCAAGAAAAAATAGAATGGATGTGCCAATTTGTTGGACAGTTGGGATTTAAAAGTGTAAAAATCATGAGTCCCTATGATCATGATGAAATTATTTCTTTTACTTCGCAGTTACCACATACTTTAGCTGTTGCATTAATGAATAGTGATGATGAAAAATATGAAACAGGTAAATATATTGGGGATTCTTTCCGTGATTTGACAAGGATTGCTAATATTAATGCGGATTTGTGGACAGAATTATTTTTTCATAATAAAGATTACTTGTTAGCTTCAATGGATCGTTTTGAAAAAGAATTTGATCAATTAAAACAGGCTATTATGAATGAGGATGAAAAGACATTGAAAGAGAAATTTTTACAATCTTCTAAGCGCCGTGAAAAATTAGAATCATAAGAGATATGTAATATGATATCTCTTTTTTTATGAGAAAATAATATTTTTTATAAAAAAATGGAATTTTTAGATTGAAAAAAATAATGGATTTAAGAAGAAAAAATCAAATAGGCAGCAATCAAAAAACAAATGGCTTTAAAAAAATGTAAAAAAGGTATTGCATAAATGTGGAAAATATTATATACTAGGTGAGCAACGAGTTAAGGAAGTTGGTTCCATAGCCAAGTTGGTAAGGCTACAGACTGCAACTCTGTCATCGTCGGTTCGAGTCCGGCTGGAACCTCCAACGTTGCCCAGGTGGCGAAATTGGTAGACGCACAGGACTTAAAATCCTGCGGACCTTAAAATCCGTGCCGGTTCGACTCCGGCCCTGGGCACCAGTTATAAAAAATCAGTTCGAAAAAAGAATTGAAAAAAATGAAAAAAAGTGTTGCAATTGAATAAGAAATGTGATATTATTGAATGGCACTGTTAAGAGGCGCTAGTAGCTCAACTGGATAGAGTGCTTGACTACGGATCAAGAGGTTGTGGGTTCGATTCCTGCCTAGCGCGCCAATCAAATAAGTCATCGGGAAGTAGCACAGCTTGGTAGTGCACCTGGTTTGGGACCAGGGGGTCGCAGGTTCGAATCCTGTCTTCCCGACCATGTAATGGGGCTTTAGCTCAGCTGGGAGAGCGCCTGCTTTGCACGCAGGAGGTCAGCGGTTCGATCCCGCTAAGCTCCACCATTATGTTGCGGAGGTTTACCCAAGTCCGGCTGAAGGGATCGGTCTTGAAAACCGACAGGGGATGAAAGTCCCGCGGGGGTTCGAATCCCTCAACCTCCGCCATTTAAATATCGCGGGATGGAGCAGTCTGGTAGCTCGTCGGGCTCATAACCCGAAGGTCGTTGGTTCAAATCCTTCTCCCGCAACCAAATGGTCTGGTAGTTCAGTTGGTTAGAATGCCGCCCTGTCACGGCGGAGGTCGCGGGTTCGAGCCCCGTCCAGACCGCCATTTGTTTTGGTTCCGTAGCTCAGTCGGTAGAGCAGAGGACTGAAAATCCTCGTGTCGCTGGTTCGATTCCGGCCGGAACCACCATTCTTTATAAAAACGATTCACTACATGGCGGGGTAGCTCAGTTGGCTAGAGCAATCGGTTCATACCCGGTGGGTCGGGGGTTCGAATCCCTTCCCCGCTACCATTAATGAATTTGGTGGTGAATACCACTTTTTATTTTACTTGGACCCTTAGCTCAGTTGGTTAGAGCTATCGGCTCATAACCGATCGGTCGAAGGTTCGAGTCCTTCAGGGTCCACCATATGTCGTCAACCTCATTTATTGAGGTTTTTTTATTTTTTATATGTTATTTTATGATATAATAATGATGTTGGTATTCATAGAGATTTCACAACAATTATGTATATTATAAAAAGCAGGTGATGAAATGGAAGATATCAAATTAATGGGATTAACACATCAACAAGTCAGTGAACGTATCAAACAAGGATTGGTTAATGTTTCTCATGATAATATTTCTAAAACGAAAAAACAGATTGTTTTAGAGCATACATTGACTTACTTTAATTGTTTAAATGTTTTCTTGGCAGCTATTATTATATCAACAGGAAGATGGACAAATCTGACATTCATGGTTGTTATTTTTGTTAATGCTTTTATTGGTATATATCAAGAATTTAAAGTTAAAAAGATTATTGATCAATTAACAGTTGTCACTGTTAAAAAAGTAAAAGTCATTCGTGATCAACAGGAGATGGTGATTCCTACTGAACAACTTGTCAAAGATGATATTATATTTCTGGAAACAGGAAATCAGATTGGAAGTGATTGTATTGTTTTAGAGTCACATGGTATTGAAGTGAATGAAGCTATGTTGACTGGAGAATCTGAACCTGTCAAAAAGAAGATGAATGATGAATTGCTATCTGGTAGTTTTGTTGTGGCTGGAAGTGCTTATGCAAAGGTGATCCGTGTTGGAAATGATAACTATTCAACAAGACTTGTTCATAAAGCTAAAAATAAAAATAATGCTTCTTCAGAGATGAAAGATTCTATTGAAAAAGTCATTAAAATATTAAGTGTTGTCATTATTCCTGTGGGGCTTGTTTTATTTTTTTCACAACGTAGTGCTTATCCAAATGATTTAGCGACAGCGATTGTAAAAACGGTGGCTGGTGTCGTCGGAATGATTCCAGAGGGACTTGTTTTATTAACGAGTTTGTCCTTTATTATCGGAGTTGGAAAATTGGCACGTAAAAAAGCATTAATTCAAGAAATGGAGGCTATTGAAGCTCTGGCTAGAGTAGATGTTCTTTGTCTTGATAAAACGGGAACAATTACAACAGGAGAATTAAAAGTTGAAAAATTGATTCCGTATCAGCCTTACGATTTACAGGATATTGAATTTGTGATGGGTGTGATGGCTCATGAGTGTGATGATGTGAATGCGACACAATTAGCTTTGCAAGATTATTTCTTTTATCCAGACCATCAAAAGATAGAGGATTATATTCCTTTTTCATCACAACGAAAAATGCGTGGTTTAACGATTGTAGGAAAAGGGCATTATGTTTTAGGTGCACCTGAATTTTTATTACCTGTCAATCATCCTGTGTTAAAAGATATTCAAACATATACCCAAAAAGGATATCGTGTTTTACTTTTAGGGCAGACAGATTCTATTGATGCCTCTACTTTACGTATTGGAAAAGTTGAAACAATGGCATTAATTATCATTTATGATTGCATTCGTCCAGAAGCGAAAGAAACATTACATTTTTTTGAAAATGCACATGTAGATATTCGTATTCTATCGGGGGATAATCCTGTCACGGTTGCCAGAGTTGCCCAATTGGCAGGGTTAAAAGACGGACATTTGTATATTGATGCTTCTACTTTGCCCGAAGATGAATTGGAAATGGAAAAGATTGTTTCTCATTACCATGTTTTTGGTCGTGTACAGCCAGAACAGAAACAACGTATTATGAAGGCTTTACAAGCCAGAGGACATGTTGTTGGGATGGTTGGTGATGGAGTGAATGATGTACTGGCTTTAAAAGATGCAGATTGTGGAATCGCAATGGCAGCTGGGAGTGACGCTGCAAAACAAGCTGCACATATTGTCTTGCTTGATTCTTCTTTTGCTTCTATGGTAGAAATTGTCAAAGAGGGGAGAGCTATCATTGCTGATATTGAAAGAGTGAGTTCACTCTATTTAACAAAAACAATTTATTCCACGATTCTTTGTCTTGTTTTTGCAGCTTTAAGAATGAGTTATCCTTTTACGCCTTTACAGTTGAGTTTAATTAGTGGTTTAGCTATTGGTTTACCAAGTTTTTTATTGACGTTAGAACGTTCTTCATCTCTATCATCACAAGGCTTTTTAAAACATGTGATTTCTACAGCAGTTCCTTGTGCTTTGACAATGATCACTTATATGCTTTTGATTACTTTTATAGGTTATCAACTGCATTTTGATGAACGTATGTTATCGACTTATTACTATCTTGTGGCTGGATTTATCAGTTTCCTTGTTGTTTTTGTTGTTTGTTTACCTTTAAATCGCCTTAGAGTGATGGTTACAAGTACAATTGCGATTATTTTCTATTTGATTTTAATGGTTATGCATGACTTCTTTGGAATCAATTCTTTATTTTCTATGTCAATGATTTTCATTATTCCAATCTGTTTGAGTACACCTTTTGTCTTATGGCTTTATAAAAAAGGAATAATCTATATCTATCAGTATTTAGAACAATATCAGCGTAAAAGTTTCAAATTATAAACCGAGATATGAGCTGTTTTTTTAGAAAGAATTTGTTGACATTGTTCCTTAGAAAGGTCAAAGAGTTTATAAGGATGAATGTTTACAGTAGATACATAAGCACCACATTTGATTTGAAATGAGCATGTTTGATGTAAATATTCAAATGTTTTATCTTGCAGATAATGATAGAGTTCAATAAAAGCAATTTCGATGAGATCTTCATTTGTATTGAACATGACCATAAAGAAGAAATTTGATCTTTCATAATAGAGATGAACATCTCCAAAATCAAAATAAGTTTTCATTTTCTCTACCAGATGTTTAGAAACATGAAAATAGAGTTGTGGATATTCTTCAATAAAATAAGGAAGAATACGATATTCAATATAAATGCCTGTTAAAAAGCGGACGGATTGTGGAATATGAAGTTGTTTGAAAAAAGGATAAAGATTTTTCTGATAATCAATATGTTGGTATGAAAAATCTGGATCTAAGATTGGAAATTGATATTGATTGTTTGTTATGTCATATATATACATTGTTTTTCACCATGAATATCGTATCATCTTTTTGATAAGAAAATTGTCGATTTATGTCGGTATGTGTATAAATAAGTCTTGATGGACTTATTTTTTTATTTGTGACATATATATCATTAGGTGAGTCTATGAATTATAAGAAATATTTTGTCATAGGATGTCGTTTGATTTGTTATATCATGCTCCTTAAATATATGTTTGCTTTGTTGTTTCCATTTCTATTGGCGATTCTATGTTTTTTTATCTTAAAGCCACTTATTGATAGAGTGCAACATAAAATTCCTCTCCAGACAAGTGCAATAGGTATTTCTTTGTTGTTGATGATTTACCTGTTTTTCGCATTTTTACTGGCCATTGGTTTTATGGCATTATTTTCTTTTGCAATCAAGTTTTTTCAAATGTTGCCAGTTTATTATGATTCCGTCTTTTTACCTTTTATGAATCAACTCACAGGAAGTTTTCAACAAGTTTTTTTATTCTTACCACAAGATATCATTGTTATATTTCAAAACTGGATTCATCAAAACATATTTCAAGCTATCTCTTTTGCATCACAATTTATCCAATCCATTCCTTCATTTCTCTTTTCTTTTTTTATCTTTATGATTTCTACCTTCTTTTTTATGTTAGACTATGAAGATATGAAAAGTTGTTTTTTAAGATTTATATCGCATCAGACATATATCAAACTTGTTCAACTTAAAAATCATGTTCTTAAAAGTTTATGGATTTATATCAAATGTCAATTCACTTTGATGTTTGTCACTTTTATGATTTTATGGATTGCTTTTATGATTTTGGATATAGAACCAGCACTATCTTATGCTTTTGCGATCAGTTTATTAGATGGTTTACCTTTTATAGGGGTTGGCATTATTTTAATTCCAATGATGCTTCTTTATGCTTTTCAAGGAATTTATATGAAATCACTGTATCTTTTTTGTTTATATATTCTGATCAATATGATTCATCAATTTTTAGAACCACATATCATGAATAAAGAAACAAAAATTCCGGCTTTTTTATTACTTGTTTCGATGGTCGTGCATATTCATTTTTTTGGCATTGTGGGAATTGTCCTATCACCATTGCATATGAGTTTTTTATATCAGTATTTTCATCAAAGTCAGGATTTGGTATAATAGAAAACAGGAGGAAAAGAGGATGCAAAAAAAATATTTTTTCTTTGATATTGATGGAACATTGGCAAATAAACAGACAGGTGAACTTGTTGCCAGTGCTAAAAAAACGATTCAAAAATTACAGGATAACGGACATTTTGTCTGTATTGCTACAGGGAGAGCTTATTATAAAACAAAAGATTTTGCAAAAAAGGCAGGATTTCATCATATTGTCAGCAATGGAGGGGCTGCTATTACTATTAATGATCAGGTCATTGAAAATCGACCACTTGATCGAGATAAAGCGATAGCTTTATGCTATGAAGCTCATCAAAAAGGCTTTGGTCTATTGATTACGCCTAATGATAGTATTGATGTTTTAATGAATGATGAATTATTTATTAAACAGGTAGGGTATCGTTTAGAACCAACACGTTATTTTTACGATCCATCTTTACGATACGAAGATATAAAAGACTATTATAAGATTTATATTGCGATAGATCAAAATCGTGAACATGAATTAACTTTATTAGATTCTTTAGGACATATCCGTTTTATGAAGGACTATTTAACTTATCAACATGATGAAAAGGATCAAGGTATTATGCGTATGTTAGAATATGTTGGTGGAACAAAAGAAGATGTTGTTGTTTTTGGGGATGATTATAATGATTTGATTATGTTTAAACCAGAATGGACATCTATTGCGATGGGAAATGCCTGTGAAGAATTGAAAAAGAAAGCTTCTTTTGTGACAAAAGCAAGTTATGATGATGGTATTGAATATGCCTGTCAATATTTTGGATGGATTTAACCCATAATAATTGTATACAATTATACAAAATAGTGTTATAATAGTACCAATATAGAAAAGGGGTGGAAATCATGAATGATCAAATTCAAGATTTTTTTCAAAAATCATTAATAGAAAATCAAATAGATAATGCTTTATATCAAACTTATTCTGTAAAAAAAGGATTACGTAATGAAGATGGAACAGGAGTTCTTGTTGGATTAACAAAAATTTCTGATGTTGTGGGATATAAAAAGATAGATGGACAGAAGAAAGATGATTATGGACGTCTTTATTATCGTGGAATCAATGTAGAAGACATGATTCGTTATCCTAAAGAGAATAAAAGATATTTGTTTGAAGAAGTCTGTTTTTTAATTCTTTTTGGATATTTACCAACATCAGAAGAATTTGAAAGATTTAAAAAAATCTTAAGTGAGCAATATGCTTTACCACCACATTATTTGGAAGCCAATATATTAGGTTTTCCTGCTAAAAATTTAATGAATAAATTACAACAGGAAGTTTTGATGCTGTATGGTTATGATGGTGATCCAGATAATACGGGTATATTGGAAACATTAAATAAGGGAATTAATTTATTGGCTAAAATACCAAGTATTGTCTGTTATACATATCAGACAAAGGTTCACTATTTTGATGAGAAAAGTCTGGTTATTCATCATGTTCAAAAAGATTTGAGTATCGCTGAAATGATTTTGTCTTTATTACGTCCAGATGGACAGTTTACACACAAGGAAGCAGAAATTTTAGATATTGCTTTGGCTTTACATGCTGATCATGGGGGAGGAAATAACTCTACTTTTACGAATGTTGTGATTTCCTCAACAGGAACGGATATTTATTCAGCTGTTGCTGGAGCAATAGGTTCATTGAAAGGTCCTCGACATGGGGGTGCCAATTTAGCTGTTAAAAGACAGATGGAAAAAGTTATTGGAGAGATTTCAATAGAGGCTTTGGACGAGGATATTGAAAGAATCATTAATCGTATTTTAGATAAGGATTTTAATGATGGCAGTGGATTGATTTATGGGATTGGACATGCGGTTTATACTTTAAGTGATCCACGTAGTGAAATCTTAAGTGAAAAATGTCAAGAACTGGCGATTGAAAAAGGACGTTATCAGGAATATAAGTTCTATAAACGTTTTGGGGAGATTGCTGTTGCGAAAATTTATGAACGTAAAGGAATACATGTCTGTACAAATGTTGATTTTTATAGTGGACTTGTTTATAGTATGTTGAATATTCCTGAAGACCTTTATACCTTATTGTTTGTTGTTGCCAGAACAGTAGGATGGATTGCTCATAATATTGAAAATAAACTTTATTCTAATCGTATTATTCGTCCAGCTACAAAATATGTAGGCGAATTAAAGGAATATCAACCTATAGAAAAACGTGAATCATAAAAAACGATTATCATTAAAGATAACCGTTTTTCTTTTATTTAATGACTTTTGTCCAATGATAAGGGTCTTCCAGTCTTCCCCATTGAATACCTGTTAATGTATCATAAAGTTTTTGTGTAAGTGGTCCAGTTTTAAAATCATGAATAGTGATTTTTTCACCCTTATAACAAAGTTCACCAATAGGTGAAATCACAGCAGCTGTTCCTGTTCCCCATGCTTCTTTTAATTGGCCAGTACGTCCAGCTTCCATCAGCTCATCAATGCTTAAATCACGTTCTTCAACTTTGTATCCCATATCTTTTAAAATATGGATAATAGAATCTCTTGTGACACCGGGTAATACAGAACCTTCAAGTGCAGCAGTTACAACCGTATCATTAATCAAGAACATGACATTCATTGTTCCAACTTCTTCAACATAACGACGATGCACACCATCTAGCCATAATACCTGTGTATAGCCATTTTGTTCGGCTTTCACTTGAGCAGCAATGCTGGCAGCATAGTTTCCACCACATTTTGTAAAACCTGTCCCACCTTTAACAGCTCTAACATATTCATCTTCAACCCAGATTTTGACAGGGTTGACACCTTCAGGATAATAGGCACCTACAGGTGATAAGATGATAATAAAGCGATAACTGTTGGCAGGATGAACACCGACACCAGGTTGAGAAGCATACATGAATGGACGAATATAAAGTGAAGTATCTGGAGCAGTTGGAATCCAGTCTTGTTCATATTTGACAAGTGCTTCGACAGCTTCTACAAACATGTCTTCAGGCAATTCTGCCATGCAAATACGTTTATTTGAATTAATCATACGTCGAGCATTCATTTCTGGTCTAAACAATAGAATCTGACCTTGAGGATTACGATAAGCTTTTAATCCTTCAAATGTTTCTTGAGCATAATGAAGCACCATTGTTGCTGGATCCATCGCAATAGGTCCATAAGGTACTATACGAGCATCATGCCATCCGACATCTTTATCCCAATCCATTATAAACATATGGTCAGTAAAATATTGACCGAATCCTAAATGGTTTTGATCTGGTTTTGTTTTTAGTGTTTTTGCTCTTTCGATTTTAATTTCCATAAAAATCCCCCTTTTTATAATTAAAGAAATTATACTCTTTTTTAGATAGGGTTACAATATCTTTTTTCTTTTCAATAAAAAAATAAAGACTATTTTTATATAAAATAGAAAAAAGATTACCAAAAATTGTTATATTAACATAAAGAAGTAGAAAAAACGAAAAGAGTTTTATATGTTTTCTTGCAAGAATCTTAAAAATCATATATAATGATTTTATCATTATTTGAAAGGGGAGTTTAGTTGTGGAGTATATCACACTGATTGGGATTGTCATCATCGTTGTAGGTTTTGCTTTTAAATTAGATGTTTTGGCAACTGTTATTATTTCAGGAATTGTCACAGGACTTGTTTCTGGAATGAATATCATAGAGATTTTAGAAATATTAGGAAGTTCTTTTGTTTCCAATCGTTTAATGTCCATCTTTTTAATTATTTTCCCAGTAATTGCGATTATCGAAAGATATGGATTAAAAGAAAGGGCAGCTTATTTGATTGGAAAAATTAAAAATGCCTCAGCTGGTAAAGTGTTGGCTATTTATTCCGTTATTCGTACTATAGCCTCAGCTTTAAATATCAGAATTGGAGGGGTTGTTCAATTCGTCAGACCATTAATTATGCCAATGGCACAGGCTGCTGGTGAAAAAGTCAAAGGAGAAGAATTGACAGAAGATGAAGAAGAATCATTAAAAGGATTATCATCTGCTGTTGAAAACTATGGAAATTTCTTTGCTCAAAACTGTTTCCCTGCTGCCAGTGGTGTTGTTTTGATGTATGGAACAATGGCTGAAGCTGGATTTACAGAAGTCACTTTAGCAAGTATTGCAGGAGCTTCTATTTATATTGCAGCGATTTCTATTGTTTTGGCTTTTATTCAAGTCTTTTTATATGATAGAAAAATCAAGAAGGGAGGAAATAAATAATGTTAGATTTTTTAACAATCTATTTTCCTGAATTCTTTTATGTTTTATGTTCTTTTGTAAGCTTTGATACAGCTTATCGTGCAACACGTAATAAAGAAGCAAAAATAGGAACAACTTTATTTTGGGCTCTATTAGGTGTTATCTTTATGTTAGGGAAAGTGTTACCTAATGTATTGATTGGGGCTATGCTTGTTGTTATGGGATGTTTAACAGTAACAAATCAAGTTAAAATGGGTGAATTTGAAGAATCAACACATGAATTCCGTCAACAATCTAGTGAAAAATTAGGAAATAAAATTTTTGTTCCTGCTGTTTCTATTGGTGTTATGGCATTGATTTTATCATTGATTCAATACAATAAAGATACAGCTCAAACATTCTTTTTAAAGTTAAGTAATTTCTTTTCATTCCAATTATTTTCATTTGGTAGCAGCAGTGGTGATCCAACAGCTTTAGATGGGGCTGTTATGACAGGAATTGCTTGTTTAGTTGCATTTGTTTTAGCAATTATTATTTGTAAACCAAAATTATCTGAAACACGTAGTGATACATCACGTTTATTAATGCAAGTTGGAGCATCATGTCTATTACCACAATTATTAGGTGCTTTAGGTAGTGTCTTTAATGAAGCTGGTGTAGGAGATGTGATTTCTAGTATTATTTCTAGTGTCGTGCCTTCTGGAAACATTGTCATTGGAGTGATTGTTTATGTATTAGGTATGGTCATCTTTACAATGATTATGGGAAATGCCTTTGCTGCTTTTACAGTTATTACTATTGGAATTGGTATTCCATTTGTTATTAATCAAGGAGGAGATCCTTCAATTGTAGCTGCATTAGGTATGACGGCAGGATATTGTGGAACTTTAATGACTCCAATGGCTGCAAACTTTAATATTGTTCCTTGTGCGGTTTTGGAAACAAAAGATCAAAAATGGGCAGTTATTAAGGCACAGGCTCCAATTGCTTTAATTATGATTGTGATTCATATTGTTTTAATGCTTGTTTTAGCATTCTAGGAGGTTGCAAATGAAAATTTTAGTTACAGGTTTTGATCCTTTTGGTGGTGATAAAATTAATCCTGCCATTGAATCAGTGAAAAAACTACCAGATGAAATTGCTGGTGCTCAAATTATCAAATTAGAAATTCCAACGGTTTGTCATCAATCTTTAAAAGTCATTGATGAAGCGATTGCTAAAGAAAATCCGGATGTTGTTCTATCAGTTGGACAGGCTGGAGGACGTACAGACATGACAGTCGAAAGAATTGGGATTAATATAGATGATTGTCGTATTCCAGATAATGCTGGACAACAAATTATTGATGAACCTGTTTTTGCTGATGGACCAGCAGCTTATTTCTCTAATTTACCAATTAAAGCGATGGTTGAAAATATTCGTCAAAAACAGATTCCTGCATCTGTATCCAATACTGCTGGAACATTTGTCTGCAACCATGTTTTATATGGTGTACGTCACATTATTGAAACGAAATATCCCGGTAAAAAAAGTGGATTCATTCATATTCCATTCTTACCAGAACAAGTGATTACAAGACCAAATACAGCAAGTATGAGTTTGGATACAATCGTTGAAGGTTTAATCGCAGCGATTGAAGCTATTGTGACAACAGAGGATGATATTAAAGTGACAGGTGGTGCAACACATTAATGGTACGTGTTTTTGTTTATGGAACATTGAGAAAAGGAATGTATAATCACGATATTTATTTAAGAGAACGTAGTGTTTATTGTGGTGATGGTTATATAAAAGGAAGTTTAATGACGATTGCTGGAGTCGTTTATCCTGCTTTTTTACCACAGGGGGATCATCTTGTTTTTGGTGAACTCTATGATGTGGATGAAGAAACAGCTCAATGTTTAGATGAACTGGAAAGTTATTTTGGTGAACACAATCAAGATAATGAGTATAATAAGATTTCTATGGATATTCTAGATCAAGATGGTCAAGTGAAAGATCAGGCATATGTTTATATTTATAATATGGATAATCCTCGAAATGTAGAATCTTTAGGTGATGATATTGAGGAATCTGATTATGTTTTGTATATGCAAAAACAAAAATTAAGAAATCAAAGTGTCTTTGATGATCAGGAAAATGTTCTTTAGATGATAAAGGGAGTTTTAGGCGTGATGTTTAAAACTCTTTTTTTGTATAAAAAAATGTCAAAAGATAATATTTTCATTGATAAAAAAATGCGTTATAATGGTTAGGTAATGAGGTGAGGGTATGACTTTAGATCAAATGAGTCCTCAGACATTAGTACAGATTGTTGCTGTGAATGGAAAGGGACTTTTAAGAAGACGTTTATTAGAAATGGGTTTAACACCCCATACATTAGTTAAAATTAGAAAAGTAGCACCTATGGGGGATCCAATAGAAGTCTATTTAAGAAGTTATGTTTTGACTTTGAGGAAAGAGGATGCTTCTTTAATTGAAGTAAAGGTGGTAGATCATGATTAAGAAGATTGCTTTGATTGGAAATCAAAATTGTGGAAAAACAACTTTATTTAATGCTTTAACTGGTTCTTCACAACATGTCGGTAATTTTCCAGGTGTCACAGTAGAACAAAAAACAGGGTTTATAAAAAAACATAAAGATGAACTTGAATTGATTGATTTACCGGGTATTTATTCTTTGTCACCTTATACTTCAGAAGAAATAGTTTCTATTCGTTATTTATTAGAGGAAAAACCATGTTTAATTATTAATATTATTGATGCGACAAACATGGAAAGAAATCTTTATTTAACAACTCAATTATTAGAATTAAATATTCCAATGATTCTTGTTTTAAATATGATGGATGAAGTTATTGTAAGTGGTAACAGTATTGATATTGATGGGCTAAAAGAACGTCTTGAAATGGATGTTGTACCTATTTCAGCAAGTAAAAATGAGGGTATTGAAGATGTTATTACTGCGATTGAAAAGAACTTAGATCAATCATCACATCATATTGATATTTGTCATGGCGTTGTTCATAAGGCCATTCACTCTATATCGCATATTGTTGAACAGAGTGCTCAATCTTTGCATTTACCTTTGCGTTATTGTGTTACAAAAATCATTGAAGGTGATGAAGATATGTTTGATAAGTTGCATATTGATCAAGGAGATCGTCATATTATTGAGCATATTCTAGAAAAAATGGAAGAAGAAGCAGGAACTGATCGTGAAGCAGCTTTGGTAGATATGCGTTATTCTTTTATTGAAGATGTTTGCCATCATACAGTTTTTATTGAAAGTGAAACCAAAGAACAGATTCGTTCAGAAAAAATCGATCGTTTATTAACACATAAATTTTTAGGTATCCCTATTTTTATTTTGATTATGTTATTTATTTTTTATTTGACATTCTCACTTATAGGTGCACCTTTGCAAGATCTTATGGATAGTCTTATAGGACAGTTTTCTAATTGGATTATTCATCTTTTGGAAGTTAATGATGTAGCCTATTGGTTGCGTTCTTTAGTTGGTGATGGTATTTTGGCAGGAGTAGGAAGTGTTTTGTCGTTTCTACCTGTAATTGTGATTTTATTTTTCTTTTTATCTATGCTGGAGGATAGTGGTTATATGGCCAGAGTAGCTTTCGTTATGGATAAGGCATTAAGAAAAATAGGACTCTCTGGACGCTCTTTTGTACCTATGTTGATTGGTTTTGGATGCAGTGTTCCGGCCATTATGGCAACACGTACTCTATCCAGTGATCGTGATCGTAAGATGACCATTATTTTAACACCTTTTATGTCATGTAGTGCCAAACTTCCTATTTATGGAATGATTATTGCTGCTTTCTTTCCACATAAAGCAGCTATTGTCATGTTGACAATTTATTGTATTGGTATACTGCTAGCGATTATTTCAGCAATACTTTTAAAAAATACCGTTTTTATAGGAGAGCCTGTTCCATTTGTTTTAGAACTCCCAGCTTATCGTATTCCAACTCTAAAAAATGTTTATTTAAATGTTTTGGATAAAGCTAAGGATTTTATTCATAAAGCATTTACAATTATTTTTATGGCTTCTATTGTTATCTGGTTTTTACAAAGTTTTAGCTTTACATTTGATTTTGTTTCTGATAGTTCACAAAGTATTCTGGCTGCCATTGGTTCATTTGTATCACCGATCTTTGCACCACTGGGATTCAATGACTGGCGTGCTTCTACAGCGTTAATGACAGGAATTACAGCAAAGGAATCTGTTGTTTCAACATTGACCGTTTTAACACAATCTTCTTCAACGGCTGCTTTTAATCAAGCTCTTGCTGGTATATTTACACCTTTATCAGCATTTGCTTTCTTAGTTTTTACTGTCTTATATATGCCTTGCGTTGCTGCCTTTGCAGCAACCAGACGTGAACTTCATTCCTGGATACAAGCTATTTTAACAGTTTTATTTCAGACGGGTATGGCATATCTTGTTGCATTCTTAATTTATCAGATAGGACACTTATTCATATAGGAGGATAAAAGATGGATGAAAATTATAAAACATTATTACACATAAAAGAAAATCAGCTTATCAAAGCTTTTGAAAGAAATAATATGAGTTGTATGATTGTTAAAGACGAGGAAGAACTTCATCATTATTTAAAAAATATTTTGACAGATCAAAAGAAAGTTGCTGTTGGTGGGAGTGTGACACTTACTCGATTGGGTGTGATAGATTTGATTAAGAAAAGTGATGTTCATTTCATTGATCGTTATGAAGAAGGGCTATCTCAAGAACAAGTTGTAGAAAGATTACGTGAAGGTCTATTATCTGATATCTTTATAACAAGTACCAATGCTTTGACTATGGATGGGTGCTTATATAATGTTGATGGACGAGGAAATCGTGTATCAGCAATGATTTTTGGACCTAAAGATGTTTATGTTATTGCGGGATTAAATAAGATTTTCATCAATGAACAGGAAGCAATCAATCATATTCGTGAATATAGTGCACCAGCCAATGCTTTACGTCTGCATAAAAAAACACCATGTACACGTGTAGGAAAATGCCAAGATTGTTTGAATGAAGATCGTATTTGTTCAAGTTATGTCAAATTAGGTTATCAAGGACAAAAAAATCGCATACACGTCATTATTATTGAAGAAAATATTGGATATTAGGTGGAAACTATGAAAAAAACAGGAATACTTTTTCCTATTTCGGCTTTACCAAGCCAATATGGAGTAGGAGATTTTGGTAAAAGTGCATATCAATTTGTTGATAAGATTGCTCAAGCACATATTCATATATGGCAAATTCTGCCATTGAATCCTTTAGGATATGGGAATTCTCCTTATCAGCCATTATCAAGCCATGCTGGTGATGAAATCTATTTGGATATTGAAACATTGATTGAAGCAGGTTTATTGAAACAGAATGAAGTCAAAGAGGAAGTCAATCAGACTTTATATGTTGATTATACGAGTATCAGAAAACAAAAAGAGAAATATTATCAATTGGCTTTTTCACGTTTCCATGCTGATGACAATTATCATGATTTTGTAGAAAAAAATCATTCTTGGTTATATCCTTACGCTATTTTTCGTGTTTTTAAAACGCATCATCAAGAAAAATCATGGATTGAATGGGAAGAAGAATATAAAAATTATCATCATGATTATACGTTTTCATTATTACCTTTTACTAAGGAAATAGATTACCAGATGTTTTTACAGTATTTCTTTTTCCAGCAATGGCAACAATTAAGAGATTATGCTCATCAAAATAACATTGAAATTATTGGGGATATGCCTATATATGTTGGCTTAGATTCTGCTGATGTCTGGCAAAATCGTGAAAGCTTCTTATTAGAAGAAGATGGAACACCTTCATTTGTAGCAGGAGTACCTCCAGATTATTTTAGTAAATTTGGACAAAGATGGGGAAATCCTCTTTATGACTGGGAATATTTGAAAAAACATCATTATGCCTTTTGGGTGGATCGTATGAAGGCTTCGCAACAGATGTATGATCGTGTCAGAATTGATCATTTTAGAGGGTTTGATACTTATTGGAAAATACCAGCCAGTGAACCAACAGCTGTCATTGGAAAGTGGATTGAAGGACCTGCATATGATTTGTTTGATGCCTTATATGCTCAAGTGGACCATTTATCTATTTTAGCTGAAGATTTAGGTGATTTAAGACCAGAAGTTTATGAGTTGAGAGATCATTATCATCTTAAAGGAATGTATGTTTTTCAGTTTCATTATGCTTCAGATTTTGATTTTTCAAAAGTTGTTGTATATAGTGGCACACATGACAACGATACTTTAAATGGGTGGTTAAAGACCATAAAAAAAGAAGAATATAAAACATTGGAACAACAATTAAAAAAATATTCAGAAAAACATTTGTATCAGAAAATATTGCATTATTGTTTGGATTTGGAAGCTGAAGAAGTCATTATTCCAGTTTGGGATATTATGGGAAAACAGAGTGATTGTCGCTTTAATGTACCTGGTCAAATTGGTTCGCCTAACTGGGAATATCATTTGATAGATTTTCAAGAATTTGATGTCTACCTTGAACAATTCTCGCATATGATAGTAGAGAGTCAAAGGGGAGATTATGCATGAAAAAAGCGATTGTTCTTGCTGGAGGAGGAGCCAAAGGAGCCTATCAAGCAGGATTTATGAAAGCCATTGATGAATCAAAATGGGATTATCAGATTGTGACGGGAACATCTATTGGAGCTTTGAATGCTTGTTTATTAGCTCAAAAGGATATAGATGTTCTTTTGCATTTATGGGAAACTGTCGATGAAAAAGATATTTTTTCCAATGAATTGCCAACAATAGGTGGTGATTTAGAAACAATGTTGGATCAATCTCATCTTGCTATTTCATTTTTTAAAACTTATGTGAAAGAAAAAGGAGCAGATATTACACCTTTAAAATACTTGATCAGACGATTGTTAAAGGAAGATGTGCTGCTTCAATCATCCATTGATTTTGGTTTATGTACTGTCCGCTATCCATCACTCAAGCCACTCTATATCACAAAAGAAGAAATGCCACGTCAACATATTTATAATTATCTCTTAGCCAGTGCTTCATGTTTTCCTTTATTTCCTATCCATCATTTTGACAATCAGTCTTATATTGATGGTGGCTATTTTGATAATGTTCCAATAGATTTAGCACTTGCTATGGGAGCTGATGAAGTTCTGGTTATAGATTTAGCATATCCAGTGAAACATTCTCATTATCTCCATCGTCCATCTATTCACTATACCCACCCACAAATAGAACTTCATGGCTTTATGGATTTTTCTCGATCTTCACTTGATCGATTGATTCGTTTAGGTTATCTTCAAGGTCAAAAAGCGATGGAAAAATATGTTGGGAATCGTTATACGTTTTTACCTTTTCAAACGTCTTTGTTTGATATCATATATCATGAAGTCCTTTATACAGAAAGAAAGATAAGAGAATATACAAACAGCAGCAGTCAAGATCATTTATATCAACATTTTCTGGAAACACATTTTCAAGAACCTTTAATGATACAAGATTATTTATATGTCATTCTTGACTGGATTTGTGAACTGATGGAAAGGGATGTCAGTTATGTTTATCGTTTTGATATATTGACTGAAGATATATTGAAAGATTTTCAAGAATATTGTCAAAGTGATTTTTCAAAGGTTTTCTTAGGTGATTGGCATATTGTAGAACATTTGAATGGTCGAGGTCTGGTTGGGGTTATTCTTCATTTATTACTTTATCCAGAACATGATAAAATAGGTATAGAACGTCTTATGACATTATTTGATAAACAATATATGATGGCTCAATTGATAAAGTGGCTCTATATAAAAAAGCAAAGTTTATAAGCTTTGCTTTCTTTTTGTTTTATCATAAATAATTTTTAATCCTTTAAAAGTCAAATCAGCATCATAAATATCTATGAGGGCAGTTTCTTTTGCTATCATTCTTCCTAAACCACCTGTCGAAATGACTTTCATATCTTGCTGATATTCTTTTTTGATTTGTTGAATTAAATATTCAGTTTGACCAATATATCCAAAAAAGACACCTGATTGCATACTTTTAATTGTATTTTTAGCAATTACACATTCAGGTTTTTGAATTTCTATTTCAGGCAATTTAGCAGCCTGTGAAGAAAGAGCATTGGCACATATACCAATACCTGGAGCTGTTGCTCCACCTAAGAATTCGCCTTGATGGCTGACAACATCATAAGTTGTAGCTGTCCCAAAATCAATGACCAGACAGGGACCACCATATGTATAATAAGCACCTACGGCATCAACTAAACGATCGGCACCTAATGTAGAAGGGTTGTCAATACGGATATCAATACCTGTTTTGACACCAGGTCCAATAAAAATAGGTTCTTTAAATAAATATTTTTTGATAGAATTTGTAAATGAATAATTAATTTTAGGAACAACACTACTAATGATGATATCATCAATATCTTTAACAGTAATAGCTGAAGCATTTAAAAATGATAAAAGCATAAAACCATATTCATCAGATGTTCTTTGAAATTTTGTTGTTAAACGATAAGTTCCTATCAAGAGATCTTCATGATAGATTCCCATTGTAATATTTGTATTTCCAATATCAATAACAATTAACATTTTTGTTCCTCCCATTTTTTCATCTGATTTAAGATTTCAAAAGCGAGTTCATTTTTACTCATTATATCATAATGATGAATAGACTCACTTGTAAGAATGCTGACAACATTGGTATCACCTTGAAAACCAGCTCCTTTTGTTTTTAAATGATTAGCTACAATCATATCGCAATTTTTCTTCAGTAGTTTTTCTTTAGCATTTTCAATTAAATCCTGTGTTTCCATTGCAAAACCACAAATAATCTGATGTGGTTTTTTATGCTGACCCATTTCCAAAAGAATATCTTGATTTTTTTGTAACTGTAATGTCAAAGTATCTTCATGTTTTTTGATTTTTTCCTGAGCTATATTTTGACAACGATAATCTCCTACGGCTGCTGACATAATGATATAGTCAAAATCCTGAACACGATTGATAATTTCATCATGCATTTGTTGAGCCGTTATAATATCAATTGTTTTGACACCATAGGGTTTATTTAAGTGAGTTGGTCCACTGATTAATGTGACATCCCCACCCATTAAAAAGGCACTACGGGCTAAAGCATAACCCATCTTACCACTGGAATGATTGGTGATAAAACGAACAGGATCAATGCTTTCTTGAGTTGGACCGGCACTCACAAGAATTTTTTTATTTTTTAAAACTTTAGGTGTGAACATATAGTCAATCATTTCTAAAAGAATATCTTCATCAGCCAACTTTCCTTTACCGACATCCCCACATGCCAGTAACCCAGAAACAGGTTCAACAAATGTGACTCCAGCATCTTTTAGTATTTGCATATTTCTTTGTGTGATTGCATTTTCATACATATGAACATTCATTGCAGGGGCAATGAGTTTAGGACATGTTGCCGCAAGAAAAGCACTTGTCAGCATATTATCAGCCATTCCGTAAGCCAGTTTCGCAATGGTATGTGCACTGGCAGGAACGACCATAAATAAATCAGCATCTTTGACAATATCAACATGTGTAATGATGGCAGGATTTTCATCATCAAATGTATCGACATAGACTTTACGTTTGGTTAGTGATTGAATGCAGATAGGAGTTATAAAACGTGTAGCACTTTCACTCATCATCACTTCTATCTGATATCCTTTTTTGATCAGATCACTAATCAGTTGAACACTTTTAAATGCGGCAATACTGCCAGTTATTCCAATAATGATTTTTTTAGACATTTTTTCACCTTATTTCTTAAATTGAATGAGTATACGAGAAACAATAACTGCAATGATTGTTCCAACAGCCGCTTCCAATAATCCCGTTGTTGCGATAATTGTCAGTAGATAGGGAAGAAGCTTAGTCAATGACAATCCTATAGCTGTAGCATATTGATTGCCAAAAAAAAGATATATTCCTCCTAAAACAAGGATTGTATTAGTCATAGCACCCACCAGAGAACCTAAACACATGGCTGGTATGGGATGGCTTTTTCCTTTTTCATAAATCAGACCGGCAATATATCCAATACATACTCTTGGCATAATCGCAATAACAAGACTCCATAATGAGCCACTGATAAAAGGAGAAAAGACAAAAGATGTTATTGTTGGTTGAATGGTATTGATAATCAAGCTGGATAAACCAAATACCAGACCAATTTGCGCTCCTTGCTTTTTTCCTAAAACAATCCCAGCAATGATGACGGGAATATGCAATGTTGTTGCACGTAAGGGACCAATAGGAATAAATCCTAAAAAGGGAACCATGACCATGAGAATCTCAATAGCGATAAAAAGTGACATCAAAGCCAGATTCCTTGTTTTTTGTTGATTCATTTGTTACCTCCACTGTCATTTCATTTATGAATACGACGTTTCATTATTTTGATCAAAAAGAAAAGTTAGTGCTTAAAAAAGTCACTACTATAGCATTCTTTTTTTCATCTCACATTATACATGTTTATGCTTACAAAAGCAATCATAGAATGAATTTATAAATAATAATGATTACTATTATCAAAAAGTTCTTGCTTTCTTATTTTTTAGGTGTATAATGAAAGTAGATGAATAAGGAGGAAAAAATAATGACAAAATGGATTTGTAAAGTATGTGGATATGTTTATGAAGGAGAAAATGCTCCTGACCAATGTCCAGTTTGTAAGGCTCCAGCAAGTCAATTTGAAAAAGTAGAAGAAAAGAAATCAAAATATGCTGGAACAAAAACAGAAAAGAATTTAATGGAAGCTTTTGCAGGTGAATCTCAAGCCAGAAATAAATATACTTATTTTGCTGAAATGGCTAGAAAAGAAGGGCTGGAACAGATTGCTGCAATTTTTGAAGAAACAGCAAATCAAGAAAAACAACATGCGAAAATGTGGTTTGCTGAATTTCATGGCATTGGATCAACAGATGAAAATTTAGAAGTGGCAGCAGCAGGAGAAAACGAAGAATGGACTGATATGTACAAACGTATGGCTGAGGAAGCAAGAGAAGAAGGATTTGAAGAATTGGCTGTTAAGTTTGAAAATGTTGGAAAAGTTGAAAGATCTCATGAAGCCCGTTATTTAAGATTATTGAAAAACTATAAAGAAGGAAAAACGTTTAAAGGTGATGCTCCAAAAGGATGGAAATGCAGACAATGTGGTTTCATTTATGAAGGAGAAGAAGCACCTGAAAGATGTCCAACATGTGGTTATCCAAAAGCTTATTTTGAAAGAATGACAGAAAATTACTAAAAAAACTGATGATAACATCAGTTTTTTTCATATGATTCAACAAGGGGTCTTTTTGATAGACCGGTTTTGTTTTTAAGTGTAAAGAACATAATAAGAAAACCTAAGATTGTTAAAATACCAACAAAAATTAGCATACTGTTTAAGCCAAAAGTATCTTGTAAAATACCTCCAAAAATATTACCTATTGCTGCTCCTAAACCAGTAGACATCATCGCAATCATTGTTTGACCCATCATTTGATCATTTTCTGCTAAATGATCATTGACATAATAAGTGATGGTTGCGGTAAATAAACCATAAGAAAATCCTTGAAACATCATACCAATTAAAAGAATAGGAAGTGACGGAGCTAAACAGATCATAAAGTTTCTAATAAGATAGAATCCTGCACTGGCAAGGATGAGTGTTTCAGCACGATATTTTTTTAATAAACGGAAAGTCACAGACATCAAAGGCATTTCACTGGCTGCCATGCAAAACACAGCCACACCATATAAAGACGTGCTTCCACCTAAGTTTTTTACAATATTGATTAAATAAGTTGACAATGATGTTGAGGCAGCTATCATCAGAGAAAAAGCAACCAGAATCATAAAAAATGTACGATAATTTTGAATGATTGAAAAAGCTGTTGATTGTTTTTCTTTGGTATCTTGTTGATGTGTCTGATAATCGGGCATAGAAAAAAGCATATATAATAAGGCAATACTTGAAATAAGATGAGCAAAAATAATGATTGTTGGATTAAAGAGTTCAATCAACTGACTAATGACGATAGCTCCAGTTGCATAGGCAATTGAACCAAGTCCACGTGATAAACCAAAATTAATATATTGTCCATCTTTAAGATAATTCATACACAGCATGGATAAAAATGGAACAATGGAAACAACGGTACTTAATAAAAGAATATAAAATAACATAATCACCCAAATAGGTGTTGTGATAAAAAATAAACTGATAAACATACCAAACATCAGTAAGTATAAGATAAGAATCAAATTTTTAATATTTAAACGAGGGATTTTGGATAAAAGCGATGAGATGAATGGAGAAAAAAAGATAGAAAAGATGGCTCCACCACCACTGACAATACCAATGTCAGTATTGCTTAAACCTCGATATTGTAAAAATATAGCTATATATCCATAAATAGATAAATAGGATACCCAAAAAAGAATGTGTACAAAATTATATTTCATTTGTAAAGATTTCATGTTTTTATTTCCCTCCCACATAGCGATTTTATCATATCAAAAAATCTATTTATTATGATTTTTTTTCAGAATATGAAATTATTTTCTTTCATCACTGACAGGACTGGATAAAGGATGTCTAGAGTCATTTTTTTTATCATAACTGACCTTGTTTTGGATGTTTTGATCGTAATCTTTTTGAAAGATACATGAGAAAATGATGTTCAATAAATATTCAATAGAAATCTGAGAAGCAAATGGTGCAATCTTGGTAAAAATCTTTTCTCTTGAACCAATATTTAAAATATAGTTTGCATAATGTGATAAACGATTATTACCAATGGATGTTAAAATAATCATAGGAGTGCCTTTTTCCTTTAATGTTTGGGCAATCTGAATGTTTTCGTTTGTTTCACCAGAATATGAAATAATCATGGCAATATGATTTTCATTAGAGTTATATGATTGAAATATCTGTTCACCATGCAGGATTTTTAAATTGACATTTCTTGAAATACGCATCATCTTATGTTGAAAGCTCATGGCTGCCAGAAGTGAATTGCCTGAACCATAAATATCTATATGATCATGGGTATACAGTAAATCAACAATTTTTTCTAACATTGAAAAATCAATGAGTTTAATTGTATCAGCAATGACTTCTTGATATAAGGAAGACAGTTTATGACAAATCATTGGATAACTATCTTCTTTTGAAAAAGGAAAATTGACATCAATACGATCTGTATGATGTAAATCATATTGAAGTTCAGCTGAATATTTGATTTTAAAATCATTATAACCTTCTAACCCCATCTTTTTACAAAGTCGAACAATGGTCGCAGGAGAAGTATAAGTCTGTTTCGCTAAAGTTTTGACAGACATACTTAAAACATCTTCGCCATGATTTAAAATATATCGGGCAATTTGTTTTTCAGATTGAGAAAATTCTAGTTCAAATTCTAATTGTGTCATTATACTCATTGTTATCACCAAGTCTATTATAACATGAAACAAAGTTTCATAGTAGTTGATATTTTCATGTTTTGTATGAAACGATCATATGTTAAAATATGTAGGAGGAGGCGATGTTGATGGATTTAAAAGAAGCTATAGAAAAACGTCATAGTGTTCGTCAATATATAAAAAGACCTTTGTCTTTAGAAATCATTGAAGAATTAAAAGGAAAGATACAAGAATGTAATCAAAGAAGTGGTTTACATATTCAGCTCATAACTAATGAACCACAATCATTTCAAAGTCGTCTGGCACATTATGGTCAATTTGAAGGGGTTGAAAATTATATTGCATTGATTGGAAAAAGAAGTCAAGATTTAGAAGAAACATGTGGTTATTATGGTGAACATCTTGTTTTATTTGCACAACAATTAGGTTTAAATACATGCTGGGTGGCTTTGACTTATAAGAAAATGATTTCATGTATGCAAATGAATCCTGATGAAAAGCTGGTTGCGGTTATCGTAGTAGGGTATGGAAAAAATCAGGGAAAGTTGCATCGTAGTAAAACAATAAAGGATGTTGCTAAAGGAGATGAACCTTTTCCAAAATGGTTTCAAGAAGGAGTCAAATATGCATTATTAGCACCGACAGCTTTGAATCAACAAAGATTTCAACTGATTTATCATCATCATAAAGTATCAATCAAAGCAAAGCGAGGATTTTATACAAAGATTGATTTAGGTATTGTCAAATATCATTTTGAAATAGGTGCTGGAAAAGAAAATTTCCAGTGGGAATAATTATGAAACAATGTTTCATAATTTATATAGAATTTTATAAAATATGAAATTATTTTATAAAATAATGAAAAAATATTTACTCAAAGAAGAATATCTTTTACAATGCCTTTATAAACAAGAGGAGGATTTATAGATGATAAAATTACCAAAAGATTTTTTCTTTGGTGCAGCAATGTCTGGACCACAAACTGAAGGAAGTTATAATGTAGGAGGAAGACTACGTTCTTATTGGGATATGTATTCTGATATGGAAATTAATGCTTTTCACAATAATGTGGGATCATATGTCGGAAATGATATGTATCACAAATATGAATCAGATATTCAATTATTAAAGAGTATGAATTTTGAATCATTTAGAACATCAATGCAATGGACAAGATTACTGGATCAAGATGGCAATATTAATCCTGAAGGAGCAAAATGGTATCATCAGTTGATTGATTGTGCTCACGAAAATGGAATTGAAATATTTATGAATATGTATCATTTTGATATGCCTGAATATTTAGTTAAACGTGGTGGATGGCAAAATAGAGAAGTTGTGGAAGCGTA
>NZ_NFLJ01000031.1 GCF_002160865.1 Massiliimicrobium timonense
GAACATTATACAAGTAATACAACATTAGCTGCATAAAGAAAAATGAAGTTGTCTCCTCGGCAACTTCATCAAAAACATTTTTAATTATTTCACCTGTCTACTTGACAGGGGCGGTTCAATAATACACATAGCTTTTTCATTTATTTGATTGTCATAAAAATGATTTTTGAAATATATACTTCATTTTTATATTTTGGTTCTCAAATCATATTATTGATTACGTTTTTGAATAAAGAATAGATATATGATTGGAATATAAAGTATGATTCCAAAAGGTATTATTTTTAAAAAATAAGATTGCAAAAATGTGATTGAAGATAACCTAAGAGTTAACTGAGCTAACTCACCAGAAAATTCATAAAATGAGAATCGAGTAGTCAATGTTATCATAAAATATATAAAATAATAAAGTAAAATGAATATATCTAATAATGTGACAGTAGATAAAAGAACACTCATTCTATAATAGATAAAAAATAGAACAAGTAATAATAAACTGCTTACTATAAGAACCTTTGAAAATTCATTAAATTGAAGGATAGTATTCGTTTGGTCGAAAGCTCCTATTGGGGCTATATACCCCAAAAATTGATTTGTCTTTAAAAATATTGAAACAAATATAACAACAATAAAAAAACATATTTTCGTCAAAAAGTATATTTTTCTCTCCATAAAAACACTCCTTATTCCGTTTACAAAATTGATAATAACATGAATCAATTTTCAATGTTTTAAGATTTTTTATGATTTCTTTTAAAATTTCTTAATTTTCTTTAAGAACTGTTTTATTTATCACAAAAACATGTCATAAAATAATGAATAAAGAAGTAGAACTTATCAAATATTATGATTTATGTAAAAAATGCATATAATATATCGAAGAAGAAAAATAAAGGTTTTTGTAGGGCTATGCTCTACTTTTTATATTATATAAAATAAAGATAAAAGGTTGGAATCTATAATGATTTCAACCTTTCTTTTATTGATAAGGGTTTTTAGGAATAATAAGCACTGCTATTAAATAAGCAAGAAGTCCTGAACCCCAACCTAAAATCAAAACAACAGCTATCAATCTTACAATTGTAGGATCAACATCAAAATATTCTGCAATTCCTCCACAAACTCCTGCAATCATCACATCACGTCTTGATCTATATAATCTTTTTCTCATTAAAATTCCTCCATTACCTAGATTATATTGATTAAAGCATATGATTGTCAATAGACTTCATAAGAAAAAGGGATTTGAGTATCCCTTATCTTTCTTTTGCCATTTTGGCTAGTGCTAAAGCACCACAAACACCAGCATTATCACCTAATCCTGGATAAACAACATAATTTTTAATGGCATCTGTTGTAATTTCATCTTTTTGAATATAACCATTTAATCTTTCTTGAAGATATTTATGAATGAGTGGGAATAATTGTTTTTGATGCATAACACCACCACCTAAGATAATTTTCTTTGGTGATAAAGTTAAAACATAAATAGCTAATGCTTGAGCAATATACCATGCTTCTAAATCCCATGCAGGGTGATCTTCAGGCAATTCGCTTCCTTTGATTCCCCATCTTTCTTCAATAGCTGGACCTGCTGCCAAACCTTCAAAACATGTTCCATGATATGGACATTTTCCTTTATAAGTATCGTCTTCTCTTTGTTCTAGAATCATGTGTCCCATTTCTGGATGTAGTAAACCATGAACAAGGTTTCCTTCCACAATGGCTCCTCCACCAATTCCAGTTCCAATTGTTAAATATAAAGCACTATCTAATCCTTTGGCTGCACCAAAGTATGCTTCACCAAGTGCCGCACCATTCACATCTGTATCAAAACCAATTGGCAAATCAGGGTAATGTTCCTGTAAAGCTCCTACAATATTATAGTTTGTCCACCCTGGTTTAGGTGTTGTTGTAATATATCCATATGTTGGACTCTTTAAATCAGGATCAATAGGTCCAAAACATCCTAATCCTAAAGCTTCAATGTTCTTTCCATCAAAAAATTTAAAAATATTTTCAACTGTTTCTTGTGGTGTTGTTGTTGGAAAAGCATCTCTTTCTAAAACATTTCCATTTTCATCTCCAATCGCAACAACAAATTTTGTACCTCCGGCTTCAATTGCACCTAATTTCATCTTATTTATTCCTCCCTTGTTTTATCATATTTTATCATAACTTATATCTTGTCAAAAGTTATTTTTCATATATTATTGATAATTGTAATGACTGTGAAGACTCTGTTTCTTTTAACATACTTTCTAAATACTGTTGATAAAAACTTAAATCTTCATTTTGTAAATATTGATAACCATCGCTAGAGCGAAGTTCATCTACATATTGATTGATGTTACCAGTAAAATAGTAACGATTGGCTTTCACTAATACATCTTGAATAGCCTCTCTTTTTTGAGTATCTGATATCCCCTGCAAAGATTCACCGAATTTATTTGCAGAAACTGTATCAAAATACTCATCTGCATTGACTGAAATTGATAATGACTTTGTATGATAGTTCATTTGCTGCTGATTTAATTCAATAATACCATATTGAAGTGGAGCATCCAATAATGATGAAGATGCAATATAATAGATTCCCTGAATCGTTTTGATATTTTGACAATGTATATGTCCACTTAATACAAATGGAACATGATATTGAGAAAAGAGTTTTGCAATCTTCTCATGATCATTAATGGTATATCCATTATTTAACAATTCATTATGGATTGCTAAATTATGATGCATCGCAATAAGAGGTATCTTCTTTTGTTTTTGTATATCTTGGAGTTGTTCCTCTAACCACTGCATTGTTGACTCTGTAAAAAAACCACTTGCTCCTAGCATCATTTCTGTTTGTTCATGTGCATTAGAATCCATCATCAACAAACTATAATCTTCATTCAAATCAATACGATAACTTAAAGACTCATCATGTTTTGAAACAGCCAAATGATAACCTAAATCTTGATAAATATCTTGAAAAGTTTTAGCATCAATATTCTCTACATCAAAATAATCATCTTTGCCATATCCCTTTGTATAAATATTATCAATATCATGATTTCCCGGTATAACAGCAACCTGAATATTCTTTTCTCTTAATTGTTCTAGTTTTTGAGCTAATTGTTGATGACTCCCCTTTTCACCATTAAAACTTAAATCACCTGTTAAAATGACCAGCTCTGGTTTTTCTTGAAGAACAGCTGATATAAAAGCATCTACAATTTCATCACCATAAGTGACCATTTTCCCATCACCATATAACATAGATTCTTCAAACCAGTCACAATCTTGATAATAATCTTTTAAAAAATAATGTAAGTCACTAGCAACAATGATTTTTAAATTGTCTTTATCGCACACAGTTTTTTTCTGGCATCCCATCAAACAAAGACAACAAATAATCCCATATATTATCTTTTTCATAAATGACCTAAAAAGAATGGATAGCGAAGCTATTCATTCTTTCACATTTCTATTATTTTTGATAAGCTTCATAAGCCATATCAAAAATCTTTTGTGCATTGAAATTCTTAAAATCATCGTCACTAATTAAAATAACTGGTTTATCAGGGTTATCTGCTTTGATTTTTTCATATGATCCTTTTAATTGAGGTTCTACAAGAATCACATCAGCAAGATTACTTGAATATTCTACTGCATGTTCAGATGCAGACCAAACAGTAGCGTCTACTCTCTTTCTTGAAGCAGCGTCTTTTAATTTTGTAGAAAACAAAGTAGATGTTACACCAGCTAAACAACATAATAAGATTTTCATGATTATATTCCTCCTTCTTAGTTCCCTACATCTATTTTATCACAATTTTATAACGACTTCTATTGCTTTTGACTTTCCTTCATAAAATTATTTGCTTCTTCTAAGGAAGAATAACCATAAGCCTTAACAGTATTTGTTAAAATCTTTTCAATCAGATTTTCTTGATTCTGGACCATTCTTAAAACCATCTGTCCATATAGATAAAGTGTTTCATCACTATAAGTCATTAACTCTCCTCTTAAGTAAGTTTCAAAAGATGTATCGTCTTTTTCATCCTCTAAAGTATGAGTTAAACGTGCCTGTGCTAAAAGATATGGATATTTTTCATTCATATCTTCACGCATAGATACTTCAATTTCACATAAAATCTGAATGAACGCTCTTTTTTGTGGATCCACTTGTGGCAATTGATCTTGAATCGTCTGATAATAATCAGGATCTGTACTTTCCATCATATAGGCATACTTTTCCATCACTGGATTTCTTCCCATCTGTTTGGCTACTTTTAAATCTTGTAGACAGGCTTGTTGAACATCTTGATCAAAAGCATCAAATTGACTCTTTCTTTGTAAGTAAAATGTTTCAAAGTCATCCTGACAACTTGCACGTCCATCAATATGTTGTACATGCTGAAAAAACTCCCATTCTAACTGTACAATATCATCACTCATTTTTATCCCTCCATCACATGTTTTAAACGAATATGCTGATCTTGAATATGATTCATGACAAGATGTGCATGTGTATCTAAAAAATCATCTTGACTATCAGAAAGTTCCTGTCGCTGCAATTCACCAATCACCATCTGACATATCTTTTCAATCACAACAACCTTCGCATCATCTAAATTGATACCACCTTGAAAATGTTTCCATTGAAACAATTGAGATGGCAGTTGTACCAGTTCCAACAGTAAATCTTGGACTTGTTGTAAATAAAAGCAATCTTTTAATCCATAATAACTCCATTTATAATAAGGTTTATATTTTTTATTCAGTAAATAAACAACAGATAATGTCTGATCTATAAATTCATGAAGTGCCAATGAAGCAGCCACCTCATCGCCTCTTTGCATACATCTTCCATAATTATACTGTCCAGATTGTGCCATTTTCGCAAGAGCACGGGCTATCTTCTTTATTCTAATATCTTCTGGATATGTTTTGAGATATTCTCTGATCTGTGTGACTTTTCCATAATCATCTTCAAATATACGACCATTTGTACAAGCTAATAAAGCATTTTCATCAACGTAAAGCCATTCATCTAAAGTTTCGGGAATTTTTCTTAAAAACTGTTCAAAAAAGCTTTCAATTTCAAAAACCCCAACTCTCCCAGAACCATGTAAAGAAGTTAATCTTTGAACACCCATAAATTCTTGTGGGAGTTTTTGATAACTTTCCTGTATTTTTTGACCATATTGTTGATAAATATCACGAGGTACCCAAATACAAAATCCCGGTCCAAAATCATGATCATGAGAAATCTCATCATCATACCCCAAACAATCAGAACCCATTCCCATAAGTCCAATCGCCATATAAGGACGAATAGAGGCAAATTCTTGTTCAATCATAGCACGACCATATTGGTTATAAAAAGCTTCACATAAATCTAGTCCTTTGACTGTTTTCATTTCACTTAAAACTTTTTCTTTATTTTTTAAAATGGTTTGATAATCTTTATTTTTTCCATATACACTTTCAATAAGTATTAAAACTTGATCATAAATCGCAATAGCCTGAGAAAAGTTTTTTTGTAAGTATTCTAACTGAGCCAATGAAGCAAGGGTTGCAAAATAATGAGGATCATCTGGTGCATACTGTTGAAATAACGCCACTGCCTGATGAATACATTGTTTAGCTTCTTCATTTTGATGAAGTGTTAAATACATTTGAGCCAAATTTGTATAAGTAATGGCTTCTTCTTCACGATAGTTTTCTAATTTTTGAACTATCGTAAGTGCTTTTTTTCCTGTTTCAATAGCCAAAGTTGTAGAACCCATTTCTTGATACAAAAGACTTAAATTATTATAAAAGGCACTATACAGTTCATCATCTGGAGATAAGTAATGATGATAAATCTTTTCTGTTTTTTGATAGAGTTCCAACGCTTCCTGATATTTTCCCTGTGCTCTATAAAAGGTCGCAATATTAATATAAGAGGTAGCTCCATCAATTGTATCTTCAAGTCCACACATATTTAAAATATTCAATATTTGAACAGCAATCTGATTTCCCAGTTGAAACTTTGATGTAACACGAAAATAACCTATCATTTCATTTAGTAAAAACAATAAGGCTGGATTGTCCTGTTTTTCCATTGCAATGCGAACTTGTTCCATTAAAAAAGTATAGGCATCATCTAATGCATTTTGTGCATAGAACTGATCTAATTTTTCTTGTAGTTCTTGTATAGTCATGATTTTCTCCTTTTAAAAATAAATAGACACAAAGTGTCTATTTATGATTTAATGCATCTTTCATTCCTTTTAATACGACTTCTCTGGCAGCTATGGCATCTTTTTTATCTAAAGGTGGAATGCCTTCAAGAGGATAATCCATACCTAAATTCTTATATTTCACAACGCCCATCGTATGATAAGGTAAAACATCTAATGCTTTGACATGTTTCAAAGTTGCGATAAATTGACCTAGACGATATAAATATTCATCATTTTGTGTAATTGTTGGAACTACAACATGACGAATCCATATATCAATACCTTTGTCATCTACATATTTTGCAAATTTTAAAATCATATCATTAGGTTGTGCTGTTAATTTTTTATGTTCTTCAGGATCAATATGTTTAATATCCAACATAACCAAATTTGTTGAAGCCAATAAACGATCAACTTTCTTTAGATATTCAGGATTTTCATTAAAAGTTATACCTGAAGTATCTAAACATGTATGAATATTTTCCTCACGACATTTTTCAAATAACTCTGTTAAGAAATCAATTTGCATCATTGGTTCTCCACCAGTACAAGTGATTCCTCCATTTTTATAAAACTCTTTTTTCGTATTATATTCTTTCAAAATTTCATCAACTGTCATCTGTGTTCCAGTATGTGGTTTCCAAGTATCAGGGTTATGACAGTATTGACAACGCATAGGACACCCTTGAAAGAAAACAACAAAACGAATTCCCGGACCATCAACAGTTCCACAACTTTCTAAAGAATGAATATATCCTTTCATATTCTCACCAACTTTCTTTATTATTTTAACATATTTTCTATAAAATATCATTGCATATGTACTATTTTTTACAAAAAGAAAAGGTGCCTCAGCACCTTAACCCTCATTACATTGCTTCATGGAATGTACGAGAAATAACATCATCTTGTTGTTCTTTTGTTAATTTAACAAAGTTAACAGCATATCCAGAAACACGAATTGTTAATTGTGGATATTTTTCTGGATGTTTTTGAGCATCAATTAAAGTATCTCTGTTTAAAACATTAACATTTAAATGATGTCCTCCTTTTGTAGCATAAGCATCTAACATTCCAACTAAATTTTCAACTTGTTGTTCACTTGCAGCCATAAATTTCTCCTCCTTTAATATTGGTCATCGTCATCCATTGGCAAATTAGGAATCTTACAAGCAGTATCACCACTATCACAATCCATCTTTGACACAACAGATACTTCTTCCATTTCAATATGAGCATCTTCATTGACCTTCAAATTAATATGTCCAGCCCCTGCACTCATACGTCCATCTAACATTTTGACTAAATCATCAATTTCTTTTTGAGTAGCCATCATTTCACTTCTTTCTATTAATCAAGATTTCCTTCTTTGATTGAATCAATATCTAAGTCACCAGCGAAAACTTGATCATCTTTACCTAATGCACCAGGAATGACAGTAAATGTATTTGAAATACCATCTTGTGCATCTTTGAATGGTAATTTAGCAACTGAAGATAATGAAGAAATAGCACCATGAGAATCTCTACCATGCATTGGGTTAGCACCTGGAGCAAATGGTTGACCAGCTTTTCTTCCATCTGGAGTATTACCTGTTGCTTTACCATATACAACGTTAGAAGTAATTGTTAAGATTGAAGTTGTTGGATAAGAATCTCTATAAGTATGATGAGAACGAACCATATCCATGAAAGTTTCAACTAACCAAGTTGCAATTTCATCAACTCTGTCATCATCATTACCATATTTAGGGAAATCTCCTTCTACTTCGTAATCAACGACAATACCATCTTCATCTCTAATACATTTTACTTTAGCATATTTGATAGCTGATAAAGAGTCAGCAACAACTGATAAACCAGCAATACCTGTTGCAAAATAACGTCTTACTTCTCTATCATGTAAAGCCATTTGAATTCTTTCATAAGCATATTTATCATGCATATAATGAATGATATTTAACGCATTAACATAGACACCAGCTAACCAAGACATCATATCTACAAATTTAGATTTAACATCTTCGTAATCTAAGTAATCACCTTCAACTGGTCTATATTTTGGTCCAACTTGTTTCTTAGTTTTTTCATCAACACCACCATTGATAGCGTATAATAAACATTTAGCTAAGTTAGCACGTGCACCAAAGAATTGCATTTCTTTTCCAACTCTCATTGAAGATACACAACATGCAATAGCGTAATCATCACCATGAGTCACTCTCATTAAATCATCATTTTCATATTGAATTGATGAAGTTTCAATAGAAGTTTTTGCACAGAATGCTTTGAAGTTTTCTGGTAAACGAGTTGACCATAAAACTGTCATATTTGGTTCTGGTGCAGTTCCTAAGTTAGATAATGTATGTAAATATCTGAATGAAGTCTTAGTAACCATATGACGTCCGTCAACACCAACACCACCGATTGATTCAGTTACCCAAGTTGGATCTCCTGCGAAAATTGAGTTATATTCTGGAGTTCTTGCGAATTTAACAATTCTTAATTTCATAATGAAATGATCAATAAATTCTTGGATTTGTTCTTCAGTGAATAATCCTTTCTTTAAATCTCTTTCTACATAAATATCAATAAATGTAGAAGTACGTCCTAAAGACATTGCTGCACCATTTTGTTCTTTAACTGCACCTAAATATCCAAAGTATAACCATTGAATAGCTTCTTGGCAGTTTGTTGCTGGTTTAGAAATATCAAAACCATATTTTGCAGCCATTTCTTTCAATTCACCTAAAGCTCTAATTTGTTCACTTAATTCTTCACGTAATTGAATAACTTTAGAAGTCATTCTCTTTTGAGTTGTCGCAAATTGATTTTTCTTATCTTCAATTAATTTATCTACACCATATAAAGCAACTCTACGATAGTCACCAATAATACGTCCACGACCATATCCATCTGGTAAACCAGTGATAATATGTGCTGAACGACAAGCTCTGATTTCTGGTGTATAAACATCAAATACACCTTGGTTATGTGTTTTTCTATATTCTCTGAAAATATAAGAAACTTCTGGATCTACTTTATATCCATTTGTTTCACAAGCTTGTTCTGCAATACGGATACCACCAAATGGTTGTAAAGATCTTTTGAATGGTTTATCAGTTTGAACACCAACAATTTTTTCTTTAGATCTATCTAAGTATCCTGCATCATGTGAAGTTAAAGTAGAAACAATTTTTGTATCCATATCTAAAACTCCACCAGCTTCTCTTTCTTGTTTAGTTAAATCCATAACTTGTGCCCATAAATCTTTTGTGTTTTGAGTAGGACCAGCCAAGAAAGAATCATCACCATCATAAGGTGTGTAGTTTAATTGAATGAAATCTCTTAAATTCACTTCCTTGTTCCATTTACCTGCTTGGAAGCCATCCCAAGCATCATTCCATTTTTCTTTAAATGTCATTTTCTAAACCCCCTGTTTGTTTATTTCTCATTCATTATAGCACTAATAGACTACTGAAACAATAAAATAGCTTGTTTTTTTTCGCAATTTTCTGCCATAAAATGAATCGCCGGAACTTGACAGCTTCAATATAACAGATTCTTTTTTGAATTACCAATTATATGCTTCAAAAAACACTTTTTTTACCAAATCTTAACAAAAAAAGATATACAGACTATCCTATATATCTCCTTAAATCAGCTGCAATATTTTCTGACTGTCGCCCAAAAATCATCGCCAGACTTGAAGCACCTTCTACAATACCACTTGCGCCCAAAGCTTTAATTTTATCAATATCAACAAGCTGTTGATTAGCCAAAACAACTGTGACCTTAGAGGCACTGCTACGTACTTCTTTAACATTTTCCTGACCACCCAATGCTTCAATCAATTCCTGAATAGGAAGGGTTGATTGAAATTCCTGATTCAAACGCTTATTCTTAATTAAATGAATAAACCCCAGATAAAGAAGTATCAAAGCAACGATAATCGCTATAACAACAAAAATATATTGAACATCCATATTTTCACATCCTTTTTTAATTGAAGTATTTCTTTTTTATAGTATACTATAAGAAGATAAAAAAAGAAAGGAGCAAAGTCATGGAGCGAATCAAAAAACTCTGTTATGAACAGCCCTTGATTTGTATCATTTGCGTACTTGCTGTGATTAGCTGTTTTGCAATTCTCAGTGCAACTCCAATGATTTCTAATAAAGTAGGAAATCCTGAAACCCTATGGATCAAACAAGGCGTATTCTATGTCATATCAGCCATTATGGTTTTTATTATATATAAAATAGGAAAAGAGCAGATTTATGATAAAATATGGATTATCTATTGGATATTGATGGTTCTTCTCATTATTTTAGCCATTGAACATTTCATTTGGACAAGATTATGGCCTGGTCATCATATCATTCCTCTGGTCAATACATCTGGAGGTGCAACCTCATGGTTCAATTTTCCACTTTTAAGCATACAACCATCTGAATTTATGAAAATTGCGATTGTTGTCGCTTTAGCGAGAGTCACTAAAGAACATAATGATTATTATTTAATTCATACAACCGAATCTGAACTTCAATATATCTGGAAATGTATGAAAGTTGTTGTTCCTCCAGCTCTATTAGTATTATTACAAAATGACACTGGGGTAGTGTTGATTATTCTAGTCGGTGCTGCTTTTGTTATATTTTCTAGTGGTTTAAGAAATCAGTGGTTTATCTTTGGATTAAGTTTAGTTGCTGTGATTCTTATTGTTGGAGCTTATCTCTTTATCTATCAGCCAGAAATCTTTGAAAAACTCTTAAGTTCTCATCAAGTCGACCGTTTTTATGGCTGGCTGGATCCAGAAGGAACCTATAATAAAGAAGGCTTTCAGCTTTTTAACTCTTTATTATCTTATGGAAGTGCTGGATGGTTTGGTCATGGTTTCCAATCTGTGATTAAAGTCTTTCCAGAAGCTCAGACCGATTTTATCTTTGCTGTTATTTTAACAAACTATGGTTTTATTGGAGGTTTTATAACTATCGCAGCTATTGTTGCTTTAGATATTATTATTTTAAAAATTGGTTTAGATTCTACCAATGCCCAAGATAAGTTTATGACCATTGGTATTATTGGCATGTTGTTATTTCAACAGATATGGAATATGGGAATGATTTTAGGTTTATTACCAATCACAGGTATTACTTTACCTTTTATTTCTTATGGTGGTTCATCTTTACTTTCCTATATGATTGCTATCGCATTATTTATTGATATTAATACACAAAATAATATTATGAAAAACAGATCTGTCATTCAATAGATCTGTTTTTTGTAATCGTTATGATTTGTTTTGTAATAGGGTGAATAAATCCCAGTCTATAGCTATCTAAATCAAAATGGCCTAAACCATCTCCATAAAGTGAATCCCCAACCAGAGGATGACCAATGGACGCCATATGTACCCGAATTTGATGTGTTCGTCCAGTTTCCAGCTTAAACCTTACAAAAGTACAGTCATGACGAACATTTTGAACCCAATAATGCGTACAGGCTGCCTGTCCTCGTGAATCAATCACACGTTTCATCATATATGGTTCCTTGTAAATCGGCAAACGAATCGTCCCATTATTTTCAATAATACCTTGAACATGAGCTTGATAATATCGATCAATATGTCCTAAATCCTTCATCATACGATCATGAATATAACGATATTTAGCTACAATCATTAAACCACTTGTATCCTTATCTAAACGATTCACTAAATGTATGGTTGAAGATAAATGAATCTGCTGATAATAATAAGTTAAAGCATTGGCTAAAGTATTAAGAGGATGCCTTCTTGTAGGAATGGAAGGTAACCCGGCTGGTTTATCCACAACCAGTAAGTAATCATCTTCATAGATAATTTTTAATGGAATATCAACGGGTGTCAACTGATTATTTTCTGGTGGATAAAAGATGGTTAAAACATCATCTGGCTGCAGTAGATAACGCACTGTCTGGTGCTTTCCATTAACCAGAATTTCCCCTTTCATCTTAATATCTTTGATGGCCTTTTGACTGATTCCTTGAGATAAAAGAAAATCACCAACACTGATAACATTTAAAATATACCATTGACGTTTCATGAACGTAAATAAGCTCTCTTTAAACGTTTTGTAAAAGGGACTTGTTTATATTGTAGAAAACGGGCGGTCTTGGATGCCATCTTAATACTGATACAATCATGTTCCTGTAAATCAACCACAAGATGATCAATACCTAAAATAGCCCCTTGATAGCTTTGAGATTGAAAACGAATAGTATGAGATTTATCTAAAATTAAAGATGAGCCCAACGAACGATAAGCATTATGATGAATTCCTGCAATCTCGCTTAACTGCATCAGTTCTGCTCCCGAATTAATAACTGCTCCACCTAATGATTTATTATATGCTGTTGAACCTGAAGCTGTAGAAACACAAAGTCCATTCCCCCTAAATGTTTCAAAGCAATCATCATTAATATAGACATCAATCACCTGTGAACGGCGATTATTTTCAACACGTACTTCATTTAAAGCTAGAAATTTTCCTTGCAAAGAAGTCACTTCCAGTAAATGTCGTTCATAAATATGATATTCACCTTTTTTGATATCCGCTATTAATTGCTGATATTCATCACGCTGATAATCTGTTAAAAAACCCAATGTTCCAGTATGGATGCCAATAAAAGCAACATGCTCTAGCATATGAATATATTTATGAACACTATATAACATCGTTCCATCTCCACCAATACTAATCACCATATCTGGACTGATTTCTTCATATGTTAAAAAAGTATTGAGTTCTGATTTGATTTTTTCACTCAAGATGATGGATTCCTGATCTTGTTTACAGACAATTGCATATGTTTTCATAACTTCACCACCTATGCATTATATTATATAAAAATTGCAATGGAATGCAATACAAGATAAAATAAGGTGAGGTGATTTTTTATGCAACAATTAGAAATAGAATACAAAATCTTATTAACACATCAAATTTTTAATCAAATTTTAGAAGATTATCATGATGCCATCACAAAAGATTATATCCAGACAAATGATTATTTTACCCATCCCTTATTATCACAAAAAAAATATATGTTACGCATTCGTACAAAAAACAATCAATATGAACTCACACTCAAAAGACCTTATCAAAATCATCAATTAGAAACAAATATTCCTCTTACCAAGAAAGAAAAAGATTTATTTTTTCAATTTCAATTAAAAAATGAAATAACGGATATCCTCGAACAAGAAGGAATTCCCCTTCATGAATTGGCTCATCTTTTCTCTCTTACAACCCATCGTTATGATATTCTTTTACCAGAAGGGACACTATCATTAGATGAAAACACTTATCTGCATCAACATGATTATGAATTAGAATTTGAAGTTCATCATGAAAAAAAAGGTTATCAACAATTTCTTAAAATCATTGAACCTTATCATTTACAATATACTCACAATTGTCCAAGTAAAGTCACACGTGCCTTTGAAGCGTATCTTAAAAGCAGTCATCAAAAATGACTGCTTTTTATAACATCAAGAAGTGTTTTCACCAATTCTTCACTGACGATTTCATAATCATTTTCATGAGGAAATGGAGCATAAGCAAAAGAAACATCATGCATAGATGTTGTAACATCTTCAATCCAATCTTTACAAGAACTATGCACCTGATGAACTTTTGTTTTATCTAAGATTTCTAGCACATTCTCCTTATTCACACCACTACCCACTAATATTTCTATTTGATTTCCATATTGTTGTTGAAGTTTGGATAAAAGTTCCACTGCCTCAATGGCTTTAGGTTTTAATCCACTCGTTAAAACACGATCCACTTGCAAATCAATCAGTTTTTCAATCGCTTGAAAAGGATCATTGACACAGTCAAAAGCACGATGGAATACAGCTTCCTTATGATAACGATGAATCAACTGCACAAATTCTAAAGTACGTTTTTCATCTATCATTCCCTGTTTATCTAAAAAGCCAAAAGCTAAACCATCGACACCATGATCCAGCATGATCTTCGCATCTTCTTTCATGATTTCGTATTCTTCATCACTATAACAAAATCCTGCTCCTCTTGGTCGAACCATCGCAATAACTTTTAAAGATGTATCCTGTTTGACCTTGATTAATGTTGCCAGTGATGGTGTCAGACCACCTAAAGATAAAGCGCTATTTAATTCAATACGTGTTGCTCCTGCATGAGCAGCTGATAAAGCATCACTGTAGCTGCCACAACAAATTTCCACAATCGGTTTCATTATTCATCCTCACTTTCTGTCAACGGTGCCATACGTGTATGCATATACTCATCCATCCATTGTTGACTGGCAGGAGCATAAACACATTGATTTCCTTGACGTTCAACTAAATACACAATAGGTGACTGTTGAGGCAGACAGACAACAAATGAAAAACCATCAATGTTAGTAGCAACTCCAAATTCTCCTCGATGATTCATCGCTACAACAGATAAATCTCCTGCCTCACCACGTCGTTGTTTTAATTTTTCTTCTAAATCAAAAACAGCTTTTTCACATGCCTGTTGAGGATGCATTCCTTTTGCCATGAGTTGAACAATTTCATAAGAAATACAACCTTTCATCAAATCTTCTCCTAAACCTGTTGCACTGGCACCACCAATATCAGAATCAACATAAAAACCAGAACCAATGATAGGAGAATCACCAATTCTACCCTTTTTCTTCATAAATAATCCACTTGTCGATGTCGCTGCAGTCATTTTTCCTGTTTCATCCAAACAAACCATACCTACAGTATCATGTCCAGTATAAGGTTTAAGTTGCTGTGATGACTCTTTGATACGACGACGATAATGAATCCTCGCACGGTCTGTCAACATATTTTTACGTTCAAAACCTTCTTTATGAGCAAATTTTTCTGCCCCTTCTCCCACCAGAATACAGTTGACTTTTTCATGAGATAAACGTCTGGCAATGGAAATAGGATTAGCAAAATCTTTGATAGCTCCAATAGCTCCGACACTTAAAGTGTTCCCATCCATATAAGCCGCATCTAATTCTACTTCCATTTCCTCATTAGGCAATCCCCCATAACCGACAGATTTATAATAAGGAAAGTCTTCTACTGCCTGTATAGCCTTTTCAATAGCATCTCCAGCATCTCCATGATGACTCAAAATATCTTGTGCTATTTCTAATCCTTCTTTAGCCATGCGCCATGTCGCAATCATACCCCACATCTCTATTTTTCCTTCCTTTCTTCCATATAACGCTTATCAAAATCTTCCTGACTGATTGGTCGACTATAATAATAGCCTTGTCCTAAATCACAGCCAAATGATTTCATTAAATCATGATATTCCTTTGTTTCAATACCTTCAACAACCGTAGAAATAGCTAATGTTTTTGCTAGTTTAATGATTTCTTGCAAAATAATCTTTGCTTTTTGATTATCACTATCAAAAATCTCCTGTAAAAATCCTCTATCAACTTTCAATTCATCAATATGAAGTTTTCCTAAAATATTCAGTGAAGAATAACCACTCCCAAAATCATCCATTGAAACCCTAAAACCAATCTGATGTAATAAATGGATTTTATCATTGACTTCATCCACATTATCAGCAACCAAATCTTCCAATATCTCTAATGTTAATAATTGTGGTGATACTTGATATTTATTGACAATCTGTTTTAAACAATCCACATAATCAGCTTCATAAAACAATAATTTAGATTGATTAACAGAAATACCGATCGGTGCTATGCCTTGATCCATCCATTTTCTCAGCTGTAAACATGCCTGTTCAAACATAAATAAATCCAGCTTCTTACAAAAACCACTGTTTTCAAAAATAGGAATAAATTGATTTGGAAACAACATTCTTCCATCATGTGTCTGCCATCTTACCAGTGCTTCACTGCTTTTTAACGTTCCATCTTTTAAATCTATTTTAGGCTGTAAATAAAGCTGAAATTCACCATCTTTTAAAGCCTGATCCATATGACTTTCAACATAATTATCCATTTTTTCCTGTTCATGCAATTCAATATCATAAAACCAGATATTCGTTAAAATGCTTTCTTTTGCCTTTGCTAAAGCAAACATAACACGAACCATTAAACTATCAAAAGAATCATCCACAATAAATTCCAAGCTGGAAATAGCCACTCCACAATGAATCTTTAACTGATAATTTGTATGTAACAAATCCACATATTGAATAATTTCAGACATGATATTTTCAATTCTTTTTTGTAAGATATCCTTTTGTGTATCTTTTAAATAAATATAAAACTGATCAGCCCTATCTCGACAGAAAAACTCTCCCTCTTTTAAATGTTTTTGAATCACATTTCTTTCATAAATCAATAACTGATCTCCTTGTTCATGACCAAAAATTTCATTAAAAAACTTAAACTGTCTAATATTCAATACAGCTACACTACAATAAGGTTGTTCTTTAAATATTTCCTTTCCTAAAGATACAAAATAAGAATAGTTATATACTCCTGTTAAAGAATCATAATAAGCAAAATGCTTCAATTCACGATTATTTTTCAACATGAAACGATAACCAAGAATCAATAAAGCAACAAATAATCCCACCATAAATAGAAAAATCAAACCAACAATACGCATATTTTCATTTGTAAATAAATGCGAATCATCAATCATATTAACACTATAAATATACCAGTTATTAATGCCTAAAGGCTTTAATACACCATGATAAGATTGTCCCTCATATTGAAAAGAATGTGTAAAATCATGCTGCATCTGTAATGCATCTTCTAATTCATGATAATCTTTTTGTTGGAAAAAAGGTGATGCAAAAAGGGTTGTCTGATGAAATAAATCATACTGAGAATTGACAAGAATTTGACCATCTTCATCCACCAGATAAGCATAAGTGTCACCACCTAAAACACCAGTACCAGCTCCTGCATCCATCCATATTTCAACATTTTTAGTAGCCAGTAAAACCCCAACAACATGGTCTTTTTGATAAATAGGTATACCATAAGCATAAACATGTTTTTGTGAAATACGACTTTTAAAAATATCAGAAATCGTTCTTTTTCCAACAAAACCATCCGCAACAATCTCTTGAATTTCTTGTTGAATCATAGATAATGATTGATGTTCTTTAACCTCATTATCTGAATTGGCAATAATACCTTCTTTTGATTCATCAAAATACATCATGGTTGTAAAATCATTTTGTTCATTAGCATCTGATAAAACTTGTGGAAATTGTGGATTATCCACAATGTTTTCCATTTCTAAAACACTGGCAAATGAATCTAAAATCTGAAAATCATTATCAATTTGTTGTTGGAGAATACTCATATCTTTATCAATCTCATCTTCGATTTGATGCACTTTATTATCTTCTACAATATTATTTAAATGAATACGTAAAGATACGGATACACAAAGAAGACTCACAGCAATAACAAAAACAACAATCATCATTTTTCTAATTCTTCTTTCAAATACATCTTTCATCATTGTTAGTCCTCCTTGCTCATATTCCATCATATTATACCACTTTTAAAAAAACTATAAAATAAAAATCGTTTCTATATAGAAACGACTTCAAACTATTCACAACCATCTTTACATTGATGATCTTGATAATACTGTTCTTTAATATCCGTAAATTGGGGACAGAAATCACTATTACTGCATTCCTGTAAACGACGCAACTCACGAGGAATAAAAGCACGAATTTCTTCAGCATTATAACCCACTTGAAAACGTCTTTCATCAATGATAATGGGTCTTTTCAGTATAGATGGATTCTTTTGAATAAAATGAATCAATTCGTTAATAGACATCTCATCTATATCTATTTTATTTTCTTTAATAATCTTCGATCTTTTAGATATAATATCATCTGTTCCATTTTCACTTCTTTCTAGAAGTTCTTTTAACTCAGTTTCACGTAGTAATGTAGAAAAAATATTCTTTTCTACATAAGGAATCTGATGTTCTTTTAACCATGCTTTGACCTTACGACATGAAGCACAACTTGGTGCAGTATAAATTCGAATCATTACATCATCTCCTTGCTTCATCATTATACATCATTTTTATCAATTATGAAATTATTTTTTATGATTCTATTGATTTTACATCTTGACCGTTCTATAATAACCTTACAGCAATGAAGGAATGGAGTAGTTATCACTTCATGTTTTAGAAAGTCTGTGGTTGATGAAAACAGTCCATGAACGATAATGAATTGGGATTCTGGAGCTAAAAATGGCATCAGTCATTTTTCGTTTGTTGCGTTAAGACAAGAGTGCATATCGGTAGATATGAATAAAGGTGGTACCGCGTTATAACGTCCTTTTTAAAGGACGCTTTTTTTATGAGAAAGGAAGGTTTATATATGAAAAGAATGTTAAGTGGAATTAAGCCAACAGGTCGTGTGACTTTAGGCAATTATATTGGTGCTATTAAACCATTTGTGTCTTATCAGGATGAATATGAAATGTATATTTTTATTGCAAATCTTCATTCAATGACAATTTATCAAAAACCAGCTGACTTACGTCAAAATACAAGAGATTTAATTGCATTATATATTGCTGCTGGATTAGATCCAGAAAAAGTGACTTTATTTTTACAATCCGATGTTTTAGAACATGCTCAACTAGGATGGTATTTAGGTTGTATGGTTTCTATGGGTGAACTTTCTCGTATGACTCAATACAAAGATAAAAAAGCCAAAAACGAAGTCATTGGTGCAGGTATTTTTAACTATCCTTCATTAATGAACGCAGATATTTTAATGTATGATCCAGATTATGTTCCTGTTGGTGAAGATCAAAAACAACATGTAGAATTATGTCGTGATATTGCAGAAAGATTTAATTCACGTTATAGTGAAACATTTAAAATTCCTGAACCTTTAGTCACAAAAGTGGGTGGACGCATCATGGATTTACAAAATCCAACAAAGAAGATGTCAAAATCTGATGAAATTGGAAAAGGAACAATTTATATCTTGGATGATATTCAAGTTTCTAAAAAGAAAATCAAATCAGCCGTAACGGACAGTGATGGACATATTCACTATGACCCTGAAAATAAACCTGGTATTTCTAATTTACTAGAAATCTATTCCATCCTTGTAAATCGTTCTATTGCTGATTTAGAAAAACAGTATGATGGAAAAGGTTATGGCGAATTTAAAAATGATTTAGCTGAAGTCTTAGGTGAAGAACTTGAAAAGATTCAGACACGTTATCATGAAATCATGAGTGGTTCTTATTTAGATGATGTCTTAGAAAAAGGGGCTCAAAAAGCCAGAATTATTGCCAGAAAGAAATTGGCAAAGGTTGAAAGAAAAATTGGTATTACAATTAGAAAAAGATAAAAAGCAAACTTCGGTTTGCTTTTTTCATTCCTTTTGTACTAATTCTTTATATAACAGTTCATGTAAAGACGTATATCCTTTTTCAATCTTATGTTTTAAAGCTAAATATTTTTCACTGGGATTGTTTCCCTCAATATGCAATTGTTTACAAATTTCTACAAATACATCATATTTAACAACAAAAATCTCATCAATCATTTCTTCCAGACACATTTTCTTTAATCGTTCATGTCGTGTTAAACCAAATTCTTTATCATAGGCTTCTTCTTTCATTTGATATTGAAAAAAAGTCACTGGTTCTCTTTGAATCAAAGCATTCATTTCATCACTTTGCTGCCATGACAAAGTGCCACGTCTAACAAGGTAATGTTTTTGAATATCCACCACAAAGCAATAATGTCCATCTCCTACCAGCATATAACCATCCTGCCAAAGAGGTTGATAAACTTTTGCATATAAAAAGTCATGAAGCTGACTGGTTGATACATGGTAAATAGGAACATTTTCAATTTCTTCAAAATTATCATCTTCTTGCCATTCATAGGGTTCCAATAATTCTTCATCATCATATACAAAATTGACCAATAACATAATAACCCCCTGTCATCATCATATGCTTATTATATCTCAAAAGAACCCTTTCTAATCATAAAAAAAACTTACTTTATCAGTAAGTCTAAGTTTGAGAATCATTTTCCACAGCTGAATCAATAAGTTTGATCATTTCTAAGGCACTACGAAAATGCTGCTTCTTATTCTGGTCCAGCCACTCAATCGTTCCCTGCCATGAAGCATTCTGTGTGTCTTTGATGACAATCATAAAACTTTTATCTTTTTTTGATTGTTTCATACTCATTCACCCACCTATATGTTTTAAGTATACACCATAAAAGTCACACCATAGTCATATCTGGGCTTTTTTACTAAGATTTATGATTTTTTTAATAACTCATTCATCTTTTTATCAATAATTTTAATCATTTCCAATACATCCTGAAAAACAATCTCCTGTCCATCAAAGAATAAAGAACCTTGCCATGTTGCCTGGCGCCTTGATTGAACAACAATATCAAAATCTGTAATCTTCCCTCTTTTTTTTGCAATCGTTTCCCAATCACATAAAACTTCTGGCTTATTTTGATAACGCCCAACTGCTTCTTGTTTCATAAAGCTTCGTGATAAATGAGAAGATAAGGGATTTCCATTTTTATTAAAAACTTCTTCAAAACGTAAAATAATTTCATGGATATCAAAAAATTCAATAGGTGATTCTATCGTATTATTGTATGCATAACCTTTCATCTGAAAATGATCATACTCATCAATACATACATGAATCATATTAAAAGGAATACTTTTTGCATATTTCAACATGTTCATCACCTATTGTTTAGGTAAGATTTCATCAACCATCAAATCAATATTTAAGGTTGTATGATTTAAAGAATATCTTATTTTACGTAAAACTCTGTTCATAACACTAATGGCATTTTCATAATTACATGATGGTAATAAAACAACAAATTGATTCACATTCAATCGAGAAACAACATCACCAATACGAAGTCCTTTTAATAAGGCTTCCTGAACTTTGTTCATGACTCTTTCTACCGCTTTTTTTGAATAATCATCTTCAATCATAGAATGATCCATCACCGATACCAAACATAAATGTGAACAAATACCTAATCTTCCAATCGTTCTTGTCTGCATAGCATATATTTCTCTAAATGTACCATATTCACAAAGAAAAGCCCCCTGTGTTTCATCATTTGCCAGTTCCTGTTGAACTTCCATAATATCTAATTCATCATCATGTGTTTCCTTTTTAATCATTTCATAGAGTTCTAAAAGTGACTGCGAAGGTTTCACACCCAATGTTTGATAAAGTAAATCTGTTGTTGTTTTATATGTGTCTTTTGCTTTTTTATATTGTTTCTGGAAGTATAGAGAACGAATAAGAATTTCATAAATACATTCTTCAAGATTATCAATAGCGATAGCTTGACGAGCAATTCTTTCCATTTTTTCATATTCTTTCTGTTCTTCTAACAACATAGCATATTCAATTGTTTTATCCATAAAGAGCGAATGATAATACACACGTTTTGATAAAACACTGTGATCCTCTTTAATTTCCATCAAATACTTTCCAGTATATGATTCAAGTAAATGCTCATAATATTCTGGCTTTTGTGAAGTTTTCAAAAGTGCTTCATATTTTTCAAATATGATTGTATCTATTTGTAAATGATAATTTGGATTAATAGAATAAGAGCCTTTCCCCGTGATAATAAAATCCGTTAATCCAAATTCTTTCTTTAATAAAGTTCTTAGTCTGTATATTAAATTTTTTAATGCTCCAATTGGATTATCGACATCATCAAGATACCACAAGACATCCACCAGTTCACTGGAAGGAACAGTTCTTTGATAATGTGATAAAAGATAGGCAAACAATTTGACAAGTTTCTCAGATTTCATTGTTTCACTATCAATTTCACGTTCATGATAGGAAAATGAAAATTTATGAAACATTGTGATAATGACGCAATCTCCCATTGAAGTCAAACCCCTTCCTGACAAAAAACTTTTGTCTTATCTTTATTTTAATGTTTTTTCAAACTTTTCACAAGAACTTTGTACAATTCCCTCGCAATTTTATAAAGCGTTTACATTTTTAACCAAATACTTGTTATTTTTGGTTATTTTTTGATTTTATATTTTCTCTTTATCAAATTCACTGTATAATAAAAACGAAACGAGGTGAGTCCAAATGCCCATAACAAAACGTTGTTTGATGCTATGCTTAAGCATTGCTTTTTTACTCACCGGCTGTTCTTCCCCAAGTCATAAAGAACCTCCTTCAAAAAAAGGAACGCGTGATAATACACCAACTGTTTTACAGCCTCAGGCTTCTGGTGAAAAAACCATTGGCAATTCAAAAATCACCTTTGATTTATCCCATAGTGAAGATGGCTATACAATGGTTGAATATCATGGTCATAATTCTAAAGTTAAAGTACGTATTCAAAATCCAGATTCACAGGAATTTTACACTTATGATATTCATGAAGGATATAATACTTTCCCTTTAACTGGAGGTAGTGGCAGCTATACTTTTATTGCTTATGAGAATATCTCAGGTACAAAATATAGTCAACTCTTTTTAAAAGAAGAAAATATCCAAATACAAAATGATTATATATCTTATCTTTACCCTAATCAATATGTTTCTTTCGACAAAAACACCCAAGCCATTTCCCTAGCTCAAGAGATTGTTGTTGGTGCCAACAATGATTTAGAAGCCGTCAGTTATGTTTATGATTATGTAATTGAACATATCAGCTACGACGATGAAAAAGCAACACTTGCTAAAGAAGGGAAAATGGCTGGTTATCTTCCAGATGTGGATGAAACTTTGCAGACAAAAACAGGAATCTGTTTTGATTATGCTGCTCTTATGGCAACCATGCTCCGTACGCAAAATATTCCTACCCGCATGGAACTGGGTTATGTCACAATGGAAGATGAAACCATTTATCATGCATGGATCAGCGTCTATATTCATGATATTGGGTGGATTGATGATTTAATTCATTTTGATGGTAAAAACTGGTCTATGATGGATCCCACATTGATTTCTGATGGTCACAACAGTTCTAAGGTGAGATCTCTCATCAAAGATCAAAAAAATTATACAACAAAATACCTGTATTAAGGAGGCTTATTTATGCAACAAAATCTATTGACAAATCGTGAAATTGCTGTTTTTACATCACAAGTAGAATTAATTCTTCATGCTGGTATATCACCTTATGAAGGTATCATGATCATGAATGAAGATCAAGATGATGAGAAAATGAAAATGATTCTCACAACAATTGAAGATGAATTAAGTGTAGGTAAACCTTTCTATGAAGCCCTTGAAACATCAAAGGTCTTTCCCGATTATTTATTAAATATGGTAAAAATTGGAGAAATCGCTGGTCGTTTAGAAGAAGTCATGCACTCATTATCTATTCATTATCAAAGATTATATGAAACAAAACAGAATATTAAGAGTGCTATTGCTTATCCGATTATTATGATTATGATGATGTTTGTTGTGGTTATTGTCTTAATGACTCAAGTGCTTCCTATTTTTAATCAAGTTTTTATTCAATTAGGAAGTACAATGACTGGTTTTTCACAAATGGTATTACAGCTAGGTATGACACTTTCCACTTATTCGTATGTATTCATTGGTATTCTTGTCGTGATAATTATATGTGTTTTCTATTTATTAAAAAGTTCTCGTGGCAAAAAAAGACTTTATCATTTCTTAACACGTTTTTATGGAGCACGTGATATCACATTAAAAATGGCTTTATCTCAATTTACAAGTGCCATGTCCATTGCCTTAAGCAGTGGTTTAGATATCGATCAAAGTTTACAGATGTCTAAGGCATTGGTTGAACATCCAGCTTTAAAAAAGCGTATTGATCAAGCTGAAAGCATGTTAGATCAAACAGATTTAGTTAATGCTTTAGTAAAAAGTCATGTTTTAACAGGTATGTATGCCAGATTATTAAAATTAGGTCATCAAACAGGACATGTAGATACAATCATGAAAAATATCGCTGATCATTATAATGAAGAAACAAATGAAAGAGTAGAACATCTGATTAGTATTATTGAACCAACATTGGTTATTGTTTTATCCCTCTTTGTTGGTATTATTTTATTAAGTGTCATGTTGCCACTTATGGGCATCATGTCAAGTCTATAGATGAAACTCATTCGTCAATATTGGTTATCTATTCTTTCATCATTTTTCATTTGTATTCTTATGATCAGTGGTTTCCAGTCGATTTCACAAAAAACATTTCAAAATCAAAAAGAAAGTCTGGAAAAAGCCTTAAAGCGAGGAATCATGCAATGTTATGCATTAGAGGGCAGATACCCCGCATCTTTAGAACAACTCATATCTGATTATCATATTATATATAATCAAGATCTTTTTGATGTGCAATATGAAGTTGTAGCCAGTAATATGATGCCCTCAATAACAATTATTGTTAAGGAGTAGGAGGGATTATATGAAAAGACATCATTCCATTGATTTTGTTTTTGTTCTTTTACTCTTTAGTTTATTTGTTATGGGTTCACTGGCATTGATTTCAATTGGAAGTCGTGTCTATTCATCTACTGTAGATACGCTCGAACAAAATTATACTCAATATACCATTCTGGATTATATCCAGCAAAAAGTCAGACAAAATCTATCAGTGAATCAAATTGAAATTCAGACATTTGATCATCAAACTGTTTTATGTATTCATGAAATCTATCAGGATGTTCCTTATACAACATATATTTATCATGACCAGAATGCATTAAAAGAACTCTTAATTGATGATAAGCAGTCTTTTGATAAAGATCGTGGTGAAACAATTATGGAAGTGGATGCTGTTTCTTTTGATATTTCTCAAAACATTTTAACAATCACTGTTGAAAATAATCAAGAAAAACGACAGACAAGTTTGGCTTTAATAGGAGGTTCATCATGAAACATAGTAAAACAAGTCTTTTTCTGATGGAATTTATTATTGGTATTTTATTTTTTTCGCTGGCTGTAGGGCTTTGTGTGCAAATCTTTGTAAAAGCTAAAACAATGAATGATGAAAGTGTCAAAAGAAGTCAAGCTCAATTGATAGCGACTTCAATTATTGAAAATGCAAAAGCAAATCATGACATAGATTCTCTTTTATATTTTGATGAACAAGGATTACCTGCTTCCAAAGAAAATCATCAATATTTTGCTAAAATAGATCAACAAAATCACTTATTCAAAATTTCTATTTGCTATCAAGATCATGAAATCTATACGATTGAATACTACCATTATCATCAACGAAGATGGGAGGCATCCTCATGAAACAAAGAAAACTTACAATGAATATTGGGATTATTTCCTTTATAGTTATTTTTGTCATTTTATGTTTAATGACTTTTGCTATTCTTTCTTTATCCAGTGCCAAATCAAATGCCCAATCTGTTGAAAACAGTATTAATCATACCAAACAATATTATCTTCTTTCAAGTCAAGGCGAAAAAACATTAGAAACTATTGATAATTATTTATATCAATATTATCAATCAAGTACAAATAGTGATGATTATTTTACCCATATCCAATCTTTAACTCAGATCATTCCTGATAGTTCTATTCATCAACATCTTTTGACATATACATTACAAGATCAAGAAAACACTCTTTATGTTGAAATAGAAATTCTCTATCCCGGTTCACAACTCTATCAAATCAAAACATGGAAAATCACTCCATCCAATGAATGGGATATGGATCAAAGTATGGACATATTATAAAGGAGGAGCCTATGAATATTCAAAATATACTTCAAGAAGCTGTCAAACAAAATGCAGCTGACATTTTCATTATTGCCGGACAACCTGTAACAATCAAAGTATTTAATCAATTAATTCCCTTAAATGAACAGAAAATTATGCCTGATTCAAGTTATGAATTAATTCAACAAATCTACGAACTGGCAAATCACCGACAAGATGATATTTTAAAAAACAAAGGCGATGATGACTTTTCCTTTTCATTACGAGGACTTTCAAGATTTCGTGTCAGCACTTATAAACAACGTGGTACTTATGCCGCAGTGATTCGTGTCATTTCATTTGATTTACCACACCCCGAAGATATTGGCATTCCTTCTCATATCATTGAACTTGCCAATATCAATAAAGGTTTGATTTTAGTCACTGGTCCTGCCGGAACAGGAAAAAGTACCACTCAAGCATGTATGATTGATTATATCAATCAAACCCAATCCAAACACATTATTACATTGGAAGATCCTATTGAACATCTTCATTCCCATCATCAAAGCATTGTTTCACAACGTGAGATTTCCATTGACAGTGAATCTTATGTGAGTGCCTTAAGAGCAGCTTTAAGACAAGCCCCCGATGTTATCTTATTGGGTGAAATGCGTGACTATGAAACAATTAATATTGCATTAACAGCAGCAGAAACAGGGCACACTGTTATTTCAACATTACATACTTTAGGAGCTGCCACAACGATTGATCGTATTATTGATGTTTTTCCTGCGAATCAACAACACCAAATTGCCTTACAGTTATCTATGACTCTAGAAACCGTCATTTCTCAACAGCTCATTCCAACTGTAGATCATAAACTTGTTCCTGTGTTTGAAGTCATGATTGCTACACCAGCCATCAGAAATCTCATTAGAGAAAACAAAGTTCATCAAATTGACGGAATCATCGCTTCTAGTGCCAGTTCACATATGATCAGCATGGATAATAGTTTGCTGAATCTTTATAAAGAAGGAAAAATCACACAAGAAACAGTTTTACTTTATGCAACAAATCAAGAACTAATGAAACGAAAATTGAATCTAAAATAAAAGATGGAAACCTTAAAAAGTTCCATCTTTTTGATTTACTAAATGTCAAAAATGAAATAAATCAAACATTATTTTGTTATGAAATTTTCTTATTTTTTCTTAAAAATATAACCAATCCTATAGTACCTATTCCAACAAGGACACAAACAATATAAATTATTGGTTGATTTTGTGTTTTTGCTTCTATTGTATGACTAGCAGTACTACTATTATCACTTGAAGAAGCTAAAGGAATATCTTTTTCACCAATTGTTTCTACAACCTCATCAGATTGATTATCATTTTTTTCAACTTTATATGTTTCATCAGTTCCTGTTACTAACAATGAAACATTTGGAACCACCTTATGTGATGATATATCAAGCTGAATATGAGGTGTTTTTAAACTTTCAAAAGATTCTTCTAATTGAGAATCATGGTCATCTCCCGGATTGGTTTGCCAAGACTCTTCTGGAATTTGTGGTTCTTCAGATACATCTGGTTTTTCTGGAATGACTGGTTCAACAGGTTCTATCGGTGTAACTGGTTCTGATGGATGGTAGGTATCAAGATTTGGTAACCACAAACCTAACCCATTTCCTATTCTCATCAAAGTTAATGTATCGCTTAAATATGAATCCAAATCATCAACATAAGCCATTTTTCCTAAAACAACATCAAAATCGTCTGTATTCAAAAGATTTCCTTGTTCATCATGACTATTGTATTCTATAAAACGAACTGTTTCTTCATATGTAACACTGATTGTTTCTCCATCTTTATTCTTTCTTGTCCATTTATTCCATCTTTCATTTTGAATCTGATGACTCATCGTACAATCTATAAACTGTGTAGCAGAAGAAACATCTGCATATAAAGGATTTGGCGTTGATGGATCATAATCAACAACATAAGTAACACCATCTGCAGTTGTTTCTGTCACTGTATAACATTCATTTTGCCACGGACGACCTAAACTTACATCTTCAACACGTTCATCTGCACTTAATGAGCATTGATAAAATACAAGCCCTATACCATCTTTTTTAGTATTTGGTGCACTAAAATAACCGTTTTTCTTTCCATTAAAATATGCCATATGCAATTGGCATGCTTCAAAATAAGCATCTGCATCGCCAAAAATAAAATCAACTGTTCCCTCAATATAGCAATCTTTAAAATATGTACGATTACCATTTCCTTTAACATATAAAGTATCTTGTCTTCCTATAAGACGACAATTATTTAAGTAAACCTTATCAGCATTACTGCAAAAAGCAACTGCTGGTGTTTGTTCATCTTTTTGTGTTTTCTTTTCTGTATTATAATTATTTTCTACAGTAATATTATACATAGAAAACGCACTAGCTCCTGATGTTACAATAATTGTTCCACTCTTATCAGTTCCCACATCATAGTCATCTTGTGGTTTGAATTCTCCATTAATAAACGTATTTGATGAATAAAAACCACTTTTAATAACAACATCTTCTGGTTGAGAACTCAAAGCTCTTAATGTGACATGTGATTGACTAATTTCAAGTTTTTCCTCATAAACTCCTGGTTCAATATCAATAATCAATGGATGAGCTGCATCAGATATTTCATGATCTAATGCAGATTGAATTGTTTGATAATCCGCTTCTTGGCTACTTCCTACACGTACTGTATGTGAAATAGATTGATTATCACTTTTATAATCAATACGAATATTTTCTAAATAACAACTTCCTTCACCTTCAAACTTTAAAGGAACATAACGTGTTTCTTCATTAGCAATTACAAATTCCTTGCCAATAGTAATATCTTGATTATCCCATGTTACTTTTAAACCGTTATAATTATTACCATTAACACTCACCGCAATTTCATCATCTTTTGCTAGTGGAATATATAAAATGGTTGTAGCATTAATTTGAGTATCACCATCACGTGGAGAAAATTTACCAGATGAAGCATCAATTTGAATTCCTTCATACTCATCCTTACCGCCTTGAATTTCTGGTCTTGTATTTGCAGCATTGGATGTAAAATCCCATCCTGTATCAATAGCTTTTACATCTGGTACTTCAAATCCAAGATCACTTTTATAATCTATACTTATTAATCCTACATATGTTTGTTGAGAAAATTGAACTTTTATATAACTAGTTTCATGAATATCTAATGAAATTTTCTGATTTGTATAATAGTTATCACCATTAATTTGAATTTCTGCTGCTTGACTTTGATTATCAACCCCTGAAATTAATATAGACACCCCTTGTTCATCAGATGTCACAGGTATATAAAGTATTGTCCCACTATTAATTTGTACACGTGAATATTCTGGTTGAACTGCAAATTTACCATTTGTAGCATCAACAAGAATATCATCAAATGTTCCTTTTGTTTGTTCAATTGAAACAGAATTATCTTCAAAAGTATAATCTTTATCCTTAGCAACAATATCTTCAGGAACACCTGGATATGCTTCTAAATAAGATAATGATAAATTCAAAAGATATGCAGTAGTTTTAAATTCCACTGTTACATCTTGCCCCGTTTGTTCTGATGAAAGTGGAATAGTTATGAATTGACTGGCTGACTTATATTCATTTTCCAATACTGATACTGTTGCTTCTCCACCAGAAAGTTGCAATGTAATTTCAGCTCCTTCTTGATGTGATTCAACTGGAATAATTAATTTCGTTTGTGCGTTAATTTGAATATCTTGATTGTCAACTCTTTTATTAAACTTTGCTCCATTAGCAGTTGCATCTATGTCTATACCTGACCAAGTCCCTGTTGTTCCTTCGATCGTACCTTCTGGAGCATCAACATATGACCATACTTTAGATGTTGAAGCAAAAACATCTAAAGGTGTATTCATGCCTAAAAGCATAAAACATGCTAATAATAAAACAAATAATTTTTTCATAGCATCCTCCTTTTTTTCAAACATGGTGCATTCTAACATGAAAAAATCCGCATATCAACAGTTTTTTATAAAAATAGCCACATAGATGGTCACACTAACTATTTTTTTAATAATCAATACTTTTCCATAAAACAATCCATCGAATTTTATAAAAAAAGGACTAACTTCTGTTCAAACACAGAAATTAATCCTATTAACAGTATACAAGAATTTTCAATCAAAAATCTGTTATACTTTTATTATTCAGCTTTACCAATGCATCCAAATAATTCCATTTTTTCTTTAACACAAGTTTTAATAGCTTCAGCACCTGGAGCTAATAATTTACGTGGATCAAATCCTTTTCCTTCTAAGTCTTTACCTGCTTCAATATATTTACGAGTTGCTTCTTGGAAATATAATTGACATTCAGTATTAACGTTGATTTTTGAAACTCCTAATGTGATAGCTTTTTTAATCATATCTGCAGGAATTCCTGTACCACCATGTAGTACTAATGGTAAAGTTCCTGTTTCTTGTTGAATAGCATCTAATGCATCAAAATCTAAACCTTCCCAGTTAGCAGGATATTTACCATGAATATTTCCAATACCTGCTGCTAAGAAATCTACACCTAAATCAGCAATCATTTTACATTCTTTAGGATCGGCAACTTCACCTTTACCAATAACTCCGTCTTCTTCTCCACCAATTGAACCAACTTCTGCTTCAACTGATACACCTTTTGAATGACATAAAGCAACGATTTCTTTTGTTTTTTCAATATTTTCTTCGATTCCATAATGAGAACCATCAAACATAATTGAAGAAAAACCTGCTTCTAATGCTGCTTTAGCTCCTTCATAGCTACCATGATCTAAGTGTAAAGCAACTGGTACTGTAATATTTAAAGATTCAACCATTGCTTTCACCATAGCTGCAACTGTTTTATAACCAGTCATATATTTTGCAGCTCCTTCAGAAACTCCTAAAATAACTGGTGCTTTTAATTCTTCTGCAGTTAATAAAATTGATTTTGTCCATTCTAAGTTGTTGATGTTAAATTGACCAACAGCATAGTGACCTGCTTTTGCTTTATCAAGCATTTCTTTAGCTGAAACTAATCCCATAATTCAAATCTCCTTTACATTTTTTTTACAAATATATCATACACTGATTTTCAATAAATTTCCATAATAATTCTCTTTTTTATCATTCTTTTATAGCTTTTTCTAATTGTTCCAGGGCTTGTTTTAATACTGAACGAGGGCAGGCAACATTAAATCTTTCAAAACCATCTCCACCAGTTCCAAAAATATAACCCTCATCTAACCATAGGTGTGCCTTTTCTAACATCAATGTTTCCAATTCATCTTTATTCAATCCTAAACTTCTCATATCTACCCAGACAAGATATAATCCTTCTGGTGAGATCACCTTTAACTGTGGTAATCTTTCTTTAAAGAAATCTTTCATATATTGAATATTATCAGCTAAGTAAACTAATAATTCATCAACCCATTTAGCTCCAAAAGTATATGCAGCCTCACATGCTTCTAAACCAAAAATATTAGGATCACTCATACCAGAAGCATTTTTTTCATCTTGAAACTTTTCACGCATATCTTTATTTTTGATGATAATGTTTGATGTCTGTAAAGCTGCTAAATTAAATGTTTTAGATGGTGCACTGCAAATAATACTAAAATCACCAAAAGCAGGATCAACATTATAAAAAGGAATATGTTGATGTCCTGAATAGATAAAATCCATATGAATTTCATCACTGACAACATAGACATGATGTTTTTGACATATTTTCCCTATTTGATAAAGTTCTTCTTTTGTCCATACCTTTCCAATAGGATTATGTGGATTACATAAAATAAACATTTTGACATCATGATCAATAATCTGTTTTTCAAAAATATCAAAATCACATTCATAATGATTTTCCTTTAGTATTAATGGACATTCAATAACACGTCGTCCATTCAACTGAATAGATGCATCAAAAGGATAATATACAGGTTTCATAACCAAAATCGCATCATCTTTTTGTGTTAATGCTCTAACTGCCAATTTTAAAGCACCTACAACCCCAGATGTTGTCACAATCCAATCTTTTTCAACATGGAATTGATGGCGTGTTTCCATCCAGTTAATGACTGCCTGATAATAACTTTCTGTTGGCGCAGCATAACCAAAAACACCATGACTGGCACGACGCACTAAAGCCTCTTTGACTTCAGGCAATGTTTCAAAATCCATATCTGCTACCCACATTGGGATGATACGTGGATCTTGAGCTTTTTCACGATCATACTTAATACTGTTTGTTCCTTTCCTTTCAATCACTTTATCAAAATCATACATTTTCTTTTAATACCTCTTTTCCTTCCCATTGTTCTTTTGAAAAATGAAATAATGCGATTGTCAAAGCCATAGATAGATTTAATGAATCAATATCCTCACTATGAGGAATAAACACACTTTGACCATAATTTAAATAACGATCATCCAATCCATGACTCTCATTACCAAAAATAAGACTATAAGGCTTGACAGCCTTCACTTGATGAATGTTTTGTGCTCCTTTCAACATAAAAGGATAAAATTCTCGTTTTGAAAATTGGGTATGATAATCTTCAAATGTATCATAAAAAGCAATATTCAAATGAAAAATAGCTCCCATTGAAGCACGAATCACTTTGGGATCAAAAATATCTACTGCCGGTTTAATAATGACTAAATCTTTATATCCAAAGCCAAGCATTGTACGCATAATTGTTCCCATATTTCCCATATCCATAGGATGTTCTAAAACAACATGATTCCCATTGTGTAATAAAGATGTATAAGTTTGAAAAACACCTATCGCATAACAATTATTTTTAGGACTTAATTTTTCAATAGTCCGATCATGAACATCTATTTGAATATGATACTTTTCACATAAGTCTTGAATAACTGGATAGCCTTTATTTTGTTCAATAGATGAATGAACAACAACTCTTTTGACCATCTCTGGTTTTTGTATTAATAATTCAATTGTTGGAAAAACACCTAGAGTATAAGACGTTTCATCTCCTTTTTTATATAATTTCATATGCTTTTTCTTTCCCCTCCTTAATCATTTGAGCCTGTTGATAATAAGAGAGTGCATAACCATGATGCTTCTTGACATAACGTCCCAGTTCATAAAATTGACTCAACAATAAACAGGCTTCATAACTATTTAATCTTGCTGCCTGATGTAAATATTGAAGGGCTTTTTTAACATCTTTTTTCAACGCCACACCATCAAAATAAAGCATAGCCAGTTCATAAGCACATTCTTCATGTAAAAGATAATATCCATATGTCAAATAATGAATAGCATCATCCATATTCAATTCCACACCTAATCCCAGTTTCAACAACAAACCTGTTTTATATAAACAATCTTTTTGAAAACATTTCGCTCCTTTTAAATAAGCTTGAAAAGCAGATGAATAGTCTTTTTGTCTTTCTAATAAAATCCCCTGATACAAATAAGATTCCTTTTCATGACTATTCAAAAAATAATGCATCGCCTGATTGCTATCTTGTTCAACATATTGCCCATACATATAAAATAAGCCCAGCCTTAATGATGATTGACTATCACATTGTTCACGATAATAAGCCAGTGCCTTTGCGATATCTTGTTCAACTCCATCACCATGTTCATACATATATCCCAGATAATAACAGCTTTCTAAAATACCATTGTCATGCAAATACGAAAAGATTTCAAAAGCCTTTTCATAATCCTGTGTGACTCCAAATCCTAAAAAATAAGTTCTTGCTAAAACATAAAGATGAGAAAAATTTTGTTCTTGATAAGCCTGTCTTAAAAAGTTTTCAATATCAGGAATCTCAAAATAATAACCAATACTTTCTATTAAGTGTGCATAGACACTCACCATAAATAAAGCTTCTTCTTCCTTTAATGAAGCATACTGACATAAATAATCTACATATCTGGACATTTCAAAATCTTCATCAAAAATCATAGCTTCAAAAACACCCAGCTTCATTCCCAAGACAACAAGATAGCACTCATCCATCATATTAAAAGCTAAATCATTTAAAACTTCTTCAAAACGCTCAATATCAAATCTAATTGTATCACCATACTGATTAAAGACATCTATTACTTTTTCAATAATTTGAATATTCATCTATGTATTCATTTCATTAATCTGATGAATTGATTGTAGTTCTTTCATCGCATTATCTTTTAATGCTTCAAAATGCTCTTTATCGAAATGAGCACCTTGATCAATCAATTCAATCAATTCACGATATTTTTCAACAATGACTTCATATAAAGATTCTTTAATCACATAGTCCATTTCCTGATGAGCCTGTTGTGTTAACTGATTCACAGATTTATATTGTTCTTTAAAAACAGCATCATAATCTATAACTGTTTTTTTCTTTTTAAATAATCCCATAATACACTCCTTTCTTCCTTATCATTATTCTACTTGATTTTACTCAAAATGAAAATCCTTTTCCTTTATCATTTGTTATAAAAAGTTCATTATTTTTTCTCATTGATTCATGATTGATGAACTTTATTTTCAAAATCGTCTTGTTTATTTATCTTTTATTGCTTTTATGTCATAATTCTATTGAGGTGATGAAAGATGGAAGAACTACTCCAATTAGAAAAAGATTTATCTTTTATATCTTTTGATCATGAAGATGCTTATCATTTAGGACAAATGCTTGTTGATAAAGTCAATACACAAAACTTAAAACCCCTGCGTATTCGTATTGTCTTAAACCATGATATTGTATTTCAGTATTTGATGAATGGAAAAAATGGTGAGGAATGGTTAAATCGTAAACAAAAAACAGTTGAGATGTTTGAACATTCTTCCTATTATATCTGGACTTGTCAGGAAACAAACCATCAATATGATAAGTATTTAGATGATGATTCAATGGCTATATGTGGTGGTGGTTTTCCTCTTATAGTGAATGATGAAATCATAGGTTGTTGCATCGTATCAGGATTACAACATGATCAAGATCATCAAATCATTGTTGACTGTTTAAAAGAATTAAAAAGAAAGAAGGAAGATTTATGAAACTTGGTATTTTAGGAACAGGTATGATTGTTAAGGATTTAATGACAACTTATCAAAAACTTCATATTGAAAAGACATATCTTTTAGGAACATTAGAAACCAAAAAAGAAACAGAACAATTATGTCAAAAGTATCATCTTGATCAGACATTTTATGATTATGATGAACTTTTAAAAAGTGATGTAGATACAATTTATATTGCTTTACCTAATCATTTACATTACAGTTTTGCTAAAAAGGCCATAACACATCAAAAACATGTGATTATTGAAAAACCAATATGTGCCAATACACAAGAATTACAAGACTTAATCACTTTAAGTCAACAATATCATGTGATTGTCTTAGAAGCCATGAATATCCATTATTTACCTGCTTATCAGTCACTTCAAAAAACACTTTCAAAAATAGGACAAATAAAAATCTTAAATTTCAATTATAGTCAATATTCTTCGCGCTATAATGCATTTAAGCAAGGACAGATTTTACCAGCTTTTGATTATCATAAAGCTGGAGGTGCTTTAATGGATTTAAATGTCTATAACTTACACGCTATTATAGGACTATTTGGAAAACCTGTAGACAATCATTATTATGCTAATATTGAAAAGGGTATTGATACAAGTGGCATTATGGTTTTAGAATATCCTCATTTCCAAGCTATTTCGATTGGTGCTAAAGACTGTAAAGCCCCTATCACATCTACTATTCAAGGTGATTTAGGTGCCATTGTCATGAATACGCCAATAAATCAGCTCACTGAATATACGCTTATTGATAATAATGGGTTAAGTACAAAATATGAATTTTCTAAAGATGAACATCGTCTTTATTATGAATTCCAAGCTTTTCAAAGAATAATTGATGAAAAAGATTTTGATAAAGCTCAAAACATGTTAAAATTGAGTTTAGATGTAGCCAGTGTTATGGAAAAAGGTAGAAAACAGGAAGGAGTTGTTTTTGATAGTGATCAACAATAAATTAGTACTCGGTTATGTTGGAAATGGAAAAAGTGCAAATCGTTACCATATTCCTTTTGTTTTACAAAGACCAGAAAAGTTTATCATCAAAAGAATATTTGATATTCATGTTCACCATGATTTATGGGAAGCCATTGATGGTGTAGAATATACTGAAGATGTGAATGAATTACTTCATGATACTGACATTGATATGATTGTTGTATGTACAACTCATCATTTTCATTATCAATATGCTAAAATGGTTTTAGAAGCAGGTAAGCATTGTTTAGTAGAAAAGCCATTTATGGAAAATAGCCAACAGGCACAGGAAATTTTTGCTTTGGCTAAGCAAAAAGGATTATATTGTTCAGCCTATCAAAATAGACGCTATGACAGTGACTTTTTAACAGTTCAAAAAGTGATTGAAAGTGGAAAACTTGGTGACTTATTAGAATTAGAAATGCATTTTGATTATTATAGACCTGAAGTTCCTGAAAAGGCACATGAATTTGACCCAGCAAATTCTTATTTATATGGTCATGGTTGCCATACTTTAGATCAGGTGATTTCTTATTTTGGAAAACCTGATGATATTCATTATGATGTCAGACAATTACTTGGTGATGGAAGAATGAATGATTATTTTGATTTAGACCTTTACTATGGAACTTTAAAAATTTCTGTAAAATCAAGTTATTTTAGAATTAAAGAAAGACCAAGCTTTGTTGTTTATGGAAAAAAAGGAATGTTTATCAAACAAACAAAAGATCGACAAGAAGAACATTTAAAATTATTCTATATGCCAGATCATGCAGATTTCGGAAAAGATTTGCCTATTCATTATGGTGTTCTCACATATATTGATGATAATGGTCAATACCATGAAGAAAAAGTCCCAACAGTGGCGGGTGATTATGCCAGAGTTTATGATGGAATTTATGATTGTATCGTCAATGGACAACCTCAAATCATTACTCATGAACAAACACTTTTACAAATGAAAATCTTGGAAACAGGTGTTCAAAACTTAAAATAAATCATTTTTCTTTAAGAGCATATCTTTGTTCTTAAAGAAATTTTTTATTATCATATATGCTTTAAGCAATTTATGTGATATAATGTCTATAAAGATAAAAAAATTGAGAATAAAAAAAGAAATCTGTCAAAAAAATGCGTATATATATAATAGGAGGGCTATTTTATGACGGATTTCAAGAATCTTTTTGACATACGCATTTACAACTATTTTCTCAATCATGAACGTCTGGCTGATTTTTTGAATGCTATTCTCTTTGACGGACAAATGATAATGGATACTCAAGATATCATCATCCTTGATTCCAACAGCAGTGGTGTTTTGTTGTCTAATGGACAAACAATCAAGCGTACAAGAGATCATCTGCTTCTTGTGAGCCTGAATGGAGAGCAATGCATCATAGGACTGGAACATCAGTCCTATGCAGATAAAGGGATGTTTCAAAGAATCATGGAATATGATTATCTCAGCTATCTTAGACAGTATCATATCTATGAAAAGAACATTCATGAAAGAATCAATGGTGTCATGACTTTGGCTATCTATTATGGCGAAAGGAAATGGAACTATGCCAGAAGCTATAAGCAGATGATGAATCGAAGTATCAGACACTTAAGACGTTACATGAATGTTGAATTTCATCCGCTGGTAGAAATGGTAAAGCTGGATGAAACAAGATTTCAAAACAA
>NZ_NFLJ01000032.1 GCF_002160865.1 Massiliimicrobium timonense
CTTGCTAATTTATCAAGTAATACACATATAATTTTTTTGATGTCCATATTTTTTCCTCCTTATTTTTATATTTGAATTAATATTAAAATATATAATTAAAGCTTCAATTAATACTAAATGATTAGTCAATTGTTTCAGTGATCTATTGATTTGAACAATCTTATTTTTTCACTTATATAGTACTATTGTTTAAACATTAAATATATTTTTTTTCGCTGAATGCATATTTATGTTTATATAAGACAAAAAATGTTACTTATTGTGCCATTGTTACCTATAGTGTCATTATTTGATGTAATTTATCATTGGTGATATAAATGAATTTTGGAGAAAGACTTAAAAAATTGTGTCAGGACTATCAGTATACACAAAATACTTTGGAAGAAATTACAGGAATTGATAGAAGTACTATTTCCGCTTATGAATTAGGGACTCGAAAGCCAAGTATAGAAAATCTTGAAACATTAGCAAGGGTTTTTAAGGTAAGCATTGATTATCTTTATTGTAATTCAAATAAACATTTTCTAGATATAACTAACATTTCTGAGACTAACTATTACAAGATTATTGCAATTATAAAAGAAGAAGATTTAAATTTTGAAAAAGATACTAGATTATTTAATAAATAAATTACAAGATAGTGACACTTTAAATGAATATAATAGTGAAATCTTAGTATATGGTCTTGAAGTATTATTGTACAATGGATTTACTGCTTTTTTAGTTTTAGGCATATCACTTTTTTTTAATGAATTGTATTTTGGTACCCTGTTTTTGATAGCGTTTAGTATATTTAGGGTTCTTTTTGGTGGATTTCATGCGAAAACGATTTATAGTTGTACAATAATAATGATAATAATAGTTTTGGGAGTCCATTTTATTAATAAGTTTGAATTTTTTCATTATTATTTTATAACTGCAGTCACATTAATTGTTTATTGTCTAATTTTCTTTATTATGCAAAATAGGTATGTATACAGAAAATGTATAATTGTTATTTTATTTTGTACTATATTAATTTTATGTAACATACCAGATATGTATACTCCTGTTATTTTGGCATTATTTATTGCGGAAATGCTTTATTTTTTTAAAAAATAACTTATTTGCATATAATGTTTTAAAAACCAAAAAAGTATTATTTCTCTAGCATCACCATCACGCTAGTGTGATGGTGATTTTTTTCATTTCAAATTGTTATTTGTTATTGTAATTTAATTAAGAAAAATTAAACGGAAAATTCATATCACATTTAATATTGGTTCATAAAATAGTATTCTTTATTCCTAATGAGGCTACAGAACAAAAGCAGTGTGATATTTTTTGGAAAAAAGTACAAATGAGCGTATTTAAATTCATCTATTGAGTATATTTAATACTATAAAGCATTAAAAGTTTGCTTTTCTAACAGAAAAGATATATGTATTCTGTGCACTATTTTTGCATTTCATATATATAATTAGGTATTTAACAAAAAAATATATATAATAGAAGTATAGATATAATGTAATGTGTACATTGGTAATTTTCTATTTTTTAAACAAGGAGGTGTGGTTATGATTGAATATATATTAATGGGTACAAAAAAACATGGATGTTCAATTGATAATCGTAAAAAGGAAATTATATATTACCAATTGCTAAGTTTGTACGAAAAAATTTTAAAAAAACCCCAGCAATTATTAATTAAATATTCGGATATAAAAAAAATTAAGATATGCTATGGGCTTACTACAGGAGTTCGATTTGATAGTGCACAAATTACTATGGAGGTATTAACAAATAACGATACAAGTTATGATATTCCAGTTACGTATAATTCAACAAAAGATAAAGATATACTTTCATTTATAGAAATACTTAAAAGTTCAAATTTATTAATCGAGGATCCATACAACATTTTCAGTTTATATCCTGAGACGAATCTAGATTTTATAGATTTTATAAAATTTATAAATAAAGAGCATTATCAAAAAGGATAATTACTGCTGGTTTATTAATTGAAAATACAAAGATTTCAAATTCCTTTCTGTATTTTCTTGGATTAATCACTCTATTATTATGGTTATTAATTGATAAATAGCATTTTGATTAAATGACGTGAAAAATTTATTTTTTAGATATAATCAATGTATACAAAATTAAACATTATAAGAACACCACAAATAAAAAAAGTAACTCTAATATAGATAATTTCTCTGTATTAGGGTTTCTGTGCTGAAAATTGAAACCTTTAAAAAAAATGTAGACGTTTTATGCCTACATTTTTTATAAAGTAAATATTTTATATTACAATGTTCAAGATAGAAAATCTTATATATTTTGATTATCTGATTCTTGTAATCTGTCTAATATGTTTAATTGTTGAATAAAATCATCAAATTCTTTATTTTTGTTATGCGTTATGAGGCTTGACTTATAATGTTTAGGTGATTCATTTTCATAGGAAATAATTGTATTTAATAAATGTTCTTTGAAACGAGAGATACTTGAAACCTGTGTTCCTTTAGTTAGTCTGTGCTTTATATATTTTTTAACAAAATAAACAAATTGCTCAAAAAATATATCACGTTTTATAGGATTATTATCAAATAGACTGAGCAATGATTCATGGTCGTGTCCGTTATCTCTATATAAATTGATTGCTGAAAATCCATATTTTATATCTGCTTCAAAAAATGGATTTGTTTTTAGGTACGCTAGTTTATCAAAAAGCCAAATTGCTTCAAAGACAGCTGCATCACGAAGCATCAAACTTGATCTTTTAAATTTACAATCTTCTTCATTTAGCATATTGATATAGTTGACAAATTGGTCAATAGGCAGATATTTGATAGTATAAATATCATTCAAAAAAGCATAAGCAAGATAATGTATATTTGATTCGTGATTTGGTAATAAATCTAATGATACATGTTCTTCTAATAAATCCTCAATTTTATATTGTCCATAATAAATTACTTTTCCTTTTGGAAAGCAATCAAAATCGGGTAAGTATTCTTTTCTTAACAATTTTAAAGATTTTAAAAATTTAAATATATACATATAATTATTCTCCTTTTAACATTTTATAATTATATATTACCTTACTAAATAGTAAATATCTATATAGTAAGGTAATAAATTGTAAATTATTATATTGTAAATATTTTCATATAATAAATACATAGAGGTGATGATATGGAATATGGTCATATTGAATTAAGGATTAATCAGCTTTTAAAAGAAAAGAACATTAGTAAAAATAAAATATGTAAAGATTTGGATCTGCCTAGACCAAATTTTAATAGATATTGTAATAATCAATTCCAAAGGATTGATGCAAACTTAATAGCAAAATTATGTTGGTATTTTGAATGTGGTATAGATGAATTGATTATATATAAAAGTGATTCATAAATTATAAGATACTTAAAGTTTTTTGAATTTAGTGGTATTTAAAAAAATGTATGATTATCTAATTATATGTAAACTTATATGTAAACAGATGTTTGAATTATTTTAGATAATCATACATTTTTAATTTATTTTCAAATGGGTTTCAACATGTATTATATCATGTTGAACTTAATATTTTAATCATATAAAAATATTATATAACTACGAAGTTGTAAATATTATTATTTATCTTGAAGTTGAATTAATTTTAATGGTTAGTATTAAATTTATCTAATGAGCAGGTTGTTTTATGCCAATCTTTTTTTGCATCTACAAATGTGTTAGTCACTCCATCAAAAATTCTTTCAATATAAGAGAATAGAGCACCAACTGCTAATCCATTAGATTTTATTAACTTGTCTAGATATACTTGTAACAACCAATTAACAACCACCCATAAATCTGAGAGAATATTCGTAGATTTTAAAGAAACGTTCCTATGCAAGTCATGTGCATTGTCCGTAAAGGGTTGCACTTGAATATATATTGTTAATCCATATTCAGCCAATTTAACCCATTCACTTCTATGGTTATACATATTATTTAAATATTTTTGTGCTTTTATAATATTGTCATCTGTCATTTTTCTTTTTAAATTTAGTGGATTTTTTCTGACAGTAAAGAATTAGGCTTTTTCCTTCTATTCTGATATCTATCTGCTGTTTCTTTACTAATTCTAATATTTTTTATTCAACATATTTTTATGCCTTTTTAAACATTAACTTATTTATCCCAAAAATAATATATATTATCTAAATTATGATTTTAACAATGAAAATATTAGAGATTTTGATCAATTCAATTATTTTTTATTATGCAATACCCATACTATATTTAATGTCAATTCTATAGTTATGATTATTATAACCATTTTCAAACTGTATAATTAAATCGTCTGTTCTAATCATTGTTTTTTCTTCTCGTATATATTTAACATTTTGTAAGGCACTTACAAATCCTTCATCAATGGTACTTACATCTATTTTTCCATTATGAAAGCTTTTGTGATTTTCATCTGGTCGAAGTATTAAGCATTTTGAAGTTGTTCCAACAAAAAAATAACTTGTTTTCTCTTGGAATGTAAGTACATTGAGATAATTTTTAACAACTTCATTGTCAATATAATATGTTATATTGATACAGCCATCTTCTATGGCATTATCAATGATAAACTTATAAGTTTCCACATTTTTATTTTCATATAATTGATCCATTATGGTTTCTGCTTCAGTTTCTACAGTATAAATACTTATATTTTTCGAAGATGCAGCAATACAAAAATAGCCAATGCACAAAGTTGTTAGGATTAAAAGTGTTTTCTTCATTTATTGTTCCTCCAAAATGACTGATAATTTGATATGTTCTTCGTTATCTTCGTTCCACTGTTCATCACCATGCACCATAACTAATGTAGTATCATAAATAACAAGATCGTTGTCTAATTTTTGACTTAAGCCAATAGGGGTTATCTTATTATTAGTACTAGATTTACATACAAAGTTTTCGCTTTCTTGATTATATTGATTTATATCTAATGTTTGTTTAGAGATTAATTCAGTTCCATTAAATAAACCGACTATGAAATTATAATTATCCATAGTTATATATAAGCTCGTAATAGTTGATGCAGTTGGCATATCCATTTCTAGATAATCAATACTTTCTTGATATTCAGATTTGATAATAATTTTATAAGATGATGAGTGAATACCAATATCATATTTACTAATAAATGTTGAAGAAAATTCATTTTCTTCATTCATTAAATAAATCCCTGATATAGCATTTTCATCATTGCTTATATCAACATGTAGAATTTGATTATCTAAAACAGATGTATTCTTTTTATTTGAAGTTTCTACTGTTTTTTGTTGACATCCAACTAATATAAAAATGATAAGAAACAGTATAGGTATTTTTAAATTCGATTTTTTAGTTACATAATTCATAAAATGCCTTCTTTCATATACATAATTATTTAATGTATTATACAAAATATTCAGTAATTGTGTTTTCTTGTTGATTGAATTTCATCATTGCGAATATTTGTATTGTTATTAACATATATATTACTTTTTCTTCATTAAATATGTGTTAGTATCCTTAAAGTTTGGTTTTAGAATACTAAAAATATCTTATCATAAATTTATATAACTATCGCAATTTTTTGTAAACTTTTTTTGTTTTAATATATAAAAGTTATATTTAAAATGCAAAATAATTTTTTGATAAACAATTCAAGATCCTTTTTTTAGAAAAATATAGTCATCAATAGCTTTGCTAAAGATGACCATATTCATGAGGATATATTTTTTTATTTATATCAATGTTTTTGCATGATATTAATTTTTAAAAATATGATGCTATAAGTTTATACTCCGCCTGCTGCTGCTTGACTCAAGACACCGATTGTTATTAAATATTGTACAACTAAGGCTTGTCCTCCAGGCGTAAAAGCTAGTGCCATTAGTCCAATAATTGTCGCAGCTGTTAATCCAAAAGCAAGCAATTCTTCAACATTAATTTCAAAATTATATTCTGGTTCATAAGTTGGAATAAGTTCAAAACTAATTTCCACAGTAATTTCTTCATCTAATTCATCTGAATCAGGCAAAATATCTTCTGATGTAATAATAAAAGTTAATTTTGGAAATGCTGAAGTTAAATCAACTTTTACTCCTATTTTTCCTGATGTAATTGATACTGCTACTTCTTTTAAATCATCAATTGTAGAGTTAATTATATCAATACCTTCAAAATCACCTAATTCTATACCACTAATTAATCCTTCAATTTCTGCTTCACAAGATGCGGTTAATTTTCCGGTATTGTCAACATCAATTGTAATTGGATTACCATCAAAATTAGTTGCTAGTGTATCTGACACTTCTGCTGTTACTCTGACAGTTAATCCATTTAGTGAAATAGTATCTAATAAAAATTCTTGGTTATAAGTAAGGCTTGCATTACTAACTACATCTAAATATCCTAATGGTTCAAGTACATTATAGACAAACTGATCTCTTTGAATTTCAACCATATTTTCAGAATTGGATTCTGCTAATTGATCAGGTGTTAAATATGGTACTTCATCAAAATTAGAAATTCCTGTATCTCGTCCGGAATATCCTACTTTATCTAAGTCAAACGAAGGTGTTGAATTGAATTGTTCGTTTCCTTTCAATTCATAAAACTGATCAAAAGCCCAGTTTTCTGGAATCGGATAACCTAAATTACAGCTATATCCACTAGACATATCTGCAACAAATGAGTATTTGGCTAATCCTAAATCACTGATGTAAGAACAGATGTATCTTGGAGCATAAATACCAATCTTATAATTCTTGCTATTTGTTGAACTCTTAAAAACTAGGTTTAATTTTTTAAAGTAAGGAACAATAAATGATGTCATTTGATAGCTGTAACAGTCAAAGTCTACTGCAAAGTAGATAACAGTACCTTCTGGAACTCCAATTCGTTTTGCTGCAGAAATTGCAGTATGTGCATCAACCGTTCCTTGTTTTAAATCTTGAAAATAACTTAATTGGTAACCTCCGTCTTGATAGATAGGGAATACTCTTAAACCTGCATTTTTAATATTTTCAATTTCTTCAAAAGTAATGAATTTTCTTCTTGATCCAGCCACTGTCCCAGTTAAATATCTTCCAACAACCTGATAACCGGCTGATTTTAAATCTTGAGCCTGTTGACTATTTAATACAGTTGAACAGTCACACGCTTTTGCAGTTCTGTTTGTATCACCTTTACTTGTTAAAAGTGATTTCATTGTTGAGCAATTTACTTCTCCTGAAGTGACTAATCCAATACCTGTTAATGCATAGAATTCTTGGAACGCAGCTACTTGAGATTTTGTAGTACTATCAAAATTCCCATCAAATCTTCCAGGATCATAACCGTTTAGGTACAATCCGTATTGAACTAATTTATTGTACTTGACATACTCTCCATTTTGACCTTGTTTTAATACAGTAGGGAAATTAGCTGTTGTCTGATCTCCGAAATTAGTTCCATCTAAACTACCAATAAAATCTGTATAAATTCCTTCGGCAGCTTGTAGTGCAGCAATAAGTGCATAGGCAGTAAATCGTGAAACAACGCCATCACAAGGTCCAACACCGATAATATCTGACCAGTCAGCATTTAACTGTTGCTGAATTTGAACGATTTTATCTTTTCCACCACTAGTTTTATTAAACCAGTTCAATGAAACAAGTCCCATCCATACTTTCCAGTCGATAATTCCAGTTACTTCAATGTTTGCATCATCTTGAAATTCTCTTACTGCATTTACACCTGTTGTATAATAAACTCCAGTAATTCCTCCTGCATTATATCCTTTTGCAAATAATGCACACTGTAAAATACATACATTTGGAATTCCTTCATCATCAGCATTCATCTTAGAAATTGGATCTAATGATCTCATTTTAGACAATGTTAAATCACCAACATTTCCAGTTACTGGAGAAATGCCATTTTCAATCTGGAATGCTCTGATAATTCCTTGACATAGAAGTGTTCCTGTTAGTCCATCTTCTTCCAATTTAACCCATTCACTTCTATGTCCATACATATTGTTTAAATATTTTTGTGCTTTTAAAATGTTAGCATCTGCCATTTTTCTTTTCCTCCTGTTTTTCTATTTTGTAGAATTTATACCGGTATGTTTTCTACATTTAAATAATACATCTACCGGAGAACACAATTGTGCTTTTTTTAATTCTCATTAATATAAATTGCTTGATGATATAGCTCCAGTGACTTTTCCGTTTACCCCAATTACTACTCTATCCCCATTGATTTGAATGATTTCATATTCATTATTGAATACAAAACTTGCAATTGATTGCCCATCGTACCATTTTGAATCTGCTTTTACCTTTACTTTATCGCCAACGTGAAATGATTTGTTTTCACTTATTTGGTTATCTTTGACAAATGTATTTATCAGACCGTGATCATAACTGCAATCAAGATTACTTGAACTAATTCCTTCAATATTTTTTAATACACCGTTTTTAGCATTAGAAGTAAACTGATGCAATAAAACATGATTGAAAGGATTATACTGCAATTCATTGTTCCAGGTGTTATAGCCATTATTGTTCCCATAGTTTGCTAACCATAAAGTCCAGGCTGAAAATCCATCATTTGTGAGCTTGGTTTTAAACCAATTTTGGTTGGCATAAATACCAACTGAATATCCCGCATTTTCAATGGCATCACAAAATACTTTAGCTATTTTATAATACATATCATTGCTTAGATTGCCTTGATAATCTGAGAACTCAAGATCATAGTAAATAACATTTACCTGGTACTTTTGACACGCTTTTAGTGCTAAATTTGCTTCTTTTTTTGCTTCTTCTTCATTTCTTGCATAGCAGAAATGATAAGCAAATAGTGGAATATTCAATTCATTAGCCTGTTTTGCATTATTGTCCCACTGTTTATCGATATTCGATGAACTCCATCCATAAGAGCATCTAGCAACAACTCCTGCAATATATTTCTTTGCCTTGCTTAAATCTACTGTTCCATTATGATAAGAAATATCAATAATATAATTACTCATTTTCTTCACCGATACTTTCTATATTTTTAGAAGCAGTTTCTAAACCTTTGATAAGTATTTGAGGAACTTTACATCCTGCATCTACTAGATTTTCAAGGATACTTCTACATTCATTGATGATCAGAGAAGCAAGAACAAACCATCCAAGAAAAATCGTTACAGATAAATCTATACTGATGATTTTTCCTAATTCCTGAAATCCCACAGGAATTAAGAAAGCAATCAATATCATTATCCAATATCCCATTTTTCTAATAATTCCTATCAATGCTACTGATGAGCTTTCTTGATTATTGATTCTTGCTTTTGCCCATCCAGTTAATGTATCGATAATATTCAGTAAAAGATACAGTAAAAATAGAATCCAGTGTTCTCCAAAAAGGGATGTAACGATTGTTAAAATAATAGAATATAACCATTGCATATATTCTGACATCTTTAACATTTATGAATCTCCTGTAAACTTAATTTATTGAGTATATTTTTATATTTTCTAATAACAGAGCTATGATTTGCATAACCAAGCTGAATTGCAATAAAATCAAAGGTCTTTTTATCGATAATTCTTTTCTGAATAATTTCTGCTTCATCTGGCAATAAGGTATTTATCCAAGAATGAACAATATCAATAATATATGAATAATAATGATAGCAATTCTTTTCAAAGTTTGTAGCATTACTTTCACCATTGATTAATTGTTTTCTTTCCAAATCATTCAAATGTACTTTTGCAATAGAGTATAAATTTAGAGTAAGTTCAATTTCTTCACGAGAATAAAACATTCTATCACTTACCCTTCTTTTAGTAATTTGTAAAACGTTTTACAAATAAGATAATATATGTATTCTTAAGCACAATTGTGCCTTTTATAGTGTGGTTTGTTTACAAATTACGATAGTTTATTTCCTATGGGTAATCATTATAGAGAGAGTAAATATGAATTCTACAAACTTATCTATAATATGAAAATTTACTGAAATTTTGACGATAGAATCACATTTTGTTTTGTCGATTTTTAAGTGATAATGTAATATTATGAACATTATTGTCATAAATTATCTTTTGCGATTTTTTAAAGTTTTTAAGTATATAATGTTTATAAAAAAATAATAAAAGGACATGTTTTGAATGCCCTTTTATAAATTCAAGCATGATTAATGACTATTTTAAGTGATAATTAAGCTGGTTGTTTTTTATAACTGGTTAGAAGTTAATAGTAATTAAATGTAAAAGAATAAATACAATGATGGAATTTATACTACAGTAGATTTATTAGTCAATTTTAAGGGTTGTAAAATTTTATTTAGTTGATTTTTTGATTGTTTTTTATTTTATTTATATTAATTATTTGGGCACTGCAAATACTACTCCTTTGCATTTGGTGCGAAATTGGTCTAATGAGTAGGTTGCAGTATGCCAATCTTTTTTTGCATCTGCAAATGTATTGGTCACTCCATCTAGATTTCCTTCTTGAATTGTTATATTCTTTCCATTCCAACCAATAACTATTCCAACATGATTTCTTCCAACACATGAGAATACGGCACCGACTGCTGGTTCATTGGATTTTATAAACTTATCTGGATGTGCCTGTAACAATTGATCAACACATTTCCAACCATCACCAATAAATCCGGGAGAATATCCATAGATTTCATAGAAACGTCCCCAAGCAAACCAAGTGCATTGGCCATAAAGATTTGCTCTTGAATATGGATTGTTGCTACCCCATGCATCCATATTATCAAAATTAGGTTGTTCTCGGTAATTCCCGAATCCTAGCGATACATATCGCATGACATGTTCTACATAATTTGGGTCGCCATAGACATCAGTACCTAGTTCAGCTTTTTTCTGATCTGAGAATACTTTAGCATTGGCTTTAGAATATCCTCCAAAGTTTTTAACTGCCCAGTCTATATAACCATTACCGTAGTTGTAGCCCTGTAAAGCTAAAAAGATATGTTCATTATCAAAGCTGTCCTTGACTTGAGCTGATTTAAAGCAGTCTGACAGATAGTGTATACCTACATCAATGGAGTACTCTGGTTCCTGTATGGCATTAGGCTTATTTGGATACTTTGTATTGTAGGGACATTCTGAACTTTGCATGGGATCAGTTCCTTTTCCACCAGATTCCTGCATCATGACTGCCTGTATGATTGGAATATAATCTTCCATTTCATATTGCTTAGCATATTTTTCTATTGTATCAGTGTAAGCCAATACTTCTGCACTTAGTGGAGCATTTGTAGAGCTAACAGATGAATTATCAGATAGGGCTGCAAAAACACCAATAAAAAGAAGGAGTACAAGTAATAATATGAGAGATATTCCAGCACCTATTAAATTGGAAACACTGAGTGCTGTTCTTCTGATGAATGTAAGAGAACCTTTTAGGGTTTTCATGGCTGATTGAGTGCCTTTTTTGATACGATTGCTTTTTTTTGAAGAATCTTTTATCTGTTTATAATTTTTTAATTTAACAAAACTTTTTATCTTATGTTGATAAGTCTTTTGATTAGCTGTTTCTTTTTTGATAGCAATATTTTTATTTTTAATTGGCAAAGACTTTGAATATTTTTTTATTTTTAAATCTTTTTGTACAGTTTTTCTTTTGTTAAGAGTATTGTTTTCAGATACTGCTTTATCTGATTTATGCTGAGAAGAAGATGATGGGGTAGGGGTATAAACATTTTGATTCTGCCTTTCAATAATCTTATTCTTTTTTCTTTTGACATATTGTTTTTTTGCATTTTTTATTGATTGTTCTTTAACATTGTTTATAGCTTTTTTACCATTTTTAGATACATGATCAACAGCATATGTGTTCTGTGTCTCTTTTTCATCAGTATTACTATTTTCTTTTGAGTGTATAGTAATATTTTTAATATGCTTTCTTACATCCACAATTTTGTCTTTGCTTTTAATTTCCATGTTTTCTGTTTTTTTCTTGATTTCATTCATGATGTTATCAACTCCTTTCTATAAAAAGATGAAAGGACTACCTTTTAAGCAGTCCCTGTTGAATAAGTTTTTCTTTTCTATCATTTGGATTGGTTGTATTAGTTTGATACATAAACGTATGTTTTGGTATTTTGTTGATGAATGGAACTAGATTTGGACCATGTTTGATAAGTCCTGAACCTGGTTGAGAATTGGTGATAAAACTCATCTGTTCATCACTGATTTTTAATAATTTAGCAAGCTGTTCTCTATCTTTGGCTGCCTGATTCAGCATGACGATAAATTCAGTATTGGATAGAATCGAACGTGCTTCTTCATCTTTCAACAGATATTCTACATTTTGTGTGATTCCTGTTGGAAATGCATCTCTTTTACGGAACTGACGCCATGCAGAGTTGAAAAAGGTTGCACTTTCAGGGTTACTGTAGACCACATGGAATTCATCTAAGAAGATATGTGTTCTTTTCCCATTCTTCCAGTTTTCATTGACTCTGTTGATGATCTGATCCGTGATAACGAGTAGTCCCATCGTCTTCATGTTCTTATCGAGTTTATGAATATTGTAGGAAATAACACGACTCTTTGTATTCACATTTGTGTGATGAGCAAACAAATCCATGGAACCTATCGTGAATAGCTCCATTTTAAGTGCTAAGGATTTAGCCTGTGGTTCTGGCTGTTGAATCAGCGTTTCTCTTAATGTCTTTAAGGTTGGCATAACACCAGTTTTCTCAAAATCTTGATAAACGATATTGATACATCTATCCAGAATACTTCGTTCTTCTAATGAAACAGTACCACGATTAGCACTTTCTATTAGTGATAGGATAAATTGGGCCTTATCCTTATAAGGATCTCCAGAGTCACCATAACCGAGTGTTATATCCATAGCATTGATATAGTCCTTACCACCGGCATAGATTTCTATGATTTCACCACCAAATTCCTGCATGATGATATCATATTCCCCCTCTGGATCACAGATAAGGATATCATCATCAGTTGAAGCCATAGCTAGTTCTATTTCCTGTTTGACTAGGAAAGACTTTCCTGCACCTGGAACACCGAGGACAAAAGCGTTAGGGTTTTTTAAATTTTCCTTGTTGCAGATGATCATATTGTTAGTGATTGCATTGTTACCGTACCAGATACCGCCTTTTTCCATAATCTCCTGCGCTCTAAAAGGCATAAAAGCTGCAACGCTTTCCGTCAAAAGAGTACGAACCATCGTATCAAGACGATTGATACCAATAGGAAGCGTTGTGACAAGTCCATCCAATTGCCTGCTTGCAAAGAATAGGGGAGTTAATTCACAGACATTGGAACGGGCTATAGATTTCAAGACTTCAGTATCAGCATCCAATTCTTCTAATGAATCTGCTAAATGAACGATAGTGATATTAACTAGCATCATTTTTTCATCTCTTACGGTTAAATCATCTAAAAATTCCTTGATTTCCTCCTGCTGCTTTTCCATATCGTAGGGGATACTTCCTGCAAAGTTATTATTTGCAGCCTGTTTACGGGAATAATTAGCAATATTGGTTGCAATGCCCAGTAGTCTGTTTTCTGTTTCTGTCACTGCTTCATCTGTTGGTATGGAGATGATGTCCATTGAATACATGAGATTCTTATTGATAGAACATAAGTCAGCAACGATTTTGTCCTTTAAGAATTGTGGATATTTGGAAATGTATAATACTCGACCATATTTATCACCTAATTGGAAATACTTATTTTTAAATACAGGTGCTCTTGGGCAGATGTCATCCTTGAATGAGCGACCATTTTTTGCGTTGTATGATAAGTCAAAATCAAAATATTCTTCTTCACCATTTCTGTAAAAATCATGAAGTATCTTTAATCTTTCATTTAGGTTCAGTTCAATCAATGCTGAACCTAAACGTGAAAAATGAGAAGAAAGATCATTGAACAGTCTTGAAAAGAATATTCTGGCATCTGTTACATCTTTTTTATAGCAGGTAACTGTAATGTATTTTTCCTGTATGATGTTTTCACATCTTGCCATGTTTTCTAGAAGCATCTGGTTATATTCTCTTATAAATCGGTCATATCTTTCATCATTTTTGAGCTTTAATAATACATCATCCTTGAACTGGGCAAGATCAATTTTATGGTTATTGATTGTAATCTTAACTGTAACCGTAGAATCAAATGAGTTTAGAATATCTTTATAGTTCTTGATGATATTTTCTTTGCTTTCTTCTGATGCAATCGAATAGTTGATATCAACAAAACGATATGTCTTTGAATAACGTGTTCCCAGGCGAAAGATACCGTCTTCATAGACAGTGTCAATAGGAATTGTCTGTTGTGCAGTTCTTGGAACATGAATTTTTTCTTTATTTTGTTTTCTTATTTTTGCGTAGCTTTTTAACATTCTTTTTCACACCTTCCTTTTGTTTTCTATCAATATAGTCTTTCATGATCTCGTAATAGAGATTATATGGCTGATCAATAAGATTTGTGTATTGTAAAATCAGTGAGCGAATGCTGGTCATGAAAATCTGTTCAGCGTTCATGCCCTGATAGTTAATAAATCCTAAAGCAGCAAATGGGGCAGCCCCCAGCATACAGCACCAGCTTGTCATTTCCATTCCTAGATGATCTATAAATAGAAAGTAGATTGCTACTGCAACGATACAGGCTAGTACAGAAAAAAAGCATTGTCTAAGGTTGAGTCCGAAGGCAATGCTTTCTGTATAGTTTCTTATTTCTTTGTTTACTTTTATTTCCATTCAATCATTCCTTTCTTTAATAATTTTTTTAACTGTTTAAATTGAATTTTGAATACATAATAAGAAAAATCTTCAAGTTGCTTATCTGAATAGATACTAAGATTCATCTTTTTCATTTCTAAAAGAACACGATGTTTATAATAGGGCATATCTGAGATATATGAAACATTTATTCTAGACTGCATATCTGAAAAAATATCATTCATCTATATTCCTCCATTCAGTGAAATTAAAAAGGCAGTTAATCATAAAAACTAACTACCTCACTATTTTTTATTTTCTACTATATGACCTCTTGCTATATATGGACTCGTTTTACATGTGGTATGGTTTATAATGTCAGCGAAACATATGGGTAAGCTTGCTGATAAAAGAAAACTCTTTCCTTGCTGTATCTGAAAATGTATATGTGGTTCACTTGTATTTCCACTATTACCACAACAGGCTATCTGTTGTCCTCTTTGAACGTGGTCACCTACTTTGACATAGAAGCTATCTTTTTTAATATGAGCTATTGTACTGTATTCATGTTCTGAATGTTTAATAATGATATAATTTCCTCGTATGTCCGAGGCACTGCAGAGTGCTTCTGGTTCATCGGAGATGGGTGTATCATTGAAAAGATTCTTGATTTCAACAACTATTCCATCAGCAGGGGCTAAAATGGGTTTTCCATAGCAGTAGTAATCTGTTACAGACTTTCCGCTATCACAGAAAGTTTTACCGTTTATTTCGATATAAAAATCATAGGCGTATCTCTGATTGCAGATATTCCATGAATGCGAGGTTTCTCTATCGACTCCTCCGTTTGCAACATTCCAGCTGCCTTGAAATGGCAGGCTGTATAAAATCTTTGGTTCATAGCTTTTTGCATCAGGAAGGTGAAATCTATTTCGTAAATAAATAATTGGTATGCCGATCAGCATGCCTAGATTTTGAAACAGAAATTTAATGTCGCTTACTGTTTCATTAGTATCTTCCATTCTAAGAACAATAATAATTGATAAAACAAAATCGACTAATGCAAGCAAAAAGAATAGATAAAATAATTCTAGTGAAGGAATATCAAGAAATGAGCCTACAAAACCTAATAATCCAAGCCAATACAGTTTCTTAATAACTTTTATAAAAGTTTTCATCAGCATTCCTTCCTTCTTTGAATTTTCTTGTAAATAATTATATTGTACTTGCCAGATTTAATCAATCTTATTCATATTTTTGGATATAGAAAAGAGGTTGATCGAAATCAACCTCTTGTAAAAAGCAAATACTATACGTAATTACTTTACAAAAAATACACCATACAGAACGATAATAGCAAAGAAAATCAATACCATTGCTCCAAAAACAAAGAACGCACTGATAAATTTTTTGGCACTGTTCATATCATCATATATTGATGATAGTTTTTCGTTATTGATATTCTTGTTTCTTACTTCTTCTACATCAATATCTTTGACTAACTCATCTAGTGTTAAACCAAAATAATCACTAAGAAGCACAAGGCGTTGAAAGTCTGGATATGATTGGCATGATTCCCATTTGGAAATTGTTTGACGGGATACATGCAGTTCTGCACCTAATTCTTCTTGCGATAAGCCTTTAGATTTTCTCAAATTGATTAGTTTTTCATTGAAATTCATATATTAATTCTCCTTTAAGTTAAATTCATTTGCGATCGCAAATTTAGTATTGCAGATATATAGATTTTCTTCAACCAACCATTATTGGAAATCTGTCAACTGTTGATAACATGGCTTATTTCCATGAAATCATGCAAAATTTCTAATATCTATTGGCATTGATTTTTATATAGAATCAGAAATATGATCTGTATCAGAACTATTTGTCTGATTTATCTTTTTTGTTAGTCTATTGATTAGTTTGTTTTTTTCTTGATATACTGATATTGAATTTCTTTATAGGGTATCCAGATTTCAGCTTCAATAATTCTATCATAGATGGCGTCAACAACAATGCTGCATTGCTTACCATAAGGCATTTTATGCTTATTCATATAGTAATGTAATGTTTCTTCATACATCCATTTATAGATTTTTTCTCTCTGTTTCGTCTTTAACTGAGAGAATCTTTTATCAGTTTGAAGTAGTTTTCCATTGACTATTTTATGATTTTTTCTTGACATGATGTAGCCTCCAGTAATAAAAAGATTTATATATAGTATAGCATATGAAAAAATATCAAGAATAGCAGAATGTTTAAATATCTCAGTAAATCATCTTTCTTTTTGAACTGTTTTATTGATTTCTTTTTTATCGACTTTTGTTTTCTTTATATCATTCAGAGCTTTTTTTACAGAAGTTTTTTTTGACGTGATTCTTGATGTTAGCTCTTGTTCTTGCTTTTCTATTTTCTTGATGTTTTCTTTTGTTTTTGCAGATAAATAAGTCATTTTTTCCATGACCTTGAAAAGCCCACTTTGTGTTAGACTGATAACTCCTTTATCATGATTTCTTCTTTTGACTTCCACTGGATTTTTTCCAACGATGATACGACGGATATTCTTGAAATGATTATTGACTTGATGAATCTCATTTCCTAATCGTGTGAGTGTATCTATTGATTTATCAGCAGATTGCTGAATCTTGTCAAAACATTGCTGACATTTTTGTAGCAATCCTTTAACATTTAAGGCTTTCATAGTTGAAACTAAAGCGTCTTTTCCTTTTGATTTGAATTCTTTGATACCATGTTCAATAGTGGTTTTGATGAATTCTTTAGTCTTGATGATATTATCTTTAGCAAGATTGACTTTATCAGTCACGTTATCTACAGCACGAAGTGCAGTTGCTTTTAATGTCTTTTGTTGAATTGTTCCTAATTCCATTCTTACATTGTGAAGTTCATTAAGCACAGCATCTAGCTGTTTTTCTGTTGTATCGACATAATCGATAATGAATTCTAATTGCTTTTTTTCGTTATTCATTCCCTGATATTCCAGCAGTTCGATAAATTCTTTGATATTTTCGTAATCTTTTAATGATTTCATTGTTGTTAGCTCCTTTCTTTCAATAGAAAAACCAGCCTTGTAAAAAAGACTGGTTAAAAAATATAACTATTTTGATTTTATATAATGAGTTGTTAAATTCTATAGTAAACTTGTCAATTTTCTAGATTACAGTCCCATCATATCTTTTACAACACGGTCAGACATCTTGACAGTGCCTACCAGCACGAGCATATTAAATATGATTTCACCTACATAGCTCCATACCATGCTTACAGCACTTGCCTCTGGATCAATGACCGGTGGACTTCCTGCAAATTTTGTAAATATGATGCAGGACAGTATGATGATTGCCCCTTCCAGACACACACCAGCATATGACCTTAGAAATGAGTAACATACACTTTGTGTAGATTCTCCAGCAGCTGCAGAAAAAGGAATAGGGGAGATAGCTGTATACATATACAATTTAAAGAAGCGACTGTATACTGTTAGTATCATAATGAAAGACAATATAGTAATAAATATACTTCCCAGCAGAGTTACTGCCCATAAAGGTATGCTTTCTAAAAAACCAACATCCTCGATTGCTGTAATGATTGCATCTGGCAGTACGGTTTCAGTCGCAGTGCCAACACCTACAGTTGTCATGATAGTACTTGTAATTCCCTGTATTATGTCAAAGATTGCTAACATGAATTCCATGCCATATACCACAAGACCACGAGCTATGGCAAAACGAATGAATAATTTTGCAGCCTGTTCTGGTCTTTTGATGTCCTGAAAGCTTGTACAGGTTTTAACCAAGCCTAATACAAAAAATAAGACAAGAAGAGCCAATCCAATGGCAATGAGTGCATTATGGATTGTTGTTATGGATTGCCATATGCCACCACCTTTGAAATTTTGTGGGGATTGGGTGAGAAGCAGCCATATTTCAGCTAACTTTTCATTCCAAGTGTTGATTGCATTAGTGAGATTGTCGAGGATTCCACCCATTTGTTTTCACCTCACTTTTTGTATTATTAAAATGCTTAACCACCGACAATCAGATTTAATATTTCTTTTGCAAAGGTAATGACGATTCCGCCTGCGACAGTCAAAAATCCATTAGCCCTTTGGCTGGGATCATGGCTTTTTAAGGATAAACCAATCTGAACAACACCAAAGCCAAGCAGAATCATCCCAATCGCACGAATAAGACTGAAGATAAAATCACTTAGATTATTGACTACAGCAATTGGGTCACCTGCTGCATGTACATGAAGTACATTGAAGTTCACTAAAAGTGCAAATACTGCATAGATTATTAATAATTTCTTTGTTTTTTTGTTTAATTTCATTTATAAAATCTCCTTTACTGTTTTTCTTGTTCCTTGAAATATTCTTCAAGGTCTTCTTCGCTTAAGAGTTCATATTCATTATCAGTAAGAACAATATTCTGCCAGTCATCAATGGTATGCCTAATCTCGTTATGGTAGTAAGTAATACCACTTCCGTCTTTGGTATATTTGACATTAGGATGCTTGAGAATATCGTATTTTTTATCCATAATAGGCAGTTCACCTCTTATGAATAGAAGGGCATAATCATTGTTGAGCAGACGGACTTCATCTGCTGTTAGAAGTTCACGACCTGCTTGCTGATAGTTGGTAGAGTAGCTTCCACTTTTTCCACTTGATTTACCATAGGTGTTTGTATCCAGTGTTTCTTTACCTAAATATTCACTCATGAATTTATGCGTCGACTGTTCGTTTCCACCTAGATAATAGAGTTCATCACAGTTTCCAACGATTGATTCCCATGCATCTTTATAGAGAGCCTTTATCTGTGCTAAGTTCTGTATAATGATAGATACAAAAATCTGTCGTGAACGCATGGTAGCAAGTAGTTTATCAAATTCATCTGGCAAAGCTACATTGGCAAACTCGTCCATAACAAAATGTACAGGAATTTGAAGTTCGCCATTATGGAGAATATCGGCACTGTAATACAACATTTGAAAAAGTTGAGTATAAAGCATTCCAATTAGAAAATTAAATGTTGAATCATTGTCGGGAATGACTGCAAACAATGCTGTTTTTCTTTCACCCATTTTTTCAAGCTCTAGTTCATCATGACAGGTTAGCGAAGCAATGCTTTCAAGATTAAAAGCTGCCAGACGTACACCAACAGAAATCAGAATTGACTTTGCAGTTTTTCCAGCAGCTTGTTTATAGATCTTATATTGTTTAACAGCTAGACTTTCTGGCTTAACTTTTTCTAAATCATAGAATAAATAATCGAGAGGACTCATATAATCTTCATCATCTTCCTTTGGATCAGCTGCAACAATCATTTCCATAATCATGGAAAAGTTTTGTTCATCTTCAGGAGCTTCATTAAGCAGATAAAGACATAAAGCTTCAAGAAGAGCAGTTTCCGATTTTTCCCAAAAGGGGTCAGTCGATTGGGAATTCTTAGGAGTTGTATTTCTAATAAGATTTGTTATCAGCTTAAGAACATCTTTATCATCTTTGATATAGGTAAATGGATTGTATCCATGCGATCTATTCATATTGATGAGATCAATGACTCTGATAATATATCCTTCCTTTTCAAGCAGTGCTCCTGTATCACGAAGTATCTCGCCTTTAGGATCAAGAATTACATAGGATGTGTTGCACTGCATGATATTGGGCTTACCATAGAAACGTGTTTTCCCAGCTCCTGATCCACCGATGACAAGGGTATTGAGGTTCCTTCTATGTTTTTTTCCATTCAAACCTATATAGACGTTTTGACTAAGTATTTTATTTTGTGACATATCCTTATCTGCATATTTTTTATTTATGGTCTTGGGATTTGCCCATTTTGCAGAACCATATTCCTCCTGTCTGCGATAGTTTCTGCGAGTTGAATAATAAATACCAATTCCGATGACATAAATCAGCAAAAAGATGAATATGGTTTTGAATGTATCCTTGCACCAATGAAAAGAGAAAGGGTGATTGATGGCATTGCTTAAATAAGGCAATGCACCAATCAGACCTTTATCCATGTAAGGTGCAATAAGGACTGCTAGCCAGATGACAGGAATAATAAAAAATCCTATGAGAATATAGTCGGTTGTTCTATCGTTCTTCATAGGCTCTTTTCCTTTTTATTGGAACTGCATCACATGATTTAATGATAAGATCATCAATGAAATCGTAATTCTTATCTTCCTTGATTTGCTTTTCTTTTAGAAGAGTCAGTGCCTTGATGAGTATTCTTCGTTCCATATCAGTAACTTTTATTGCATACTGTTCTTCCTTGTTCATCTTTCATGCTCTCCTGCTTCTTTTTGTTTTGTCTGTTCCTGTTGAGCATACAATCCATATTTGATATTTGTAGAGACGCTGTCAGTAACACGACTGATGTTTTCAAGTTCCTGCTTGATTTCTTTAGGGTTCATGGAAAAGAAATGTTCATTTGAAGATGAAACAAACATAGTGTTATAATCACCAATTCCATATCTTCTTGAAATCATATATGCTGAACATTCAGCTTGAAAGGATACTTCTTCTCTGGTTCCACCCATATCCATATATTCAATCATGCAGTATTCTCTGATAATGCCATTAATCATTGCTTTGGGATCTAATCCATCTTTGACAAGAATTTTTTGAGATTCTGGATCAAAATATACTCGTTCAAAACTCTTTGTATCCTGTTCGATGACCTCTGGCAGTATATCTTTTTTATAGATCAAGGCACTTAGTATTTCCTTTGTGCTATATTCTGGAGAATGAATATGATTATTTTTACCTTGCAGCTGAGAAATATCAAATACAAACTTTGGATTGTAAGAGATTCCAGCACTTCCATCTTTTCGAGTATATTCTCCGGGTTCTAATATTTGGATACCTTTTTGTCCTTTTCGAATATACTTGTTATCTTCTCGCCAATGACTGATGTCCTTTAGCTGTGTTGCATTGGGATTTTGTGCCATGACAAGTAATGTGTTAGTGACGGTATAATCAAGCTGAGATTTCAGATTAAGATAAGTTAAAAAGTTATCTGCACTTTCCACAGCTTTTTCAACCTGTTCATTTGCTATGTTGAATAATGATTGTCTTTTTTCATTCATCATCTTAGCAAATTCTTCTTTAGACCATTTATGTTGTTTCTGTTCGTTCATGATTTATCTCTCCTTTGTTTTTTTATTTTTTGATTTGTTTCTTTGTTTTGAACGTCCTGATTTTTTATGCGACATCTTGTATTCATTGAGTTTAGCTCGAACAGAAGGACGTTCAGTATTTTCTTGCATTGAGATATGCTCGAACGGATTGTCTTTTGTTTTCTCTGTCCAAGCTTTCTTCGGGTTTATATCACTGTTTTCCTTTCTGTTTTTCTGTTCCTTGTTTTTTGTTGAAGCCATTAGCTTGTGAACAAGATCATCATGTTCTTTGTCATTGAGAATAGGAACATCTTTCAGTGGGTTTTGTCTTTCATTGAGGATTGAATTTCGAATAGCGTTGGTATCGATGGTTGCTAATTCATACTTGTCAACAATTCTGCTTATCTTCGCAGCATCTTCAGCACGAACCATGATGTCACAGATACCATCAGTGTTGTTTTTTTCTTTGAGCACAGAATATAGAACTCCATAACGTTTGGCTTCTTCACAGAAAGTTTTTAAATCCTTATGTCTTATGGCAAAGACTTTTAATTCTTTGTCAGACTTTAACATGGAATTAAGTCTAGCCTTTCCTTTGATTTTTTTTCTGTCTGTCAAAATAGCATAAAGCGTTGCCGCCAAAGATTTAGATGCCATACCACCAGCTTTGAGTGCCACATTAGCAGCAACTTCAATGCCCTGTAAAGTCATTCGTGTCATTTGATCGGCAGTTTCTCCACCTGTTGCCATTGTTTTCACACTCCTTTAATTTTGAATTGATTGGAAATATTTAGAAATGCAAAAAAGCGATGAAATGAATCATCGCTTTAGAAATAGAATTGATTAAATTGTATAGAAAAAGGTATGGCTCCGCATCAATCTGCACATCCAACCTCGAGCGGTCAGAAAACCATACCTATAAGAGTATACTCTCTTTCTAAGAAGAATATACCATGAATATTGAATAATGTCAATATTATTCTATATATTAGTTGACTTCATAGTAATTGGATAATAAATAATACAGTGTACTTTCTTTTCTATCTATATGAAGACGAATAACACTACATATATTATCTATAAACTGCAATCCAAATTCTAAACGAGAATCCTGTTGGATAATTGACAAAACATTATGATTAAGTTTGATAGAATTTATGATTTTTTCTTCAAAGTCTTTTTTATTAAATGTGTCGAAAATAATATCTATTTGTTCATCGATATTTAAAACGATATTATTTAGAAGTTGTAAATAGATTCGTTCTTTAATATCTTGATTAAATTTATTGCCATCTTTTTTATATACGCTATAAATTACAGAGTAGTTTAAAGAATCGATATGTTCGAGCATACAAACTTTTATTTTCTGATATTCCTTATCCAACAGAACTGATTTAAATTCTGTAAACAGTTTTTCCTTTTTCTTGGGAGGGATTGGGAAATTTTTTACCTTCTTTTTAAACCTTTTAAAAGCATCATCAGTTTTTGACTTTGATTCAGTCAACAACCCAGCAACTATAAAGTAATCTTTGCACTCTGTTTCATCAACAAATAATATCATTGTATATTCTCCTTTTTCTATTTCTGTAAATAGTCTTTTCATATTCTATCAGTTATCTGTTAACATTTCTATATTCTTTGTTGATTTTTGTATCTTTTTGATTGTCGTTCACCGATTTAATAATACTTTTCATTTTTAGTGAACGATCTTTTATCCTCTCATAAAGCACCACCTCCTTTCGTAGTGATTTGATTTGTTCTGTCATGGTTTCAACGTCTTGTTGAAGTAATGTTTTTGATTCTGCATTGCGACAGCGTTTAATTTTTCCATACACACATTTACGTTCATTCTCAAGCGAACGCTTTTGTGTATTTGTTTTCTCAAGGCAGGATTCTAATTCTTCTATAGTGTTGATATTCTTCTTTGCAAGAAATGTAACCTCCTCAGTAATCTGATCCAGTTTCAATAAATCTTGTTTAAGATAGTAATGTACTTTTGGAGCAGGTCTTTGATGAGGAATCACCCCAAGGATAAACATGTAATGTACATATAATGCTTTGAAGCCAGTCAGTTTTCTTGCTTTGTTTAAATCACCTTTATAGTAGTATTTCTTTGGTGATATATGGGCAGGTGATTCAAACTGTGCATAGCGACGTTCATATAAACGTTGTTCAATAATGCTCATATCATAGCGTCCGTCTTTTGTTAGTTTATGCAAGCGAAAGGCTCTTTCACCACCTTGTGGCTTGAGTGAAATATATTTTCCTTCACGAATGGAGTATCCCATATCCTTTAATGCCTTTAGGAATTGTTTTTTAGTGGTTGATTTAGAAATTGCATATTCAACATCCTCAACAACTAGACTTCGTTTTGTTGGTCGGTTTTCTTTTTCTGCTTTCCATTCTGCATAATGACGAGAGTGACTACTTTTATCTTCAATGACTGAAAGCTGATACTTTTCACAAAGTGCATCGGATACCTCTCTCATTCTTTTATAGGTAGCTTTATTATCGTAATAACGTTTGCCATCTTTAAAAGATACAGAGTTGATTACGAAATGATTATGGTAATGATGTTTATCAATATGTGTTGATACGAGGACTTCAAAGCGATCGCCCCATAAAATATTGGCAAGTTCAATACCAATCTGATGTGCAGTTTCAGCATCAACTTCACCGGGCTTGAATGACTGATAGCCATGAAAGGCAAGAGTGCCATCTTCTTTGCTGTATGTTTTTTTTGTTAGGACCATATCCTCAAAGGCAGTGGAAAGATGAGTGTTGATTCCAGTAACATATAATTGCTTTTCTGTTTTCATATCCTGAGTTGTATAATGGATACTTTGAGAAAGTCCATTGAACTGAAAGTCAATGTCATCAAGAGTGTCAGTCTTTTCTGGATTGCTGGTATAGTCAAGCACACGTTTAAGATGATTTTTTACTGGCCATATTTTAGTTGTTGCCATCATCAACAGCCTTTCTAGGGAGAAGAACATCAGTTCTGATTTGTACAATATTTTTATGAAGATCATCTAGAGCATATCTCATTTTATGGTAATCTATATTTCCAGTTTTGTTGGCTATGATGCAGAGCTGATTAAGATTGTTTCCAATCATTCGCAGTTGTTTTATCATATCATAAAAATCTTTCTTTGGTTTTGATGGCGGTTCATAACCGGCAATGAGCAGACGGATATATCCTTCTCTTTTATAACCTGTCTGCTGTACTTTTTCGTTGAGTGAATTCAATTCCTTGTCATTAAGATGAATGATCACTCGATGAGGTCTTTTTCTGTTTTCTGCCATTGGCAATTCTCCTTTCAGTAGTAGGGGTCTTAGGGTGAAACCCTAACAAGCGAATGAGGTGGGCAACCGAATTCAGTGCTTGCTAGTATACAGGACACTCTTGGAGTGTCAGTTGTTATTAATTGTATTCTTAGGTTGATAAAAATCATTGATTGCAGTCTGAAGCTTATCCTGTTCATTCTTGAATGTATATAATCTTTTCAAATCTGTGTTTATTGAGGATAGTTCATGTTCAATTTTTTCTTTTTCACTTAGCTTTTTTTGCTTTAATGCTTCCAGTTTATTAATTGATTTTTGTACTCTTGAATCCATTTTTTATTCACTTCCTTTCAGTGTTCATAACAAAAAAGAGAGATAAAAGTGCATTTATCTCTCATCATGATTCATTATTCTTGTTTCTTTTATGACATGAAAATCTGTATCAACATAGTCATTTTCGTTTAAAATGATGTCTTCATTTTTATATCTTTCCTTGACTTTTTGTTCAGCTTCTTCACGGGAATTAGCCGAAACAGTAATCTGTTTTTGCAAAGTTTCAGTAATTTCAACAAGATATTTTTTCATAGATATTCACTCCTTTAACATAATGAAATAGCCATTGTCTCATGGACGAATGGCTAAAAAATAGACAGATTGATTTTTAAATGATTGAAAGTTATATGGATCATTGAATGATATTTTTGATTTCATAAAAAGATGAATAGAAAAGATGATACAATTTATGAACATTTCTTTAATTGTTTTTGACGATATTCATCAACTTCTTCTTTGCTTATAATACCGTTATCAATAAGTGGTTGAATGCATTCATCAGATTGCATTATTAAATCTACAGCATCATCACTTAATGAACAGATGAATTTAGGCATTTCATTGTTTTTAATATAGTAATGTATAATTGTCCCAGAAGCTACTATTCCACAAATATCTGGACAGTCGGGAACTTTCATTGGTTCATGACATGGACGGACTATTGAAATCTCATCATTAAGATATGCATCTATCGCAAAGAGAGTATAGTCATCAATCTTTGCTGGAAGTTTTTCAAAAATGGTCATCTTCAATGAAACAATTCCAGCTAGTTTTGTATCAGATTCATTGGCAAGATAGTAATAATCAATAACATCATCTTTCTGTTCCTTTAGTATAATGGTCAATATTTTTATATTATCCATCAGTAAATCACCTCATCATTATTATGCAATATTTTTATTTGAAAAGGAATTGTACAAAATTAAAATTTGCATATTTTTAGAAAAATCTTCTGCAATTGACTTATCTTTGCATGTCAGTATGAAATACTCTAGTCTGCAATTCTTGATTAACATCTTTATATTTTTGTGGTGAGCAGTCAATGATTTTATACTGATTTTTTAAATGATATTGAATTTTTTTGACAGTATCCTTTCCAGCTTTATCATTATCCATATGAAGAAATATGGAATTGATTTCATTGTTCTTTAAAAAATGATTAAGGGCTACAGGTATTTCAGTATCATGGATATTTTTCCCGATGAGAGTTGCTCCATCTATGGAAAGGTAATTATTGTTAAGATAATCTTTTTTATTTCCTTTTAGAATCGTCATATATGATAGCAAATCTATAGCAGATTCAAAGACATGCAGCTGATGATTATGCTCATTTTTAATGCAGAAACTGTATGCTTTATTACTTCCTGGAATGTTTTTTTTCATATCAGAATCTATTGAGCGTGTGCTTGCAAATTTAGGCATATGGCTTTCATCATATCCAACAAATACAACAGCATGATCATGTGCTGATTCATAGATGAGTTTTTTCTTGATGCAATAATCTACTATGCTCTTATCGAGCTTTCGTTCATTGACAAGATAGCTGATAATCTTGTTGTCATTTTCGTAGCGATAGGGGAGGCGAAAATGATAACTAGATTTATTTGATTGAATAACTTTTGTTGGAGGTTGTTTATCAATCAGATCCTTTAGATATAATGCAGCATCTAAAAATTCCATACCTTCTACTTTAATGAGATATTGAAGTGCAGTTCGTCCTCCAATGTTCTGTGCCCACCAGCACCATAGACCATTGCTTATATGAAGTGAACCATGAGTGCGAGTCACATAATCATTTCTGCTCTTTTTAACAAGTTCCTGCGGTTCATAATTTTTGAGATAGGTTAGAAGGTCAAGCTCCTTGATTCTTGCGAGATCTTTTTTACTGATGAATCTTTTTGCCATTGTTAAGCTCCTTGCTATAACATTGATAGAGAATATACAGAGCATCGATATATTCCATTTCTTCAACGAAAACAAGATACTGGATGGCTGTTTTGCCATTAAGATGATGTGATTTCCATGCCCATCTATTCTTATAAATTGTAAGACCATTATGCGTAATTGAATCATAATGGCTCTTATTTTTGATAATTGAATTTGGTTCGTATTGCTTTAAATATGACAGTAAATCAATTGTCTTGATCTGTATAACATGTTCGACTGGTATCTTTTTTATAAGTTTTGTATTCATGTTTGATTTCTCCTATATAAAAAACAACAACAAAAGATTTTTCGTTGCTGTTAAGATAATATTGATATTTGATCTAATGAAATAATAAATTCATATTCTAAAAAGGAAAACGTTACTGATGTCATTGAAATAAAAAGAAGTAACGAAATTATTGACGTTACTTCTGTAGGGAATTCTTTATTGTTTATTCAAATGTCATTGTTCTAACAATATGTTTTGCTAACCATCTAGGACCTTTATGAGCTAAAGGACTGCCATCAGAAAAATCAGTTAAACGTAGCTTTCTATTAGCAATGCTGTTTGCTTCTTTTTCTGAAATCTTACCATTAGAAAATTTAATCAACGCTTGAATAAAATCCAATCTAAGAAATTCATTTCTTGTTGTATTCATCTACGTCCAACTCCTTTCAATTTCCTTTTTAATTATAATCTTATTTTACAATAAATTCTATATTGATGATATTATATCATTTTATACTATATTTATATCTTATATCAATTTGAAAATTTATCTTTCATGATTGATAGTCTTATCTTGAATGATTACTGATGATTCCTCTAAAGGGATTGTTTCTTTATTATTTTGATTTCCTATATCCAGCTCTTTGTTCAGTATAGCTAAACGAGATGACTTATCCTGCAGTTCCTGTTCCTTGTCAAATGGTCGAACAACTTCTTCCTTTGCATTATGAAATTGTTGTTCTATAGTTATTAGAAGGCTTTTTTCAGTCTCTAATTTTTTTGAAATTGAATTGATCTGATTATCAATTCTTGTAATATTTCCGTAAACATCATTTCCTAGATCTATCATGTATGTTCCGTTTTTCTTTAATGTCAATTGATGATAGGAATGGAACTGGTCATAAGAGAGGTGTAATTCAAAGCCACGATATTCACCAATCAGTTTTTGATTCGATGATTTATCTTTCTCACATAAGATCAGCAATGCTTTTCCTGCAGTTTCCTTTTCCAAGTAAAAATGATTCTGTAATGTCATTCCACTAAATTCCTCAACAGGTGAAGTGCTGTCCAGATCTTTTTGATAGTCATTGATTTTTTCCTTGATGGAGGCAATTTTCATTGGGTAATACTTAATAATTTTATCTTCCAAATCATATTTTTCGCTTAGATAATTAGCTTTTGCTAGTTTCAATCTATTGACTTGTATGTCGAGATCCATCTTTTCCTTTATCTTTGGATTTCCACTTGCGAGGGCTTTGATTTCAGCATAGCTTAACGTAACTTCATCTATATCTTCTGCTGAGCGGACAGGACTCTTTGATGTCTGTATCTGTGAAATAAACTTTTGCTTACTTTCTATAAGCTGGTATAAATAACTATCAAATGTCTGTTCCGTTACATATCTATAGATTTCTACATCACTGTTTGTATTCCCCTGACGGATAATTCTTCCTGATCTTTGCTCCAGATCGCTTGGTCTCCAAGGACAATCGAGGTCATGAGAAGCTATCAGTAAATCTTGGACATTCGTACCAGCACCCATTTTAGCAGTAGATCCAAGCAATATACGAACACTTCCTTGTCTTACTTTTGAGAAGAGTTCTTTCTTTTTTGTATCTGTTGCAGCATCATGAATATATGCAATCTCATTGGGTGGAATGCCATGTTCAATAAGTTTTTTGTAGATGTCATCATAAACATTTGTGTATGGAATATTTACATTTTGTTCTAGCTTTTCAAGAAATGCTTTAGAGGTTTTCTGTGGAGTAGACATGTCACAAAAAATAAGCTGAGTAGATTTTTTATCTTTGGTATCTTCATAGATGCGAATGACATTATCAATACACGTATTGACCTTGCTATGAGGGTTGTCTCCTAGAGTTGGATCAATGAGTCTTTGATCGAGTGCAAGTTTTCTTCCATCATTGGTAATCTTTAGCATATTGTCCACCGTTGGATCGATATTTTCATTACGTATGGCTTCAGCTCTTTTTGCAAATTCTGCAACGATTTCTTTCTGTTCTTCACTTGGCTTGACTGCAATATTGTGATAATGAGCAGTTGGAGTAGGGAGATTAAGCATATCTGCTGTCTTGATATCTGCTACTTCTTTGAACATGTTAATCAGTTCTGGCAGGTTGAAAAATTTTGCAAATCTTGTCTTCATTCTGTAACCAGTTCCTTCGGGTGCCAACTCAATAGCTGTTACTGTTTCGCCGAATGTTGAAGCCCATGAATCAAAATGTTCCAATCCGTGTTCTTTTAATGTGTTGTATTGAAGATAACGCTGTATTGTGTACATTTCCGTCATGGAGTTGGATATAGGAGTACCCGTCGCAAAGACAACGCCTTTGCCACCTGTGATTTCATCTAGATATTGGCATTTCATGAACATATCCGAAGATTTTTGTGCCTCTGTTTGGGTTAGACCTGCAACATTTCTCATCTTGGTATAAAGGAAAAGATTCTTATAGTTATGGCTTTCGTCAACAAATAATCTATAAATGCCAAGTTCCTCGAAGTAGATAACATCATCTTTTCTTTCATCATTGTTTAGCTTTTCGAGCCTTTTCTTTAACCCTTTTTTAGTTCTTTCCAATTGTTTGACTGAGAATCTTTCACCACCATTTGCCTTAAGGTCCTGAATGCCGTTTGTTATGCTTTCGATTTGATCTTCAATGAGTTTACGTTGTCTTTCTACAGAGATAGGAATTTTTTCAAACTGTGAATGTCCAATGATAACTGCATCCCATTCACCAGTAGCAATACGTGAACAGAACGTCTTTCGTTTGCTTTTTTCAAAATCCCTTTTTGTTGTTACAAGAATATTTGCACTTGGATAGAGTCTTAGAAATTCAGAACCCCATTGTTCAATCAGATGGTTTGGTACAACGAACATTGCTTTTTGAGATAATCCAAGACGTTTTAATTCCATACACGCAGCAATCATTTCAAAAGATTTCCCTGCTCCAACTACGTGAGCAAGAAGTGTATTCCCACCATATAGAATGTGAGCAATCGCATCTTTTTGATGCTTCCTTAAACTGATTTCATTGTTCATGTTTGGAAATTCCAGATGATCTCCGTTGTACTCACGAGGACGAATGGAATTGAATAGTTCATTATATCTTTTTACAAGATGTTCTCTACGATCGTAATCTTTCCATATCCAGTTGGTGAATGCTTCCTTGATAGCTTCTTGCTTTTGTTGGGCAATCATCGTTTCTTTTTTATTAAGAATAGCGACTTTCTTGCCTTCATCATCATATTCGTAATCGTAGATTTTTGTTGTCTTTAAATTAAGGCAGTCTTCCAACAGACGATACGCATTCGCTCGATGTGTCCCATACGTTTTTTCGGCTTTGGCATTGCCTCTATCCCAGTTCTTGTTCGATATATTCCAGTTTCCAGTAGCTTTTGAATAGGTAATATTGATTCTTGATTGAACAAAAGTGGAGGTCGATAGAAGTTCATGCATGAAATCTTCATAGATATTTTCAGGTATCCACGTTGCTCCAAGCCTTACTTCAATCTCTGAAGCGGACAGTTCATCAGGCATAGCCTGTTTTAATGCATCAATATTTTCTTGATAGATAGGATTGATGGAAACTGCCATCTCTGCTACTTTCAATTTTTGGCGAATATTGCCACTCAAATATTCATCAGCAGTGACATAGACTTCATTGTTATCATCAATGTCAGGAAATTGATAGATGACACCCTTTAAATCTTCTACCATTTTCTCTTTATCAAATCCTGTCAGCTGATTCATGTAATCAAAATCTATCTTTGCTTTTTCGGCTAGTGAAATCATAAGTGCTTCATTGGAAGTTTCAACACTTTCAACAGGAACATGTTTACGGATTGTACGTTTAGAAAACATATCGGCTTTTGACTTAAGCGTACCATCTTCATTTAAGTTTTCCAGCGAACACAAAAGATAGTAGGAACTGTCATCACGGAAAGCTAAACTATTTCCACGGGAATTGATGAGTCCATATTTTTCTGTGAATGCATCATAAAGGATATTTAGTCTTTTCTGTTCGTTTTCAATGACTAGCTCTTCAAAATCTTCTTTCTGATAGTTGATAAGATTACGTACACAGTCACGAATTTCTATCATGTCGGTAATACGATTTCTTGCAGTTTCAGTCAGTTCCATTTTCGTCATAATGCTGTTTTCTCTGAAATAGATATCACCATCAATGAGCGTGTAGCTGAAGTTTTTTACTGTTGGATCTGCAGGTATCGTCACTATTTCTTCATTGGAATCTTCAATGACGTTATCGTCGAAGATGATCTGATCCATCTTACCTTGGATATTTGAAATAGCTTTTTCAAGTGAATCCTTCAATGGAATATCATCAAAAGGAACAACGGTCAATTCATCACGTCCATACATTGACTTTGACATTTCAAAGTTTCCCAGTACCATGTCCGGATGGTTCTGGAAATAGGCATTATAGACAAAACCATTTGCATCCTCTTGTGTATATAGCCATGGTTCATCAACCACCATCGGTCTTTCACGTTTCTTCAAAAACAGGATATCACTGACCGCTTTGGTGTTTGCACTTTCTTTGAAAGCTGTATTAGGAAGTCTGATTGCTCCAAGCAGTTCAGCATGTTCGGATATATATTTTCTGACAGAAGAATTAGCTTTGTCCATCGTGTATTTCGATGTTACGAAGGCAATGATACCACCAGTTCTTACTTTATCCAGTGTCTTTGCAAAATAGTAATCATGGATATTGAAATTAAGTTTATTATATCTTTTATCAGATACCTTGAACTGTCCAAATGGAACGTTACTGATGGCAACATCGAAGAAACTGTCCGGAAGATTTGTATTTTCGTATCCATCTATCGTGATATTGGCTTTCTGATACAGTTGTTTAGCAATTCGTCCTGTGATTGAATCCAGTTCGATTCCATACAATTTCGAATTCTGCATTTGTTGAGGCAGTCTTCCCAAGAAGTTACCAGTCCCGCAGGCTGGCTCCAGTATATTTCCATACTTGAATCCAAGATTGTTCAAAGTAGAATAGATGGAATCAATCACGATAGGTGGAGTATAGAAAGCTGTTAAAGTAGACTCTCTTGCTTGTGTATATTCTTCATCATTAAGTAGTGATTTCAATTCTGTATATTCATTTGCCCAGTTCGATTTTGTAGAATCGAATACATCAGAAAGTCCACCCCAGCCAACATATTTAGCAAGGATTTCCTGTTCATCTTTATTTGCCAGACGATTTTCCTTTTCCAAAGAAAAAAGCAGCCTGATGGCTGCAATGTTGTTCCTATATCTTTCTTTTGGTGTACCTGATCCAAGATGTTCATTATCGATGTGATAGTTAACTGGCTCTTCTTGAGATTTGTTCTGTTCAGCTTGATTGTTAAGCTCTTGAATAATGTTATTGTTATCAAATTTATGAGAATTTTTGATAGAATTGGTAAGATTATGTACATCTGCATAATCTATAAGTTTGTCGTAAGGCATACTTGAATAGATGATTTCTCCATTATCATTATAATCCACATGATACGTACCGATTTTTTCATCATTCATGTAAATTTGTTCAGATTCCAGATAATAATCTTTATCCTTAATATTTTGTAACCATGTTAAGGCATACTGAAGCATATCGTTTTGTATGAATTCATTTGAATCATTATCAGTATTAAATTCAACATTGAGTAGAGGATTGCTGTAATAGATAGGGCTAATTGCCTTATCAGTGGAATCATAGAAAAACTTCATATGCGGTTCAGTTATCTCGATACCATTAAGTTCATACCAGTGATACATTTCAATGATTTTCTCATCACTATTATAGAAAATAGTAAGAGGATGTTCTTCACTGTTTTTCGAATAAAATGTCATCATGTAGGACTGAACATCTAAAATGTTTGGTACAAGTTCGTATAGTGCATTATAAAGTTCTGATGTTTCCTGAACAGGTAATGTCGAAATATCATTATAGACCTTATCAATAAGATGATCTATAACCTTTTCTCTGAAAACATCATTGGTTGTATAAAGATTATAGATAGCTTCATCTGTCATGTTTATAGATGTCATGATGTCAATCATAGTTTCTCGAATCAGCAACTCTGCCTCATGTACATCTGTATCACGATTTCTTAATCGAGGGTAGTATTCACTTCGTTGAATCCTATCAATAAATACAGGAATATATTCATCAAGAAGCTGTTGTTCGCTAGTTTTATGATTATCTTCTTCGATTGCAACTAGTAATTTATCATTAAGTGGGTTTTCCTTTAAAAGAGATTTGAATTCTTCTCTTGATAGGTAATCAATAAATAAAGGAAATTCATCACTTTGGATAGCAATCTGATTTCCATCTTCAATGATTGTATATTTGTCAGCACCTTTGTAGAGCTTATCACCAATTTTCCAACGATAGTCTTTTTTGATATTTTCATCTGTACTGTTTTCCACAACCATACCAGCTGGTTCATTATTTGACATTTTATGTTCATACTCAAGCTGCTGTTCCATCTGCTTCTGAAGAAATGCAGGGTATCCTTCCATTTCTTCCTCATTGAGATAACGATTTGTAGCAACAAGCTCACTGATTCTTTTAGCAATCTTTTTCCAGTTAAGGGTTATCTTTATTTCTTCTTTGCCTATCTGTCGGCTTCTAGAAAATTTGATTCCTCTGCTGTCGTAATTTATATCAATCAGTCCTACTACTGGAGCAAAACCACCAATTCCATATTCTTCTTTTAAAAACAGGGCATTTTCATTGACTGAATGTTTTTTGAGCATTAGCTGATAGATTCTGTATTTCCCATTTTCAAAACCACTGCCACGAACAAGAGCACGGTCTATTTCCTCTTGAGAAAAATAAATACCGTTTTTGAGCTGTTCCTCATTTTCATATATAGCTGTTTGCTGTTCTTCAATAGTTGGAATTTGAACACTAGGATCAAAATAGCGTGATAGAATCATGCCGTCTATTTCGCTTTCTACAAGGGACCAACTGTAATCACTAGATGCTTTCTGATCATCATACGGTCCCATGTAGATATGCAGATGCTCATTCTCTTTCTTGAATCCAAGAATGACACCATCCACTTCCATTTCTACAATCTGGTCAGGATAAAAGTCCTTTATGAACTGTATACGCTTTTGTCGATCTTGTTCATTGTTTAGAAATTCAATAATTTCGGTAGAGTTTTTTCTGAACTCATTTTTATATGAAAACAGATAATAGTCTACATTTCTATTCATTAATCCTTTTTCATAGGTCAGTTGAATAGGAGTCATGCCTTTCTGTCTAGAATATAGATATTCGTCGTTCTCAATTAATTTTGCGACTTCCAATTGAAGCTGAAAGAAAGATAAATGAGATTTGGATTTTTTGTTTTGCCAGCTACCAGCCCATACATTAAGCCCGTTACCATCTTTCTTGTAACCAATATAAGAGTAGTCATTTTTTTCTGGACGTCGGAATGTTTCCACTAGAGTATCATCATAACATTCTGCAAGATAATCGGCACGTTCCTTATCGTCCGTATGTTCCATAAAGAACTGTTGAATTTCTTCACGAGAATGTTGAAGTGAAACATCTTCACGTAATAACGTAGGTAAATCCTGCAAATCAAAAGGTGGTAAAGCATTTTTTATTTCTTCACCACCTAATCCTAAATCTAATTGTAGATTATCTCTGCTAAGATTATTTCCTCGGCTTGTTCTTTTAGATTGTCCATATGTTGTACCCATTCCATCTGATGAGTTTCCTTGTCTGGAGCTGGCTGTTTCTTCAGCAATTCCTCCATCAAAATTTCCATTTTTTGTACTGCTTCCTGATTGATTGTTTTTAAATGTTTGTTCAGTTTGTTCTTCGCTTTCAATGCGAGAAGATGTGCCGGATAGTTTGTTTTGAGGTAATTGTATCTCATCCTTGCGTATCGGCTGTTGAAGATTGGTTCTTCTGCTTTCAGATTTGGCATTAGATAATCTCCCACTTGATTGTACGTCAATTCTTTCATGTATATCGCTCCTTTCGTTGTTTACACCTCTATTTTGTATCATTTGTTTGGACTGTTCAAATGTACGAATCATAATTTCTTTTGCTTTTGCAGAAATATCATTCATGCCTATTTCACATATGTCACGACTTGCTGTTCCAAGCTGCATGATCATGTCAATGGAATTGAAATCTTTTATAGCATAGAAATCTTCAGCAGTAAAGTAATCATTAACATTCAATCCACTTCTATGAATGATCTCGAATGCTATGGAGTTTGCTAATAATGACTTAAATTCAGTCATGATTTCATGTTCTTCCATATGCTCAAGTTCGCTATCTTTTCGAAATTTGAGTAGGGGAGGAAGATAATCCTGCATATTTTCTTCAGCAATGATAGATGACATTTCAATGATTGCATGTCCTAGTTCTATAGAAAAATTCATATTCCCATACTTATTTTCAAGCATATGGATATATTCTAATTCGTCTTTTATTTCTACTCTCCATAGATGGAGAGGCTTAAAGCTGGGACTGCGGGTATCCTTGATATCAAATACATATCTTAAGGTGTTATCATCATTTAAAAGAGCAATACCTTTAGAGCCTTTGCGTATCCATCGACTATGTTTTTCATTCCATGTTTCAAAAGATGCACATGCTTTCGCATCTGGCTTTTGAGCATAAATTAAAAGTTGATCAGCAAAATCGTATTTAAACATATAAGCTGATGTTTTTAAGAATGCCATCCAATTATAAGGGGATTTGGAAAGGTTCTCAGCTTGTTCAAGTAGAAGCTCATGTATATATTCATATTTTGTTTTCAATGTTGAACCTCCTCTCGTTTGTATATAAAAAGAGATTCCTAAAAATTGGAATCTCTTATATTATTAAATTATATTTTTAATATAATTTGCAATTTAATTTCATAAATTGTAATTTGTATTACTTTGAACTTTTCTTTTTTATTTTAGCAATGAACAAGACAAATGATAAAATTAACCAAGCAACAAATCCTACTTTAAATCCTACAAGCCAAGTATTTTCATAACTTAATTTAAATAGTATATCTAAAATTTTCATTGTTGTTGTTGCACATAATAACATCACAACTAAAAATAAGATTTCTAAAATTATAAACTTTATTTTTTTCATAATAGCATACACCTCTACAAATTACTATTTAACAATTACTAAATTTATTTGTTTTTCTTTATATAAATAAATCCTCCATACAACTTACTATTATTCACATAATGTATATTACTTTCTATTAGGTTTTCTTTTAATTAAAAGTAATTTTTTTAAATCCTCTAATATTGAGTTATCAGTTATATCAAACATAACCCATTTTCCATCGTGATATGTTTGTGCATTATCATAGGTTTCTAGTACATCAGATGAAAGTTCATTTCTTATTTCTTCCAATTTACTTCTCTCATCTTTACCAAAGATAATCATAAATCCCAATGTATTATCTTTAAAATAAAAAGCACATAAAGTTTTTCCACTTTTTCTAAATTTATATTCATAAGTCCATTTTTTTCCACCATTATTCCATACTTGTTCCATATCATAAAGTTTTGTTATTTCATTCACAATATTATAAAAAGTATTAACTTTATCAATTTCAACTAATTTTTCTAGTTCTTCTCTCTTTATATTTTCCATTTTATATCTCACTTTCAAATTACTATTTATCTTTATTCTTTAATATTAATTTTCTAACTTTAGAAATATCTTGAATGTAAATTTCAGTATAACCACACTCTGGACAAACAGCACATTTAAACTTGCCCAAATTATCTTTAAAAATTCCCTGTTGTGTAATCTTAATTCCGTATGCTCCCCCTTCAACTTTAACATCTAAATCTTCTACCATTTCAGTATCACATCTTAAACATTTTCTCATAACTATCCTCCTATACAAATTACTATTTATTAAACAAATCACTAAATTGTAATTTTAGTGAATAGTAACTTAATTTTCTTTTTTATTAAACATATGGCGTACTTTATCTATTCGATTATTTGGTCTACGTGATTG
>NZ_NFLJ01000033.1 GCF_002160865.1 Massiliimicrobium timonense
TTTGGATTTACCCAAGAAGAAATTGATGAACTTTTGAAATACTATAATCTTATGGATAATCGTCAAGAGATGAAGGAATGGTATGATGGCTATCTGTTTGGAAAGACGGAAATCTATAATTCATGGAGTGCCTTGAACTATGTCAAGAAATTACTGAATGATGACCATTTTCAGGCTGTATCTTTCTGGGCGAATACCAGCAGCAATGATCTTGTTAAAACATATATCGAATATGCAACGATGACAATGAAGGAAGAATTTGAAAAACTAATCAATGATCAAAGCATCATCAAAAAGATTGTTCCTGAACTGACGTATCGAGAAATGGACTTTCATAGTATTCAGACAATGAATGACAATGTCTATAGTTTTCTGTTGTTTACTGGCTATCTGAAAATCAAGAGTAAGGTTGATAATGATCATCCTTATACCTATGAACTTGTGATTCCTAATAAAGAAGTCAAATATATCTATGAAGATATCTTCATGAAATGGTTTGAAAGCTATCAAAGAAAAAGAGATTCATCATTCATAGAAGCTTTGATACAGGAAGATGTCATGAAAGCCAATAGACTATTGCAAGATGTTCTCCAACAGAGCATCAGCTATTATGATAACTATGAAAACTTATATCATGGCTTTATGGTGGGCTTTTTAAAGGCTAATGGCTATACAGTTCAATCCAATAAGAAAAGTGGATATGGACGATTTGATATAGCACTGATTATAGAATGTAAACATTTATCTAGCATCAAGGAACTAAGAAAGGACAGTGCAAAGGCAAGTGAACAGATTATCAGACAGAAATATATTGAAGGACTGATAGAAGAAGGGTATGAACATATCATAGGATATGGTATATCTTTCTATAAAAACAATGCATTATAACAAAAGCAGGATGATTCCTGCTTTTTATATTTGTTATATTTTTTAATTACATATTTGAAATAACTCTCTTAAATCATGAATTTCATAAGTGATATTCATATCTTGAGGTTTTTTAAGATGTTGAGGATTATACCAGCAAGTATCAATACCTGCATTAATACCACCTTGTATATCACTAGATAAAGAATCGCCAATGATTAATGTTTGATCTAATTTTATATCCTCTATTTTATGAAAACAGCAATCAAAATATTCTTTAGCTGGTTTTTGATAACCAATATCTTCTGATACAAAGATATCTTGAAAATACTGATCAATATGTGTTCCTCTTAAACGACTATATTGTGTTTTAGAAACGCCATTAGTCACAACATATAATGGATATTTTTGATAAAGTGTTTCTAATATTTCTTTTGCATGAGGTAAAAGAAAATAACCTTCACCTAATGCTTTTTGATAATCATCTTCAAAAGCAATACCATCTTGATGTATATGAAACTCTTGAAATAATTGAACAAAACGTGTGTAAACAACAGTTTTTTTATCAATTAATCCTTTTTCAAAATCTTTCCATAATTGTTTATTAATGGTTTCATATCTTTGAAGAAGCTCATCAGTTAATAATATATGATGATTTTGAAAAGTGTTTTTTAATGCTTGTTGTTCAGCTTTATCAAAATCTAATAAAGTTCCATCAACATCAAATAATAAATATTTATACTTATTCATATAATTCACTCCTGTCAACATATTATACTGAATAAAACATAAAAATGACAGTAAAAATTATTATTTATTTGGTCATGATTACCATTAAAATTCTTGATTTTTATAGAATATTATGCTTACAATAGTGACGACTTATAATTATTGAATGAAAGGCTAATATGATATTAAGGAGTAGAAATCATAATGGAAAAGGTCTTAAAAAATCAAGAAATCATCAAGTTTTTAACAATGGAACAGCTAAAAACATTTATTGAACAACAGGAAATGATATTTGATGAAGTGAGATTAGTGGATATTGCGACGACAAAAACTTATTATTTAGATGATCAGCAACAAATATGTGTAAAACCACATGCTTGTTATGAATTTTGGAATAGAGCAGGAAAATGCCAAAATTGTAGTAGTGCAAAAGCTTTTACAACAAAAGGGCAAGTCACAAAGTATGAATTTATTGATAGCCGTATATTTTTTGTTATTTCAAAATATATAGAGATAGAAGACAGAGCTTTTGTTTTGGAAATGATTTCTAAGTCTGATAACCATACACTTTATGGAGCACAGGGACAAAGTCAACTAGCAAAAATATTAACGAAATTGAATGCACGTGTATATACTGATTCATTAACAAAAGTTTTTAATCGTGCTTATTATGATGAGCAAGTGAAAGGGATTATTAGTCAAAATGATGGCATTATGATGCTTGATGTTAATAAATTTAAACTTATTAATGATACATCTGGACATTTGGTTGGAGATACTGTTTTAAAAGAATTAGCAAAGGTTATGCTTTCTATGACAAGAAGCTGTGATTCAGTGATTCGTTATGGTGGCGATGAATTTTTAATTGTCTTTAGAGATATAAGTGAAATAGCTTTTCAAAAGCGTTTATATCAAATGCGAGATGCAATTAGAGATATTCAGCTCGTTCATTATCCTGATGTTCATATATCAGCAAGTATTGGTGGTATATATTGTCAAGAACAACCACAAGGTAGTCTTATTGAGGATATCGATAAGCTTTTGTATAAGGCAAAACAAGAAAAAGAAGAAGTATGTTATGAAGTGATGAATACTGGAGAAAAAGATGAAAAAGAAGATTAAGGAAGTGATTGTTGTTGAAGGAAAAACAGATACAGCAATTATTCAAAAGTTATTTGATGCAGATACGATAGAAACACATGGTTTAGCGTTGACAGAAGAAACTTTAGATTTTATAGAAGAAATGAATAAAACAAAAGGAGTTATTTTATTAACAGATCCTGACTATCCGGGTATGAAGATTAGAAATATGATTATGAAACGTATCCCACATGTCAAACAGGCATTTGTTGATAAAAAAGACGCTATTGGCAAAAAGAAATTAGGAATTGCTGAAGCAAGAGAAGAAGCCATTATTCAGGCTTTAGAAAATGTTGTGAGTTTTTCTCAAAATACTCAATCTATAAGTTGGGAAGAATTTATTTCATTGGATATTATTGGTGATAAACAAAAAAGATTGATGATTTATGATTTGTTTCATTTAGGTTATGGGAATGCTAAAACATTATTTAAAAGATTAAATATGGCTGGTATTACAAAAGAAGATATTTTAGAGCAATTAAAAAACATATAATCAAAAACGATTATATGTTTTTTTATGCATTTTTCATTAAATTGATTTTCTTCACTTGAGAAATACCTTGAATACGATGGCTTTGAGTTAATGCTTTCCATACAGGAAGTGTTAAACAAAAATCAATAGAGCTATGTATCACAGTACCAAGTCCTACTAAACCAAAAATCATGTACATAAATGTTTGCATATCTATACCATTTCCATAATAGAAAGGAATGACAATAATCATTTCACCAAGAGCATGAATAAGTGCAATCACAATATTAAATTGTAAAGTTTTTAATGGTTTTTCAAAGATTTGTGGATTCTTTTTGGCATATTGAGCACCTAAATAAGCCCATATCACATGCGTTAAGGCACGTAAAACAATAACGAATGGAAAACCTGCCATGAAAAAACCAAGCGTTGTTCCTAAAGATACGGCTATCGCAACAGCTGGACTGATGAATATTGCAATCATCACTGCAACATGGGAAGCTAAAGTAAAAGACATTGGTCCTATAATAATCTTAGGCATCAACATAGGAATGACTGTTCCTACTGCAATTAATAGTGATGCTAAAACAAAAACTTGCATATGTTTATGTGATTTCATTGTTTTCCTCCTTATCAACATATGTGTCAAGACACATGTTATGACTAATTATATCCAAAAATGAGAATGTGTCAATAAAAAATGAATCCTTTCAACATGAAGAAAGTTAATTGAGTTTTAACTCTACAACATGATAGAAATGTTCTTGCTTTTTTATAAGATATACAAATTGTAGATAATTATATACTTTTTTTATGAGTGTGGAGTTGCCATATTGATATGGGAGGATTTATAAAATGAAAATAAGTTTCTTATGATAAAAATTGCGAAATTAATATGATTTGATAGAGGATGTTGAAATAGTACAATGAATATGTCAATAGAAGATATAGTAATATATCAAAAAGCGGTGATTCCTACCATAAAAAGGAAATGAAAAAGTAGGACTAGAAATTTAACTCTAGTCCTATAAGTTTATGTTTTTGAAGATCATATTTTATTGTGAATCTATAATAAAAAGTACGAACTTAAGAATAATTATATTCCTTAAGTTCATGTTGTTTGAAATGATTAATTTTTCTTAAATAAATATCCTTTTTCATCTAAAGCATCAACAATACGTTGATATGTTTCTTGATTTAAGCATTGAATTGTATGTAAGTGAAGACCATTTGTTAACTGACTTAAAGGTTTTGCATTATCATGAGTAATCTTTTTCAAGAATTGATTAACATCATAACGTGATGATAAATGTAATTTTCCTGTTAATTGTCCATAGATGGGATGCTCCACAATAACATCGATGATAGAACCACCTAAATCAACAATCGTATACAATTCATCAGCAAGTTGTTCTTGGGTATGTTTAACAGCAAGAGTATAGGTATGTTGTAATTGATGATTATCTAAAATATAACCTCTAGGAGTAGCAATAATATTGGTTCCACTGGCACGAATTAAAGCGACATCTCCGACAATGATTTGTCTTGATACACCTAATTTTTTCGCCAGAGCAGATGCAGAAACAGGTTTTTCACTTTTTTTAATTTCTTCTATAATTTTCTCTTTTCTATCCATAATGTTTTACCTCACAACAAATTATAAATGATTTTAACTCTAAAATAAAGTAGAATAAGTCTATAAGATGTTGTTGATGTCGCTTCTATTTACAATGTTATAAAAGGGCATAAAATAAAAAGTGAAAGGAGGAAGGAATCATGTTAAAGGCGATATTATCAAAGTTAAAACCATTTCTTGGAACATTTCAATTACATTTGGATAAAAATATTGAATTTGATTATTTTATCATATTTAAGGATGAGAAAAATATTTTTTGGGAAATACTTAATCAAATTGGGAAATGGAATTATTATGGGAAAAAAGCAGTAAGAGGGTGGTCATCTTTATCTAAGGAAGATATTAAACAATTTTTAATGAAGCACTTAAAGTGTAATGAAGATACAATTGATGTTATAAATGCTAATAATGAATTATTTAGAATGAGATTTTAAAGAGGTGATGAGCTATGAAGTATATTGTTGGTAAGCCGTCAATATTAACAGCAATCCTATTATCAACTTTTTACTCGCTCTTAGGAGTTGCAATTTATATTTTTACACCTTGGGAAGGAATGAATTATGTTGGTATTGTAATCATTTTTCTAAGTATTTTTGTTATCTTTCCAGAGGCAGCATGTAATGAACTGATGTGGGAAATAGATACTCAGACTTTAAAATTTACTAATTATTCAAAAGGTATTGATAAAATTTTGATATTTTATCAACAACTTTTTGTAGCAAAACGTTTTCCATATCAAGTTGTCATCAATTTGGAACAGATAGATTATATTGCTGTCACATATGCGAAAGTGCCTAGAGCACCTTTTGGTGCTATTGGTTATGATGTTTGGTTTAATATTCATACTTATGATGGTTCAGTTTATAGTTTTATTGCTTTAACATTATCTGGTAAAAAGGATTTTAATCAAGCTGTAGATTTTATGAAGGAACAAGGTATTCATTTTAAAGATGGTTATCATATCTTGGATGCGTTACATTCTCATGAACATCTTTCTTATTACTTAGAAAGAATAGATAAGGAGCAATCAAAATGATTAGAGTTAGCATATCTTCAAAAAACAATCAAATAATTCAACAATCATTTGAACAGTTTTTTCAAAAAGAGCAGCTAGAATATCAAATTGTTCCTTATTCTAAAAATACATATCAAGATATTTATATTTTTGAAGTTCAAAACAAAGAAGATTTAAAACTAATTGAAGAACAACAACATTTTGATTATGCATTGTATTATGTAATTGGGCCTAAAGATTATGATTTGATTAGTGAATGTATGAGATTAAAAGTAAATCTTTATTTTTCAAAAGAGTCATTAGCAGAAGACTTAAAAAAGTGTGAAGCGACTATGATTCATGATATACAGGATAAATTCCAATATTATCAATATCAAAGAAATGGAATTATATCTCAAATTCGTTTATCTCATATCTATTATGTAGAATCTCTAAGACATTCTATCATTATTCATTCTATTAATGGAACAATGGTGGAAAGGCAAAACTTAAATACTTTCTTACGAAGTATTCATTCTTCTTCGTTTGCTCAAGTTCATAAATCATTTGTTGTCAATAAACAATGGGTAGAAAAAGTTGCTGCTAAGCAGATTTTCTTAAAAAATGGAGAAATTATACAAATAGGTAGAGCATATAAAAATAATATTCAATGGTCATAATCAATAAAGGCATACTCATTCAAAAGTATGCCTTTAACAATAAATAGAATGGTTGCTTTTCTTTTGTATGAAATTAGATTATAATAGGTTTTAGGTGAGAGAATGAAAGATATAGCAAAAAAGGCAAATACAATGTATCTACTAGAAAAATACAATATGAAAGCAACAAAGAAATTTGGGCAAAATTTTCTAATAGATTTAAATGTTGTACAAAAGATTGTAGATTGTACATCTATTGATCAACAAACCTGTGTGATTGAAATTGGACCGGGTATTGGGGCATTAACAGAACAGTTATCTTATCGAGCAGGACATGTTGTGAGCTATGAAATTGATATAAGATTAAAAGATGTCTTAAATGAATCACTGCAAGAATGTACTAATGTAGAAGTCATATTTCAAGATTTTTTAACAGTTGATTTAAAACAGGTTGTTCATCATTATAAGCAACATTATTCAAAAGTTTGTATTGTAGCAAATCTACCATACTATATTACATCAGATATTTTAGAACATATAATTATATCACAGGCAGATATTGATAGTATACATGTCATGGTTCAAAAAGAAGTAGCATTGAAATTAACAGATGCATCTTATCATAGCCCATTAACTTTTATGATTGAAGGTATAGGGCAAGCTTCTTTAGATATGACAATTTCTAAAAATGTATTTTCACCTGCTCCAAGAGTAGATAGTGCAATTTTATCTATTATGATGGAAAAGACATACAACCCACTTTTAACAAAGATTTTAAAACAGGCATTTACACAAAAAAGAAAAACAATCTATAATAATTTAAAAGGATTGTTTTTAGAAAATACAGAAAAAATATTAAATGAATGTGGTATTGATTTAAAAACAAGACCAGAACAATTAACGATTGAAGATTATCAAAAACTCACACATTATTTATAAATTCATATGATATATGGGTGATGTTTATGAAGATTGGCGATTATGTTGTGAGAAAAAAATATAATCGAGATATATTGTTTGAAATATTTGATATTAAAGATGATGTTTATTATTTAAGAGGTGTAGAATTAAGATTGATTGCTGATAGTGAGGAAGAAGACTTGGAGTTAAGTGAAGTTCAACCTCATGATGATGATCATTTTGTGATGGAAAGACATCCTGTGATTAGAGGTAAAGTTTTACATCTGGATGGTGATGAAAAGTATTTAAAGATGTGTCAGAAAAAATATGAAGAATTAAAGATTAGGGCTGATTGTTATTATATGAAAGAAAGCGAAATGGCTGATCGTGTTGTTGAATTATTAGAAAAACACAAGCCTCAGATTTTAGTCATTACTGGACATGATGCATTAAGAAAGAATGCCGATAAAAGTATTGGACAGAATTATCAACATTCTTTAGATTATATGGCAGCAGTGAAAAAAGCACGACAGTATCAGGGAGATAAAGATGCTTTGATTATTATTGCTGGAGCATGTCAATCGTACTATGAAATGTTATTAGCGAGTGGTGCTAATTTTGCTTCCAGTCCTAAACGTATTAATATTCATGCATTAGACCCTGTTTATATTGCAAGTCTAGTAGCTAATGAGAGTGTTAGAAATTATTGTGATGTGGAAGATATTATCAATCATACATCACACAAACAAAGTGGAATAGGGGGCATTGATACAAGAGGTGTCGCCAGAAAAATATATCCAACGAGAGGATGAAAAGTATGAAAATAAGAGCTTATGCAAAGGTCAATTTAGCATTGGATGTTGTCAGAAAAAGAGAAGATGGTTATCATGATTTAGAGATGATCATGGCACCTATAACTTTACATGACTTGATTTATATTGAAAAGATTGATCATGGTATTCAAATCACTGCAAATACCAATCGTATGCCAACAGATCAAAGAAATATCATGTATAAAGTTGCACAGTTACTCATAGAACGTTATCAAATTCCTTATGGAGTCAAGATTCATATTTATAAACATATTCCTACACAAGCAGGACTCGCTGGAGGAAGTGGGGATGGTGCAGCTGTTTTAAAAGCAATGAATCGTATGTTTAGATTGAATTTGTCTTTAGACACATTAGCCAAAATAGGGAAAGAAGTTGGGGCTGATATTCCTTTTTGTATTTATGAAAAAATGGCTTTAGTGAAAGGAATTGGAGAACAGTTAGAATTTATTAATCAAGATTTTCATTGTTATTTATTGTTGGTTAAACCAAAAAAAGGTGTATCTACAAAGAAATCATTTGGAATGCTTGATTTAACAAATGCAGAGCATCCTCCAATCATGGATATGAAAGAAGCTATTGAAAATAATGACTATCAGGGGGTTGTCAATTGTTTAGGGAACACTCTAGAAGAACCATCTTTAAAGATAGTCCCTGATATATTAAAAATTAAAGAAGAAATGAAAGAATTAGGGTTTGATGGCGCTTTAATGTCTGGAAGTGGTTCTTGTGTATTTGGTTTAACTCAAGATCAGGAGTTGTTAGAAAAAGGCTATCAGTTCTTTTTGAATAGATATGCTTTTGTCAGAAAAACAGAGATTTTAAATAAGGATTCACTGAAGTTATAAATAACTAACTTTTGATTTTATAAAAAAGAATGGAAAAATATGGGTATGAACGAAAGTATTTCCCTGTTTCCTCTTTTTTTTTATATATTTTTTTGTTAGAATAGTGGCGATAAGGAGAGAAAAAAATGAAAGTATATGCTATTGTATTGGCTGCTGGTAAAGGCACAAGAATGAAGTCTGATAAACCAAAAGTAGTACATGAAGTATTATATAAGCCAATGATTAATCATGTTGTAGATGAATTAAAGGCTTTAGGTGTAGATGAAACAATTGTGATTGTTGGTCACGAAGCTGATCAAGTGAAAGCAATTGTGGATGATGTCACTTTTGTTGATCAAACAGAACAACTTGGTACAGGTCATGCTGTATTGCAGGCTAAAGATATTTTAGCTAATCGAGATGGAATGACTCTTGTTTTATGTGGTGATGCACCATTGATTCGTAAAGAAACATTAAAAGAATTTATTGCGTATCATCAAGAACATCATAATCAGGCAACAATCATGAGTGCTGATTGTGATCCAAGTACACATTATGGAAGAATTATTAAAGAAAATGATCAAGTCACAGGAATTGTGGAATTTAAAGATTTATTAGAAAGTCAAAAAGATATTACTGAAATGAATACTGGAGAATATTGTTTTGACAATAAAGCATTATTTGAAGCATTAAGTCAAGTGACAAATGATAATGCGCAAAATGAGTATTATTTGACTGATGTTATTGGAATCATGAATCATCAAGGTTTAAAAGTAGATGCTTATAAGATTGATGATTTTGATGAAGTTGGTGGTATTAATGATCGTGTAGCATTAGCTCAGTCAACACAATTTTTAAGAGATCGTATTAATCGTGAACATCTTTTAAATGGAGTGACTATTGTTGATCCATCTAATACGTATATTGGTAGAGACGTTGTGATTGGACACGATACAATTATTGAACCAGGATGTATTATAAAAGGGAAAACAGTGATTGGAAGTCATTGTCATATTGGACCATATTGTGAATTTACAAATATGGAAATTAAAGATAATGTTGAAATTAAATTCTCTGTTTTAAGTGATTCAATTATTGAAAGTGGTGTAGATATTGGACCATATGCAAGATTGAGAACAAATTGTCATATTCATGAGAATGCACATTTAGGTAACTTTGTAGAAATGAAAAAAGCTGACTTTGGTGCAGGAAGCAAGGCTTCACATTTAACTTATGTAGGAGATGCTCAGGTTGGTCAAGATGTTAACTTTGGTTGTGGAACAATTACATCTAACTATGATGGTAAAAATAAATCACTCACAAAGATTGAAGATAATGTCTTTATTGGATGTAATACCAATTTAGTGGCTCCAGTGACAGTGAGAAAGAATGCTTATATTGCAGCAGGATCAACAATTACAAAAGAAGTTGATGAAGATGCGATGGCAATTGCGAGAGCTAGACAAGAAAATAAACAAGGTTATAGTAAGATATTAAAAGAAATACGTGAAAAAGAATACGAAAGACGAAATAAAAATAAAAAATAAGGAGAATATGGGGTAAAAATGAAAAATAACATAACAATATTTGCTTTATCATCTAATCAGGAATTAGCTCATTCAATGGCTGATATTTTAGGGACAGAAGTTGGGAAAAGTAAAGTTCATCACTTTGCAGATGGTGAAATCTTAGTTGAAATTGAAGAATCAGTACGTGGAAAAGATGTCTTTATTGTACAATCAACATCAAATCCAGTGACTGAAAACTTAATGGAAATTTTAGTTTTAACTGATGCTTTAAAACGTGCATCAGCAAAAGAAATTACAGCAGTTATACCATATTTTGGTTATGCTAGACAAGATCGTAAGGCAAAACCAAGACAACCAATTACATCACGTTTAGTTGCTGACTTATTAACAGTAGCTGGGGTTGATAGAGTTGTGACAGTAGACTTACATGCACGTCAAATTCAGGGATTCTTTGATATTCCAGTTGATGAAATGGAAGCTTTACCTCTTATTTGTAGATATATTAAAAATAAAAATATTGAAGATTTATGTGTTGTATCACCAGATCATGGAGGAGCAACGCGTGCTAGAAAAATGTCAGAAGCATTGGATTGTCCAATTGCTATTATTGACAAAAGACGTCCTAAACCAAACGTTGCTGAAGTTATGGGTATTATTGGGGATGTTGCAGGTAAAAACTGTGTCTTAATTGATGATATGATTGATACAGCTGGTACAATTGTGGCTGGAGCACAAGTCTTAAAAGAAAAAGGTGCTAAAGATGTTTATATTGCTTGTACTCATGGTGTATTATCAGGACCAGCAGTAGATAGATTAAAAGATTGTGTCGCAAAAGAAGTGATTATTACAGATACAATTGCTATTCCAGAAGAAAAACGTTTTGATAAATTAGTACAAATTAGTGTAGCTGAATTATTGGCTTATACTATTGAAAGTATTGAAAATGATTTACCTGTAAGTGATGTTTTCAAACATTTTGATTTTAAGGGTGAATAGTGATTGATGGGAGATTGAAGAATCTCCTTTTTATTTTGTTATGAGAATTTGATTAAATAATTGTGAAATAGACATACTATAAATATGATGTTGGTGATTTCAACGTTTTTTGACAAATATTTATAGATTGGAATATTTCAAAAGAGTATAGAATGATGTTTGTTATAATGACAAATATATGGAATTGTGAATAAGAAAAATGTCGATAAAATGAGAATAAATAGTATTTGCTTTATTTAGAAATTTGACAAAGCTTTAAATATTTGTTATTATGCCTCAGGGTGATGGAGATGTATTTCAATACACATACACATTTAAATAGTGAACAATTGTATCCTGATAGAGATCAATTTATTCAAAATGCTTTAGATCATCAAGTCGAAAATATGGTTGTTGTAGGATATGATTTAGAGTCATCAAAGAAGGCTGTTGAGATAGCTCATGAGTATTCATTTATCTATGCAGCAGTCGGAATAAGTCCTAATGATTGTAAGGATACAACGGATGAGGATTTAAATGAAATTGAAAAAATACTTCAAGACCCATGTGTAGTGGCTTTAGGAGAAATAGGTTTAGATTATTATTGGGATGAGGTTTCTCATGAAAAACAAAAAGATGTTTTTATAAAGCAAATTGAGATTGCTAAAAAATATCAAAAGCCCATTGTGATTCATGCTAGAGATGCCTATGAAGATACTTACAATATCTTAAAACAAACTGCACATTATGGCATTATGCATTGTTATAGTGGATCGGCTGAAATGGCAAAGCGATATATTGATATAGGTTTTGAAATATCATTAGCTGGACCCGTGACATTTAAGAATGCAAAAGTCCCTAAAGAAGTTGCTCAATCAATTGATATAGAACATTTAATGATTGAAACGGACTGCCCTTATTTAACACCTCACCCATTTCGAGGAAAGTTGAATGAGCCAGCAAATGTTGTGTATATTGCCCAGGAAATAGCAAAGCTAAAGAACATGGAGATAGAAGACGTTGCTAGAATCACAACATTTAATGCCAAAAAAATGTTTGGGATTAAATAAGGAGGATATTTTATGTTACAAAAAGCTAAAGAGGCAATTGTCTCGGCTGATAGCCGAACAAAAGGAATTTTAGCGATGGCTGTGGTATATGTTGTTATTATGTTAGCAACTGTATCATCAGGAGCTGTTAATCAGATTACAGATTTTATTCCAACTGTAGATATTCGTTTAAAAGATGGTTTACAGGAGGAAAAAGATTATTTGGTCAAGCAGGATACAGTATCAAATGTCTTAAATGAATTAAATGTTGAGTTAGATCAGAAGGATACTTTAAATAAAGATAAAGATGCTATTGTTCAACAGGATGATTTGATTAAAATTACAAGAGTTGAAACGAAAACAATAGAAAAAATAGAAACAATACCATACTCAACAAAAACCAAAGGTAGTGGAAGCTGGACAAAAACAGTTGTTCAAAAAGGAAAAGATGGAAAAGCTAAAAGAACTTATCTGTTGACTTATGCTAATGGAAAAGAAACTGATCGCCAAATGATTAAAGAAGAAATTATTGAAAAGCCAGTAGATAAGATTATTCAATATGGTGGTGTTTTAAAAGGTACAACTTTTACAGGTAGATTGACAATATATGGTGGAGATTGTACAGGATGTGGAGGAACATCTTCATCTGGTGTGAAATTATCCCCAACGAGTGGAGTCAATAATACCAACTCACCTTACTTATATTATAAAGGAAAGAAATATTATTGTTTGGCTGCTGATCGATCTATTCCATTTGGAACTGTGATTAAGATTTCTAATCATAATTTAAATACAGCAGGGACTATTTATGGAATTGTTGTAGATCGTGGTGGTGCTATTAAGGGAAATAAAATAGATATTTTTAATGGTAGTGAAGGTTCTGGGAAAAGATATTTTGGTGGTGGCACCTCACATAATACCAAATTTGAAGTTGTTTCTCTTGGTAGTGGAAATGCAAATTTTTGGAGATAGGAAAACTATCTCTTTTTTTTATTTGCTCTGTGAATTTTATAAGGGACTTATATTAAGGATAATAAAAAATAAAACGAAAAAAATGATGAAATCGCTTGCAAAAATAAATCAATAAGTATATACTAACCATAGTAAAAAGTTTAGTAAAAAGAAATAAAAAAACTTTATATTTTTACTAAACGGGAAAGGAGAAAGGTATGAAGACCAAAAAGAAAGTTTTTGTCGCTGGAGCAATGACATTTGCTATGTTGGGAACAATGATTCCACAAAACTGGAATGTCAATGCTGCTAGCAATCTCATTTCCAATGGCGATTTTGAAAATATCAAATCGGCTGACATTGGAAAGTACACGGGTAATGCATCCGATATGAAAGTTGGATCATGGTATTCAAACAGCGGAGGGGGGGTTAGCTACATTGGCTACAATGAGAGTGAACGCTCTGGAATTTTACCAGCTAATAACAACAATGCTTGGATTAGACAGGTAGTAGATGTTGAAAAGAATACTGACTATGTATTTAGTACCTATGTAAAGACTTCACTTTCAGAAGGAGAAGCTATTGTCCAAGTATTAGATGGTAATGGTACTGCTATTGAAGGTATCAAAGAAACTAATATGAAAGGAGTTGAATGGACTCAAAAGAAAATTTCTTTTAATTCAGGAAATCATAGTAAAATAACTGTAAGTGTCTTAAAATGGGTTGATGAATCAAATACCGATAGTGACATTTATAAAGCTAGTGTTTACGTTGATGAGGCTGTATTAATGCCAAAAGTAGAATATAATGAATATGAGGAAAAAGAAGAATCTAAAACAAAATTGGTGAATTATATTGGAAATAGTGATTTGGTAAGTATTACTGATGATGATATTCAACAAAATAGTGGAGATACATATTCATATGAAGTAGGTAAATTTTATTATAATAGTGGTGCTCCTATTACAATAGGTGAAGGTTATGGAGAAAATGCAATAGGACTTGTGTTACCTGATCAAGTTCCTGGGGCTGCAGTTAAAGCAGTAGCAAAGGGCCTTAAACCTAATACAGATTATTTATTTAAATTCTATATAAAACATAATGCAGAAGGAACAGGAACAGCTGTTTATGTTAATGGGGTAGATACTACGAATTTATTTAGTCCAAGTGATGAAATTGGATATACTGGAGGAACTGATTGGAAAGAATATACTATTCCATTTAATACTCAAAATTGTACTGATATTTATGTGGATATTTATAAAGATGGAATCAATAGTTCTACAGTTAATATCAGTGATATGAGAGTTTATGAATCTTCTGTTTATGATAAATATTTAGAAGAAAAGAAAGAGGAAGAATCTGAAGAAGAAAATAAAAAGTATACTGAAGTATGGCGTGATGATTTCGACACTTTAGATACAAGTACATGGTCATATCAATTAGGACATAAACGTGGTATTGAACCTCAAGATTATGTTTCTAATAAAGATAATGTTTTTGTTGAAGATGGGAAATTATATTTACGTGCAACAGAAAAAGGTGAATATCGTGTGCACTACAATGCAGATGGTAGTGATATTGTTAAGAAATATGACTCAGGAAGTATTGCAACATTTGGTAAGAAAGAGTTCCTATATGGAAAAATTGAAATGAGAGCTAAATTACCAAAAGGCGCTGGAGCGTTCCCTGCATTCTGGACTTTAGGAAATGATTTCACATTAGATGGATTGGTTGATTCTAAACAAGGTGTTGGATGGCCAATGTGTGGTGAAATTGATATTATGGAATTAATTGGAGCAAATCCTGATGTTTCAGGAACAAGTGATAGTACAGTTCATGGAACTATTCACAATGGATTGACTGAAAATGGTGACAAAGCTCAAACAAATACTTATTCATTAAAAGAAGGTACTTTTAATGATGATTATCATACATTTGGTATTGTATGGAATCCTGATACAATTGAATGGTATGTTGATGGTGATGTTTATAGCACAATTTATATTACAGATTTAGATTATTTCCAAAAACCTCATTACTTATTATTTAACTTGGCTGCAGGAGGAGCATGGCCTGGTTTCCCTAACGAAGATACAGATTTCCCTATGGATTTCATTATTGATTATGTAAGTTATAGCCAGACAGCTGCTCAAAAAGAAGCTGCTGACAAATATTATGCGACAGCACCAACTTTTAGTGGTGTAAAAGACATAACAATTAGTGATGAATCACAATTATCATCATTATTGGATAATGTTAAGGCAACTGATGCTAATGGTAAAGCATTAGATGTAAGCTGTTCAATCAATGATGGGCAAAAATTAATGTGGAATGGTAGAACAAGAACAAGTGAAATTGATTTCTCAAAAGAAGGAACATATGAAATTGTTTATTCTACTATTGGTGAAAATAACGTATATACAAGAGCGTGTGCAACATTACATGTTAAATAAGGAAAGAGAAGGGAACAACTATGAATAAAAGTAAGATTTTAAAAGGTACTTTAGCAGGTACACTTGCAATGACAATTGTTGGTTCAGCTGTTTACTCTTCAAATGCCTTAGTCTATGACACTGATTTAGAAGATAAAACAGTTACTGAACCAGAAAGCTGGGGAGCTTTACCAAATGAAGCACAGCTTCAATATCACGATGATGAATTAGCTGCATTCATACATTTTGGTGTGAACACATTTACGGGTAATGAATGGGGAGATGGAACAGAATCTCCATCTGTATTCAATCCTACAGGAGATTTTGGAGAAAGTGCAAAATCAATGGTTGAAGCATTGAAAAATGCTGGATTTAAGAAAGTCATCGTAACTGCAAAGCATCATGATGGTTTCTGTATTTGGCCAAGTGAATATACAGAACATGATATTGAAAATTCACCATATAAAGATGGTAAGGGAGATATTTTAGCAGAAATTTCAGCAGCTTGTACTGAATATGATATGGATATGGGATTATACTTATCTCCATGGGACGAAAATGCTGAAAGTTATGGATACTATGATAAAGATGGTAATCCATTGTTAGATGAAAATGGAAATCCAATTGATGGAATGACAATGGAAGAAGTCAAAGAGAAAGATGCTTTAGATTATAATGATTATTATGTTAATCAGATTACTGAGATCGTAACTAATCCTAAATATGGTAATCATGGAAAATTCACAGAATGGTGGATGGATGGTGCCAAAGGAGAAGGTGGCGATGCTCAAGAATATGATACAGAACGTATTTTAAAAACTATCAAAGATAATGAACCAGGTATTCTTATTTTTGGTGGTGGAACAGAAGGTGGAATTCACTGGATTGGAAATGAAAAAGGGCAAGCAAGTGATACAACTTGGGCTAAAGTAGATTCAGTTAAAGGTGACGGATATAGAGAAGCTGATGGATTTACTTATGGTATTCCTGATGGTGATCATTGGTCAGTACCAGAAAGTGATGTCAGTATTACAGCTGGTTGGTTCTATCATGATGGAGATTTACCAAAATCAATGAGTCAATTAGGAAATATTTATTTCCAAACAGTAGGTAATGGATCGCCATTATTGTTAAACTTCCCACCAAATCAAACTGGTGATTTAGATGGAAGTATTTATTCAAGATTAAATGAATTTAAAAATGCAATTGATAATACATTTAAAACAAATTTATTAGCACAAAATTCTAAAGCAGGAGCTTCATCTGTTTATGAAAATGCAAAAGAGTATTCACCAGCTAAAACTATTGATGGTGATGAAGATACTTATTGGACAACAGAAAAAGGTGAAAAAACAGGAACTTTAGAAATTGAATTTGATGAAGTGAAAGAATTTGATGTTGTATCAATTGAAGAATATATTGAAAAGGGACAAAGAATTAGTGAGTTTGAAGTAGAATATCAAACTGCAGATGGACAATGGCTACCTTTTGAAGATGGTCATACTATTGGAGCTAAAAAATTATTAAGAATTGATCCGGTTCAAGCAAAAGCTATTAGAATTAATATTACAGGATCTTACGCTGAACCAATGATTAGTGAAGTTGGTATTTATAAAACAGCTGATGGTTTTGAAAAAACTCAACCTTTACCAGAAGCATATACAAAATTTGTTTATGGTGATGATGAAAGATTGGAATTAAATAAAGGTTCTTGGGATGATGACCATCAAGGAAATACAGGTTGGGAAAAACAAGAAGATGGAAGTTATACAACAACTGATGGTTGGGCAAATATTAAGTATACATTTGAAGGAACATACTTTGCATTAGTAGGTACAAAAGGACCTGACTATGGTTCATTTGATATTTATATTGATGGAAAATATACAAGTTCAGCTAATGCTTCAGCTGGAGAAATAACACCAGGTCAAATATTGTATGAGTCTCCAACTTTAGGTGCAGGAACACATACAATTCAATTGACAACAGGTACAAATAGAAAACCTGTAAACTTTGCATATGGTTACTATTTAGGTACGAATGAAAATGGTTTATTTGAAATTGAAACAGATTCATATCAAGTCACTGAAGGAGACTCTATCAAAGTTAAGATTAAACGTAACGGGGGATCAACAGGAGAAGTTACTGTTAATGTTACAACACCTCCAGGTACAGCAGTACAAGGGCAATATTATGAAAATATTACAAATGAAACGATCACATTCAAAGATGGAGAAAAAGTAAAATATGTAACTTTAAAAACAATTGACAATTTGGATGTGACTGGAAATAAAGATTTTTATGTAGAAATTTTCTCACCAACAGGTGGAGCACAACTTGGTATGAGAAGTACAGCCAGAATCTTAATTGTTGAAAATGATAAGAGAATTGCTGATGCTGTAGAACAAACTTCAAATATCAGTGAATCATGGTATAAAGCTGAAAGCTGGGATGCCTTTGATCAAGCTTATTTAAAAGCGAAAGCAGCAGTAGATGATGATTCTATGAGTGATGATGAAAAGATGAAATTATCTAATGCTTTAATGGAAGCTTACAATAATCTTGAAGTCATTAGTCAATATTCTGTAAGAAATGCGATGATCTTACCAGATAATTTTGAAGATGAAAAAGTTTTAGAAGTAGAATTAGGTATTTTAGATTCAAAACATGAAAATATTGTTGCTAATGAATATTTAAAGATGGTTAATGGAAGTGATTATAGTAATGGACGTTTGATCAATAAGATTAAAGATGGAAATACAATTACAATACCATTAAATGTTCAAAAAACAGGTTTATATAATTTTGATTTTACTTATCAGGCAACACAACCTATGTCACTTATCATTAGTGGAGATCATATTGCTAAACAAACAATTTCTTTAGATGCTTCAGAAACATTAACAGAAAAATCAATACCATTGAATATTCAAGAAACTGGTGTTTCTCAAGTTGTGATTACTGCTAAATCTTTAGCAAAATCAGATGGTGATTTAGCTATTGATAATGCAAAAATTAAATTACAAGAAGTATCAAATGGAAAGATTGAAAGTATCGCAATTGAACAAATGCCAAGTAAGACGGTTTATGCACTTGGAGATACGCTTGATTTAACAGGATTAAAAGTTATAGCAAAATATGATACAGGTGCAACGACTGATATTACTCATAAAGTAGAAGTAACAGGATTTGATTCATCAAAAGTTGGTGAACAAACTTTAACTGTACATTATGGTGAATTTGAAACTCAATTTACAGTTACTGTTAAAGGTAAGAGTGATGAAATTAATCCAGGTACAGATACACCTGAAAAACCAGGTCAAGATAATCCAAATCAAGGAAATTCAGGACAAACTGGAGAAAAACCTTCTACTACACCAACAGTAAATGGGACAACTTCATCTCATGATAAAGTGAAAACTAGTGATGAACAAGTTATAGGAGTATTTGTAATAGCTTTATTAGGAGCTGCATGTTTATTTGTAGTTATGAAAAATAAAAAATCTGATTCTCAAGATTAATATTGTTTTGAAGATTAGCTATTGATATTTTTATCAATAGCTTTCTTTATATTTAAGCTTATTGATATGAAGAAATTGTTCATATAAATCAGTACATAATAAAAAAAGGATAATATACTACAAATGAAAATAAATCTTAATATGAATAAGAATACTTACAGTATATGATATAAAGATATTAATCTAGTCAAAGAAACTTTCTATATTTAAAATCATAAAAGTGATATAATGATATATTATAAGGAGGTTTTGACATGACAAAAGAAGAACTCGCTAGTATGTTTGATCATACGTTTTTAAAGGCTTATGCCTCGAGAGATGATTTTATTAAATTATGTGATGAGGCTAAAGATATTGGAGCTGCAATGGTAGCAATTAACAGTGAGCCAGTAAAGTTGTGTAAAGAATTACTGAAAGGAACTTCTATTCATGTCGGTGCAGCTATTTCATTTCCATTAGGACAGACAACATTAGATATCAAATTAGCTGAAACAAAACAGGCTATTGATGATGGAGCTGATGAGATTGATTATGTGATTAATGTTGGAAAGGCAAAGATGCATGACTGGGATTATATTGAAAAAGAAATGAAAAGCATTGTACAACTCTGTCATCAAAATAATAGGATTTGTAAAGTGATTTTTGAAAATTGTTATTTGACAAAAGGTGAAATAAAGCATATAGCACTCATTGCAAAACAAGTGAAGCCAGATTATATCAAAACGAGTACAGGTTTTGGTACTTCAGGAGCAACAGTAGAAGATGTACGTTTAATGAAAGAAACAGTTGGAGATGAAGTCAAGGTTAAAGCAGCTGGAGGAATACGTGATTGGAAAACATGTCAAGCAATGATAGAAGCTGGAGCGAGTCGTATTGGAACAAGTAGTTCACTCAAGATACTAGAAGAATTTGAAAAATACTGTGGCTGAAAGATTTCAAAAAAAATTGAAATCTTTTTTTCTTTGTTGTGATAAATTAAGGTTTTCATGCATTAGTAAGATGAAGGAGATGAGAAAAATATGAATAAAATGAAAATGATAAAATTATTAGGAGTGAGTACATTAATGCTGTCAGTAATGACAGGGTGTGGCAGTGGTAGCCGAACACAGGATTATACAAGTTTAGTAACATTAGATATTAATCCAAGTATTCAATTACAGCTTGATGAAAAAGATAAAGTTATTGATGCTATTGCAGTTAATGATGATGCTAAAAAGGTACTAGAAGATATGGATTTAAAACAGGCAGATGCCAATGTTGCAATGAATGCAGTACTTGGTTCATTGGTTAAGAATGGATATTTAAATGCAAATCAAAATACAGTATTATTATCTGTTGAAAATGATGATGATAAAGCAAGAGTAGCATTGGAAGATGAATTGAGCCAATATATTTATACAACATTAAAAAGTTATTCTATTGAAGGAGCCATTTATTCTCAAGATATAGATATTGATGATGATATTGAATCTTTAATGAATAAATATAGTATTTCTTATGGAAAGGCCAATCTGATTGAAGATATTATAGATGAAAATGATGATGAGAAGAAGACTTATAAAGTAGAAGATTTAGTGAAATTGAATGCTCAAGACTTAATTTTAATTTACCAGTCTTTAAATAAGGACGATGCACAAAAAGATACTCATAAAATGGTAGGAAGTGTTAGTACAAAACAATATATTTCTCAAGACGAAGCTTTAAATGTTGCTTTAAAAAATGCATCTCTAACAAAAGATAAAATTAAAAATCTTGAAATAGATTATGATCTAGAAAACGGAGCATTAACTTATGATATTGAATTTACTTATAATCAAAATGAGTATGAATATGAAGTTAGTGCTACAAAAGGTATTGTAGAAAGAGAAGTAGAACCAAAGGTAACAACAAAACCATCTACAAATACCTCAACAAATACAAATCAATCATCAAATACAAATTATGATAACACAAACTATGATAATACAAATTATCAGTCAACAAGTAAACCATCTACGTCAAAACCAGCAACAACACAACCATCAAGCTCTGGACAAACGACAAATAAAAACACGAATTATGACAATACAAACTATGATAACACAAATTATGATGATCAAGAACAATCTAATTATGGAAATCAGTCAAACTATGATGATGACGATGATGACTAATTAACGCAAACTTAATATAAACTTAAAATAAATATGCAAGAAAGTGGTGATTGATAAATGGGATATTAACATCATAGGGGAGATCTGTGATGTTAGAAAAGAAATTAGAAAATTTAGTTGTTGAACTCAAGGAAAATCAAGATGTGTTGGCACAAATCTATGATTGTATGTATGATGAAGTTTATAGATATATTTATAGTATAGTTCATAATAAGGAATATGCACAAGATTTGACACATGATACTTTTATACAGGTTTATCGCAATGTCCATTTGTATAAACCAAAAGGAAATGCGAAAGCATGGATTATTACGATTTCTCGTAATGTGACTTATATGTCACTTCGTAAGTTATCAAGGGAGCAGGTTGTTGATTATGAAATTGATGGTGTTGATGAAGGAATGAATGGAATACATGATAAGATGATGATAAAAAGGATGATGAAAATACTTTGTCAAGATGAAAGTGAAATCATCATCTTACATGTTGTTGAAGGATTAAAGTTTAAAGAAATAGCACAGATTATGGATTTAAAGTTATCAACGGTTTTGAATAAATATCATCGTTCATTAAAAAAATTGAGAAAGAGTCTGGAGGAATGAGCCTTGAAAAATAAAGAAATAAAAAATCAGTTAAAAAAAGAATTTCAAGATATTCATATGCCTTCAAGAAAAGAACAACTTATGCGAGATATTGAATATATTGATCAGCTTGAAGTTCAACAAATAAAAAGAAAGATACCTAGAAAATATCAAATCAGTTTTTTAGCTTTAGCGTGTACTCTTATTTTTGCTTTTATGATATCAAAACCTCAAAATGTTTATTCCGTTTCTTTTGAAGTCAATCCTAGTATTGAATTAAAAATCAATCATCAAAGACGTGTAGAAGATGTGATTTGTCATAATGATGATGCTTTGCTTGTGTTAGATGAAATGGATTTAAAAAATACAGATTTAGATGTGGCTGTGAATGCTATTATAGGAAGTATGTTTAAATATGGTTATATTACAGAGGCTAAAAATTCTGTTCTTGTAAGTGTTCAGGGGAGCGATAAAGAAGCAAGAGAGGCATTAAAGCAAGATGTTGCAACTGATGTAAAAGATATCTTATCGGGTTATTCATTAAAAGCATCTGTTGTTTCACAAGATTACAAGTTTTCTAAAGAGCGAGAAGAATTAGCTGAAAAATATGGGATTTCTGTAGGTAAGGTGACATTAATAAAAAAATTAATAAATGTTAGTCCGGATTATGAATTTGCTGATTTGGTTGATCTTTCCATTAATGATTTAAATACATTAATTCATTATAAAAATATACAGTTTAAAACCATTACAATAGATGGGGTAGAAAGTCATAGTGGTTATTTGAGTGATGAAGAAGTCAGAACAAAAGTTTTAAATCACGCTCAAGTGACTCTTAATGATTTGAAATCATATGAAGATGAGCTGGATGTTAAAAACAATCAACTTGTATATAATGTGAATTTTATGGATGCATATGCCAGTTATAATTATCAAGTGAATGCTATTAGTGGTGAAATTGTTTCATTTGATGTGAAAATGTAGGAGTTTATGAAAATAAACTCCTCAATTTATAGAGAGGTTATGCTTATGATCAAGAATTATAAACCTATTCAATATCGTCACGAACTTAAACATATCATAAACCCATTAGAAGCAGAAGTTTTAAATCAAAGATTAAATCTATTATTCACTAAAGATCATTATACATTGAATGAAGGATATTATGATGTTCATAGTCTTTATTTTGATACACCTGATGATAAAGCTTTAAAAGAAAAGTTAAATGGGGTATCACAAAGGCATAAGTTTAGAATACGATATTATAATCATGATTTAAGTTTTATACGTTTAGAAAAGAAATTGAAGTATAATGGATTATGTGCGAAGCGTTCTACGAAATTGACTGTTAAACAGGTTCAAGATATATTAAATGGAAAGATAGATTTTTTATTAAAAAGTGATGATCCATTGATGATAGAATTTTATAGTGCATTAAAAGGGGAGCTGTTAAAACCTTGTGTGATTGTATCCTATCAAAGACAAGCTTATACATATGATGTTTCTAAAGTACGATTGACAATAGATAGACACTTGTGTACTTATAAAAATATTCATGACTTTTTGTCATTAGATAATAGAAATATAAGTGTAGATGATTTTGCAGTATTTGAAGTAAAATATAATGAGTTTTTACCAGATATTGTTAAAATGGTAATACAAGGACTTTCACAGAAAACATCAGCCTATTCAAAATTTGCAAAATGTCGACAGATTGATTGGTAAAGGAGAATAAAAATGACTTTTCAAGATATATTTCGTTCAAATTTTTTAGAAAATATACACGCTGTTTCATTGTTAGATATGTCAATAGCGTTGCTATTGGCATTTATGATGGGAATGTTTATTTTCTTTATTTATAAAAAAACATATAGTGGAATTATGTATACTTCCAGTTTTGCGATAACACTTGTAGCTTTAACAATGATTACCACATTGGTTATTCTTGCCATCACAAGTAATATTGTTTTATCTTTAGGAATGGTTGGTGCTTTATCTATTGTGAGATTTAGAACGGCTGTTAAAGAACCTATGGATATTGCATTTTTGTTTTGGAGTATAGCGGTAGGTATTGTATTGGCAGCAGGTTTAATCCCCTTAGCTGTATTTGGTAGTTTATGGATTGGACTCATTCTTTATATCTTTTCTCATAAGAAAAATACCCAAAGACCTTATATACTGGTTGTTCATTGTGAAAATCAAGACAGTGAAAAGAATGTCTATCAATTTATTCAAAATCAGGTATCTGCTTTTTCACTGAAAAGCAAGAGTATCAAAAAAGATTGCATTGAACTGAATTATGAAGTCAGACTTAAGGATCAAGAAACATCATTTGTTAATGAACTTTCAGATATGGAAGGTGTTTTATATACAGTGATGGTTTCTTATAATGGAGATTATATGAATTAATATGATTAAACATAAATATATAGATAGGATTGTTTTGATATTTGTTATCCTTAGTCTTATTATAACGATTGGTTTCATGTTACCGGGACATTGGGGTATAACACCAGCTTATCAGTTACCAGCTTATGCTTCTAAGTTATTTGATCAAAGTTATGTCCATACTATCGATATACAATTGGATAATCCACAGAATTTTTTTGATCAGGCACAAGCCAAAGAATATCATGTATCTTCTATAACGATAGATGGTGAAACCTTTGATATGGTAGGTTTAAGAGTGAAAGGGAATAACTCATTAGAGCTTATTGATCGTTATGGGTCGGATCGCTTTAGTTTAAAAGTAGAATTTGATCATTATGATTCAGGATATCATTATTATGGCTTAGATAAGTTTACATTAGATTGCTCTTTTCAAGACAATGCCTATTTAAAAAACTATATAACTTATGATATGATGTCTTTTATGGGAGTCCCATCTCCTCTAACAAGTTATGTCTGGGTGACAATTAATCAAAAAGATTGGGGATTATTTTTAGCAATCGAAGAACCAGAAGAAGCTTTTATAAGAAGAAATTATGGAAGAAATCATGGTGTGCTTTATAAACCGGGATATACAGATGTTTATGCACCCAATAGAGATTTAGCGTTACAGTATATTGATGAGAATATTGAATCGTATCCTAATTTATTTGATAATGCAAAATTTAAGATAACTGAGGCAGATAAAAAAAGATTAATTCAATCATTAAAAATCTTAGATGATAATCAAAATATTGAAAAAGCTGTCAATATAGATGAAGTTTTAAGATATTTTGTAGTACAGGTTTTTGTAGTGAATTTAGATAGTTATTTAGGTCCGACTGGGCATAATTATTATTTATATGAAGAAGATGGTATGATTTCAATGCTTCCTTGGGATTACAATTTGGCATATGGCACATATTCACTGGGAATGCCTAATCCTAGTAATGATATAACAAGGTATGTCAACTTTCCAATCAACACACCTTATACTAAAGAAGTTATGTTGAATAGACCATTATATCATCATGTTATGCAACATGATGAATATTTCAAACAATATCATCAATATTTCCAACAATTGATCAGTGAATATTTTGAAAGTGGATATTTCCAAAACAAAGTAGAAGATACAATTAAAATGATAGATTCTTATGTGCAAAAAGACCCAACTGCATTTTGTTCTTATCAAGATTATCTTTTGGGTGTAGAAACGTTTCAAGAGTTTTGCTTATTAAGATCAAAAAGTATTAGAGGACAACTCGAAGGACAGCTACCTGCCAATCTTTCTCAACAAAATGAAGAATCACCAAGAATAGACGCTTCACATATAAGATTGGAAGATATGGGAGAAATTGCAGATTTATATCAATGAAAAAAGCGACATTTGTCGCTTTTAACTTTAATCTAAATCTTCTCCATGACTTTCAATCACTTTTTTATACCAGTAGAAAGAATCTTTACGATAACGATTATAAGTTCCATGACCTTGATCATCTTTATCTACATAAATAAATCCATAACGTTTACGCATTTCTCCAGTACCTGCTGATACTAAATCAATACATCCCCAAGTTGTATATCCAATCAAATTAACACCATTATCAATTGCTTTTCCCATTTCTTTAATATGATCTCTTAAATAATCAATACGATAATCATCATGAATGCTTCCATCTTCCTCTAATGTATCATAAGCACCTAATCCATTTTCTACAACCATTAGTGGTTTTTCATAACGATCATAAATCATTTCAAGATAATAACGTAAACCTAAAGGATCTTGTGCCCAACCCCAATCAGAATATGTTAAATAAGGATTTCTAGCTCCAGCAGCAAAGTTACCAGAAACCATATCATCTGTTTCATGTGTTGTTTCAATAGAAGACATATAATAAGAGAATGTATACATATCGACACAACCATGTTTTAAATCTTCTAAATCTTGTTCAGTGATATCTAATTGAACATGATGTTCATTCCATAATCTTTTCGCAAATGTTGGATATTTTCCTTTACATTGAACATCTCCACAATAGAAAATACTTTTTTCCCACATATGACGATTTACCATAATATCTTTTGGGTCACATGTTCCAGGGTAGAATGTAATGCCACAAATCATACAACCAATCATATTGTTTGGATCAATTTCATGACCAATTTGTACAGCTTTTGCACTCGCAACAAATTGATAATGAAGTTGTTGATAACCTTGTTGATGTTCTTTATCTCCAGCATGATTGCCAAAAAGATTTAACATCATGATTGTGTTATTAATTTCATTAAATGTGAGCCAGTATTTCACTAACCCCTGATATTCTTTAAAGCAAGTTGTCGCAAAACGCACATAGAAATCAATAAGCTGACGATTGTTCCAGCCACCATAATGTTCTTCTAAATATAATGGTGTATCAAAATGCCAGATTGTCACTAATGGTTCAATAGCATGTTTTTTACATTCCAAAAAGACAGAACGATAAAATTCAACACCTTTTGGATTGGGTGTTTCTTCATCACCATGAGGATATAAACGTGACCATGAAATAGACAGTCTAAACATTTTAAATCCCATTTCAGCAAGTAATGCGATATCTTCTTTATAATGATGATAAAAATCAACACCATCATGATTAGGGTAATAATAATCATCTAAAACAGCATATTTGGCCCCTTCAGGGATAGGTTGACCATTGATGACTTTACCAGGTTTTCCATCCTTATCAATAAATGTCACATATCTTGGTTCTTTTACAGAACCCCCTGTTGTGACATCTGTTTTGGCTGGTCCACGACCATCTACATTCCATGCTCCTTCAGCTTGGTTTGCAGCAATTGCTCCTCCCCATAAAAAATTGTCTTGAAAACTCATATCTTTCATTCCTCCTTATATTTATTATTTTAAAGGGAAATGATGAAAAAAACAAATACTTCATAAGTATAATCGGTTATGCCTTTGGTAAATAACTTTTTTTAAGTTCATTTAATAATATTTGAGCTACAGGTGAAAAGACTTGATATTTTTTCCATACAATATACATAGGTGATTCAAGGACTGGTTCTAGAGGACGAAAACATAAATTGCTGTCTTGACCAGTATATATTAAATGATTAAAAGTTAAAACATATCCCATACCTTCTTCAACCATGATGGATGTATTATAGGCTAAATCATATGTAGCAATAATATGAAGCTGATCTTGTTGATCACCTAACCATTTTGGAAAATCAGCCTGTAAAGATTGACGAGAACAAATTAAAGGAACATCTAATAAATCATTGAGATGAATTTTCTGTTTTTGAGCTAAAGGCATATCTTTTCTAGCAATAATACCCCATTGGTTAGCAGAAGGAATTTTTAAAAAGTTATACTTTCTGGAATCTACATCTTGCGCAATAATCGCAAAATCTAATAATCCTCGTTCCAATCTTTCATCAATAGCATCGGTTGCACTGCTATGAAGATGAAAGCGAATGTGAGGATAGTGCATTTGGAGTTGATGCAATATATGAAAGAAAGAGTGTAAATCTTTAGATTCAGCACAACCAATATGAATATCACCACCATTAATTTCATCAAGTGCTTTAAATTCATCCGTTGTTTTATCTACCAATTCTAAAATTTCTTCAGCACGTTTTCTTAACATCATCCCTTCTTCTGTCAGTTTAATAAAGTAATTACTACGCACAAATAATTTTTTCCCTAATTCTGCTTCTAAATCTTTTAGTTGTTTAGATAATGTTGGTTGAGAAATATGAAGACGAACAGCAGCTTTTGATATGTTTTTTTCCCTCGCTACTTCTAAAAAATATCTTAAAACACGTATTTCCATAAATAAAACACCTCTTAATGATTATAACATAGTTATTAAAAATAAGAATAATTAAATATAGATATTAAATATTTTACATATCTATAGACTGTTTATATAATGAAGATGGTGGAGGTGATGGAGTGGATGAAAAGATATCAAAAGAGCTAAAAGACAATCTGATAGATGCAGGGTGTCAGAATGAACTTATTCAAACATGTATGGATTGTATCAAAGTGAATAACATTGATATGCTTGATTTTCACTTACAAAAACACCGTCAATATCTTTTGGATTGTTTACACAAATATCAAAATGAAATAGATTGTTTAGATTATCTGCTTTTTCAAATAGAGAAGGAGGGTGGGATATGAGATTTATAACATTAAACAATGGTATTTCAATGCCTCTATTAGGTTTAGGAACATGGGATTTAAGAGGGGAAGCAGGGAAACAGACTATTATTCAGGCATTGCAGGTAGGTTATCGTTTGATTGATACAGCCAGAATGTATGGAAATGAAGTCATTGTAGGACAGGCAATTATCGAAAGTGGAATACCAAGACAGGATATTTTTATTACAACAAAGCTTGAATCTTCATGTCAAGGCTATCAAAAAGCCAAGCAAGGGATAGAAAAATCGTTAAAAGATTTGCAGACAGATTATATTGATTTATTGCTGATTCATGAGCCTTACACACAATCATTAGAAATGTATGAAGCTATGAAAGAAGCCTACCATCAAGGAAAAGTAAGAGCAATTGGTATTTCTAATTTTCAAGGACATCATTATGATTGGTTTATTGAACATTGTGGCATGATACCTGCTGTTCATCAAATTGAATCACATGTCTATCATTCACAGTTAAAATTTAAGCAAAGAATGGAAAAAGATGGTGTACAAATGGAATCGTGGGCATCTTTTACAGAAGGTAGAAAAGATATTTTTCATGAACCAGTATTAACAAATATTGGAAAGAAATATCGCAAAAGTGCTGCTCAAATAGCTTTGACGTATTTAATACAAAATGGGATTGTTGTGATTCCTAAGACATCACATAAAGAAAGAATGATTGAAAATATGAGTGTTTTTGATTTTGAATTATCTGATGATGATATGAATTTGATTCAGACATTGGATCAAGGTCAATCATTGTTTCATTGGTATGATTAAATCATGAAAAAAATAATGATTATACTGACTTTCTTATGTGTATGTTTATGTGGATGTCAAAACAATGAAAATAAAGTGACAACTGATGTGAAATCTCATCAGACACAATACCAATTTCATTTAGATGATGGATATGTGACATTAAATAGTGGTTATGATATGCCTACTAATGGAATAGGAACATATAGTTTAACGGGTGATGAATGTTATAACGCTATAACGAGTGCCTTACAATCAGGTGTTAGACTGATTGATACAGCTTATATGTATCATAATGAAGAAGAAATAGGAAAAGCTATCAGAGATTCTCAAGTCAATAGAGAAGATATTTTTGTAATCACAAAGATATATCCAAGTCAGTTTGATGATCCTCGGGCAGCTATTGATTTAGCTTTAGAAAAATTGAATATTGGTTATATAGATATGATGTTGTTGCATCATCCCGGTGATGGAGATGTCAAAGCTTATCATGTGATGGAGGATTATGTGGAACAGGGAAAAATTCGTTCTATTGGTTTATCTAATTATTATATTGAAGAATTGGAAGACTTTTTACCACAAGTCAATATAACTCCAGCTTTAGTTCAAAATGAAATCCATCCCTATTATCAAGAATTAGATGTTGTTCCATATATTCAAAGTCATGGTATTGTAATGCAGGGATGGTATCCTTTTGGTGGTAGAGGACATACTGAAGAATTATTGAATGATGAAACCATTGTATCTATTGCAGATGCTCACAATGTCACAGCGGCTCAAGTCATATTAAGATGGAACTTACAAAGGGAAGTCGTTGTGATACCGGGTTCAAGTAATCCTGATCATATTCAAGAGAATACAGAGATTTATCATTTTAAATTAACAGAAGATGAAATGAAAAAAATAGAAGCTTTGAATCGTAATGAAAAACATGATTGGTATTAATGGAGGAAGAAGAAATGGAAGAAAAATTAAATTTAGTTAAAGAATGGGATAAAACATTCCCAAAAAGTGAGGAAGTGAATCATCGTAAAGTAACGTTTCATAATCGTTATGGAATCACTTTAGCTGCTGATTTATATGAACCGAAAACATATGAAGGAAAATTATCGGCTATTGCAGTGTGTGGACCATTTGGTGCAGTGAAGGAACAGGCTTCTGGTCTATATGCTCAAGAAATGGCAAAAAGAGGATTTTTAACGATAGCTTTTGACCCATCATATACAGGTGAAAGTGGTGGAACACCAAGATATATGGCTTCACCAGATATCAATACAGAAGATTTTCAGGCCGCTGTAGATTTCTTATCTGTTCAAAAGAATGTTGATTCTGATAAAATTGGTATTATTGGTATTTGTGGTTGGGGTGGACTGGCTTTAAATACTGCATCTATTGATACAAGAGTCAAAGCTACAGTCGCTTCAACAATGTATGATATGTCAAGAGTGGGTTCAAAAGGATATTTTGACGCTAATGATAGTGAAAAAGAAAGATATCAGTTACGTCTTAACTATAATGCACAAAGAATCAAAGATTATAAATCAGGGACATATCAAAGAGCTGGTGGGGTTATTGATCCATTACCTGAAGATGCTCCATTTTATGTAAAAGATTATTATGATTATTATAAAACACAACGTGGATATCATAAACGTTCATTAAATTCTAATGATGGATGGAATGTAATTGGGACAATGTCATTTTTAAATCAACCTATTCTACAATACACAAATGAAATTAGAAACGCCGTATTGATTATTCACGGTGAAAAAGCCCATTCTTGTTATATGAGTCAAGATGCTTATCAAGCTATGATGAATCATAATCCATGTCCTGATAATAAGGAATTGATGATTATTCCTGATGCAGTGCATACGGATTTGTATGATCAGATGGACATCATTCCATTTGATAAAATAGCTGACTTTATGAATACTTATTTGAAATAGAAAAAACGAGTTCATTATCAAGTGATAGTGAACTCATTTTTAGGTTAATCGTTTATTAATATACATCAATTTAAAAATTCTTTTCATATCTTATATTATAATAAAAAATCATGATCTGAACTCAACAAAATGAATTATGCACATCAGTCATGACTTTCATTTTTTTTACCCATATTATCTTAAAAAGCGTTCCATAGAAATATGAATGCAAAGACACAGCCCCAAGCATTTTTATTTTTATCTACACAGCTTACCATACCATAGATAAATATGAAAGTTACAATCATTTCAAGTATCCCCCAGAATGATGTACTAAATGGATGAAATAAGATACAGATAAATGCACATATTATAGCTCCAAGATTAATTTTGCTAGGATATCTTTGATTGATTACTCTACTGACAATATAATAATTAAATCCTTCAAAAAATCCCCAAAAAGTTCCAACCATAATTAATCCTAATGCTTTATAAACAATATTGCTTGCAAGTATATTATCAGTTATTAAAACAGAAAGTGGCATATATCCATCAAACTGTCTGGAAATAAGTAGATAAATGACATATGGTATAAAGAACAGTACAGATTCGATAATAGCTTTTAGTGCACCCTTTTTCCTAAGTCCCATTTTTGCAAATGTATCTTTACGAATTATACATACGATTGAACTACCTAGACCTGCAATTGAAAACTGCATTAATCCAGTTACTATAGTACGAAGTAAAATATGAATTTCATCGTTATTAATAAAGTCGTTAAGATATTTACTTAATGACATAAATAAGATAAATCCCGCTAATGTTATCACCGCTATGATCCAAATATCTGTATCTAGTCTTTTTTGTTCTACTGTTAATTCTTTTTTCATTGTTACTATCCCCTTATCATCAACAAGGTTTTCAATAAAATACATTAGAATTATTATAATGTTCTAAATTATTTTAATTCTGTACGACGAATAACTGCATAAGAACCAATTCCTAATATTGCTACAATTACAAATAATGTTAGAGCAGGGAATATATAATTAATTGTTCCATCAGTCATAAAGCCCATTGCTTGCATCAAAAATTCTACAATATCCCTAACCAATTCAGCAGAGAATACATATCTGAACAATGCAATAATCAATAAGATAACCCCGCCAAAAACAACACCTAAATATATTGAAATATTCTTTCCTACTCTGTTGATTACAAGAACAATCAAATAAAGTAAACTACAAAATGCTACGTAGAAAAGAAATAACCATAGCCAATTCATAAACAAGTTATCATACCCATATAAAGCTCCATATAATGACGAATAATTATTATTGATTAAATGCATCATGTTACCAACCACCGTATCAACGAGTGCCATTATTCCAGAAATAAAGCAGAACATTGCAATAGTTGCAATATATATATATTTACGAGTAAAACCATTTTGAATCAGCATTTTAAAATCTTCATTAAATCCTAGAACTCCTAATACGCATACATAAATCAAAGTATTTATCTCTAAACAATTAGTGCCTACATCTTCAAAGGTACCCATTATCAATCCGATAGTAATTGTAATTAATCCAACGATAGCATACTGTATAGCATAGAAGATCCAGATATACTTAAATGATGTCATACATTCATATTGAATAATAGATTTAAGATTTTTCATATTATTGGTCTCCTTTCTCGGTCAATTTGACAAACAGTTTTTGTAAATTCATGGCAGATAGTGATAAATTAGCTGTTTTAGGAAGAGGAGTTTTTTCATCTAATACATATGCAATTTTAAGGTTACTTAATTCATCGTATCCGATAACATTTTTATCAGCACAATAAGCATCTACCTCGTGTGCAAGTCCTGATACACTAAATCCTGTTTCCAATAATGAATTGACATTATTTTGAAGAAGTACCTTTCCTTTATCAATTAATACGACTTCCTCAATGATATTAGCTACTTCTTCAATAAGATGTGTCGCTATAATGATAGTTCTCTCGCTATTTTCATAGTCTTTTAATAACAAGTCATAAAACAATTCTCTATGATTCGCATCCAAACCGAGAACCGGTTCATCATAAATAACATAAGGAACATTCAAAGATAAAGCAACTGTTAATTTGAAGATAGACTGATATCCTTTTGATAATGCCTTGAATTTCTTATTAATATTAAGATTAAATTTGTTTGCTATTTTCATAGCCTTTTCCTTATCAAAATCATCATAAAAGCGATCGGTCCATTTAAATAGATCTTTGATTTTTAAGTTAGTATCATATAAATCCGCTTCACTCATACAGAAGATCTTATCATGGATTTTCATGTTTTCTTTTGCTGGAATATCATCAATAAGAACTTCTCCACTATCAGCAAAAATACGATTGGCAATAATATTGATTAGTGTAGATTTTCCAGCTCCATTTCTTCCTAAAAATCCGTAGATTTTTCCATATTCAAATGAAAAGGAAACATTATCAAGTGCGATAACATCTTTATACTGTTTTGTAACATTCTTAATTTGAATTGCTTTCATTGTCATAACCCCTTTCTATGAGTGTAATAATCTCATTTTTAGTCATATTCAGTTTGTTCGCTTCTTCTATTAGGGTTGCTATAAACTGATCATAAAATTGTCCTTGTCTTTTCTGACGTATTTTTTCAACTGCTCCTTCTTTTACAAACATTCCTAAACCCCTTTTCTTATAAATGATTTCATCATCAACAAGTAAATTCATTCCTTTCAAAACAGTATGTGGATTGATATTCAACAATGTAGAAAACTCATTTGTTGAAGGAATTTTCGTTTCCTCTGGATATATTCCTGTGAATATTGAATCCTCTAACTGCTCTGCAATCTGAATGAATATAGGTTTTTCTATATTAGTATTTATATTCAACGAACATCACCCCTTTATAGTTTGTTGGTGGAGTAACTAACTACCTTACACCTATAATATAGATGATAATCACAAGGTTGTCAATAATTTTCTTGAATTAGCCAAAAAAATGAAAGGATTATTTATAATAAATTCACTAATTAAATCAATACGAACTGACCCTTTATAAGGATAGAAACTGGAAGATTATAGGATAAATGAAAAAGGCTGCACTTTACTTTTCTAGTGGTATACAAGCCTTTTAAATAACCTATTAAATAGTTGGAATTCATTTCTTATCATGTTATTTTAGGTGTAAGTAAGGTATTGCGCATAGAATTAACGCATTGACTTTCCCCTTACAGGAAGGTGTAACATAAATATGGAAGCAAGTTGAGAGGGGTAGATTTATGTTATCTATAGGTGAATTTTCGAAGATATGTAAAGTTTCTACAAAAACGCTTCGTTACTATGATGAAATCGGACTGATAAAACCCAGCAAAATTAATCCAGAGAATAATTATAGATACTATTCCATTGAACAGTTAGAAACTATGCTTTTTATTAACCGCCTAAAACAATATAATTTTTCTTTGGAAGAAATTAGAACGATTATTACATCAGAAGAAATACCAAATGAAAAATTATGTTTAGAACTTTATAAGAAAAAGAAAAAATTAGAAAAACAAATACAGATATATTCACAAATTACAGAACGATTAAATAAGGATATAGCAGTTTTGAAACAAGGAAAATCAATCATGTCTTATTTGAACAAGATTAATGTACAGCTTGTTGAAGTACCAGTTATGTATTTGGTTTCTATTCGTAAAATGGTTTGTAAATTTGAAATGGAAGAACAATACGCTTGTTGCTTTAATTCAATATTAAGGAAAATTCAATATGACAAATTAACTGTCAATGCTCCACCTATGGTGCTTTTTCATGGTGATGAGTTTACTCCTTTTGGATTAGATACAGAATTCGCTATTCCAGTAGAACAATTTGTTACAGGAACAAGAGATTTTTGTCCGGGACTATGCTTAAAAACAACTCTACATGGTGGATATTCTAATTTGACATCTGTTTATACGAAACAATGTGAATGGGCAGAACAAAACGGTTATGAAAACAATGGTCCTCTTTATGAAGTTTATATTACTGACCCAACACAAACTTCAAATGAAGATGACCTAGTAACGGAAATTTATTATCCAGTAAAAAAGAAATAAGCAAATGTATCAAAGATTTATATTTTGTGAATGAATATTTCTTATACAATAACGTGAAATGGAGATGAAATTGATACTATGAATAAAAAGGAACTGCACGATTTTATTAAAGAAAAACAGCCTAATATCTGTCAAATATCATGCTATAAAGACGGTAAAGAGGTTTATTCTGATGAATGGAATAATTATAAAAAAATAGACACTTGCCATGTTATGTCTGCAACAAAAAGTGTTGTGGTATTGCTTGTAGGAATAGCACTTGATAAAGGATTTATAAAAAGCATAGACCAACCTGTATTAGATTTTTTCCCTGAATATAAAATTAAAAGAGGAGAAAAAACAATTCAACAAGTTACAATCAAGCATTTACTGACTATGACTGCACCTTATAAGTATAAGTACGAACCGTGGACTAAAATTTGTTCAAGTGATGATTGGACTATTTCAGCTTTAGATTTTCTGGGTGGAAGAAAAGGATCGACTGGAAAATTCAAATACTCTACTTTAGGCATACATATACTAACTGGCATTATATCAAAAACGAGTGGTCTAAAAGTCGTTGATTTTGCAAACGAATTTTTATTTGAACCCATTGGAGTAGAAAAACATATAAATTATTTAGCTGAAACTGCCGAAGAACATAAACATTTTATTATGTGTAAAGACCCACAAAAAAATATATGGTTTTGCGACCCTAAAGGAATAGGAACAGCCGGATATGGTTTGTGTTTTTCTGCAACAGATATGGCGAAAATCGGACAGCTTTGTTTAGATAAAGGCTTTCATAATGGAAAACAAATTGTATCTTCTAAATGGATTGAAGAAATGATAAAACCAAATTATAGATGTGGAGACGAATTTAGAAATATGTCTTATGGGTATCTATGGTGGATTGTAGATGAGAATAAACATATTTTTGCGGCCATAGGAAATAGCGGGAATGTTATATATGTAAATCCGTCGGAAAATATAGTTATAGCAGTTACATCATATTTTAAACCAACGATATTTGATCGCATAGATTTTATACAAAAGTATATTGAGCCATGTATTTCAATATAATAATTTCAATACCTTATTAATTATTAAAAAAGCAATCAATCAAAAATGTAGATGCTAATGACAAAAGTAAAGGAACTTATAAAAGAATAAAAAAGATAGTTTTTATTGGTATAATGAATCAAATGGTGAAGATTTAAAATAAAAGATTTTGATAGGGAGAGAGTATGAAAGTTTTAGGTATTAATGGAAGTGCAAAAAAAGATAGCCATACAACAGGATTAATGAAATATATTTTTGAAGAGTTAAATAAAGAAGGAATAGAAACCAAGTTAATAATTCTCTATGATAAGAAAATCAATCCTTGTCATGCATGTTGGGCTTGTCAGAGTAGAAAAAATTGTGTTTATCAAGATGATTTTCATGATGTATTTAATCAAATGATGGAAGCAGATGGAATGATATTAGGATTACCAGTTTATATGGCAAATATATCTTCATTTATGCAGGATCTATTGGAACGAGCAGCAGTTGTTTTAGATATGAATAAAGAGAATCTATCTATGAAATATAAAGTAGGTGCATCTATTGTATCGCTTCGACGTGGTGGAGGCTTAAATGCAGTAGATGCAATGAATCATTTCTTTTTGAATCATGAAATGATTGTTGTAGGATCAACATATTGGAATATGGTTTATAGTCAATTATCTAGAGAAGTTGAAAGTGATTTAGAAGGAATAGAAAATATGAAAAATACTGGTCAAAATATGGCATGTATTCTTAAAAAATAAA
>NZ_NFLJ01000034.1 GCF_002160865.1 Massiliimicrobium timonense
TTGAGTTATTAAATAAAGGAATGTAAAAACATTAAATTATAATAATCTCTTAAAAAATATATAAATAGTATATAATATTGTACCTTGTACTATTGAAAGAAAGGAATGAAAAAAAGATATGAAAAAAGAAGCTAAAGAATTAGCTGCCGAAACTGCAAAGCAGACCGTTCTTGAACTGATGAAGAACAACATGATCAAAAGTGACAAGAGAACACCTTTTCAGAAAACTGAATTACTGCTTTATAATTACAACAGTTTTCTTGAAGTCATAAAGAACAGAGAAGAACAGATTGCTGAACTTCAAGAGAACGGTTTAAGAAAACATTCCATCAGTATATTACCAGCTATGAACATGTCACATGACAGTTATATAAAAAGTGAACAGGAAAAGATAGATGAAAAGATTGCTGAAATCCAGTTTAATATAACAACAACAAAGAATTTTATTAATGTCATTGACAAAGAACTAGAGGGTTTAAGAAATGAAAAATATTTTGACATCATAAGAATGAAATACTTTGAAGGAAAGACACATGATGAAATTGCTGAATATTATCACTGTGATGTCAAAACTGTATCAAGACAGAAAAATAACTTGATCAGCAAATTGCAGATCAGATTATTCAGTGATGAAAGCATCAGATATATCCTTTTGTCTTGACAAAAATGTCCTTTTGCTAGTCCTTTTAGGTGTCCTTTACGAACACTTTTATATATGTTATAATTATTACAGTGAAAAATTAGGTTGAAGAACTAGATGTGTGCTAGTTCTTTTTTATTTTTTAAGGAAAGGAGTATTCTGTAATGAAGCTAACTGCAAAACAAAAAAGATTCTGTGATGAATATTTGATTGATTGCAACGGTACACAGGCAGCAATAAGGGCTGGGTACAGCAAAAGGAGTGCTAGGGCTATTGCTACTGAAAACTTGGCTAAACCTTACATTCGTGAATATATAGATGAACAGTTGAAGAAGATTGAAAACAGTAACGTAGCTGATGCTAAAGAAGTTATGGAATACTTGACTACTGTTATGCGTGGTCAATCAAGATCAAGTGTTTTATCTATGTGCGGTGACGGTATGCAAGAGATCATAGAAAAACCACCAGATGAAAAAGAAAAAATGAAAGCGGCTGAACTGATTGGTAAGCGTTATGGTATGTTCAAGGATAACGTTAATTTAGATGCTGATGTAGGAGTTACTATCATAGATGATATACCAATTGATGATGATTAGTAACATACTAGTAACAAAATAACTCAAAACACCTTGTTTTATGAGGTGTTTTTATTATTGGGCAATATATGAGTAAGAATATTTCATTATCCAAAGTTGTAGGTAAAGGTTATAACAAATACTGGCATTTTAAAGGACGTTACAGGGTATGTAAGGGATCACGTGCTTCCAAAAAGTCTAAAACAACCGCTTTGTGGTATATCAATAACATGATGAAATATAAAGGTGCAAATACTCTTGTCATTAGAAAAACATATAGGACACTGCATGACAGTTGTTTTACTGAATTACAGTGGGCTATAAATCGTTTGGGTGTATCTAAATATTGGGATATAAAAGAAAGTCCATTGGAAATGACTTATATACCAACTGGACAGAAAATTTATTTCAGAGGTCTTGATGATCCATTGAAAGTTACTTCAATAACCGTTAAAAATGGTTCTCTTTGCTGGTGCTGGATAGAAGAAGCATATGAAATCATGAATGAAAGTGATTTTGATATGATAGATGAATCTATTCGTGGTATCGTTGAAGGTAATTTATTTAAACAGATTACATTGACATTCAACCCATGGAATGAACATCACTGGATTAAGAAAAGATTTTTTGATGATCCAGATGATAATGTTCTAGCCATGACAACCAATTACATGTGTAATGAATGGCTAGATGAAGCTGATAAAAGGGTTTTTGAAAAGATGAAGAAAAGCAACCCTAGAAGATATAGGGTAGCTGGTTTAGGTGAATGGGGTATTGTTGATGGTTTGGTTTTTGAAAACTGGGAAGAAAAACTATTTGATATTGAAGAAATCAGGAAGATTTCAACAATTAATAGCGCTTTTGGCTTGGACTTTGGTTATGTCAATGATCCATCAGCTTTATTTTGTGGTCTTATTGATATACCATCTAAAATTATTTATGTTTTTGATGAAATGTATAAAAAGGGATTATCAAATGAAAGAATTGCTGAAACCATAAGTGATATGGGATATGCAAAAGAAAAAATTACTGCTGACAGTGCAGAAAAGAAAAGTATAGACCGATTGTATGATTTGGGATTGTATCGTATCAGAGCAGCACAAAAAGGCAGAGATAGTATTAATGCTGGAATTGATTATATACAGGACTTTAAAATAATCATTCACCCAACATGTGTTAATTTTATAACTGAAATATCCAATTACACATGGCAAGAAGATAAGAGTGGTAAGAAGATCAATAAACCAATTGATGATTTCAATCACTTGATGGACGCTATGCGTTATGCACTGGAAGATTACAGTTTAGGCGATACATTCAGTTTTGATTAAAAGTAACATACTAGTAACAGATCATCTTATTTTTCCAGTAAATATAAGGTGATTTTATTATGAGTTCATATTTTGTAAGGATAAGTGAGGTGAAAATGTGAATAGATTTCAAGATTTCTTATATCGTTTCATTTTTGAAGAAAGAACAGATATTCTAAATGACGGTGATATGATCATTAAAGAAATTAATGATTTCAAAACATCATTCAGAAGAAGATGTATGATAGATGGTGAACGATATTATGAAGGTAAACATGATATTTTACATGTCAAAAGAACGGTTATAGGTGAAGGTGGTGTATTGACAGAAGTTGACAACTTACCCAATCATCATGTAATTGATAACCAGTATGCTAAAATGGTAAACCAGAAGAAAAATTATTTGTTAGGACAGCCTTTTGTGATACAGAGTGACAATGAAGCATACTCTAAAGCATTGAATGAAGTATTTAACAAAAGGTTTATGAGAATGATGAAAAACATTCTTGAGGACAGTTTAAATGAAGGCATCAGTTATTTATATGTTGGTTATGATGAAGAAGGGCATTTGAAATTTACAAAACTAAAAGGTCATGAAGTTGTTCCTTTGTGGAAAGATAGTGATCATACTGAATTAGATGGTGCTATTCGTTTTTATCCAACAGTTATTGAAAACAGACATGAAAAAAGAATTGTTGAAAAAATAGAAGTATATAATACTGATGGTGTTTATCGAATGACATTAGATGATGGTAGGCTGATTGCTGATGAAACTAATCCATACGAACCATATATTACTGTTTCAAATGATGATGGAAGTGAAGAATGTTTAAACTGGGTAAATATTCCTATCATTCCATTCAAATACAATTCTAAAGAAATACCTTTACTGAAAAAAGTAAAATCATTACAGGACGGTATTAATCAAATTCTTTCTACTTTCCAGAACAATATGGAAGAAGATAGCAGAAATACAATATTGGTACTTGTTAATTATGATGGTCAAAATTTAGGTGAATTTAGAAGAAATTTAGCACAGTATGGGGCGGTTAAGGTTAGAAGCAGAGATGGTAATAGTGGTGATGTAAAATCATTACAGGTTGAAGTTAATGCAGAAAATTATAAAATCATTCTTGAATTATTCAAGAAAGCATTAATTGAAAATGCCATGGGATTTGATGCAAAAGATGATAGACTTGCTGGAAATCCTAACCAGATGAATATACAAAGCATGTATAGTGATATTGATTTAGATGCCAATGATATTGAAACAGGGTTCCAGGCAAGTTTTGAACAACTGTTATGGTTTATCAACTGTCATTTTTCAAATACAGGTATTGGCAATTTTGAAAATGAAGATGTTGAAGTCATTTTTAACAGAGATATGCTTATGAATGAAAGTGAAATTATTGATAATGTCAATAAGTCTACTGATCTATCATTGGAAACAAGATTAGCTAATCACCCTTGGATTGATGATGTTGATGATGAACTGGAAAAGATTGAAAAGCAGAAAGATGAAGAAATGAACAGTTATATAAATGCTTTTCAACCAAAAACCAATAGTGATGGTGATGATGTAGATGAAGAATAGTGAATACTGGAAGAAAAGATTTGAACAGTTGGAAAATGCATCACATCAAAAAGGAACTGAATTTTATCAAAATCTTAATGATCAGTTTGTTAATGCCCAAAGCCAGATTGATAAAGAAATTAGATCATGGTATCAGAGATTTGCAGTTAATAACAACATTTCCATTACAGAAGCTAAAAAACTGTTAAATAAACAGGAATTAAGCGAACTGAAATGGACAGTTAATGAATACATCAAATACGGTGAACAGAACGCACTTGATGGTATGTTTATGAAGCAATTAGAAAATGCAAGTGCAAGATACCATATATCAAGGCTGGAAGCATTAAAATTAAATACACAATGTATCATTGAAAAACTGTATGGGAATAAAACAGATGAAATCACTGATTTTATAAAAAACATATACAGTGACAACATGTATCATTCCATGTATGAACTTCAAAAAGGGTTCAATATTGGCTGGAACTTTTCTAATATAGATGAAAAGAAACTTGAAAAGTTAATATCAAAGCCTTGGGCGGTTGATGGTATTAATTTTAGTGAAAGAATATGGAATGATAAAAAGAAATTGATAAATGAAGTAAACAATGAATTAACTTCTATGTGTTTAACTGGCAAAAGTCCAGATAAGGCAGTAGAAAACATTGCTAAAAAAATGAAAACTTCAAAATCACGTGCTAAATCAATTGTTTATACTGAAAGTTCTTATTTCCAATCACAGAGTGATAGAGATACATTTGAAAAATTTGGCTGTGAGAAATATGAAATTCTTGCTACTCTTGATTCAAGGACAAGTGAAACGTGTCAACAGATGGACGGAAGTGTTTTTGATTTAGATGAATATGAAGTTGGTGTATCAGCACCACCATTTCACCCATATTGCAGAACTGTTATGATACCTTATTTTGATGATGAGTTTTCTATTGATGAAAGAGCAGCAAGAGATGAAGAAACTGGTAAAACTTACTATGTACCTTCAAATGTTAAGTATGACGAATGGAAAGCTGCTTTTGTTGATGGTGATCGTAGCGGTTTTGATGAGATTACCACAAAAGGTAAGAAACATTTTAAAAAAAATGATATTAATTTTGATTTAAACAAAAACAATGGTACAATTAAAGTGAAAGAAGTATTAGACATTAAGAACTTTCCAAATGCTTTTACTGATAAACGTGAAATTAAAAATACTCAAACTATGCTGGATTATATTAATAATTTGAAAGATGCTGATGTTAAAGTATTGAAGCTATATAACAACATGGATAAAATGGAAAACATTGAAAGTCAAGGTATTCCATTCAAGATAACTCATACTAAAAACCATGCATTATCAATGACTTATAATAATCTTACAAAAGAAATTATAGATGTAAAATTAAACATTCCAAAATTAAGTGGTGATAATTTGAGTGGTCAAATAGGAGTTATATTACATGAAGAAATGCATTATATTGATTTCTTAAATAGAGCAGATGTTAAGAAATATTCTTCATATTTTAGTACACAGCAAAAAGGACTAGTTAATATAGTTTCACAAAAGACAGATTATATTGGTGAAGATGCAAAAAAATTATTTGATCAGTTTAAAGATGAATATAGAAATATTACAAATAAAATATTTCAAGATTATCAGATTAAAATTAGTGATCTAACTGATGATTATATCAATAAATATGGTAATGCTAATGTTGGTGTTATATCATTGCCAGTTAAAAAATATAAAGAATTAAACAAACTTATTAAAAAATTAAAAACGGAAAGAACAAACTTAATTGATTATGAAGCTAGAAATATTATGGGTGGAAGTATAGGAAATCTACAAGATATTTATGATGCATTAAGTGGCGGTTCGTTACGTGATAAAGGTACAATTTTATTTGGTCATGGTACTAGATATTATGTAAATATTGATAGCAGAGTTAAAGAAATTGTTGCTAATTACGGTTCATTATCAGTATTAAGACCAGATTTAATTGAGATATTGAGAAAAGATTATCCAAAACTGGTTGATGAACTGGATAAATATATTGATGAATTATTAAAGAAAGTTGGTGTTTAAAATGTTGATTGTTCCAGAAAATGCAACTAAAGAAGAAATTAAAATACTTGAAAAAAAGGACATTATACAAAATTTACTGATGAAAGTTTATGATCCTTTATTTACACAATTTTTTGATGAAGATAGTAATGAACTGTTAGATGAAAAAATTGACGTTTTAAATCAGCTTTTCAATGGTAAAACACCAGATGAAATTGAACATTATTATGATGTATTAGAATTATATCCTAAAGATGGTAACATGTGGGATTAGTTCTTTACATAAATATTTACGAAAGACACATGATTTTATGTGTCTTTTTTATTTTGAAAAGGGGGAAATATCATGGCAGAAGGATTAAAGCCACACCATCATCAATATTACCATTTAAAGACGATTAGATATTATGACAAAGTGAAACACTGTATGGTCAAAAGATTTGTCTATAAATGTATGATATGTGGCAAGGAATACTATGAACCATATGAATATGAACCACGTACCAAAAGGAAAAGATATAAAGAAAGGAAAGGTAAAAATGAAAAAAGAAAAGTTAATTGAGTTAGGTTTAGATGAAGAAACCGCAAAAAAAGTTGAAAAGGAAAGTGAAAATGAGTTAACTGATTATGTACCAAGAGCACAATTTGATATTGTGGTTAAAGAACGTGATGCGGCTAATGAAACCATCAAAGAAAGAGATGGTCAATTAGAGAAATTAAAAGGTGTAAATGTTGAAGAATTGCAAAATCAAATTACTAATCTTCAAAATGAAAACAAACAGAAAGATGAAGATTATGCTAAAGAGATTAAACAGTTAAGAGTTAATAACGCAATTGAAAGCGAATTAACAAAAAATGGTGCTTTAAACATGAAGGCGGTAAAAGCCTTATTAGATGTGGATATTGACAAAATCAATGTCAAAGAAGATGGAACACTGGAAGGATTAAACATTGATGAACAGATTAAAACATTAAAAGAGGCGGAAGATTCTAAATTTATGTTTAAAGAAGAAAAAAAGAAATTCAAGGGTGCTAATCCATCAAAAAGTACTGGTAAAAAAGGTAATGATGATGGGGTAGATTTGTCAAAAATGACTTATGAAGAAATAGCAAAATACCTTGAAGAAAATCCAGATGTTGAATTGTAATAAAAAGAGATAAAGGAGTGATATATTATGGCACAATTCGATTCTAAAAGTTTTAATGAAAAAGCATTTAAATATTCTGTTGAACGTGTTCCAAATATGAAAATGAATGAGTTGAAAAAATCAAGGGTATTAGCTGGTAATACAGATATTGATAATGCCTTTACAACTCAAAATGGTACTGCTTATGCCAGAATTGCTTTCAAAGGTTTAGCAGATGGTGAAGCGGTAAATTATGATGGTCAAACTGATATTACAGCAAGTAGAACAAAAACTTATGAACAAGGTGTAGTTGTTGTTGGTCGTGCGAAAGCATGGGTTGAAAGTGACTTCTCATATGATATTACTGGTGGTGTTGATTTCATGGAAAATGTGGCACAACAGGTAGCTGAATATAAAGACGGTTTAGATCAGGAAACAATTTTAGCAATTTTAGATGGTATTTTTGCAATGAATACTGGTGCTAAAAACAAAGAATTTGTTCAAAAACATACTTTTGTTACTGATGGTAATATGACCGCTACAACTTTAAACACTGCTACAAATAAAGCATGTGGGGCAAATAAAAAGAAATTTGCATTAGTGTTTATGCACAGTGATGTTTCAACTAACTTAGAAAACTTAAATTTAATTGAACATTTGAAATTTACTGATAAAAACGGTGTACAACGCGAATTGGATTTAGGTACATGGAACGGTAAATTAGTTGTCATTGATGATTATATGCCTATTAAAGTTGTAACTGCACATTATGAAAGAGCAGAAGCATCAGATGAAGGGGCTTTAAAAGTCGTTGAAAGTAGTGCAACTGCTGGTGAAATTAACAAAGCTGATGTAACTGCTGATATTTCTGATATTGCAGCAAATGAATATGTTGTATTGGTTGGTGAATATACTGAATATACTTCATACTGCTTAGGTGAAGGTTCATTCTCTTATAAAGATGTTGGTGCTAAAGTTCCTTATGAAATGTCACGTGACCCAAAAACTAACGGTGGTGAAGATACTTTATACACTCGTCAAAGAAAAATCTTCTCACCTCGTGGTATTTCTTATGAAAAGGCAGTACAGGCATCATTGTCACCAACTGATGAAGAATTAGCTAATGGTAAAAACTGGTCATTGGTATGTTCTGGTGAAACTAGAGAAACAGACAGAACATATATTGATCATAGAGCGATTGCGATTTGTAAGATTGTTTCTCGTGGTTAGTGAGTGATCTAAATGAATGAAAAAATCAAACTGTTGATCAGTAATGAAAATATCAGTATTGAATTTATTGATTTGGTTTTGAAAAGACTTGAAACATTAGGTTATGAATGTGCAGAAGGTGATGAGTTTCTCACTGCCTTCTCTATTCAAAAAATCGAAAATACAATCAAAAATGAATGTAATGTTACTGAAATTCCAGACGGTTTAAAATACATTGCAGTTGATATGATATGTGGTGAAATACTGCTGAATAAAAAACAGACAAATTCATTAGGTGATAATTTTTCAATTGACAGTGCTTTAAAAAGTATAAAACTTGGTGATACTACTGTTCAATTAGATGATGAAAGTGATGAAAGTAAATTGAATGTATTGATCAATCATCTAATTAACTATGGTACAGATGAATTTATATGTTATCGAAAGCTCAAGTGGTAAAAACAAGAAAAGCAATTGAAAGATTATATACACATACATGTACTGTTGTAATTAAACAGAAAGTTAAAAAAGCTGATCATTCAACAAGTTTTACTGAAACCAAATTGTTTGAAAATCAGCCATGCAGATTATCATTTTCTAATGTTTCTGTTGTTAATGAAATCTCACATGCAAGTTTGAAAGAACAGGAAGTTAAATTATTTATTTCACCAGAGATAAATATTGAAGAAGGTTCTAAAATCATTGTCAATCATGATGGAATTGAAAGTTTATTTTCAAAAAGTGGTATTCCAGCAGTATATCCAACACACCAGGAAATCAAATTAGATGTGTTTAAGGATTGGGCATAATGGGAACAAAATCAAACACTAAAGAACTTCAAGAACTGATAAAAAGAATTGAGGATTTTGTAGAAAATAAAGATGAAATTCTAACCATGCTTACAAATGAAATAGCATTGAGGTTGTGGCGAAAAGTTAGACAAAAAACACCAGTTGGAAAATATCCAAAAGGTTCAAGTAAACATGGCGGTACTTTAAGACGTGGCTGGACTATTGGTGAAATCACTGAAAGTAACGGTGTCTATAAAGTTGAAATTATTAACAATGTTGAATATGCACCTTATGTTGAATTTGGTCACAGGACTAGAAATCATAAGGGTTGGGTAAACGGTGTTTATATGCTAACTGTTTCAGAACAGGAAATAGATGAAAATTTGGATAAAATTATAAAGCAGAAGTTGAAAAAGGTTTTAAAGAAGGTGTTTGAATGATAAATAAAATTATTAGTGCAATTTCTAAAGCTATTTATTTAGAATTTGGTGATAAATATGAGATATATACAGAAGATGTCAAGCAAGGTTTACAAGAACCTTGTTTTTCTATTTTCTGTATAAATCCATCTATAAGACAGTTTTTTGACAAGAGATATAAAACTACCAACACATTCAGTATTCTTTATTTTCCAGAAAAAGAGAACATACAGGAAGAAATAAATGATGTTAGAGAAAGATTATTTAACTGCCTTGAATATATCAGTGATGAAAATGATTTATTAAGAGGTACAAATATGAATACTCAAGTTGTTGACGGGGTTTTAAATTTTCTTGTTAATTATGACTTTTTTGTTACAAAAACTGTTACAAGTGACAATATGGAAAGTTTTGAAGGTATTACAAAAGGAGTGAAATAATTATGGCTAGAAAAGCAGCAGAGAAAAGTGAAAAAGAAATTCCAAAATTCTCTAAAGAAGCTATTATTAATTCTAAAACATTCAAACCGTTACAAGATGCTTTGAATGTTATTTTAAAAGATGAAGAAAAGTATTCAATCAATGAAGTTACAAAATTATTAGATGATTTTATGAAAGGTAAGGTGAAATAATTATGGCTTTAGGTGGTGGAACTTTTACAAGTATGAACAAAAAATTACCAGGTTCATATATTAACTTTATTTCAGCAAGTGCAGCTAATTCTACTTTAAGTGATCGTGGTATTGCTGCCATGGCATTTACATTAGACTGGGGTAAAGATGATGAAGTATTTACTGTAAATGCTGATGATTTCCAGAAAAATGCACAAGCCATTTTTGGATATGACTATTCACACCCAAAAATGAAAGGTTTACGTGATCTATTTTTGAACATCAGAACATTATACGCTTATAAGTTAAATTCGGCTGGTGTTAAAGCATCAAACACATTTGCTACTGCTAAATATGGCGGTGTTCGTGGAAATGATCTAAAAATCGTTATTCAGAGAAATGTTGATGAAACAACAAAATATGATGTCATGACATATTTAGGAACTGTTAAAGTTGATACACAAACAGTTACTAAAGCGAGTGATTTAATTGATAATGATTACGTAACATTCAAAACTGATGCAACATTAGCGGTAACTGCTTCTACACCATTGACTAATGGAACTAACGGTGAAGATGTTACAAGTGCTAATCATCAATCATTCTTGAATAAAATTGAAAGTTATTCATTTAATGTAATTGGTGTAGTAAGTGAAGATAAACCAATCAATCAGTTGTATTCTCAATTTGCTAAAAGAATGAGAAATGAATATGGTATTAAATTTCAATCAGTAACTTGGAATAATGCAAGTGATGATGAATCTAACATCAATGTTAAAAATGAAATCGTTATTGAAGAAGGTTTTAATAAAGCCAGTGCAGTTTACTGGACAACTGGTGTTCAAGCTGGTTGTGAAATTAATGAATCTTGTCAGAATACTGTATATAATGGTGAATTTACAATCAAAACTGATTATACACAAACTGAATTAGAACAGGCAATTGATAATGGTGAATTTGTATTCCATAAGGTCGCTAATGATATAAGAGTATTAGATGATATTAACTCACTTGTTACAACTACTGATGAAAAAGGTGAAATCTTCAAAAGCAATCAGACAATCAGAGTTATTGATAACATTGGTAATGACATGGCTACATTATTCAATACAAAATATCTTGGCAAAATTCCTAATGATGCTTCTGGTCGTGTTTCATTGTGGAGTGATATTGTAAACATCTTCAATGAATTAAATACTATCAGAGCAATTGAAAACTTCAACAGTGAAAATGTAACTGTTGAACTTGGAAATACAAAGAAAGATGTTGTTGTTACAGTAAATGAAATTGAAATTGTCGGTGTCATGGGTAAATTATACATGACTAATACAATTAAATAGAAAGGAAGGTAAACAGATATGGCAAACAATATTACTATGAAATCAAGTGATACATTAGCTGCTGGTTTAGCTGAATGTTATCTTACTATTGGTTCAAGAAGATACAACTTCATGCAAGCCAAAAATCTTGAAGCTAACTTTGATAAAAGCAAAACAGAAGTACCCATCTTGGGTAAAACTGGTAAAGGAAACAGAGCAACAGGTTGGAGCGGTACAGGTTCATGTAATGCCCATTATAACCAGTCTATTATCAGACAGATGTTATTGGATTATAAGAACACTGGTAAAGATACTTATTTTGAAATACAGATCACAAATGAAGACCCTACTTCAAGTGTTGGTAGACAAACAGTTGTTTTAAAAGACTGTAATGTTGACGGCGGTATCTTAGCTAAGTTTGATGCTGACGGTGATTTACTTGATGAAGATTTTGATTTTACATTTGATGATTTTGAAATGCCAGAAAGCTTTAAATTACTTGCTGGTATGTAATTATAGAAAGGTAGGAAATAAACTATGGGAAAATTTACAAAATTCATGAAAGCAAACAAAAAGAAAAGAGAAAATGTTTTTATTGAAGCCACTGAAACATTAATTGATCCAGATACTAATAAACCTTTAAAATGGGAATTACGTGCTTTAGATACAAGAGAAGCACAGGCTATTCAAGATGAATGTACTGCTGAAATTCCTATTGGAAGAACTGGACAGTATCGAACAAAATTAAATACACAAAAATATATTGCTAAATTATTATGTGCATCAGTTGTTTATCCAGATCTATATGATAAGGAATTACAGGATTCATACGGTGTAGCAACACCAGAAGAATTGATCAAAGAAATGATTGATGATGTTGGTGAATACAATGCATTAGTTGATTTTGTTCAAAAATACAATCATTTAGATAAAACTTTAAGTGAAAAGGTTGAAGAAGCAAAAAACTAATTAATGATGGTGATAGTGAAGCAAACATTGCTTACTATTGCCTTCATAAATTGCATATTTTACCTTCTCAATTTTTAAATCTTGATGATGAAGAAAAAGCATTTGTAATAGCTTCTATTAAAATTAAGATAGAAAATGACAAAAAGAAAGAGAAAGAAATGAAAAGAAAGAGCAGAAGCAAAAAGCGTTAAACTCTTTCTTTTTTATTTTATATTGAAAGAAGGTGAAATAAATGAGTATAAGTTCAACTATTGAATTACAGGATAAAATGACCGCACCACTGTTAAATATGGTTGGTGCATTAAATCAAATTGTAAATTCATTTGAAGTAATTGATGATGTTAGTACAATTGACACTTCAAGCATTGAAAAAGCGGTACAATCTTTAAAAGGTGCAAGTTTAGAATTATCCAGATTAGATAATTTAAGTGCTGAACCAAAAGTTGAACCAGTTATTGATAACTTCAATGCACAGCCTATTGAAGTACCAATTAAATGGGATAGTTCAAACAACATTGATGTATTTACAAACAGTGGTGTTGAACGATTTGAACAGGAAATTTCCAATGCTAATTCACTATTAGATGATGTTGTATCTAATCAACAGAGAATATCAAATCAAGCTAATAATACTGATTTATTTCCACAGAACATGATAAATGATGTTAAAGGATTGGATAACAGAATTACAAGTTTGTTCTATCACATGCAGGATTTATCTAATAAATCATTAGATGATCTAGGCGGTGAGAAAGTCAATAATCAAGTTGAAAACTTGAGAAATCAGTTGAATATGGCTATCAGCTTACAGGAAAAATTGTCAACATCAATGGAAAACATGGATATTGATGAAGCCAATCAGGCATACAGACAATTAAATAATTTAATTGATAGCACTGAAAGAAACATACGTGATAACTTCAATGCACAGGAACAGTTTAACCAGTCCATTCAAGATGGTTCTTCATTCATGGACGGTCTAAAAGGAAAAATAGGAAGTGCAATAGCTGTCTATGCTTCTATGAAAACCATACAAAATGGTTTGGGTTTAGCTGATGAAATGAACCAGTTAAGTGCCAGATTAAACTTAATGAACAAAGGACTTCAAACAACACAGGAATTACAGGATATGATTTTTGTAAGTGCCCAGAGAGCGAGAAGTGAATATTTAAGTATGCAAAATATTGTTGCTGGATTGGGGCAACGTGCCAGTGATGCTTTTAGCAGTAATGGTGAAATATTACAGTTTGCTGAAAATCTTCAAAAGCAGTTTGTCATTGCTGGTGCAAGTCAAGAAGAAATGGCAGCCGCTTCACTTCAATTAACACAAGCCTTGGGTTCTGGTGTTCTTAGAGGTGACGAATTAAACAGTGTATTTGAACAGGCACCAAACGTTATTCAAACCATAGCTGATTATATGGGTGTTCCTATTGGTAAAATTCGTGAAATGGCAAGTGAAGGCGAAATCACTGCTGATATAGTCAAAAATGCAATGCTTGGGGCTACTGAAGAAATCAATGCACAGTTTGAATCAATGCCAAAAACATTTGGACAGATCATGACAAGCATACAGAATTATGGTGTCAAAGCATTTGAACCACTGTTACAGAAACTTACAGAAATTGGAAACAGTGAGGGTTTCAATGCATTAGTTCATGGAGTAACCAATGCGTTAATCATAGTTGCTAATGTAGTTACTACTATCTTTGGTTTAATAACAAGTGTAGCTGGTTTTGCATATGATCACTGGAATGTTATTGAACCAGTTATTATAGCTGCTGCGGTCGCTTTGGGGTTATATGTATCAGCTTTAACCGCTTATAAAATTACACAAGGTGTCATAAATACAATCAAAGGTATATCAATTGCTTTAGAAAAAGCACATATGGCAGCAATGTGGTTATCAAGTGATGCTACTTTTGCTGAAACCGCTGCACAATGGGGCTTAAATAGTGCATTGTTGGCTTGTCCTATTGGGTGGGTTGTTCTTGGGTTCATTGCTTTAGTTGCTATCCTATATATAGTGATTGCAGTTATAAATGAAGTATGCGGTACATCATTAAGTGCAACAGGTATTATAGCTGGTGCAGTTTTTGCATTAGGGGCTATTATTTATAATATAGGTGCTATGATCTATAATTTTTTAGTGTTCGTGATTGTCGGTATCTATAATATTGGATTGGCTGTAATTACAAATTTAGGTACATTGTGGAACTGGCTATGGGTATCAATAGCAAATATAGCGATACTTGTAATAAATACAATTATTGCTGCATTCGTCACTCTATATTCAATATTTGCAGTTATCGTTGCTGGACTAGGTGCAATTTTCGATTATGTATGGAAATTTGTAGCAAATATAGCTATCAGTGTAGCTGAATGGATAGTAAATAACTGGAATTCAGCAACTTTAAAAGTTCAGCAGTTTTTTGCAAATATTGGAAAGACTGGGGCAACTGCATTTAAATCAGTAACTAATGCCGCTGGAAGTGCGGCATCAGCAATAGCGAACGCTTTTGTTAGCGGTGCTAACGCTGCGATTAAAGCAATCAACTGGATTATAGATGCAATCAACTTGATTCCTGGTGTTGATATTGACAATGTAAAGAAAATTGGCAAGGTAGACTTAAAATTTGATACCAGCGGTATAGACAGTTATATCAGTGAAATGGACGGTATACTGAATAAAACTGCTGATACAGTTAGTTTTGATCGTTTTGAATATAATGGTTTCCAGATGCCAGACCTTCCAGATGTAGGAGATTATACACTTGATTTTTTAACACCAGAAGAATGGACCACACCAGAGGGATTAGCAGACCCATCAGATTATTATGCTGATTTCAAAGATATTGGTGAAGCCTACAACAACGGTTATGAATGGGGTTCTAATCTTGTGGACAGTATCAAAAATTTTGACCCAACACAAGAATTAACCGATTCATTACCAAATACAGATAATCTAACTGATTCTATTACTAAAGGTATTGATAATTCATCTTCAAGCCCAAATACAGGCAAGATTGCTGATAATACTGAAAAGATTGCTGACAGTATGGATATTACAGATGATGAATTGAAATATTTAAGAGATTTGGCGGAACAGGAAGCGATAAACCGTTTTACTACTGCTGAAATCAAACTAGAAATAACAAATAACAATAACATCAGTAAAGATACTGATTTAGATGGTGTTATTGATTATATGGCAAGTCAACTTGAAGAAAAAATGAATATTGCTGCGGAGGGGGTATAACATGTATAAGTTTTATTTAGATAAGATTTTATTACCTATTACCCCTTCTAAAGTTGAAACCACAATAAAAAATCAGAACAAAACACTTGTTCTGATCAATGAAGGGGAAATAAACATTTTAAAAAATGCTGGTCTAACTGAAATTACCTTTGATGCATTATTACCGCTTATTAATGATTATCCTTTTGCAGTTTATCAGGGGGATTTCCAGACCGCTGGTTATTTCCTGGAAAAAATTGAAAAACTAAAGACATCAAAAGAACCGTTTCAGTTCATCATAACAAGAAGATTTGAAAATAAACTGCTTTTCAGTACCAATATGAAGGTATCTTTAGAAGATTATACAATTACAGAAGATGCAACGGAAGGTGACTGTATAAAAGTAAGCATAAACTTAAAACAGTATCGTGATTATGGTACAAAAACGGTTGATATAAAACTTGATCCATACAAACCTAAACCAATTATTAAGGTGACTACTGAAAGATCTAAAACAACTACCACTACTACTAACAAAACTTCCAGCAGTTCAGCCGCTAAAAAAGCGGTCACAAAAGGCTGTACAGTTATTCTAAACGGTTATCTGTTCAGAGATAGCTATGGTAATGGCAGAGGTCAATACAGAAGCAATTTTAAAGGCAAGATAAATTTTATCAATACCAAAGGTTCTCACCCATACCACGTTACAACTATGAGTGGCGGGTGGCAAGGCTGGGTACTGGCTTCAGCGGTTCAGGTCGTTTAATATGGCAGTAGAATTAATTATACAGAATGGTACAAAAGCATACTTACCAGTTGTAGAAGATACTATTGAATGGACTACTGAAAGAAAGGGAGTACCTGGAAAATTAGCTTTTAAAATTTTAAATGATGGTCATATTGATATACAAGAAGGTAATGCAGTAAGATTCAAATATGATGATAAAAATGTATTTTTTGGTTTTATGTTTGAAAAAGGAACTGATAAATCTAAAGAAGTATCAATAACTTGTTATGATCAGTTAAGATACTTGAAAAATAAAGATACTTATGTTTATACTAATAAAACTGCTAAAGGATTTATAAAAATGGTTGCTGATGATTTTGGTTTAAGATGCGGTAATTTAATTGAAACGTCATGGACGATTTCAAACAGAGTTGAAGAAAATAAAACCTTATTTGATATGTTTCAGAACGCTTTGGATATAACACTTCAAAATACTGGTGAACTGTTTGTTTTATATGATGATTTTGGAAAATTAACACTTGATCATATTCAGAATATGAGAATACCATTACTTATTGATGAAGAAACAAGTGAAGATTATGATTATAAATCAAGTATTGATGGTGAAGTTTATAACCAGATTAAATTAACATATGATAATGAAAAAACTGGTAAAAGAGAAGTTTATATATCTAAAGATAGCAATCATATTAATGAATGGGGTTTACTTCAATATTATGAAACGATAGATGAAAATACAAATGGAAAGAGTAAGGCAAATGCCTTACTTTCTTTGTATAACAAAAAAATAAAGAGTTTAAAAATCAAGAATGTTTTAGGTGATGTTCGTGTTAGAGGTGGCTCAAGTGTAATTGTAAGACTAACCTTGATGGATATAAAAATAGATAGTTTTATGATAGTAGAAAAAGCAAAACATACTTTTACCAATAATTCACATCTTATGGATTTGGAACTGAAAGGCGGTGTTTTCAATGGCTGATATGCACGAAGTGATTAAAAAAATAGCATTAGCAGTTGTTGAAGAAAGTAAACCTACTGCGGTTCTTTTTGGTGAGGTTACAAGTGTATCACCATTGAAAATCACTATTGACCAGAAACTTACATTAGATGAAAATTTTCTAATTCTTACAAACAATGTAAGAGATCATAATGTAGATATGACTTTTGATTTCAGTACCAAATCAAAAACATTAGATGCAGATCATAAACACAATGCACAGTCAAGTGGCGGTATAAGTGTTACATCTAAATTAAACCCAGAACAGCCAGGTACAGTAATAGAAAATGAAGTGACAAATACATCTTCTACTTCTATTAGTGAAACTAAAATTGATTTAACTCATAGTCATGATATTAAAGGTAGAACAACTGTAACAGTTCATTATGGATTGAAAAAAGGTGAAAAGGTTATATTGATAAGATATAACAAAGGTCAAAAATTTTTAGTTTTAGATAGGGTGGTGTAATGATGTTACCAAATCAATATATTGATCTAAGCGAAAGTGATTTTGAAATTGAAGAAGAACAGAACACTGAAACTTATAAAATGATTATTCCATTACAAATTATAAATGGCAAAACTGATGAACAAGATGCAATGATACAGGCAATCTATAAAATATTGAATACAGAACGTTATGCATACCCTATTTACAGTGATAACTATGGTATAGAACTTATTGATCTCATTGGTGAAGATGCTGAATGGGTATGTGCTGAACTTCAAAGAAGAATAGAAGAAGCTTTATATCAAGATGAAAGAATAAAAGAAATAAATAATTTTGATTTTACTATCGAAGATAACAAAGTTCATGTTAGCTTTACTGTTTATACTGTTTATGGGTATACAACAATATCAAAGGGGGTGGAGTATTAACATGGCGTATGAAAATTACAGTTTTGAAAACATATTAAACAGAATGCTTGAATATGTGAGAGATAAAAACAATTCCATTGATACAAGAGAGGGTTCTGTTATTTATGATGGTGTAGCACCAGCATCTATTGAGTTTCAGAATTTATTTATGGAAATGAACGCTTTATTAAATGATACTTTTGCTGATACTGCTTCAAGAGATTATTTAATATTAAGATGTGCGGAAAGAGGTTTAACACCAGAAGAAGCCACCCATGCCATTCTAAAAGGTGAATTTAATATAAATGTTCCAATTGGTTCACGTTTCTCATTAAATGATCTAAATTATACCGTCACTGAAAAAATCAGTGAGTGTATATTTAAATTGCAGTGTGAAACTGCTGGTACAGTAGGCAATTCTTATTTTGGTACAATGATACCTATTGAGTATATAGACGGTTTAGAAACATGTACTTTAACGGAATTATTAATTCCAGGTGAAGATGAAGAAGATACAGAAGTATTAAGACAAAGATATTTTGCCAGTTTTGATACTCGTGCTTTTGGCGGGAATATCAAAGATTATCTTGAAAAAACAAATGGTATACAGGGTGTTGGAAATACAAAAGTTGAACCAGTATGGAATGGTGGCGGTACAGTTCTTCTAGTTATTATTGATTCAACTTACAGAAAAGCTACACAAACATTAGTACAACTGGTTAAAGATACCATTGATCCAGTTCCATATGGTACTGGTCAAGGATTAGCACCAATTGGACATGTAGTAACTGTTAAGACCGTTGATGAAGTTCTAATCAATATCACATCAACATTTACATTCGACCCGTCATATACATTTGAAAGAGTTAAAGAACAGATAGAAACAACATTAAATGATTATATGCTGTCTTTAAGAAAAACATGGGCAAATTCAACAAATTTAATAGTTCGTATCTCACAGATAGAAACAAGATTACTAAACATTGAAGGTATTATTGATATTGCAAATACAAGAATTAACGGTAAATATAGCAATTTAGAATTAGATGAATATGAAATTCCAATTTTCAATTCTATTGTAGATGGCTAGAAAAATTAATATCATTGAATATTTACCAGAGTTCTTACAGAAATATCTTCAATTGAAACTGATATGTGAAGCTGAAAATGTTGTTTTTCAAGAAGCACTCAATGAAATAGGCATCATTAATGATAATCAGTTTATTCTAACTGCAAATAGTCAAGGCTTAAAGAGGTTTGAAAAGATGTTTGGTATTGTAGCATCTAATAATGACAGTCTGGACGTTAGAAGGGCAAAACTGTTATTAAAATGGAATGATAACATAGCATATACCTATACTAATTTTTTAAAAAATTTAGATATTATATGCGGTGAAAAAAATTATATAACAGAAGAACATTTTAGTGATTATTTATTAAAAATAGTCACTTTTTTATATGGTTATGGTCAAGTCAATCAAGTTGAAGAACTGATCAAAACAATGATACCATGCAATATCGTTATAAAAAGTGAAAATAAGATGAATTTTGATATTTGTGGCAGTGCTGAAATAAAATGTAGCTACTCACGTATTGATGTAGTGAATAACAGTGATGATCATAAATATTCATTCAATGTAAACTGTCAAGCTGTTGTTAAAGGTGGATATGTTGAAACAGAAGTTATCAATGCAGATGATAGCATCAAACATAATATTACAAACAATAGTAACTTATATGTATTAACTTCAAATAACAGTATAGAAACAATTAATAACAGTGATGATATAAAAGAAAATATCAATATAGAAATGGAAAATGAATTTATTGGTATTACTAATTTTATTGAAAAAACAGAAAGGTAGGAAATATAAATGTCACAATTTAATAGCATTGTAATTACAAAAAAAGGACAGGCTTTGATGGCTAAAATGTTGGCTGGAACTGGTAATGTTAAATTTACAAAAATTGCTACAAGCACAACTGAATATCAAGACAGCCAGTTAGAAAATTTAACATCATTATCCAATATTAAACAAAATCAAAGTATCAGTAAAATTACAAGACAAAATGATGTAGCAGTAAAAATTGAAGCAGCAATTGACAATAAAAATTTAGAAACTGGATATTATATTAAAACCGTTGGTATTTATGCACAAGACCCAAATGACGGTGAAATATTATATGCAGTTATGACTGCTAATGTAGCTGGTTGGTTACCACCATACAATGGTTTAGGTATTTCAAGCTGTATGTTCAATCTAACTGTAACGGTTGGTAACTCATCAAATGTTTCATTAACTGTATCAACTGGAGCAGTAGCAACGGTTAATGACATTCAAAATTTACAAAATCAAATTACCACACTACAAAGTTATATTGGTTTCAGTGATGAAGATATTTATGGTGTAGAAGTTGATTTTACAAATAAAGTTTTTACCAGATTAGCAGGTGCAGAAAATTTAGTAGCTGGTGAAGATTTTGATGATATTGCACCATGGAACAGAAGAAGATGTAACGTTACTGATGATGGTAAAGTGGTAGCTTATTATGGTGATAGCGGATATACAGAAACTGGAAAATTAACCAGTGCTATTACAATAGAAAGTGGTAAATATGCTGGTACTTATGCAGTTGGAACAAAAGTACAAGTTATGGTGGAACAGCCAAAATTTTACTATAAAGTAGTTCCTTTGAAATTAGAACCTATTACTACTGGTTATGGTTTTCATATGAGAAAGGCAAGATATTATATCTCATCTACACCAAAAGAAGGCTTTAAATTACACCCAGCTTTTGAAGTAAATGGCAGAGAATTAGAAAACATCTATTTAAGTGCATATGAAGGGTCATTATATGATGATTCAGCAAATGCATATATTTTAAATGATGAACAGGTAGCTGATTTCTCAAATGATTTACTTTCAAGTATTGCAAATGCAAAACCAGCAAGTGGACTAACACAAAATTTGAATAGAACTAATATTAGATCACTTGCACATAATCGTGGTGACGGTTGGGAAATTTCATACGCATCAACAGTTTCAGCAACACAGTTACTATTTTTAATTGAGTATGCATCTTTCAATATGCAATCCAAACTTGGCAATGGTGTAACTACTAAAACTGATGATGGAAGTACAAGCATGACAGAAATAACTGGTGCTACAACAAATCTTGGTAATGGAAGTGGTTCAGTAACAAACAGCAATGAATTTAATGTTGTAACTTACAGAGGTGAAGAAAACTTCTTTGGTAATATTTGGACTTGGATTGACGGTATGAACGTTGATAGAAACAGTACAAGTGAACCACAAGTTCATGATATTTATATTGCAAATTATAATTTTGCTGATGGTAGTAAGAACTCATCTTATGAAAAAGTTAATTTTCAAGCATGTTTAACAGAAGGTTATACAAGTGCTTTTGGATATGATGAAAATTTTGATTGGTTATTTGTACCAACAGAAGCTTTAGGAAATTCTAGTGTACCGGTTGGTGACTATTATTACAGAAACGCAAGTTATAACGGTATGTTGGCTGCCCTATTGGGTGGCGGCTGGCATTACGGTGTTACGGCTGGGGGCTTCTATTTGGATTTGCGTAATACCGCTTCTGGTCGTACTCGTGCTCTCGGCGGTCGCTTGGTGTATGTACCGCAAAATTAATCTTAAATAAAATTAAATATATAACATGGGTGCAATAGTGCGATTGTTGTTATATAGCTTTGCACATGGTGAAGAAAAAAAGATTTTTTGCCCTATTAGGTAGCAACTGGAATAACAGTGTTAAAGCTAGGAGCTTCTATTTGAATTTGAATAATACCGCTTCTAATCGTAATCGTAATCTCAGCAGTCGCTTGGAACATGCAGTTAAAAATAAATGAGTAAAAATTATTGCACCCTACCGCTTGGTAAAATAGAAAAATCAAGTAAGTTGTATTGGTAGGTTTTTGAAAGTTTATTTTCAATTTCTCGAAGATTTGACTTCATATGTGCATACAAAGAAAAGGGGTATATTGTGAAACGTGTAGGCTATCTTTATGAACAGATATATTCTATGGATAATTTAAGATTAGCACATAAAAACGCTAGGAAAAACAAGACATGGTATAAAGAAGTTAAGATGATTGATACCAACCCAGATTACTATTTAAAAATATTACAGGACAGTTTAATCAATCATACCTATAAAACTTCTGAATATGAAACTTTCATCAAAAAAGAAAATGGTAAGGAAAGACTAATTTATAAATTACCATATTTCCCTGATCGAGTATGTCAATGGGCTATCCTTCAAGTGATAGAACCAATGTTAATAAAATATTTTACAACCAACACTTATTCAGCAATTCCAGGAAGAGGAACACATAAATGTCTATATGATGTAATTAATGCAATCAAAACTGATACTTATGGTTGTCAATACTGTTTAAAAATAGATGCCAAAAAGTATTACCCATCTATTAATCATGATATTCTAAAAAGTATTTATGCCAGATTGTTCAAGGACAAAGAACTTCTAGACTTGATATATGAAATCATTGATTCAACTGATGGTGATACTGGTATACCTATTGGTAATTATTTATCACAGTATAGCGGTAATTTGTATTTATCACCGTTAGATCACTGGTTAAAAGAACAGAAACACATTAAGCATTTATTTAGATATATGGACGATATAGTCATTTTTGGAAGTTCAAAAGAAGAACTTCATAATTTAAGAATTGAAATGACTTCATTTATGCAATCTAAATTAAAACTGGAAATGAAAGATAATTATCAAGTCTTTCCAACTTATGTTAGGGGTGTTGATTTTGTTGGTTATCGTATCTTTTTGGATTATGTGTTATTAAGAAAATCAACTTGTATTAATTTCAAAAGGAAAATGAATGAAATTAATAAAAAGCGGTTACGTGGTGAAATTATAAGCTATTCTGATTACTGCTCATTCAATTCCTATAAAGGTATTTTGAAACACTGTAATTCATACAGGCTTATTGAGAAATACATGAAACCTTTAGAAAAATACGTTGATTCATATTATAAATTTTATATAAAGAAAGGTGGAAATTTGACATGATCAATCATGGAAAAGTAAGAAGTACAGAAAAACCAGAAAATATATTAATTGATGAAAAAAGTGTTTGGGTTCATACAAATATAGAACCTATATGTGAAACAATTGATGAACATGAATTTAATGGTTATGAATATGATATGATTCAGTATGATAAAGATGAATATATCAAATACATTACTGAAAATCAAAATCAGCAGATTACAGATGTTCAATTAGCATTAGTTGAGATCTATGAAAGTATGGGGGTATAAACTATGGCAAAGGTTTATTATGAATTGATCATCAAAGGTTTAAAGACAATTGATGATGTTCCAGAGAAATTAAAGGAACAGGTTCAAGAACTATTGGATAGTGATTCTAATGATAATTAGAATTTTACTATATATTCTACTTCACATGAAAGGGGTGAAAGAAATGGCTGTAATCTATGCAACTTTGATTGTCAAGGGAAAGAAAACATTTGATCAAGTTCCAGACAAAATCAAAGAACAGGTGAAAGAAGTGCTAATTGATTTGGAAGTACCAGAATTAGCAGAATAAAAAGGGCTTATTTTTAAGCCTTTTTTATTTTTAGAAAGGAGCAAATAAAAATGGATATGATTGAAATTATAAAAACAGTTTTAATGATTATTTTTGGTGGATTAGCTATTTATTTCAAGTGCAATGTAAATTTACAAAAGAAAATCACTGAAATTTCAGCTAAAGCCATTGTTTTTATCAAAGATGCAGAAGAAATATATGCTGACGGAACAAAACAAGGCGGTCAACGTTTTGAATGGGTGGTAAATGAATTATATAAATTGATTCCATCACCATTTAATAAGATTATTACAAAATCAATGATTGCTGAAATTGTTCAGTCAACATTTGATGAAATCAAAGAATATACAAAAATTAAATTAGATAAATTAACAGATACAAAAGAAAATTAGGAAGGGTGACTATATGAAAGAATTATTAATGACAACATATACGATTTCCCTTCCTATTATTTTAGGCTATATCGTATGGATTCTAAAAGAACAGAAAAAATCACGTGATGCAAACTGTGAAGGTACTAAATGTTTGCTAAGGGTTAAATTAATTGAATATCATGACCGTTACATGATGGAAAAATCAATTCCATCATATGCACTTGATAACTGGGTTGAAATGTACAGTGCTTATGAAGGTTTAGGCGGTAATGGTATGGTTAAGGGAATGAATGAAGAAATTCATAGATTACCAATCAAATAAGAAAGGAAGATACAAAAATGAAAGAATATGGATTAGATTTAAGTAAACACAACGGTTCATTAGATTTTAATGCAATCAAAAACAATGGAAACACATTTGTTATTTTGAGGGCTGGATATGGTGTTAGCGGAACTAAAGACCCTAAATTTGATGAATATTATGCTGCTGCTAAAAGTGCTGGTTTAAAAGTTGGTGCTTACTGGTATAGTTACGCTTTAAATGCTGATCATGCAAAAACAGAAGCTAAAAATATGTTAGAAATCATCAAAGGGAAAACATTTGAATATCCAGTTTTTATTGATATGGAGGACGCGGACGGATATAAAAAGAAAAATGGTATGCCATCAAATTCTACCTTGGCATCTATTTGTAATGTTTTTTGTGAATATATTGAAAGCAAGGATTATTATGTTGGTATCTATGCAAGTGAAAGCTGGTTTAATAATCAGTTAAAAACTGTTTCAAGTGCTTATGACAAATGGGTAGCCAACTGGGGAACAAATAATGGAACATTACAATCAGATAAATCAAATGCCTATAAATTGCATCAGTTCACATCAAATTATTCATTAAATGGTAAGAGATTTGATAGAAATATTTCATATCATGATTATGAAACAACAATTAAAAATGCAAAACTTAATGGATTTGGTGAAACTTCAACACAAACACCAGTAAATACACCTTCTGGTTCTACTTTAGATTTAGTTGCTGGTGTCATGCAGAAAAAATACGGTGATGGTGAAGCCAGAAAAGCAGCATTAGGAACACGTTATGATGAAGTTCAAAGTATAATCAATCATATTGCTAATGCTAGTATTGATACACTTGTTAATGAAGTAAAAGCTGGTAAATATGGAAATAACCCAATTAGAAAAACTGTTTTAGGTTCACGTTACCAGGAAGTACAAGACAAGATTAATAACGAAGATAAATCTTCAATTAAAGAAGGTCAAAGCGTTAGAATTAAAAACGGTGCGAAGGATTTAAATACTAAAACAAAGTATGCATCATGGGTTTATAAATTATCTTTTAAAGTCATTCAAGTAAAACAAAACCGTGTTGTTTTTGGGAATTCTAAAAATGAAATCATTGGTGCAACTGATATTTCTAACTGTTACTAACTTGTTACTAGTAGAATGTAATTTTATATAATCTTATATAACTGAACAGTTCAAAAATCAGCGTAATATCATCTTATATAATGTTATGAAATTGAACTAATTTATGTTATAATATCATTAACAATAACAAGAAGGAGTGAAGCTTATGAATCGAATAAAACGTAGTCAAGAAAAGTATGAACAGTTATTTTTAAAGGAACTGACAGTGGATGTGCATGATCCTGAGTTTATGGCACAATTACAAAGATTGATTTTTGGTGAAGTCTTTGATATTGGAAGTTTAACAGATCAACAAAGGGAAATGATAACTTGCACTGTTTTAACTGTTTTACAGACTTTACCACAGCTCAAAGCTCATGTTCAAGCTGCATTGAATGTTGGTGTGACACCTTTAGAGTTAAGAGAAGCTTTTTATCAATGTGCACCATTTATCGGCTATCCAAGAACTTTGAATGCGATTGGTGTTTTTAATGAAGTACTCCAACAAAGAGGTATTGAATTACCTTTAGAGCCTCAATGTGATTTTAATGATGATGAAAGATATGAACGAGGACTTGCGATTCAAAAAGAATTATATGGTGATGAAATTAAAGAACGTTATCAATATTTACCAGAAGAATTTCGTGAGGCATTACCAAGATTTTTAACAGAATGGTGTTTTGGAGATTGTTATACAAGAAAAGCAATGGATATTCAAACAAGAGAATTATTGATTTTTTGTATTTTGACAGCCTTAAATGCAACTGGTCAGCTTTATGCTCATGCATTAGGTAATATAAAAGTAGGAAATTCTTTAGAAGTACTTTATAGTGCATTGATTCAATGTTTACCTTATTTAGGTTTTCCTTGTATTTTTAATGCTTTTCAAGCCATTAAAGAGTTAGCATAAAAAGAGGAGTTCATTTCTTTGAACTCCTCAAAACTTATCTGTTAAAAAGCCATTTTATAACTATCTTTTCCAAAACGTTTAATATATTCCTGTTCATTATTAGCCAATCGTAATTTCATAATGACATTACTAATTAAAGCTGGAATAGATGTCCCATCTTCATATGTAGAAGAACCCCATACTTGTTCAAAAAGATATGACACACCAAAAGGTTGGTATGGATGAGCAATTAAAATAGATAAAAGCTTGTATTCATTTTTAGTCAGTGTCAGTGCTTTTCCATGACATGAACATGTTCTGGCTGTTGTATCCATGACAATATCTTTGAAACGATAGATACGTCTAGGTTTTAAGATTCCATTTTTATAAACAGATTGAATTTTAATATCTAAATCTTTGAGTGCAAAAGGTTCTGTTAAGTAATCATCAGCTCCTGCATTTAATAAAGATTCTAAATAATCAGGAGCAAGAGCATCACTTAATACAATAACAATGGGTTGACCATGTAATTTGATTTGAACTAAAAAATCTCTAATACGAATACGTGGAAAATTATCTTCAATGATGACACAATCATAAATCTGATTTTCAAAATAATTTTCTAAATTTTTATATGTTATGACTTGTTGACAAATATAGTCTTTAGATTCTAAATAGTCTTTGATTTGATTATTGAAATCTTGATGACTGTGAATAATAAGAGCCTTAAATTGTCCAAACATAAAATTTCACCTCCTCATAAGTATAATATGAAATAAGAAAAATACAATAGAATATGAAAATATTTCATGAAATTTTGATTGAATTTATAGATGAGTGTTAAGATTTTATATAGACATGATGATAAGAAATTGATACAATGGTTGAAAAAAGGGGGATGTATTGTTCATGGATATGAATAAGTTACTTGAAAATTATGGATGTTTGACTTTCAGCGATGATGTGATGAGAGAAAGAATTCCAAATTCAACATATAAGGCTTTTCATAAAGCATTAGATCAAGGTGAGCCACTAGCGAAAGAAACAGCTACTGTGATTGCGAATGCGATGAAAATATGGGCTGTAGAAAATGGAGCAACTCATTTTACACACTGGTTTATGCCTATGACAGGTTTAACAGCTGAAAAGCATGATGCTTTTTTAGAGCCTGATGGAAATAAAGCCATTTTAGAATTTAGTGGAAAAACACTAAGAAAAGGGGAACCAGATGCTTCATCTTTTCCAAGTGGGGGATTACGTGCGACTTTTGAAGCACGTGGTTATACAGCATGGGATTGTACTTCACCAGCTTTTGTAAAAGATGGAAGTTTGTATATTCCAACATTATTTTGTTCTTATACAGGAGAAGCTCTTGATAAGAAAACACCTTTATTGAAATCAGTAGATGCTTTAACAAAAGCTTCATGTCGTTTATTACCAATGCTTGGAATGGAAGGTGTGACACATGTTGATGCTTCAGTAGGAAGTGAACAGGAATATTTTTTGGTGGCTGATGAATTTTATCAAAAACGTATGGATTTGAAGTTGACAGGAAGAACTTTATTCGGGGCTATGGCACCAAAAGGGCAAGAACTGGAAGATCATTATTTTGGAAGTTTAAAACGTAAAGTAGCAGCTTTCATGAAAGAATTAGATCATGAATTGTGGAAATATGGGATTCCATCAAAAACAAAGCATAATGAAGTTGCACCAGCACAACATGAAGTGGCTTGTGTTTATCGTAATGTCAATATTACAACAGATAATAATCATTTATTGATGTTGTTGATGCAGGATATTGCTAAAAAACATGGACTGAGATGTCTGCTTCATGAAAAACCATTTGCGGGAGTCAATGGTTCAGGAAAACATGATAACTGGTCTGTTGTGACAAATACGGGAGTGAACTTGTTTAATCCAGGTCCTCATCCTATTGAAAATCTGCCTTTTTTAGCTGCTCTTGCTTGTACTATTAAAGCTGTGGATGAGTTTGCGGATTTATTACGTATGTCAACTGCGACAGCTGGTAATGATCATCGTTTAGGAGCGAATGAAGCACCACCTGCCATTATCTCAATGTTTTTAGGAGAAGATTTGGATAAACTGATTCATGCGATTATTGAAGGAGAAGAATTAGAAAATAATGATAAAGCCAGATTCCAGACAGGCGTTTCTGTTGTTCCTGATTTTTCTAAAGATAATACAGATCGTAATCGTACATCTCCTTTTGCTTTTACAGGTAATAAATTTGAATTTAGAGCAGTTGGTTCTTCACAATCCATTGCTGGTCCTAATACTGTCTTAAATTCTATTTTGGCTTATGAAATGGAAGAAATGGCTGATTTGATTGAACAGGGACAAGAACCAATGGAAGTCATTAAAACATTCTTATCTCAACATCAAAGAATTATTTTCAATGGAGATGGTTACTCTCGTGAATGGGAAGAAGAAGCAAAACGTAGAGGACTTCCAAATCGTAAAAACACAGTGGATGCGATGGAATGTTTAAAAGATGAAAAGAACATTCAAATGTTTAAACGTTTAGGTATTTATAGTGAAATTGAACTTCAGGCACGTTATGAAATCTTGCTTGAAAACTATAATAAAACAATTCAGGTAGAGGCTTTAACGGCTTTAAAAATGGCAAGAAATGAAATCTATCCAGCCGCTTTATCTTATCTAAATCAATTAACACAAACATCTTTGCATATGAAAGAATTAAATATCGGTTGTGATTATGTGATTGATGATGTTAAAAATCTTTCATCATTGTTATCTCAAATGAAAAATCAAATGATGATTTTAGAAAAACATATTGAAAGAGCACAACATGTTCAAGATGATATTTTCGAGATTGCAAAAATATGGCGAGATGATGTTTTAACAACAATGAATACATTAAGAGAAATTGTTGATTCTATTGAAAACAGTGTTGATGAAAAATATTGGCCTATGCCAACATATATGGATTTATTATTTGGTATTTAAAAATCAGCTTTTGCTGATTTTTTATATTGTCAAAATGAAAGGGTAAATAAGTGAAAATGTTTCTTATTTGCAAAGAGTATGTTATAATGGAAATAGCTTTGAAGGGGTGGTGTAGATGAAAACGAGATTATATAAGCAAAGTGATTTAGAGGCTGTATTAAAATTATTTTATGATAATATTCATACTGTCTGTGTGAATGATTATACATTGGAACAATTGGATGCATGGGCACCAAAGGAACCTGATGTTTATCGCTGGCAGGCATCTTTGAATCGAAATCATACATTAGTTGTAGAAAAAGAATCACAGATTATTGGTTTTGGGGATGTTGGTGAAACAGGATATTTAGATAGACTGTATGTTCATCCGGATTATCTACATCAAGGAATTGCTTCTTTAATTGTTGAACAATTAGAAAAATATGCCAAAGCAAAAGGCATTGGCTTTATGAATACTGCGGCTTCTGTGACATCACAGCGATTCTTTGAAAAACAAGGCTATGTTGTTTTACAGGAACAGATTGTGGAAAGACGTGGTGTACGTATGAGAAGATATTTAATGGAAAAGAAACTTTAATGAAAAAGGCTATAAAGAGCATCATTTCTTTATAGCCTTTTACTTATTTGGCTTTTAAAATATATAAACGTGATACATAATCACCGACATGATCCTTGCTTTCACCACTTGATGAATCACTAAGTAATAAACCAATATTCATTAATTCATCACCATAACAATCTATGTCATGAATAGACACATGATATTTTTTGTGTGGGTCTAGTCCTAACAGCTTCACACGATTATATTGAACATTCACTTGTTGTAAAGGACGATAATATCCCACAATCGCAACATCTTTTTGTGAGGAAACAACCATCCATATTGTTTCATTTGTTTCAAATGGACTTCTCAAGCGATAGAATGTGCCAAACTGGAATAGAGAACGATATTTTTTCATGAATTGAACTTCTTGCATGACTTCCTCACGTTCTTTTAAAGAAAGCTCATTTAAATCCAATTCATATCCAAAAGTGCCAAAATAGGCAACATTGGCTCTGGTATGGAGAGGTGTATTTCTAAAAACTTGATGATTAGGAATAGCTGAAACATGAGAACCAATGGAAGATAGAGGATAGACATAAGATGTACCGTATTGAATTTTTAATCGTTCAATCGCATCACTGTTATCACTGGCCCAGCATTGTGGGGCATAATACAACATACCAGGATCAAATCTTCCTCCACCACTGGCACATGATTCAAATAAAATATGTGGGAATTGTGTTGTCAACATATCATAAAGATGATAAACACCTAAAATATATTCATGCATGACACGTCCTTGATGTTCATGGTCATGGCATGAAGAATACACTTCACTCATACTGCGATTCATATCCCATTTGATATAAGAAATGTGTGATGTTGATAAAATTTTATATAACATTTGATAAATGTATTGAACCACTTCAGGATTAGAAAAATCTAAAACATATTGATGACGGCCATGACTTAATGTACGATTGGGTGTCTGTAAAACCCATTGTGGGTGTAAATGATAGAGATTGGAATCTTTATTGACCATTTCTGGTTCAATCCATAATCCAAATTGCATACCTAAATCATTGATTTTTTGAGATAATCCTTGAATACCATGAGGCAATTTTTCAAGATTGGGATACCAGTCACCTAAACCAGCACGATCATGATTTCTATTTCCAAACCATCCGTCATCTAAGACAAAGAGTTCAATACCTAATTCTTTTGCTGTTTTTGCGATAGACAAAATCTTATCTTCATTAAAATCCATATAAGTGGCTTCCCAGTTATTGATGAGAATAGGTCTAACTTGGTCACGATATAGACCTCTTGTTAAACGTTGTTGATAGAGCTGATGATATGTTTGTGACATTGTATTTAATCCATTTGGAGTATAAACCATAACGACTTCTGGTGTCTGAAAGCTTTCATTGGGAGCTAAAGTCCAACAAAAACCAAGTGGATGAATACCCATCATGATACGTGTGACATCATAAGTATCAACTTCAACTTGTGCTAAAAAGTTTCCACTGTATACAAAACTAAAAGCATAGACTTCACCATGATATTCATCACAATTTTTTCTTTTCAATGCGATAAAAGGATTAAAATGATGACTGGAATGACCTCTTAATGAGTATATAGATTGAATGCCATGTTCCAGTTGCCTTGTTTTGACATGTCTTTCTCTTGACCATGCTCCAGTTAATTCAACCATTTCAAAATCACAATCAGGCAAATCTAAAGACATACTCATGATTTGATTTAAAGTCAAAGAATGTGTTCCTTGATTTTCAATTTTAACGTGGCGAGTGATGACGGGTCTATTTTCATAGATTGTATAACTGAGCTGACACTGACATTGAATAACATGATCATATAAAGTGATTATGAGTGTTGTTGCTTCATTTTCATCTTCAATATAAGTGGCAGGTAAACCCTCAAAAGAAGGTTTGCCTTTGAAAATACAATGATTTTGATATTGTAACTCTAGTAAATGGCTGCCATTATCTTGAGTGATATCAATCGCAGGATGACGCATATCACCATGACCATAGGTTGGATATTCTTGTTTAATATGTTCCATTGAGAAAGTCAAATCACCTTCAAATTGACAGGGTGACATAGGACGAGGGAATAGTTCTAATAAATAGTCAAACTGTTCTTTATCATGGACACGCTTTCCATAATAAAGTTGACCAAGTTGATAATTTTTGAGAATTTTAAAAATATAACTGATTGAATCATTATAAAGATGAAATGTTTGGCTTGATTGATGATAAATAATAGGCATATGTTATCTCCTTTGTTTATATTTCAATTTTGTTAATACATCATAAAAAATAATCGTAAGACATCCACCACATGTATCAATAAGTACATCTGTAAACTGTCCGGCTCGACCTCCAATAAATAGCTGGTGCATTTCATCACTACATGCATATAAAAATGTTCCTATAAGAGAGTAAATCATGATTTTTTGGATAGGGTAGTGATTTTTATAAAAACCATAAATCAATGTCAAGGTCAAAAGAGCATATTCGCTCATGTGAGCGGCTTTTCTGACTATAAATTCACTAATGGGAATATGTAAATATGTTTGAATCCATAAAACAATTTGTGAACTTAATCCAGATGATTCACTTCCTGTTTGATGAGAAAACATAAAAATAAGAATCATTAAAAATATTGATGGTATAAAATATTTGATTTTTTTCATGAATGGCACACCTCAAAAACATTATAAAAGAACTTGTCTTTTTCGACAAGTTCTAATCACTTAAATCTTCACCATTAGAAGCAATGACTTTTTTATACCAATAGAAAGAATCTTTACGATAACGTTTTAAAGTTTTAAGATCAAATTCATCTCTATCAACATAAATAAATCCATAACGTTTTTTCATACCTTCATGAGTAGAAATTAAATCAATAGCAGACCAAGGATTATAACCTAACATTTCACATCTATCACTAATCGCAAGTCTGATTTGTTCAATATGTTTTCTTAAATATTCAATACGATATGGGTCATGGACTTTTCCATCTTCTGTTAATGTGTCATAAGCTCCTAAACCATTTTCAGTGACTAATAATGGTAAACGATATCTTGAATACATTTCACGAATAGTGGCTCTAAATCCTTGAGGGTCAATTTCCCAACCAAATTCAGTTGTTGGTAAATATGGATTTTTAAATCCTTTGAACATACCTGTTTCACCACGAGCTGTTTGCTGGTCAGCAGCAGAATCACATTCTACTGTTCCATCTTCCCACTGGCAAGTGGCTGTATTGTAGTAGTTGAATCCAATGAAATCTGGATGTCCGTTTTTCAATGCTTCTGCGTCACCTTCACCAAATTCTGGTGTTGCATCATGTTCTTCTAACCAAGCCCATACAAGATTATTGTAAACACCATAAACAGCCATATCTAAATATAGCCAGTTTCTAACGGCATTATAGTTTTGTGCAGCTAAAACATCTTCAGGTTTACAGCTGGCAGGATAAACAAGTGAAATGTTTGGTGCAGGTCCAATTTTAGCTCCTGGTAACATTTCATGGCATAATGCCATCGCTTTGGCTTGAGCCACTAACATATGATGATTTTGTTGATAAATTTCTTTTAATTCATTTGTACATCCTTCAGGGATTGTTAATGTTCCAATGACAGGACCAACCAAAGTTAACATATTTTGTTCATTGATTGTTAACCAATATTTAACTCTGTCACCAAAGTTTTCAAACATGACTTTCGCAAAATTGACAAACCAGTCAATAGATTCTCTGTTTGACCATGAACCTCTTTGATCTAAGGCAGCAGGCATATCAAAGTGGAACATTGTCACAATAGGTTCAATGTTGTATTTCAAACATTCATTGATTAAATTGTTGTAGAATTCAATTCCTTTAGGATTGACTTCTCCAGTTCCCTGTGGCAAAATTCTTGTCCATGCAATAGAGAAACGATAAGATTTGAATCCCATTTCAGCCATTAAAGCAATATCTTCTTTATAATGATGATAATGATCTGCACAGACTGTTAAATCAGATGTTCCTTCTGGTACTTTTTTAACGTCTTGACATGATGGACCTTTTCCATCTTCTAAATTTGCACCTTCTACCTGATAAGCAGAAGTACTTGCTCCCCAAAGAAAATCTTTAGGAAATGGTTTTAATGTTTTATGTATCATTTTTATTCCTCCCTTATGTTTATTATATAGAAAATTAAAGCTTTTGACTATAAGGAAAAACTTGTTTTGCAACAAGTTTAATCACTTAAATCTTCACCATTAGAAGCAATGACTTTTTTATACCAATAGAAAGAATCTTTTCTATATCTATCTAAAGTTTTTAAATCAAATTCATCTCTATCAACATAAATAAATCCATAACGTTTAACCATACCTTCATGAGTAGAAATTAAATCAACAGCAGACCAAGGACAATATCCTAACATTTCACATCCATCGCTAATTGCTAAACGAACTTGTGAGATATGATCTTGATAATATTTGATACGATATTGATCATGAACTTTTCCATCTTCTGTTAATGTATCATAAGCTCCTAAACCATTTTCAGTGACTAATAATGGCAAACGATATCTTGAATACATTTCACGAATCGTTGCTCTAAATCCTTGAGGATCAATTTCCCAACCGAATTCAGTTGTTGGTAAGTTTGGATTTCTAAATCCTTTATACATTCCAGTAATGCCTTTAGAAGTCTGTTGATCAGCAGCACCAGATAAATCTTCTGTCCCATCAGACCACTGGCAAGTAGCAGTATTGTAGTAGTTGAAACCAATGAAATCTGGATGTCCATTTTTTAAAGCTTCTGCGTCACCTTCAGCAAATTCAGGTGTTGCATCATTTTCTTCTAACCATGCCCAAACAATGTTGTTGTAAACACCATAAACGGCCATATCTAAATATAACCAGTTTCTAATAGCGTTGAAGTTTTGCGCAGCCAAAACATCTTCTGGTTTACAGCTGGCTGGATAAACAAGTGAGATATTTGGTGCTGGTCCAATTTTGGCATTTGGCAACATTTCATGACATAATGCCATCGCTTTGGCTTGAGCAACTAACATATGATGGTTTTGTTGATAAATTTCTTTTAACTCATTTGTACAGCCTTCTGGTAAATGTAAAGTTCCAATCACAGGACCACTTAAAGTTAAAACATTTTGTTCATTGATTGTTAACCAGTATTTAACTCTGTCACCAAAGTTTTCAAACATGACTTTCGCAAAATTGACAAACCAGTCAACAGATTCTCTATTTCCCCAGCTTCCTCTTTCATCTAAGGCTGCAGGCATATCAAAGTGGAACATTGTGACTTTTGTGCGGCTAAAACATCTTCAGGTTTACAGCTGGCTGGATAAACAAGTGAAATGTTTGGTGCAGGTCCAATTTTGGCATTTGGCAACATTTCATGACATAATGCCATCGCTTTGGCTTGAGCCACTAACATATGATGGTTTTGTTGATAAATTTCTTTTAACTCATTTGTGCATCCTTCTGGTAAATGTAGTGTTCCAATCACAGGACCACTTAAAGTTAAAACGTTTTGTTCATTGATCGTTAACCAATATTTAACTCTGTCACCAAAGTTTTCAAACATGACTTTCGCAAAATTGACAAACCAGTCAACAGATTCTCTATTTCCCCAGCTTCCTCTTTCATCTAAGGCTGCAGGCATATCGAAGTGGAACATTGTGACTAAGGGTTCAATACCATATTTTAAACATTCATTAATCACATTATTATAATATTCAATTCCTTTAGGATTAACTTCTCCAGTTCCCTGTGGCAAAATTCTTGTCCATGCAATAGAGAAACGATAAGTTTTAAATCCCATTTCAGCCATTAAGGCAATATCTTCTTTATAACGATGATATTGGTCAGCACAGACTGTTAAATCTGAAGTTCCTTCTGGTACTTTTTTCACGTCTTGACATGATGGACCCTTTCCATCTTCTAAATTTGCACCTTCTACCTGATAAGCAGAAGTACTTGCTCCCCAAAGAAAATCTTTAGGAAATGGTTTTAATGTTTTGTGTATCATCTTTTTTCCTCCTCTTTTTATACAAAAACTATTATAACGAAAACTCTCTTTAAATAGAAAAATTTCCAGAAGTTGAAAATATTTTTTATCAGATGAAAATTTGATATTCATCATTTATACACATGGTTATGTTATGATATCAGTAGGGAGGGAAAAGGCATGATTTTCGTAGAAAATAATAGTTTTGATATGATTTTTATGATTGTTTTTTTTATCATTGCTGGGACATTTCTTTTTATGATTGTCAACGGAATATCCAAGTGGCATCGTAATAATCAGTCGCCAAGACTGACTGTCAAAGCCAAAGTTGTATCTAAACGCATGGATGTTTCTAGTCACTTACATGGAGATAATATGATGGCTCATTCCACAACTTTTTATTATGTTACATTTGAAGTCAAAAGTGGTAATCGTCTGGAATTTGCTTTAAAAGGAAATGACTATGGTATGTTGGCTGAAAATGATGTTGGTGAACTTACTTTTCAGGGAACACGTTATATTTCATTTGTGAGAGAAAAAATGGATTAAAGAGTTATCTTTAATCCATTTCAGACTGTTGACAAAGTGGTAGAATTTTTTATTAAATCTACCACTTCTTTTATTTTTTTATGAAAATTGATAAATTTGTATTGTTTTCCTTATATTTCCTTCTTTTTTATTGGGTGA
>NZ_NFLJ01000035.1 GCF_002160865.1 Massiliimicrobium timonense
AGAACATTATACAAGTAATACAACATTAGCTGCATAAAGAAAAATGAAGTTGTCTCCTCGGCAACTTCATCAAAAACATTTTTAATTATTTCACCTGTCTACTTGACAGGGGCGGTTCAGTCTATAGATTTTTTTCTTTCTTTCTCTATCTTCATATTTATTGGATTATATTCAATATCTTTTATTTCTGAAATATATTCTATGTTTCTATCACTAAACCCAAATTTGTTAGCTAAATCAATAATACGTGAATTATTATTAATTTTTTCCTTGTTAAGTCCAAAATAGAAATTTTTATTAAAAATCATAGAGAATATAATACCATGAAATGAAGAAGTAACTACATATTCACTCTTTGCTATTAAATCTATAAACTCATCTGGACCAGCAGAAAAAATGTTTTTTGCTCCTTTTATTCGTTGAAATGACGAGTTAATAGAAATTACATCCAATTTTGTTTCTTTTGACAGTTTGAATGCAAATTCTTTTAATTCATTGGAACAAATTAAATCATACAATAATATATATTTTGTTTTTTCCCTTGATTTTATAAAAGGTTCATAGTCATTTTTCGTTAATAATAATGTTGGATCTAACACTTGATCTGCGTGTGTATTAATATTTAATTGATTTATTATATCAATACCTGTTCTTTCTCTAAGCAATAAATATGTAAATTGTCTTAATAAATTGAAACTGATATCTTTATAAATACTTGGAATTTCCATATAGCCAAAACTGGCTGCATAAGATCCTTTCTTAGAATTATCTTTCACAAAATCTAACATATATGATGTATCTCCATTATGTATGTTTAAATTCCACACTTGATCACTTCCTGTGATAAACAAATCATATTTATCTTCAGCCGTTGGTAAATCTTCCCTGTTGTATTGCTTACTGATTTTTAAATTAGTCGAAACAAAATTATCAAATTTTTTATATCTTTTTCTTTGAAAAAAGAATAAAAAATATTTAATTTTATCTTTTGCTGTTTTACATAATTTAAAAGAACGATAATAATTTTTTTCTACTCTCATACTTTTATAGTTTAATATTTCACTTTCAACAGACAATTTTTCCAAAGCTTTTTGCAAGGCATAAGCTTGAAGAACAGCTCCAAAGTTTGGAACAGTATGATGTGTCATTGTGCACACATTGATTTTTTTCTTTATCATAATATAACTCCTTCAAAAAATTGATTAAACACTAAACTTAAAATAACAGACAGTGTGATTATTAATAATAGACATAACATAACATTTTTAAGATATCTCATAGGAGATATATTCATTGCTTTAAAAATAAAACAAAAGTATACAATTTGGATAATAGAATAGATTATTGTCGTAATATACAACGCTAGAACTACATCATTGAATATAAATTTTCCTAATCCAAATCCTATAATATATCCTAACATTTGAGCAATGACTGATTTTAGTGCATAATTTTGTTTTTTTATAACTATGTAAATTCCAGATAAAGATGCCATTAAAAAAGTAAAGATAGCTTGAATAGATGATGCTTGAAGCATTTGGGAAGCAACATCATTAAAATACCCCATAATGATATATATAGCTATGTTACTTAAAGATATAAGAAGTGTGATTGGAACTATAGAAATATAAGTTGCTCTTTTTAAATTTTGAAAAACATATTCTCCTATTTTTTCACCGTTTTGTACCATTTTTGATATATTGCTAAAGAAAACTTTACCTATCGCATTAGCTAAAAGGTTAATAGGAATATTTAAAATTTTTTGAGTTATAGAGTAGTAACCTAGTATTGTAGTTCCAAAAAAATTATTTATCAAAAAAGTTGGTAATTGATTTTTTACATTTGTTAATATTGTTGTTGGAAGTTGATAGAAAACAAAATCTTTATTTTCATTAATAACGTTTTTATATTTTGACAAATTAAAAACAATTTTACTTTTGGGTAAGCATCTTTTCATATTAATTAGTGTTAAAAGTTGACCAACTAAAGTTCCAATAAAGTATCCGTATTTATTAACTCCTATAAAATATAATCCAACAGCAATTACAAAAATTGAAACTTGATTAATTACAGGGTTTTTCATCAAAATATTATATTTTTGATTTTTATTTAACCATGTATAACTTATTTGTATTTGTTGTTGAGTTAAAACTATGATAGAAACCATAAAACCAATAAAAAAAGGATTATATTGCTTCTCACCACTGTATATTAATGGAATTATAAAAAAAGAAATTATTGAAATAAAAAAATTTATCGATGAAACTACTTTATATATTTGATAAGATTTTTCTTCATTTTTAGCTATCATAATTGCATTAGTTAATCCTAAATCTGAAAAAGAATTAATTACAGTAGCAATTGACGTAAATAATGTCATATAACCAATAATTTCTGAGCCATAAAGTCTAGTAAGTATAGGTAATGAAACAATAGCTATTAGTTGACCTAATAGAGTTCCTGAAGAAATTTTTCCCACATTCTTTAATCCATTTGATATTTTAACTTTTTTCATAAGCTTCTATCACACACCCCTTACATAATACATTTTGAAATACAATGAGCTTATATTCTAAATGTTTCATTTCATTTTGCACTTATCTTTTATATTGATTTAATAATATCTTATTATAGTAATAAAATAGTATATAAAACATATAAATTATTTTACTTATTATTTTAATCTCTTTCGTATAAATCTCTAGTATATATTTTATCTTTGACATCTTTGATTTCATTAGTCATTCTGTTTACAACTATGACATCACTCACCTGCTTAAATTCACTTAAATCTCTAATAACTTTACTATTAAAGAACATATCATCCTTTAATGTTGGTTCATAAACTATGACTTCAATACCTTTGGCTTTGATTCTTTTCATGATACCCTGTATTGCACTCGCTCTGAAGTTATCTGATCCACTTTTCATTGTTAATCTATAGATTCCTACAACATTTGGATTTCTATTCAATATCTCCTGTGCAATATGATCTTTTCTTGTTGTATTAGATGCGACGATTGCTGATATTAAGTTCTCTGGTACATCCTTATAATTAGCCTTTAATTGTTTCGTATCCTTTGGTAAGCAATATCCGCCATATCCAAATGATGGATTGTTGTAATGATTACCAATTCTAGGATCTAGACATACACCTTCAATAATCTGCTTTGTATTCAACCCTTTCATTTCTGCATAAGTATCTAATTCATTAAAATATGCTACTCTTAATGCAAGGTATGTGTTCGCAAATAGTTTAATAGCTTCTGCTTCTGTACTATCTGTAAACAAGACAGGAATATCTTTCTTGATAGCCCCTTCCTGTAATAAATCAGCAAATACCTTTGCTCTTTCACTTTGTTCACCAACAACAATTCTTGAAGGATAAAGATTATCGTATAATGCTTTTCCTTCTCTTAAGAATTCTGGTGAAAAGATAATTCTATCAGTATTAAACATTTTATTAACCTGTTTTGTATAACCAACAGGTATCGTACTTTTAATAACAATAAAAGCTTTGGAATTATATTTTAACGCCAATTCAATAACATTTTCTACTGCACTTGTATCAAATGAATTCGTTTCATCATCATAGTTCGTAGGTGCAGCTACAACTATGATATCTGCATCACTGTATGCCTCTTTAGCATCAGTAGTAGCATAAAGCTCTAAATCTTTGTTTAATAAAAAGTCTTCTATTTCTTTATCTTGAATAGGAGACTTTTTATTGTTAATCATATTTACTTTTTCTTGAATAATATCTATAGCTACAACATGATGATGTTGAGCAAATAATGTAGCGATACTTAATCCTACATATCCTGTTCCTGCTATTGTAATGTTCATGTTTATTTTAGTATGATAATTATATAAATTCTCATACTTCTCCTTTCTATTTTAAAGTGATGTTCATCAAATATAAATTATACATTCATAATAGAATTGCTTAATTTCATATGTGTTTATTTTTTGACTTTAGTCTTCCTTTTTAATTATTTTCAAATAGCTTTGTTATTAATCAAATGATAAACTCTATCATTTGATTGCTATATTTATACTCTAATAAATATCAATAGAACTTTTAACTATATTTTTCCTGTTTTCATTCTCCATATTAAATCTGTAATATCTCTTACTATTGCCACAATAACTACATTATATAGTTTACCTTTTAATATTGTTTTCTTGAATGTTTTCTGCAATCTTTCAACTAGTTTATTAGCATAAGCTATGGACGTATCATTCTGTCCTTTTTATAGTACTTTTTATTTCATTCCTGTTGTTCCTTATACCAGTGGCTGTATACATTCTTCCGGCATTTTTCCAATCAGAATATTTCTCATCTTAGCCATTAGCGTATTGTATTGCTTATCTTTACTACAATATTATTTAAATAATATAGCTAAATTAGCCACAAATGTTTTGATACTAGAAAGCGTTGAAAATCACTCTATTTTTGATTGTATTTTTTGAAGATGATTATTCAAATATTCATTCAATGTTTTTCATATGATATCACCTAGACTAATTATTTCCAATCATTTGATATACGCAATTGTCCAATTGCATTTACCTTCGTAGCTGATTCAATCTCTTAAAGCAAGTGCACTAATTTACTGTTTGATTTGTTTTCTTGAAAAGTCAATATCTTCTCTCAATCAGATGAAGTTCTTAATTCCATTGGTACATGAACAGCTTTATGCAATGGTAAGTTTCGATATTATAGGTATCTATCTTGCTATTATTGACATTTTTGTTTTTAATTAACCTATATATTGTTGATGATATCTATATAAATACATTGAACATCCCAGGCGTCCTGCTTCATATCCTGTTATAACCTCAATCTCATTATCTTCATTTATTCTTTTTTTTGCTCATTAAACAAATTGAAGAATATTCTTTATATCATCTCTACATTATGCTAATGCAACAATTTCTCTAATTAATGAATGAATACAACATAAATTATATATGATTTTATGGATACCTATTCCAATATAAATCATATTTATCATGGTAATTTCCTATTGTCGTTGTGATATGTACTATTTTTATAATTTTGTTTTTTACACATCTTATTACGAATGAACCTTGGAGGGTAATTTTATATCATCTTCTATGATGCTTAATATAGTAAGTATTATAAGTTTTCTAATATTTTCCATTTTAATATTATGTATTTTTAAAAGAAAATTTATCTGCTAATATAAAATTCTAAATAAAATCTTTTCTATGTAATATTATAGATGCTTTATTTTATCAATTAACTCAATTTGAAAGTTTTATAATTACAAATTGAATTCCAGTTATTTATAAACATATTATTTAAAATTTACATTTAAAAAAAGAGAAATTTTATATGATAAATAAATAAACTAAAATATCAATAACTTATTTAAATCTAATTAGTTTATAAATTCCAAATTTTAAAAATATTTTTCTTATTCTATTTTTTATGCCAATTTTAACACCATATTTATTAAATAATGATTCAACATAAACAATATCAGACATACTTTGATATAAGTATGCTGAATTTAATAGTGTGTTTAATGTATTAGATAATAACATAGTTTTTTTTTGTTCTGATAACAAATTAATTTCATTTTTAAAATCATTATAAATCATTTTTTTAATAGTTATATATTTTTTTACTGTAGGAATGTTTGTGCCCCCAAGTGTTTTATTTACTAATGCTTCATTATAATTTATTATTTTAAATTGTCTAAAAAATCTTAACATGAATTCATAATCTTGATTTCTTGTATACATTACATTGAAGCCGCCTAATTGTTTTACAGACTTTCTTGTCAAAAAAAGATTACTTCCTGTGCCAAATAAATTTTCATTCAATAATAGATCTTCAGATAATGAACCACTTTTTTTTGCCTTAATAATATTAATTATTTTATTATTTTTAACAATGTTAACGGAAGTATAAACACCATCATATTCATTGTATTTTTTTAATTGATATACACATTTTTCTAATCTTGTCCTCTCAAAGTAATCATCATCATCCAAAAAAGTAACGAAATCTCCTTGACTTGCATTTATTCCTGTATTACGAGCATAAGCGCCATTCTGATTGGATTTATGTTGAATATATTTTATTTTTTTATTATTATATTGTCTGATTATTTTTTTTGTTTGATTTCCACATATAGTTCCTATTCCATTATCATCTACTATTATTATTTCAAAATTTTGATATGTTTGAATCAATACACTATTTATTGCTTTTTCTATAGTATAAATTCCTTTATAGGTTGGGATTATCACTGATACTAATTTACTCATATTAACTCCTTATCCAAATATTCTAATAAATTGTTACTCTAACTTTTCTTGTTATAAAATACAGACATATCATAGTTAAAGAAGTTGATATACTGTTTAAATTATAATGCAATGGAGTATATAAAACTACTCTAATCATATATACATATAACATATTGTAGAAAAATATGTTTTTATTTGAAATTGTTTTTTTCTTTTCAATATATATTATCAATATTGCTAATATTATGGAACCAATAAAATAAAAGTTTATGCCAAAATCCATAATATATGTATATAAAGAGGTAGTATTATTATTTATTAAATGAACAGTACTTCCTGTACCTATGTTATAAAATATCTGTGAATGAATATCAATTAGCACACTAGGTAATTGAATATTAGACTTAAAAATACTAAGAATTAATGCAATTGGAGCAAAAACGAAACCTAGCGTTATATAACCATAATATATCTTATTATTTATATCGAAAATGGAAGGATTTTCTATAATTAATTCAAAAAAACTAAATTGTTGATAAAAATACTTTGATAACATTCCAAAAAAACCTAGATCACCAGTTCCTCTTGAAAATGTCATTACAATAATAATCAATGTGAGAGGATATGCAATTTTTTTATTAATATTTATTTTTTGATTTTTAGATTTAAATAAAAATAATGAAATAATATAATATATAATGAAATTTAACAGAATACCTCGGCCACCAAAACATAGAATATTAACTAACATTAAAATAATGCTATATTTTAAATTTGAATAATTCTTTCTTGCTAAATCAAATGATGATATCAACATAATTGTATTACAAATTCCATTTGGAATTATCTGTGTAATATATACATATACTCCTCTTCCTGCACCCATTACAGATAAATAATTTGAACGTATCGCTGCAAAAGAAAAACCAGAACTAATTAATATAGAAAAACTATCAATCAAATTTGGTAAATATAAAATAAGTGAAATAAAAAAAAACCATTTCACTAAGTTATAATTTATAATAAAACTATCGATATTTATAACTTTATATTTATGTTTATTACTTAAAAGTAAATATGTTATATTAAAAAAAAATATTACAACAATTACCATATTAATTACTTTATTTGAAATTTTTAAAATATCTCCATAATAGCTGTAAACTATATTTAAGATTAATGAACTTGTCCAAACAAGATTAAATAGGTTATTTAAAGTAATTATTTTATTAAATTTAAAAAATGTTAATATAGCGAAAATCAATACTTCTATAATAATTATAAAAAGATTTATACTCATAACCAATTCCTTTCAACAAAAAATTAATATTTTCAATACCTTCTTATACAAAATTTTTATATTCTGTATTTAAATTATGAAAATTATAAACTAAAATTTAAGTAAACTTGTAAAGTTCATTTTTAATATAAATTTCAATTTAATTAAGATTAATCAATCTATATTTTGATTTAATATTATATCAACAATTTGTTTGCAGGCAGTTCCATCACCATATGGGTTAGATGCATGAGACATTTTTTTATATTCTTCTTTATTTTCTAATAACAATTTAAAATTATTATAAATTGTTTGCTGATCAGTTCCAACCAACTTTAACGTTCCGGCTTTAATTCCCTCTGGTCTTTCTGTGGTATCCCTCATTACGAGCACTGGTTTTCCCAAGGAAGGTGCCTCTTCTTGTATACCACCACTATCTGTAAGAACCATATAACTTCTAGCTAGAAAATTGTGAAAATCTAGAACATCTAAAGGTTCTATAATATGAATTTTGTCACAATTACCTAATTCTTGAAGAGCTACCATTCTGACCATTGGATTCATATGTATTGGATATATAACCTTTACATCATCATGTTCTTCAATTATTCTTCTTATTGCTTTAAACATATGCTGCATTGGTTCTCCAAGATTTTCTCTTCTATGTGCAGTTAACATTATTAGCTTGGAATCACTAGCCCATTCTAATTCAGGATGTTGATAATCAGATTTAATTGTTGTTTTCAATGCGTCAATTGCAGTATTACCTGTTACAAAGATGCTTTCTTTTTTCTTCCCTTCATTTATCAGATTTTGTTTACTTATTTCAGTCGGTGCAAAATTATATTTAGCAATAATACTTACTGCCTGTCTATTGAATTCTTCTGGATACGGTGAATATATATTATATGTTCTTAATCCTGCTTCAACATGACCTACAGGAATTTGTAAATAATAGCATGCTAATGCCGTTGCAAAAGATGTTGTTGTATCTCCATGTATTAACACAATATCTGGCTTAACTCTCTCTAATACATCTTTTATTTTATTTAAAATATTTGTTGTAACATCAAACAAAGTTTGCTTTTCTCTCATAATCGAAAGATTAAAATCTGGTGTTATATTAAATACATTTAATACTTGGTCAAGCATTTCTCTATGTTGTCCAGTAACACAAACAGTTACTTTTGCATTATTTTTTTTAAATTCATTTACTAATGGGCACATTTTTATTGCTTCTGGTCTTGTGCCAAATACTATCATTATTTTCATAATAAACATTACCTCCTTGTTTTTATTATGAATAAATCATATTATTTTATTGATTATCTATCTTTAATATTTAGTAGAAAAAAAAGAAGACGATATGAAAAAAAAGAAATGAGTGTGACAATTTTATCCTTTAAACTAATATATCTTCTCACTTTAATGTAACTAAACTGTCTTCTAATTTCTTTTAGTTCTTTTATTTCTATTTTTTTAATATGTTTTAAAGATCTATATAAGTCTATTAGAGTCCTATATTTTTTATAATAACAAAGCTGAATTAATAATAAATCATTACTCTTCAATGCTTTTTCTAGTATTACATCTATCGATTTTATTGGTTTAAATAAATTGTTGATACTTTTATCATGCATTATACTTTTCTCTCTTTGTACATAATAATAAAAGGCTTCAGAAATATTATAGTATGATTTACAACAATTGAATAAATCATATGTATATATAATATCTTCAAAATTATATCCCTCTTTAAATATTAAATCTTTGATAGATTGATAATTATACAATTTGTTCCATACAGGTATAAAAGTTTTTGAACTATTAAAATAATTATATTTAATAGTTCCAGAATATTTATGTTCTTGAAGGTAAACTTCCTTTTCAAAATTTTCATATTTATATATAAACCCACTTTGAACAAAGTCTACATCTTTCTCAAGTATTGTTTTTAACATTTTTTCAATCATATCTTCTTTAATATAGTCATCACTATCTAGAAACATTACATATTTTCCTCTAATATACTTTAATCCAAAATTTCTTGCAGAACTTAATCCTCCATTTTCCTTTGTAACAATTTTAAATCTAGAATCAAAATTCTTTTTAATAATTGATATGCTATTATCTAAACTACCATCATTTATAAAAATAGCTTCAAAATTACTATAAGTTTGTCTTTTTAGGCTATTAATACAATTTAAAATGTATTTTTCAACATTATAAACTGGCACAATTATACTTACAAGGTTTTGATTTTTCATAAATTACTCCATATCTTTTTTTGATTTATATTAGATTGATTGCATAAATATTGCTAAAGGATTTAATAAGTTTTAGCATCTTTTGCAACACATTCTCTAATTATTTCTCTAGTTTCTTTATTAATTTTTATGATTTTTTTATTAAAATTATCAAGAATTTCTTTTTTATTATCATCCATTTTAAAACTAAGAATTTGATCTTTCAAATTATTATTAAATACTAAACCAATACCTAAATCAGCTGTAACCTTTTCCATATACGTATTTTTGCTTACAATAATAGGTAAATATAACTTAGTAGCAAAATACAATTTATTAGAAAGAGCATAATCCAATCGTGGATTATTGTTTCCATATGCATTAATAATAACATCAGTTCCACTATATAAATCTAAAATTTGATCAGGTTTAAATTTTCCTATAAAAAAAACATTATTAATATTTTTTCTTTTGCAATATTCTTTTAAAATTTCAGAATTTTTACCAATAAATTTCAAAATAAATCTTTCATCATTGGCAAAGTAATCTATAATTTTTTTATTTTCATCTATATATGAAATTGTACCAATATATGATAAAACTTTTTTTTGATTTTTATTTTTTAATGTAGGTATTTTATCTGGATTTATATTTTGAACATTGTGTAACTCATAATAATGATAATGTCTAGGTAAAAAACATCTATATGCGGGCGATGAAATAATAATAATTTTAGCTTTTTTAAATATTTTATCCTCTAAATTTTTAAATAATTTATTATTTTCAAATGTATAATCTCGAATATCAATAATATATTGTGCAGTTAATTTTTTTATTGTTTTATAATTTAATACTGCAGCAATTGTACTCAAAAAAATAACAGACTCATATTTCTCATTTTTTATTGTCTTATACGATAGTCTTGCAAATTTTAAATATCCACATATTTTATCAAAATAATTATTTACTTTTTTATCTAACACAAATTTTCTTTTTGCTCTTGTATTTTCCATAATATTATCTCTATTCCAATAAATAATATCAAAATCTTCTTCAATAATTTCTTCATAGACTTTAATATATGGTATGGTATACAGGTTTCCCACGGAGATAAAGCATATTTTACTCATATATCTTACACTTACACCTTTCTTTTTAAGATTAATTTATAACAAATTGGTACAAAATTACGTCATATAATAATTATATTAAATTTTTATGTCCTTTCACTTCTGATCCATATGAAAGTATAAAACAATATAATAATATTATTATTTTAAATCAATTAATAAATTTATCTTATAATATGACTCTCAACTTTATGAATGTGATTTTTTTATGCATATTTTTTTATAATTACGCTATTTTAAATTTTATTTCTATTATTGATAAAAAAATATCATTATTTTAAAATATATATTTTTCTTTAAGAAGTAATAGACAACATTTTTCATTAAAAAAAGAATAATTTTTATAAATCATATTTTGTGATTGTTTCATTATTCAATATGCAATAAATCCTGATAGCGAAAATGGCTAACTTTATGAAATTACTTTAGTTAATTTAAAAAATATTACATCAATTAATATAGACTTTTCAAATCTGTCAATCCTTTCATATTCTCACAAAAAAACCTGGAAATAACTTTAATCTTTTTTTATTTTTAATTCTACGATTGAATTTCTAAAAATCAAATTTTTAATAGTATTAAATTTTTCAATGATTTAGATTTATATAATGTTCTTCATTTATAGAAAATATATAGTTGCATTCATATGGACAATGTACATTATAATATTTTTGATAATGCCTACAAAAAGAATTTTTTTGATTCTTTAACATCTTAAAGTTGTTTTAAAAGATATTATGTTTTCAAATGATTAGCATCAACCATTCTTCCTGCAATTGCTGCAAATATTTCATATTGGTCATTCTTCTATTGCTTTCCTTATCTCCTTTAGTTCTAAAAATTTTTAACAGTTTTATTTATATTCTATAATTATGTATTATCATGAAACTTGATTAGTCTACTTCTCTCTACTACAATTGATAAATATTTATTATAAATTCAGATTTCTCTTATTTATAAATAACTTACAGAATTTAACCATTTAGTCAGAGATTTTTATTCTTATTAAACTTTACATAAATCCTTAACATTTATTAATAATTGTAATTTTTTGTTATAACATTGCCTGATTAATCAAACTTCTCATTACAGAATCTAACCAGTTAATATGTGAAAAACTGAATAATGACAGTTACACTTTCTTTTACTATAATCCTTTTTTTGAAATTTTTTTATTAATCCATTCTTTGCCATCCCAAATTTTTATAATTCTAGCTGGATTCCCTGCAATAATACAATTGTCTGGAAAACTTTTTGTCACTACACTGTTCGCACCAATAATACATCCATTTCCAATTGTTACCCCTGATAATATAGAAACATTTTCGCCAATCCAGACATTACACCCTATATTAACATCTTTATAATACAACTCTCTTTGATTTGGAATAGTATTGGGATTGGCTCCATTTTTTGCTGAATAATTACCATGAGATGTATCAGATATAAAAACTCTCGAAGCTATTAAAGTATTGTCTCCAATAATCAATCTTTTTCTTCCTACGATGTGACAATAATCGCCAACAATAACATTATCTCCAAATATTAATGATGTTTCATTATTACCTGCTTCAAGTCTAAGATTATATCCTGAAGTAAAATTTTTGCCAAATTGAATATTTTTTTTATTTCGTATATAAAAAGGCCTTCTAACTAATCTTGCATTTTTAAAAAAAAGTTTTGTAAAAATTAATGCATAAATATTTTTTATTTTTTCACCAAAAGAATAATAACTATACATAATAAAAAGACTATTAACTATTCATCAAAAAATATTTAATAATCTATTTTCTCAACTCCTATTTATTGTTAATTAAAAAAGTTATTTTACTTATCGCAATAATACCTTAAAAATCATTATTTATAAAAATTTAGCAGATATAAAATTTTAAAATACATCGTTTCTATTTTTGATTGTCGATATAGTTTTGTTTTAAAAATATATTCTATCCTAGCTAAAAAATTTTTTTTACTTTTCTCAAATTTTAACATTTCTTGCTTTTGATTATAATTTAAATCATTATAATATACATTTGTAAAATATGTTATTTGTTTTGAATATTGTGAAATTTCATTGTTAATAAGTTTCATAAATCTGTTTTTTATCCAAGATATATAATTCTCTCCAAATCCTAAAACATTTTGATTATGCATACGATATAATGTATGGGGATTATTATCAAAAATAATATTACCCGTTATCGCAGCAACATTGGTTATCCATGCATCATAGACATATATATTATCATAATTCAGGTCACATTTTATTTGTTTAAAAAGTTCATAATTAAACACTTGTGAATGCCCAGGAAGAAAATTTTGTACAATAGTATTATAAAAATTTATTTCCGTATATTTTTTTTTTGTTGTTCCAGTAATTATATTATTTTTTAGTATTTTTGAACATGAGCCATATAATAATGGTCCTTCTAACTTTGAATTTTCAATAGTAGAAATAGCAATTTGTAATTTGTCAGCATCCCATATATCATCTTGATCTGAAAACGCATAATATTTATAAACACCTGCATTTTTAAGTAAAGTAAAGTAACTTTGATTACATCCTATATTTTCACCAACCAATATCCTAATATTGGACTTATTTTTTGCATACTTTTTTAAAATTTCTAATGTAGAATCTTTAGAACCATCGTCACGAATTAGCAAATCAAAATCTACTGTTTGTGCCATGATACTATCTAATTGTTCTTTTATAAAATCTTCTCCATTAAAAGTTGACATCATAATTAATATCTTATTTTTCATATTTTAAATCTCCAAAGCATTTACTTATTAAGTTTATTTTCCCTATAAATAATTTAATCAATGGATTAAATATATATATATATTTAACTTTAATCCTTTTTTGTTTCATCTGTTTCTTTACTATTTCATAAGTACACATATATGTATCATTCTGTGGCAAATATATCTTATTAGAACATTCATCAATAATATTTTTAACTTCTTCTGATAATTTTTCTACTGTTATAGAGCTTCTTTCATTCTTTATAGTAGGAAATAAATGAATTTTTTTCACTGCTTCGAATAGTTTAGTGAGATTTCCAGGACAATTGTCTCCATAAACCATAGGTGGACGTAAAATTGAAACTACAAAATCTTTATCAATTAATTTCTGTATTTCTATTTCAGCTTCCAATTTACTTTTACCATAATTTGTTTTTGGATGTAAGGGTGTTTGCAAATTAATCAGTTCATCTGAACAATCTAATCCATAAACACTCATAGAACTCATAAATATAAATTGTTTAACTCCTGATTTTTTTGATATATTTGCTGTTTTAATTGCTAAGTCTCTATTAACTTTATAGTATAAATGTGCATTTTCTTTAGTTTCCTTTTGATGTGCAATTCCAGCTACATGAAACACAACATCATAGCTGCTAAAATCATAATCTTTCCAGTTTGGATTCAACATATCCAATGTATCTATCTGATAATCATTTGGATAGTTTTCATTCATATACTTTTCAAAGGAAGTCCCAATGTAACTGTTAGCCCCAGTAATCAATATTCTTTTCACTAGGCTTCACCATCCCTTTTGTGAAGCTCACCTGTACCACCTTCAACAACACCATCAGATTTCAGTACTGATGTGATTGTTCCAAGGAAGCATTTCAAGTCAAATAAAAAAGATATGCGTTCTACATATTCTCCATCCAGTCTTGCCTTGACATCAATTTCCAGTTCATCTCTGCCATTGATCTGAGCCCAGCCTGTCAGTCCTGGTCTAATATCATTGGCATGATATTTATCTCTTTCTGCTATCAGATCATCTTGGTTCCATAATGCAGGTCGAGGGCCAATTACTGCCATTTCACCCTTCAGGATATTAATGATCTGTGGCAGTTCATCAAGAGATGTCTTTCTAAGAAAATGACCAGCCTTTGTGATATACTGATCAGGATTTGACAGCATATGTGTCGGCATATCCTTTGGTGTATCAGTATACATGGTTCTGAATTTATATATGTTGAAATACTTTTTATTCTTGCCGACTCTTTTCTGCTTGAAAAGAATCGGTCCTTTTGAATCTAGCTTAATCCATATGCAAAGAATAAGAAAAATGGGACTGAGAACAATCAGTCCACAAAGCGACAGTATGAAATCCAGTATTCTCTTTATACAGTTTCTATACATATATCCACTCCCTTTAAAGGATAATAGCGGATTATCCTTTTGATTTTATATAAACTAAAAAAGTGTATAAAAAAAGATATACACCTGTATAACTTCACTAAGTTTTACTAATAATTTCTAATCCAACTTTAACAGTTGTTTCTCTACCAAATAACGATATATCTACATAAGCAATACGCTTATGTCTATCAATTTTCACAATATGTCCTTCATATCCAATCAAAGGTCCTTCATTAATATGAATAACATCACCTTCAATATACCCAACAGACATATCCACAATATGCTGCTTACCTCCAAACTGTGCTAAAAACTTTGCTTCTTGTTTATATATAGGATAAATATTCTCGCCATCATTTCCTAATAGTTTTGTTAAGTCTGGGATTTTCTTTAATTCAATAAACAAATCATCAACATGATCTGTAATCATAAAAATATAACCTTTAAATAAAATATCTTCTATATCATGCCATTTTCCTCTAAACTTCTTCATATGTTTATATTTTGGAATAAAGCATTCTTTATAGACATCCTTTTGAATCAGAATTTCGCATTTTCTTACGATTTCTTCTTCCTGACCACTTCTTACTTGCACGGCATACCAATTGTCATACATATCTCAACCTTCCTGAGAATACAGTTATCCTATCGAAACTTTTTTATTTCGACACAGTTTTTTATAACAGATTATCTCAATAACGCGACCCTGCGACGATTATTGATAAATAATCTTTTTTAAGATACAACAGCTTCTTGTGTTTTGATTTTTCTTTTCACTTTTTGTTTTCCAGTATCATAATGATATGTACTTACAATATGTTTAACAGCTTTTCTCATATCACTGCTTTCATCATAAGCAATGACTTTTAATTCATCTAATTCTTTCAAAAATACAGGTATATCCATTTCTATAGGATGTCCAATATGAATTAATTTATTCGGTGTTGTCTGCATTCCTTCTTCTTTCATCAACATTTCTTCATAAAGTTTTTCACCTGGACGCAATCCTGTAAATTCAATTTTAATATCAACATCTGGTTCATACCCAGATAATTTAATAAGATTTCTTGCCATATCCAATATCTTTACAGGTTTACCCATATCTAAGACAAAGATTTCTCCACCTTTAGCATAAGCACCCGCCTGTAAAACAAGAGATACTGCTTCTGGAATAGTCATAAAATATCTAATAATATCAGGATGTGTCACCGTTACTGGCCCTCCATTTTGAATTTGTTTTTTAAATAAAGGTATCACTGATCCATTAGACCCTAAAACATTTCCAAATCTTACAGCCACATACTCTGTTTTTGATAATTGATCATAAGCCTGAACTATCATTTCACAAATACGTTTTGATGCTCCCATAATATTTGTAGGATTAACAGCTTTATCTGTCGAAATCAAAATAAACTTTTTAACATGATACTGATCACAAGCCTTGACAACATTTAATGTACCAAAAACATTATTCTTGATAGCCTCATGTGGTGCATCTTCCATTAATGGAACATGTTTATGTGCAGCAGCATGATAAACAATATCAGGATGATATTTTTCAAATAAGTCATTGACTTTCCCTACATCTCTTACTGATGCTATCATGGTTTGTAAATCTAATTTTGGATATTTACGCTTTAATTCTAATTGAATATCGTATGCATTATTTTCATAAATATCAATAATAATCAGCTGTTTAGGTGATCTTTCAGCAATTTGTCTACATAACTCACTACCAATAGATCCCCCTCCACCAGTAACCATAATCACACGATTTGTAACATAAGACATAATTTCATCAAGATTCACTCTAATTGGATCTCTACCAAGTAAATCCTGAACTTCTACATCTTTCAGTTTATTCAAAATAATTTCATCATTAATAAACTGATAAATACCTGGTAATCTTTTTAACTTACATTTTGTTTCTTTACAGATATTTAATATTTTAGCTACTTCTTTTTTATCCACTGATGGTAAAGCAATATATATTTCATCAATTTTATATTTAGATACACTGTTTTTAATACTTTCTCTATTTCCCACTATAGGAATACCATGTATTCTTCTTCCTATTTTATGTGGATCATCATCAATAAAACAAACAATTGTTTTATGTAATCCTTTAGTATTCAATGTTTCTCTTAATATTTTTTCTCCAGCCGCACCAGCACCTACAATCATCACTCGTTTATTAGGAACATCTGATCTACCAAATAAAGCATGACGACTTGCATATAATCTTAAAAAGCGATAACTAAAACGTATTCCACCTACTAACAAAGTACTAATCATCCAATAACCAATTATCATGTTTACTGGCAATTGATTGCCTGTTATCATATTGATTATCATAAATGCCATAGTACTCAACAATGTGGAAATCACAATATTAATAAGTTCATTGATTGAAGCAAACTGCCATAAGCTACTATACAGTTTCATAACTGCAAATATACCTAAACTCACAACGATAAGCGATATGACTATTGGTATTGTTTCATAGAAGGCAAATTCTTCTATCATACGATAGTCATATAACATCATGGAACCATAATAGCTTAACAATAAACTTATCATATCTACTACAACTAAAATAATTCGTCGAATGAGTAATTGATATTTATCCCCTATATGTCGCATAATCATCCCTTTCCCTTCGTTTTTAATGCCATGACCTCATTTTTTCATAACCAATTATGACAATATGTTTAAAACATTTGATAATGTCTTGATTTTTTTCATTGAATCACGCATAATACATATTGAAATATAAACGGTCACACAGAAGTCACATGACATGAATAACATAACATTTTTATTATCAATAATCAAGCACTTCGTGACAATTGGCATATATTTCTACAATTTTAACAATCAACAAGGAGGTTTTTATGGTTGAACAAGAAATCATGAAAAATGAAGATGAAATTGAGATTAATTTAGGGGAATTATTTGCTTTACTTAAAGCACAATATAAGCTTATTATTATTAGTATTTTAACAATGTCCATTATTGCTGGTGTTATCACAGTTTTTTTTATCAGTCGTAAATATCAATCAACAGCCAGTATTTATCCTAAACCAGAAGTAACAGAGGGTATGGTTGATTATACGCAAATTAATGCCAATAGTTTAATGGTAAATAACTATATTGAAATGTTAAAGGGTAATAACATTCAAAGCCAGGTTGCTGAAAGTTTAGGAATAACAACTGCTGAAGTAAGCAGTAGTGTCACTATCAGCAATCAGACAAATACACAGATTATTAGTATTTCTGCAACAACAACTGATCCAGAATTAAGTAAAAATATTGTAGATGAGCTTGTTTCTACTTTTAAAAAGGAAGCAAAAGATACTTTAAACATTAACAATATTTCTACCATTGATCAGGCTCAAATTGCTGATGCTCCTGTATCACCTAATTTAAAAATGAATCTTGTTATTGGTGCACTCATTGGTGCTTTTCTAAGTGTTGGATATCTATTTATTAAATTTATGTTAGACACACATATTCATAATAAGGAAGAAGCTGAAAAATACTTAGGTATTCCTTGTTTAGGTTCTATTCCTTACTTTGATAATTAATATGCAGTTTATAGATATTCATGGACATTATGCCTGGGGTATTGATGATGGAATTGCTAATCAAGATGAAGCAATCAAAGCTTTAAAACTGGCTAAAGAAAATAACATTTCTTCTATCGTCGCAACACCTCATGTTGTTCCAGGTACACATAATGAAACAGACATCCAACATTTTAAAAAGAGAATCAATGATCTTAAGTTATTAGCTCAACAAGAAAATATCACTGTTTATGAAGGTTGTGAATTATTTTTAAATCATGATTACATTCAAGCTATAGATCATCAGTTATTGATACCTATTGAAAATACATCTTATTTACTTGTTGAATTTGATGTAAGAAAAGAATTAGGAAAAGAATATGAAGTGGAAGATTATCTTTATGAAATTGAAATAAAGGGTTATAAACCTATTATTGCTCATGCAGAGAGATATTTCCCTCATGGTATTGATTTACAACGTATTGAACAATGGATTGATAATGGTTATGTCATCCAAGTCAATGCTTCAAGTCTATTAGGAGTACATGGGAAAACTGTAAAAAATAATGCTTATCAATTATTAAATAATGGTTTACTTCATATTATAGCAACGGATACACATAGAAGTCAGGGACATCGTATTCCTTGTTTATTAGAAGTTTATCAATTATTATCAAAAAAATATGACTACCAGACATTAAAAGCATTAATGTTTGATAATCCTTTACATGTTCTTCAAAATGAAGCAATAGAAACAATTCAAATGAATCAGTCTTTTTTCAAAAAATTATTTAAAAGGAGATAATTTATGGCTCAAAAGAAAAAATATCGTAAAACTTTAAACATTTTAGAAAAATCAAAAAAACAATCACAATTCGACTATACAGAAATTTTTAGACACATTCGTACAAATATTGAATTTTCTAATGTTGATAACCCTATCAAATCTATTGCGATTACTTCATCACAACCTGGTGAAGCTAAGTCAACAACATCAATGAATCTAGCTTTTATATTTGCTACAAAGTATAAAAAGGTTTTAATTATTGACTGTGACTTAAGAAAAACAATGTTACATAAATATATGCGTTTATCTAATTCTTCAGGTCTGACTGATGCTCTTATTGAATTTGGGAAAACACATCGTTTCAATGACGAATATTTTCAAACAGTCAATGACCAATCATTTTCTGGATTGTTATATGTTCTTACTGCTGGGATTCATGTTCCTAATCCTTCAGAATTATTAAGTTCAGATACTTTTAAAGAATATATGAAAGTTTTAAAACAGAATTTTGATTTTATTATTATCGATTGTGCTCCTATCGGATCAATCTCTGATGCTATACCAGTAGGAAATGCTGTTGATGGAACAATCTTTGTTGTTTCTGCAAAGGATACAAAACGTAAAGATGCTGCTCAATGTGTTGATCTATTAAAACGTAGTAATGTCAATGTTATTGGGAGCGTTTTAACAAAAGCCGAATCTGGTTCTGGTTCATATCATTATTATTACTAATGAAGAAACTATCATTTCCTTTAATTGTTATTCTTCTCATATGTATTATTTTAACCCTTATGGGTTATAATACATTGATTACACGTAATGAAAGCAAAAAATATCAGAACCTCCAAAAAGATCAACCCGTATCTTCAAAACAAACCAGCGATCAAACTATTTACTGCATTGGAGATAGTTTAACACTTGAATCTCATGCTTATCCCACTTATCTATCACAGCTTACAAACTGCAACATTGAAACTTTTGGTGGTCAAAAAGATCAGACAATAGATTTAGCTATTAGAGTAGGAAGAACAAAAATATATACTCATGATATAACAATTCCAGCTCAGACAGATCCTGTTGAAATCACTTTATATGATGAAGATCATGATAAATTAGATGTTCTCAAAAATAAAGGAAGTAATTTTTCAAATGTAGAAATCAAGGGAATCAGTGGTATTTTAAAATATGATGATGAAAAGGATATTCATACTTTTACAAGAGATGAAGCTGGTGATGAAACATCAATTGACGATTATACACAAATCACAACTGACTTTCCTAGTTTTGATAAAAATGGTATTGCAGTTATTTTTACAGGAACCTATGATCCTTATGAATCAGGTAGCATATTTAAAACGATTACATATCAACGCGCTATACTTAACCAACTCGGTATCAAAAAATATATTGTTGTTTCTCTTACATCTAAACGAACATTTCAAATCGTTAACGATATGAATGCAGTCTTAGAAGAAGAACATGAAGAACATTTCTTATCATTTAGAGATTATTTATTAAAGAACGGATTAAAAGATGCAAATATCACCCCAACAGATGATGATCAGGATGATTTAGATAAAGGATATATTCCTCGCAGTTTGTTACTTGATAATCTTGTAGATGGAAATGAAGATTTCCACGAACTTCTAGCTAAACAAATCATTGAAAAAATGCAAGATTTAAAATACCTTGATAAGCAAGATATAAAAGCAACACAAGATTAAAAATATTGATTTCAATTCAAACCAGAAACTTATATCTATAGGATATTTCTTTCTGGTTTTTTAAATTCAGAAATGACAATTTATAAGTTTTAAAAATTTCAAGTAACTCTAAATAGTATTCCAAAGTAACTGACTAAAGCTTTTTCATACATATACTCATGGTATTTTATTTATGCAAATGATATAATAAAACAAGAAAGGGTGATAAGCATGGGATTATATTTCAATCCAAGAAATGATAGTTTTCAACAGGCAATTAACAATCCTATATATGTAGATAAATCATTACTGATTAACTATACGAATCAATTGATAGGTACTGGTGATAATAAATTATGCGTATCAAGACCTAGACGCTTTGGAAAGAGTACAGATGCCAATATGCTTGTTGCCTATTATTCTAAAGGTTGTGATTCTCATCATATTTTTGATTCACTCAAAATCAGTCAGACTGATCATTATTTAGAATATCTTAATCAGCATCATGTCATTCATATTAATATGCAGGACTTTTTAAGTAAGACTCATGACGTCAATAAAATGATCTTACTTCTCGCCAAATTGATATTTAGAGAAATTAAGAAAGTCTTTTCAGATGTCGATTATATTGATCCATCAGATCTTATTCAAATCATGGAAGATGTCTATGTTGAAGCAGATGCAAGATTTATTTTTATCCTAGATGAATGGGATTGCATCTTTAGAGAGTACAAGCAGGATAAAGAAGCACAGAAACAATATTTAGATTTCTTAAGAAACCTATTGAAAGATAAGCCCTATGTAGAACTGGCTTATATGACTGGTATACTGCCTATTAAGAAATACGGAACACACAGTGCCTTGAATATGTTTAAGGAAATATCCATGTTGAATGCAACGCCATTAGAATCTTTCATGGGATTTACTGAACAAGAAGTTTATGATTTATGCTTAAAATATAATATGGATTATAACGAGATGAAGCAATGGTATGATGGATATCGCATGTCAAATGACATTTCTGTCTACAATCATCGTTCTGTTGTTTATGCTCTTATGGACAGAAAGTATGAAAACTATTGGACATCTACTGAAACTTATGAAGCCTTGCAGGTTTATATAGATATGAACTTTGATGATTTGAAGGATAACATCGTTCAACTATTATCAGGAGAGAGTATAGATGTTAATACAAGTAAGTTCCAAAATGATATGACAACATTCAAATCAAAGGATGATGTCTTAACACTTCTAATACATCTTGGATATCTGGGATATAATAATTCAGATCATACCTGCTATATTCCTAACAAGGAAGTATCAACGAGTTTTATTGATTCTATAGAAGATTCAAACTGGGAAGAAACGACAAAGGCATTGTTAAATAGTCGTGAATTATTAGAGGCAACATGGAGAAAAGATGAAGAAGCAGTTGCAAGATATATCGAAGAAGCCCATCTCAATACATCAATATTAACTTACAACAATGAAAATGCATTGTCATATACACTTGCTTTAGCATATATCTATGCCAGAAATCATTATACAATGATAAGAGAAATGCCTACTGGCAAAGGTTTTGCGGATATTGTTTTGATTCCATATCGAGATAAACCAGCTATGATTATAGAGCTGAAATGGAATCAAGAAGTCAAGACAGCGATAGATCAGATTAAAGAGAAAAAATATCCAAAAGGATTAGAAAAGTATAAAGATAACTTACTGATTGTAGGAATCAGTTATGATAAGAAAACAAAGAAACATACATGTCATATTGAAAAGAACACCACAGAAATATAACTCTGGTGTTCTTTTTATCTTTTATGATACAATTTTTTCAATAAATATTTATTTCTATTCCTTAAAAGGCCATCATCATCAAAATCAAACAAATCATCAAGAGTACGATATTCAATACGATTTAACTCTTTTAAATAAGAAAGACCTACCTGTAGATTCATAATTGTATTTTGACTAAAACGAGATAAATAATGTGTACATCCAAAAAACAAACGCTTTGTTTTTCTATAATAAACTAGTTCTATTGGTTCATTACAACAAAGACATGATAACTTCTTATATGGTAAAGAAGATTCCATCAGTTGACTCACTGCAATGGTAACTACTTCATTTGCTTTGCATTACACAATATTTTTATTGCTTCACCTATTGTTCTATCGGCTAAAAGAAATATTTTCTAAATTGTCGATAAACTTGTCGACAGGCATTTTGATCACTCGGTGTTGAAGCAAGGGTTGATTGATATCTGGAATTATCAAAGAACATGACCAGATAATGCTTACTCTTATCTCCTTTCATAAAAATACCATATTTTTTTAATTTATTAAAATCATAACTACTAATAAGAGTTCTCAATATCTTTTCTAAATACATATCTCTTGTTCCATCTTTTGGATTTTGATTTAAAATATCTTTTAACAAACACAAATCCTCTTTTTCAACATGATTCTTTTTCACATCATCTTCTAACATATCTAACAAAATATCTTTTTGTTCAGCTTGATAATATTCTGGAATATCTCCTTTATCTAAAAGCGTATAATTATCTTGAAAAGATAGTTCTTCTTCTAATATTTCATTTTGCATCTGTAGCACATTTAATTCACTCTCTAGTCCACTAATCAACGCACAATATTTCTCTTTTTCTTCTTCCAATTTATCAATTTCTTCCCCTAATTGATCAATCGTCTGTTTTTCATAATCTTGTGCAAACTGTCTTAAATTATCTAAGTAGTTTTTCTCTAAATAGCGAAAACTATATGCATTTCCATATTGTCTTTGTTTTAAATATAAAGTCAATTGATGTAAAATACGCTGCTGTAATTGATCCTGTGATTCCTTTTTAGCAAACCTATATGTTTTATAATCTCCATTTAAATAATAAATAATCACTCGACTATTAGTCAAAATCTTTTGACAATGCTTTGCCATCCAATGGCCAACTTCTTGATTGTCTTCATAAAAAACATAAGCAATTCCCCTTAATTGTTGAGCCAGATAAAATGGATCAACAATCTTTTCATAACGAATATAAAGAATCGGTAGTTGAATTCCTCCATCCAACCATTGTATGACCTGTTGTTTATTTTCATGACAAATTTTTATAGGTTGATTACTTAAAGAAATTTTCTTATCCTTAATCAAATGTTTTGACAATAATTCATCAATATACCGATATCCTTTTTGATAACCATCATTATGAATACATAGACCTCCCTCTTTTTCATTATAAATGTATTCCATACGATGATATAAATGGACAACAACACTTCCATCATGAGGATATTGATAAATATCATAACAATGATTTTCTATTCTTTTTTGATTATAATCTATATCTTGATACTCTATACCATAGACTTGAAACAAAGACTCTATAAATTGAGAAATTGTCCATTTCTCTTTCAATTCCAGATAAGTTGAAAATGATTTCATAGTTTTCCTCCATTCTTTTCAAGAATCGCATGAAGAATATCTAAGCGACGATAAATTTCATGTGTTGCTTCTAATTCATTAGCTTTATGTTGAATATACTGCAAAAGTTTTTGACGATAAGTAATGACCTTTTCCATATCATCAATAGCTAACAATGTCGTTCCATGATGATTATGAATTTGTGATAGTTGATCATTCTTTTGTTTTTGTTCTTCAATATCTTCCAACAGCATATGATAAAATTCTTTCAATTCATTGATTTCTTGTCGACGACGCATAATTTCTTCCTGAAATTCCTGTTGATATTCTTGACTATTCTTGATTGCTGAATTTTGTTGATGATAAAGCCATTTTTGATAGAGTGAATCATATGAAGGCATGACATTTTTATATTGTTGAATCGTCATGTTTCTTAAAAGTTCATTGATTTCTCGAATCTGATAATGATAAGCTATTTTCTTATTTAACTGATAAAAGTGACTCTCCTGACCATCTATAATTTCTATACACCCTTCTTCTTTTTGTTGTATACAATAACAAACATGTGCCAAGCCTAAGACTTCTCTTGCTAAACGATTAGCATCAATCCATCTTGTTCGCATATAAATCAGGGGCTTTTTTGTTTTCACTTCTTTTAATTGATCAACATTAATTATACGATGTGCTTGATTATTAAAAGAATAAACATCATCTTCAATATAAGGTGATGTCATTATTGTTTTAAATAATGCAGGTATAGATACAGCAGAAATATAACGGGATTCATTAGAAGTTTCTTTAGAAAAACGTAAATGTATTGTTTCATCAATTAAATCATAAATAATTTCCACTATAAAGTGTGTATTTTTATAATTATCTTTTGTTGAAAAATAAAGCGTAAGATATCGCTGTTCAAAGATTTGTATATTTAATATTTTATGGTCAATCTCATATTGAAAAGGAATACGCCCATCATAATTTAAACCATTCATTTTATTTTTAGAATGTTCCAACCACTCCAGCAGCATATCAATAAGTCTATCTTGGGTTAAGTGTTTTGTTTGAAACTGACTATAATAACAAAGCATTTTTCTCACATCCTTTTATATAAGTATACCATGCTTTTTGCCAAATAAAGATACTTTTTGGATAATTATGTCGAAGCACAAGAAAAACTTTTTCTAAAGCAAATCTATTCCAACATTTGCTCATTGTATGATATTTCAATACCTTATTTTTATATTTATTTAAAAAATTGATATATTCAAAATATAAAGAAAGCACTTTAATCTTAATGACTAAAGTGCTTATCAATATTATAATCCTTTTTCAGTTAATTCTCTTGCAACATCATCTTTGATTGTCACACCTTCTGCTTCAAGCTGGGCAATCTTATCAGCAAATTGTGGTAAATATTTTTTATGGGCAAGTAATAATTCATCTAATACTCTTTTTGCTGTGGCTCCTGATGGAATCTGTGGATTTAAGATAAATGCCTGTAATGCTTTTCCATAATCCCCTGTAACAGCTGCTTCTTCTACACACCATTCCATATTTTTCATGCATTGTAACCATCCTCTTTCTGCTGGTTGCAATGGTCCAAAGGCAATTGCTCTTGCTCCTGTAGCTCCAATGAATGAAGAAACTTCGACAGCTGCTTCTACTGGTAAATCAGGCACTGCTCCATTGTTTCTTGTTGTGACAACAATATGTGTGTTCTTATTGGCATAGATAGAAGCAATTGTTTCACAGGCAGCATCACTATAATGTGCTCCTCCACGTTTTGCTAATTGTTCAGGTTTATGATCTAAATCAGGATTTTTATATAATTCAAACAATTCTTCTTCAGTTTGTTTAACCTGTTGTGCTCTTGTTCCAATTGTATTATATTCTTCAAGTCCATGTTTCAACATTTCTTCTTGACGATAATAATATCTATGATATCCACATGGAATCATTTGCATTGTATCAAGTTGTTCTTTAAAGAATGGAATATCATGAATATTAGCTGGAATTCCTCCATCTTTTCCTTCATACATAGCATCAATAATTTGTTGAGTCACTTCATTTCCGTGTTCATCAAAAACTTTATGCCAATGGAAGTGATTCAATCCAGCAAATTTGTATGTTAACTGGTCTAAAGTTTTTCCAATTGTTTCTGGTTCTTTCATCATTGCTCCTACAGGAACATTACATAAACCAATCACTTTATCCCATTTTCCATATTTCATAACAGCTTCAGTGACCATTCCACTTGGATTTGTAAAGTTAATTAACCATGCATCTGGACATAATTCTTTCATATCTTCTACAATACTTAAAATCACTGGAATTGTTCTGAAAGCTTTAAAAATTCCTCCAGCACCATTTGTTTCTTGTCCCAACATTCCATAAGAGAAAGGAATTCTTTCATCTTTCACACGGGCATTTAATAATCCCACTCTAAATTGAGTTGTGACAAAGTCTGCTCCAGGTAAAGCTTCTCTACGGTCTAAAGTTAAATGTACTTTGACATCATATGGTGAAGCATCCCACATACGTTGAGCCATTGCTCCAACGATTTCTAGTTTTTCTTTTCCATCTTCAATATCAACTAACCAAATTTCTTTAATTGGAAGTTCGTCATATCTTTTAATAAATCCTTCCATCAATTCAGGAGTATAACTACTTCCTCCACCAATTGTGACAATTTTTACAGGTTTCTTTTCCATTATTTTTTCCTCCTTGTATTTACTACATATAGTATAATATCAAAAAGCTCACTTTGCATATTATTTTCATTTCTTGAAAAGAGTTTATATGAAAAACATTGATTTTCCGTGATATAGTGTTAATAAATACATATAAAAATGAATTTATAAGTTACAAAATCAATACTATAATTAAAAAAGTTCTAAAAGAAACTAATACGTTTTCTCACCTCTCATGACCATTCCTTTTTCTTTTATATTGTAGCTTTATGATTGATATTAAACTTTTCTTAATTATGTCATCATCTCTAATAAAAAAAGATATGTTTGATTACCGACTTTTCCATAAAATGTTGAAGCTGACATATTTAAGCATTTTGCCATTTCTTCATATAAAATGTTTTTCCTCATTCTTCTTTTAATAATTCTTAATCCATATGTTTCCCTATGTATGCAATACAATGATCATAATTTTTTTATTCATATACCAGGATATTTAATGATAGGAAAAGTACCACTCTACTACTCTATAATGGAAGTTTTAAAAGATTCTACTATTAATGGAATCTATCCAGTAGGCACTTTCCATTATGTAAAGCTTTACATAAAGGTAAAACTTATATCATTAGAAAATTTGCTAAAAACAATTATAAAAATCTAGTTGAAATTAATTTTAAAAGAGATAACGAATTTCAAGAACTTTTCAAACAAACAAAAACCTCTCATGATTTATTACAATATCTTGAATTAACATATATAAATATTCAGTTTGATCAGAATACTTTACTCTTTTTAGATGAAATTCAAGCATGCAGTGATGCTTTTACAGCTTTAAAATTTCTTTCTGAAAATTTTCCATGTGATATTATCTGTTCTGGAAGTATGCTAGGTATTGCTTGTGGCATCAAGTTCTTCATTTCCAGTTGGCTATGTTGAAACATGGGAGATGTATCCATTAACTTTTCTAGAATTCATTGATGCAATGAGGATCAATCCATCTGTCATTGATATTATTTATCAATCGATTGAAAATCATAAGTCTATTCCTACTGGAATTCATGAAAAATTTAATCAGTTCTTTAAAGACTATATGATTATTGGCGGCATGCCAGAAGTTGTACAGACCTATTTTCAGACAAAATCCTATAGAGAAGCTTTGATGGTTCAAAGACAGATTGTTGATGACTATAGAAATGATATGCTTAAATATGCTCATGGTTCTGAAAAAATAAAAGCAAGAGAATGTTATGATTCTATACCTCTTCAACTTGCTAAAGAAAATAAGAAGTTTCAATATAAATTAATCAAAAAAGGTGGAAATGCACGCTATTATGAATCAAGTCTTGATTGGTTGAAAGACAGTGGACTTATTATCAAAACATATAGATAAAAAAATCCAGATATTCCGTTAGAAGTCAACAAAGAATTGCATATATTTAAAATTTATATGGCAGATACTGGTCTTCTTATATCCCAATTTGATGAAGCTGTCATTAAAGCACTGATTTTGGGAGATTTAGGATATTTCAAAGGTGCTCTATATGAAAATATCATTGCCCAAATACTTCATTCAAAAAAGAAAGAAACTTATTATTATGAACCTTCGCAATCACAGGAAATCGATTTTATCATTTATTATCAAGGAGAAGTAACTCCTATTGAAGTCAAATCATCACGTAACACAGCATCAACATCATTTAATAATTTTATAAAAAAATACAATCCTTCCTTAGCTTTGAAATTTTCTCAAAAAAATATTGGTGAAAATTCTCAAAATGTACATTATTACCCATTATATACACTTGAATTTATTTTTAATAAAGAAAAGCCTATTTTACCATAAAAAAAGAATGTCAGTTGAAATGACATTCCTTTTTATTTATCATTTTTCCTTTTCTTATTAGCATAATAAGCACGAACAAGCGTCTGTGTTTTTCTAATATGTTTTTGAATAGTCTCTTTAGCTAATTTTTTATCTCCAGATACAATCGAATCTAAAATCGCACGATGCTCTTGAATGGCTGTTTCTAATCTTTCTGGTTGTGTAATAGAATGACGACTTGTCACTGATACATAATAATGAACATCTTTTAATAATTGTTCAAAATATTGAGATTGTGTCGCTTGATAAATTGTTTCATGATATAAAATATTTAAATCATTAATTTTTTCCTGATCCTTTTTTAATGTATAAAACTCCATGAGTTCAAAAACATCTTTAATCTTAGCCAGATGTTCTTCATCCATTCTATCAATAGCCAACTGAATAGCTAATCCTTCTAAAGCACAACGAATTTCAAACATATCATCAATATCACGTGGAGAAAATCCCTTCACATAGACTCCTTTATTAGGAATACTTTCAACAAGTCCTTCTAATTCCAATTGTTTTAAAGCTTCACGAATTGGAGTACGACTAATCTTCAGCTCATTAGCCAAAGCTAATTCATTTAACTTCTGTCCATGTTCGTATTCTTCATTTAAAATACGATCCCTTAAAATATCAAATATCTTATTTCCTAAAGAGCCATGTGATACATGTTCAAATAAACTATGTGATGGCATTGCTTTCCCTCCTATAATTCATTTATGATTGCTTGAACAAATTCTGTAGTTGAAGCATGGCCACCAATATCAGGAGTGACAACTTCCTGTTTTTCAACAACTTTTGCTAAAGCATCTCTTAATGTCTTCGCTGCTTCAATATTCCCTAAATCTTCTAACATTAACGCAAAAGCCAATAATAATGCACTTGGGTTAGCAATATTTTGTCCAGCAATATCTGGGGCACTGCCATGAACAGCCTCATAAATACGATATTCATCTCCAATGTTTCCACTAGGCGCAAAACCAAGTCCTCCAACAAGTCCAGCACATAAATCAGAAACAATATCGCCATATAAATTAGGTGCAACCAGAACATCAAAAGTTTCCGGTCTTAAAACAAGCTGCATACACATATTATCAACAATGACTTCCTGTGCTTCAATATCAGGATAATATTTAGCAACATCTCTAAAAGCCTCCAAGAAAAGTCCATCGGTATATTTCATGATATTGGCTTTATGAACAGCTGTCACTTTATGACGCTGATTGATTTTCGCATATTCAAAGGCATAACGACAAATTTTTTCACTGGCTTCTCTTGTTATTAATTTCACTCCATTAGCCATATTCTCATTCAGTTTATATTCAATACCTTTATAAAGGTCTTCTGTATTTTCACGAATGATGACCAGATCAATATTTTCATATCTTGATTCAACACCCTTAAAAGAACGAATCGGTCTAACATTAGCATATGTGGCAAATTTTTGTCTTAAAGCCACATTCACACTTCTAAAACCAGTTCCAATAGGTGTGGCTGTTGGACCTTTTAAAGCCCATTTATATTGCTCAATAGCTTCTACCAATCCTGGTTCAAACACTTCTCCTGTTTCTTTGGCATATTCAGCTCCCGCGCGATATTCTAACCATTCAATATCTAAATTCATTGCTTTTGTGATATCTTTAATACTTTCAGCAATCTCTGGTCCTATTCCATCTCCTGGAATTAAAACAGCTTTCATTAAAAATCCCCTCCCAATTCTTTAATCGCATTTAATAAACCACCTTGTAAAATCATCACTTTTTCTCTAGGTGCTAAAGTCAACTGTGTTGATAAAGTTTCTTTTGTTTGAACATTTTGAACAATGATGGGTTCATCTTTTTCAACTGATTCTTTAACATTCAATAATACATATTCATCTTCTTCATTAAAGAAATCATAACCTTTCTGATCAATCACAATCGGTAAAATACCATTATTAATCAAATTAGAACGATGAATTCTTGCAAAAGATAAAGCAAAAATAGCTCTAATCTTTAAATAATTAGGGACTAAAGCAGCATGTTCTCTTGAAGAACCTTGTCCATAATTATCTCCCCCAACAATAAATCCACCATGATTTTCCTTCGCTCTTGTATAGAACTGATCGTCCACTTTTGAAAAAGCAAATTTCGCAAGATGAGGGACATTTGATCTAAATGGTAAAAGTTTTGAATCTGATGGAACAATATGATCGGTTGAAATATTATCCCCTACTTTTAATACAACTTTTCCTTGAATATCATCATTTAATTTTTCACCACGAGGAACAGGTTTAATATTTGGTCCCATATAAACTTCTGTTTGTGGATCATATTCATCAATAAAGAAATTCTGATTTTTAATAAATGGCGTCATTGGTACTTCATCTAAAGACATATCATCTTCAAACTGACAAGATAAATATCCTTTAATCGCAGAAAGAGCTGCCACTTCTGGTGATACGAGATACACTCCAGCATCATTTGTTCCTGAACGTCCCTTAAAGTTACGATTAATTGTTCTTAAAGAAATCCCTTGAGAAAGAGGGGCCTGTCCCATACCAATACATGGTCCACATCCACATTCTAAGATTCTTGCGCCAGCATGAATCATATCAGCCAAAGCTCCATTTTGTGATAACATAGCCAAAATACTCGAAGAACCCGGTGCAATAACTAAAGACACATGATCAGCCACTTTACGTCCTTTTAAAATCTTAGCTGCACGCATCATATCTGCAAATGATGAATTCGTACATGAACCAATAACCACCTGATGAATATGCATTCCTTCTAATTCCTTGACTGCCACAACAGCATCAGGACTATGAGGTTTTGCAACCATTGGTTCCAATGTTGATAAATCAATATCCAATCTTTCATCATATTTTGCATCTGCATCTGCTTTGAATTCAACATAATCTTCTTCTCGACCTTGTTGCTTTAAATATTCTAAAGTTCTTTCATCAGTAGGAAAAATAGATGTTGTTGCTCCAAGTTCAGCTCCCATATTACAAATAGTTGCTCGATCCGTTAAAGATAATGAAGCGATACCTTCCCCTGTATACTCAACAATTTTATTGACACCACCTTTGACACTCAAGATTTGTAAAATCTTTAAAATGATATCTTTAGCACTCACCCAAGAAGCTTTCTTCCCTGTTAAATTCACTTGAATTACACTTGGGCATTGTAAATAATATTTTCCTGTCGCCATAGCCACTGCAACATCCAATCCACCAGCTCCAATCGCAATCATTCCCATCGCCCCACAAGTTGGTGTATGTGAATCACTACCGACTAATGTTTTTCCTGGTTTTGAAAAATTTTCTAACTGTAACTGATGACAAACACCATTTCCCGGTTTAGAAAAAGTAATCCCATGCTTTTTCGCCACACTACGAATAAACTCATGATCATCCATATTTTCAAATCCCGTCTGCAACATATTATGATCAATATAAGCCACAGCTTTTTCAACTGCCACCTTTCCTGTATCCATGGCTTCTAACTGTAGATAAGCCATTGTTCCTGTAGAATCCTGTGTTAATGTCTGGTCGATTCCTATACAAATAGGTGTTCCCGGAATTAACTCTCCTTCTTTTAAATGTGCCTGTAAAACTTTATATGCTAAATTCATTTTGATCACCCCTTATATTTATTGTATACAATTATACAAGGTTATGTTTAAACAATCAACAATAACTTTTAGAGTTTATATTTTCAATGATGTATGTTACAATGGACAAGGTGATAAATATGATACTAGCTTGTTCATCTTTAAAAAAATCATTTCAGGGAACTGATTTACTTAAAGATATTACTTTTAAAATTGAAAAACATGATAAATTAGCTATTATTGGTGTCAATGGTGCTGGTAAGACAACCTTATTAAGAATCATCTGTGGTGAGGAAAGTTATGACAGCGGTGAAATCTTTATGCCTAAAAATACCAAAATAGGCTATTTATCACAACATAATACACTCAATCCTAATTTGACTGTCTATCAGGCATTAGAGGATGTTTTTCAATCCTTAATCATGAAAGAAAAGCGTCTTCGTGAACTTGAACAACAAATGTCCTCTCATCAACATTTAGATTCTATTATGGATGAATATGAACGCTTAACATATGAATTTGAAAGTCAGGATGGTTATAGCTACCAAAGTCAAATCAAAGGTGTTTTAAAAGGCTTAGGTTTTGATGAATCTATGTGGGATATGCCTATTTCTATTTTATCCGGTGGGCAAAAAACACGTCTTTCTTTAGGAAGATTATTATTATTAAAACCAGACCTTTTACTTTTAGATGAACCAACCAATCATTTAGATGTAGAATCCATTGAATGGCTGGAAAATTATTTAAAAAACTATCCTCATGCCATTATTATGGTATCTCATGACCGTTATTTCATTGATCAAATTTCTAATCAGATTGTAGAAATTGAACACGGCAAAGCCACAACTTATAAATGTTCATACCAAGAATATGCTATCATTAAAAAGCACAATCGTGAAGTTGAATTAAAACATTATATTGATAATCAAAAAGAAATCAAACGTATGCAGGAAAGCATTGATTTATTAAAGTCATTTAATCGTGAAAAACAGGTCAAACGTGCTGAAAGTAAAGAAAAAGCACTCGCAAAAATGGAAAAAGTCGAAAAACCAGATGCCCTGCCACAAGCTATACGTATTCAATTTCAACCTTTAGTAGAATCAGGCTACGATGTTCTCAAAGTCAAAGACTTAGCGATGGCATTTGATAAACCTTTATTTGAACATATCAGCTTTGAAGTCAAAAAGCAGCAACGTGTCGCTTTAATTGGGCCTAATGGTATTGGGAAGACAACATTATTTCATCTTATTTTAAATGATTATATGCCGACTTCTGGTAAAATCAAATTAGGAACAAAAGTTATGATTGGTTACTATGATCAGGAACATACATCATTATCATTCCATAAAACTATTTTTCAGGAAATTAGTGATACATATCCCCAAATGAATAACACGGAAATTAGAAATGCCTGTGCATCTTTTCAATTTAAAGGTGATGATGTCTTTAAAACAATTGATGTTTTATCTGGTGGAGAACGTGGACGTATCGTTTTAATGAAACTTTTGCTGTCACGTTGTAATTTTTTGATTCTTGATGAACCAACTAATCATTTGGATATTGAATCTAAAGAAGTTTTAGAAGATGCTTTATTATCTTTTGAAGGAACAATCTTATTTATTAGTCATGACCGTTATTTTATTAATAAACTTGCCACACAGGTGGTTGAAATGAACGCTCATGGATGTCATGTCTATACAGGAAATTACTCACAATACTTAGATAAAAAAGTAGAAACCAAAGAAACAAAAGAAAAAAATCAATCTTATATAGAAAACAAAAAAGCCCAATCATTACAACGTAAACATCAAAATCAAATCAAAAAGATAGAAAAAGAAATCTCTCATTTGGAAGAACAAATAAAAGATTTCAATCATCAACTCCAACAAGAAGATGTTTTAAATGATTATAAAAAATATAACGAAGTCACTCAAAACATCGATGAAACAAATCGTCAACTTGAAGATCTTCTAGAACAATGGGAAAATATGCAAATGGATTAAAGATAACTCTTTAATCCATTTCAGGCTGTTGACAAAGTAAAAAGTCAACAGCTTTTAGTTTTCAAATAGAAAAATATATGGTATTATATCTATTGTCGTGGATGACTTCGTTCCAAATATGCAAATTTTGAGGCTCCA